>NZ_AJLS01000124.1 GCF_000307875.1 Neobacillus bataviensis LMG 21833
TTAATAGAAAGACTGGGATTGGTCCTTCATCAAGGCTATGAAGGACTAATCTTTAATAGAAAGACTGGGATTAGTCCTTCATCAAAGCTATGAAGGACTAACCTTTAATAAAAATCCAGTGATTAGTCCTTCATGTATGAAAGTCACCCCTCTCCCAAAGAATGTCATCACACACAAAGAAAAACACGTTGATTAATACCCGTTGTCATTTATGTTTAAATGAGGTGAAAATACCCCACCAAGATAGTGGGCATTTTCAAGATATTGGCTGACAAATTCCTCCAATGTCATGGGTATTCCCGTATCTTCTAACCAATAATCGTAACTAATGGCCAGATTCTTTTTGACCATATCGTTTTCCAGCCATTTATGTGCCAAAGCATGATCCATCTTAGATAGGACGTAGGAAACATCTTGAATTTCAGTGATTTGTAAACACCTTCTTTTGATAGGTAGTATTTTTCTTTTTAATATATGTAAAGATGGCAAAAAAACGCTAATACAAATCAAATGTCATTCACTAATTTTTATTAGAACTCGATTTGAATGTATCAGTATAAATTTCTGAAAATTCCTTGACTTAAGTTAAGAAAATTATATAATTAATATCATTAATCCGATTAAATTAATATGAATTATGGGTAAAGTGGGTGAGGATTTGTTTCTCCAAATAAATAACATTAACAAACAATTTATTAATCAAAAGGTTACTAGTGATGTCCTTACGAATATAAATCTCGATATTAAAGAAGGTGAGTTTGTCTCGATTCTTGGCCCTTCTGGTTGTGGGAAATCCACCCTGTTATCGATTGTTGCCGGCTTAACGAAGCCAACGAGCGGTGAAATCCTGCTGGGTGGGAATCCAATCAAAAAACCGGGGAAAGACCGAGGGATGGTTTTCCAGGAGCCAGCCTTATTTCCTTGGATGACGGTTGAAGAAAATGTTATGTTCCCGCTGCGCAAGGAAATGAAGAAAAAGGAAGCAAGGGAAGTTGCTCATCAGTATTTACAAATGGTTCAGCTGAGCAACTATACAAAGCATTCCCCACATGAGCTTTCAGGCGGAATGCAGCAACGGGTCTCCATTGCAAGGGCACTTTCAATGAATCCCAAGGTATTACTAATGGATGAACCGTTTGGTGCTCTTGATGAACAGACACGTGCAAGACTTCATCATGAATTAGAGAAAATCTGGGTTGAAACAAAAAAGACAATTCTTTTTGTCACCCATAGCATTAGTGAGTCTATTAAACTATCAGACAGAATCATTGTCATGGGAACAAGACCGGGTGTGGTTCTTGAGGATATCCATGTAAAAATTCCAAGACCACGCGGCACGCATCCACAGGCAGTGGCTAAATTAGAAGAGAAAATTAATGGCTTATTAAAAACGGAGATTGATAAAGTAGTAAAAGAGGAATTAGCGTATGCAGCGAACAATTAAACGAATTATATTTTTTGCGCTTTTACTCATCATTTGGCAGTCCGCTGTTAAGATATTGAATGTTTCACCGGCCCTTATGCCTGCGCCGACTGATGTTATGAAAGCACTAGGCACAGGTTTTGAAGATAAAACGCTCATTTACGATATTCTTGCAAGTTTTCGAAGATTAGCCATTGGTTTACTTATTTCCATTATTATCGGCTTCTGTTTAGGAATCCTGCTAGCCAAAAATAAAACAGCTGATGAGACATTAGGTACCTTAATCTTAGCCCTACAAAGTGTACCAAGTATTGTCTGGCTGCCAATCGCCATTATGTGGTTTGGCCTAAATGAAAGCTCTGTTATTTTTATCGTGATACTGGGGGCAACACTTGTCATTACCATCAATATGAGGATTGGGATTAAGAATGTTCCGCCTCTTTATATCAGGGCAGCACAAACGATGGGGTCGGGCGGATTCGATCTGTTTGCAAAGGTTATTCTTCCTGCCTCCGTTCCATATGCCGTTACCGGAATTAGACTGGGCTGGGCCTTCGCTTGGCGCGCACTGATGGCAGGAGAAATTTTGAGTACCGGGCCTGGGTTGGGTTACACACTCAAGTACGCATCCGATTTCGGAAATATGAGTATGGTCATCGGTATTATGATTATTATCGGAGTCATTGGTACGATTGTAGATCTTACGTTCTTCCAACGAATCGAACAAAATGTCATTCGCCGTTGGGGATTAGAAACTAGTAAATAAGGGGGAGAAAAAGATGAATAAAAAGACAAAAATCATCGGTATGTCATTTTTACTAAGTATGGGATTATTAGCTGGCTGCGATTCGAGCGAAACGAGCAGCAGTGCTGGCTCTGAAAAAGTCGTAATTGGGTATTTTCCAAATATCGACCATGCACCTGCAATGGTAGCGAGAGAAAAAGGGTATTATGAAAAGGAATTAGGTAAAAACGTGAAAGTAGAGTACAAAACGTTTCCTGATGGCGGTGCCTTTATGACCGCTTTAAAAACCGGTGATATTGATGCCGGTTTGGTAGGGCCAGGACCGGTTATGAACAATTTTACAAACGGTGCAGATGTTAAAATTATTGCAGGGGCATCATCAGGCGGTACTGCAATCGTGGCAAGTAAACAAAGCGGAATCAATTCTGTTGAGGATTTCACTGGTAAATCGTTTATCACACCTGGTGTCGGATGCACACATGATGTCCAAATGGAAACATTCCTGCAAGACTACGGCATTTCATCGGCTCGAATTGGCGGAACATTGAAGCATGTAACCGGAAATCCTGCTCAATATGCAAGCATGTTTGAATCTGGTAAAGTTGATTTAGCCGCTGTACCGGAACCGTGGGCATCTCAATTAGTAAAAGAGGCCGGCGCGAAAATTATTGTCGACAGTTCCCAAATTTCTTACGGAAAAACATTACCGAATACCATTTTAGTTTCCAGTGGAAAGAAAATTAAAGCGGATAAAGAAGTGATTGCTAAAATTGTAAAGGCACAAAATGAAGCAATTGATTTTATCAATAAAAACCCTGAGGAAGCAAAGAAAATTACTATTCAGAGCATTAAAGAGATTACAAAGCAAGGACTTGACCAGGACGTAATGGATACGGCTTGGACACACATCCGTTTTACTGAAGATGTAAACCAAGACGTGATTCAACAATTTGCAAATTCATCTGTTGAGCTAAGATTTTTAAAAGATCAGCCAGATTTTAAAGCATTAATCGATACTCAATTTATTAACTAAAAAATGATGGGATACTAAGTGAGTTCACTTAGCATCCCTGCTTTGTTTTATGAAAATGATGATGAAAGGTGAAGAAAATGAAACTTTATAGCTCCATTCTTGATTTAATAGGGAATACTCCAACTGTCAAACTTAATAAAATACCAGAACCATTTGGTGGTGAAGTCTATATAAAACTTGAATCCTTTAACCCAGGGGGAAGCGTGAAGGACCGTGCAGCACAGAAAATGATTGAGCGTGCCGAGGAAACAGGGAAGCTGATCCCTGGAAAAAGCATCATTATTGAACCGACTTCTGGAAATACAGGTATTGGTATTGCTATGGTAGCCGCCGTGAAAGGCTATCGCTGTATTATTACCATGCCTGACAATGCCACTGCGGAGCGTGTGAAAATCTTAAAAGCTTATGGTGCAGAAGTTTATTTAACTCCGGGAAAATTACGTATGCAAGGGGCTATTGATGAGGCCAGCCGTTTGGCGCGCGAGTTCCCTGACAGTTTTATTCCTATGCAGTTTGAGAATCCGGCAAATGCTGACGCCCACCGTGGAACGACTGCTGTAGAGATTTTAGATGCTTTTGAAGGAAAACTGGATGCTTTGGTAGTAACGGCAGGAACTGGTGGGACTGTTACCGGTGTTGGAGAAGAATTAAAAAAATCGATCCCAAATTTAAAAATATTTGTGGTCGAGCCATTCGGATCACCGGTCTTATCAGGTGGGAATCCAGGGCCTCATAAAATCCCGGGAACAGGTCCAGGGTTTATCCCGAAAATCTTAAACCGTGAAATTTTTGATGAAATCCTGCTCATAAAAGATGAAGATGCTGAAGTGATGGCTCGCCGTCTTGCTGCCGAGGAGGGAATCTTTGTCGGTGCATCCGGTGCATCCACTGCCCATTTTGCTGTTGAGATTGCAAAAGGACTTCCATCTTCAGCAAGGGTGCTATGTTTGGCCCCGGATACAGGAGAGCGATACCTATCTTCTGACCTATTTCTAGGTTAAAGAACTATCATTTTTAAATGGCGAACAGTGACTGGCACTGTTCGCCTTTTTTTATGGTATGCTTTTTCTAATAGTAATCTAAATATTGGGGGATGAAGATGGGCTATATAGAAGAGTTAAGAGAAATAATCGGAAATCGACCGCTCATTTTAGTCGGCTCTGTTGTGGCTGTAATGGATGGAGAAGGAAAAATTCTTTTACAAAAACGTCCCGAAGGCATCTGGGGGCTGCCGGGAGGCCTGATGGAATTAGCTGAATCTGCTGAGGACGCTGCTAGAAGGGAAGTTTTTGAAGAAACAGGGATTGAAATTGGCCAGCTTCAATTAGTGGATGTATTTTCAGGGAAGCAGTATTTTAGAAAATTAGCAAACGGTGATGAATTCTATCCTGTTACAATCGCCTATACCTCAAAGGATATAAAAAACAACATTATCAAAATTGATGGGAAAGAATCAATTGATGCAGGTTTCTTTGACAGACGCGAATTACCGGAGCATACAAGTCCTTTAGTTAGGACGCTGATTCAACAATATTCTCATTTTTTTAAATAGATCGTCTTGGACGGATAATTTAGGAGCAGTAACACCTGTCTCCCGATGCGGAAACGTTTGAAGCAATTGGGGGACAGGAATCTCTACTGAGGAAAATCTCTTTGCATAAGAACGATTTAATCCTCCTCTGTATAGGCTTCTACCGTCGTATCTCTGCACTCCCAGCATTCGGCTCTATTCCTCTCCATAATGGATAATTCCTTACCACAAGAGATGCACTTATCCATAAGCTTAGATCTCCTTTCTAGAGAAATGTTATATAAATATATGTGTTCATTTTTCTAATTATGCTACCTTCTAAAACTTAGTGCCTGACCTCTATCATTAAAGTATAAAAGTAGTGGGGGGCAGGTATCATTTCTGAAGGAACGGTTGCCAATAAGGGCTAAAGGAGCACAAATTAATGGTGCCTGGCCCCCGATGTGTTATTGCTTTAACGCACAGGGGGTCAGGCACCATTTTTAAGGACAGCTAGATCCTATCCTATTTTACAACCTTAATATAGAAATAAATGTCCTGTCCAACCTTTTCCGGTTCGGTGATGAGTTGGTAGCCATGTTTGACTGCCTCTTCCGGGACACTTCTAAATGATTGCGGACAGTCAGCAATGACTTGTAATACCTCACCAATTTTCATGTTTTTTAGCGCATCCAGCGCATAAATGACAGGGTATGGTCAAGGCTCACCGCGAATGTCTAGGGTGTAATTTACATCCATCACTTGTGACATATTTTAAGCCTCCTTTGTTTGAGGAATAACCTTTGCGGCCTTTTGCTGTTTAATACCAGAACCATAACGGAACCGTTTTTCCCACCAGCTAGACAGGATAAACCACGCAGCCAGCATGGCAAGTGTTCCGATTAAGGCGCCTGCAGGTCCCCATACTTCGATTAAATTTACCTTCGTCCAATTGGCAGTAAGCGCATTGTAAATTCCAAGGTGATCCCAGCCATAGGCTAAAACGGTAGCACCTACGATATTCCCTGCTCCTACAACCCAGAATAATAGCTGGCCTTCCATCGCACGGTACATCATACCAGTTTCACAGCCGCCCGCAAGGACAATTCCGAAGCCGAATAATAGTCCACCAAAGACGGTGCTTGGTGCTGCCACCTTAATCAAAGCGACGGAGCCATTTTGAAGGTAGAAGAATGTAATTACGACACTGATCATCATCCCAACGGCAATCGCTTTAGACATAACCGCACGACCGCTGATCCATAAATCACGGAAAGCAGAAGTGAAACAAATTTGGCCTCTTTCAATTAAAATACCAAAAAAGGCACCTGCGATGGAAGCGACAGCTAACATGTTCTTACCTGTGGCAAAAAAGTAGATAACTACACCACAATAGACAAGGAATAGAAGAAATCCTAATTTCGGTTGAATGTTGGACTTTTTCTTTTGAACTGCTGCAGCTGGTTTAACTGCCCCTTTTTGTAAGTTAGGCTTCCCACGCCACCATTTCGTATTGACCACTTTTACACCAAAATAGGTTCCAATAGCTGTTGCCAGCATGAAAATCCATGAATGGAAGGAAAATTGCGGTACACCTGTGAAAAAGGCAGCTAGATTACAGCCTAATGCAAGGCGTGCCCCGAAACCTGCAATAATTCCACCGATAAATCCTTGAACTAACCTGCGTTTTTGCTTTGGAACACGAATTTTAAAGCTGTTGCTAAGCAAAATTGTAATAAGTGCACCAATGAGCATACCAATGACAATCCATCCGTCCGTTCGGCTAATGGGCGTTCCATCATAACCAACGAGTTTGAAATAGGCCCAGTCTGACACATCTACTCCAAACCAACCTAAAATGTGGCCTCCTAATCTGGTAAATTCCCCTGTTACGGCCCAGACAGTCCCGGTAATTCCAAAATATAACGCACTAATTATGCCGGCAATACTGATGGCAACATAGGGGTTCCAATACTCCTTAAAAATTTTCTGATAGAGATTCATTATTTCAACCAACCCTTATAAAAAAAATTTATATGCACAATAAATAATTTTATATATAATATGACGAAACATCAATGGAATTCTGCTGGTAAAATTGAAGATTGTCCAACCATCCCGAATTAGTTAAAATGGGGTTCGCTGTGGCGGCACGTAAGATGGCCGCCCTCGATGCCGGGATTCAAATCGGTGAGGACGTACAGCCCGAACGTGTTGGTGTTTGGATTAGATCGGGAATTGGAGGATTAGCTGAGTTTGAGGAACAGCACCGAAGATTTATTGACAAAGGGCAAAGACGGGTCAATCCGTTTTACAATTCCTATGTTTATCCCGGACATGGCGGCAGGACAGGTTTCTATTAACTGGGGGCGAAAGGAATCAACAATTGTTCGGTGACGGCCTGTGCGTCCGGAGCAAATTCCATCGGTGATGCCTTCGCGTTATTCAATAAGGGGACGCGGATATGATATTTGCCGGCGGAATGGAAGCAACCATGACCGAGATGACCATCGTGGGATTTTCGAATATGACCGCTCTTACGAAAAATCCAGATCCGAACACAGCCAGCCGTCCGTTCGATAAGAACCGTGATGGATCTTTTAGCCATAAAGGAAGGGGTCATCCCGCCTACCATTAATTATGAAACGCCGGATGAAGAACTTGATTTAGATTATGTTCCGAATACAGCAAAGAAGAAGGATGTACAAGTCGTTTTATCCAACTCGTTAGGGTTTGGCAGCCATAATGCCACATTGATTTTTAGAAAATTACCATATAAGTACCAGACCTGCCACCTGATTCAAGGGACAGGTCTTTTTTTAACCTTAATCTAAGGGAGGAAATCTCCGATTTGTAAAAGGGTGAGGATAATTTCAAATATAATAAGAATGACAATGATCCATTCGACGAATAGTCCCCTGATGGAATGGCTGATGGTTGAGAATCCATCCAATATTTTATAGAGAATTTCTGTTTTGCTTTTTAGGATTATATAACGGTCGTTTAATTCAAAGAACTCCAGCATCTTGTCGTAAAATTCCCCTGCGGTGCTGCTTGTCCACGTAATGTCGGGTTTATCAAGAATCATAATATAGGCAAGGGTGTTATACTCATGGCGGACGATTTTCGCGGTCGTTCGAGCCAGTTCCTTATTGCCGATTCTTAGCTTCCCTTTTTCCAGCCGGTTAATCATCGTTTCAAGCTTATCATGGATTTTCCCGAGCTGTTCCTCCGTTTTCTCAAGGGCCACCGATTTTGCCAATACTGTAGAAATTAATTCGGGATAGAAACTCTCATATTCAGGCACGACTACATATTCGTCCGTTAACTCGATTGTTTCGGTTTCGCTGAAATGAAGGTTGTAGTCATCGGTGAATCTTTCTGCATAGGTAAGGTCAATTTCAGGCTCGAAGGATTGGATATAGGCGAAAAGCCGCTGCACCTCATCAACGTGTGTGTGGTTAATGAAGACAAGGCTCCCAAATGAAAAAATAAGTACCGATTGAAAGTTGTCCACATTCTTACCGAGAATGGATGATAGAATATCACCTTTCAGGATTAATGGCTGTTCCCAGGTGAATTTTTTTGGAATGCTGCATTGAATGGCAATTTTGTTCAAATCAATTTCATTGGTAATCGCAAATGCTTTAAAGGTTATGGGGTTCATTATTATCACTCTTTTCGCAAAAGTGGTCTTTTTTCGATTGTATTCTGACCCTTCAAAAAACATGCTTGATGGAGAGAATCAAGGTCTTAGGCATATAAACTACTAAAGGAAATGAATTTGATAGAGAATGTTTCGTAATATCATCCTGATAAACAAAGGGCTGGTGAAATGGAAATATTATTCCTCATTTGAAGAAATGTTTCTGATATACTAAAGTTATAAACTTCAGAAAACTAAGACTAGTTCCTTATTGATCTATTTACATATTTTTCTTTAAAAAGAATTGAGGTGTTAGAATGAGAATGAATGTTTCCGAAATAAGCCATTGCGAAGAAATAGCTTTGGATGATCGAAGAATCATTACCTCTTCATCGGCTTTTGGAATTCTTAGACAGCAACTAGTGAAGAATATCGGGATCGATAGAATAAAGGGGTTCCTTTTTCATTATGGCTGGGAAATGGGCGTTAATGATGCGAAAGATGCTTTGAAAACGAATTTATCGTTACAAGAGTTAATAAAAGATGGACCTATTCGGCATATTGAGAATGGCCATATTAGAGGGACACAGCATAACTGCACATACGAACTGGATGAGCAGCATAAAATTACCTATTTCTATTCAACAGGAACGTGGGTTGATTCCTATGAAGCTATCGAGCATATTAAGCGATTAGGGATATCTAAGACCCAAGTTTGTCATACATTGATTGGTTTTGCGAGTGGATTTATGTCGACGATTTTCGGAGAGAGGCTTCTGGCGAAGGAGGTAGCCTGCGTCGGGAAAGGTGATGATGTATGCCGCTGGGAGATTAAAAGACAAATAGAATGGGAGGCAGAAGGGGAGAGTGATCTCCATTTTTACAATGAAACACCGATTGTAAAGGAATTGGAGTATACGTATGATCAATTGCTTGAACAAAAAAATGTCGTGATGCGTTTGGCGGATTTTCAACAAAAATTAACGGAAGAAATTATTAATGGGAGTCATTTGCAAACGATTGCTAATATGGTATATGACAATTTGCGTATTCCCATTTTGATTGAGGATACAGATCATCGAACGATTGTATTTGCGGGTGTATCAGAGGAAAGATTTTTGGAACTGAAAGTAGATATGGATCAATTTATTCGAGAAAATGAGCAAAAGGATCAATTAGTGAAACATGCAAACCCGTTACCATTTAGTAAAAAGATTATTAAAACGGAAAATCAAGAGCGACTCATTACACCAATTCAGGTCCAAAAAGAGGTCTTAGGGTATTGTGCCTTTATATATGTGGATGCAGAAAAGGAAAAACATGAGGAGGACTACCTGCTTCTGGACCGCTTTGCTAATGCAGCTTCTCTTATTCTCTTAAATGAAAAGACAAGTTTCGAGTCTTTCGAAAGAATGAAGGGGAACTTTTTAGAACAAATAATAGAGGGAAAGCTTCCGAAAAGTGAAATAATCAAAAGAGGTAAGTTTATTGGGATAGATTTGGGGAAGCCTTTTTTTCTTGCGGTGATGGAATATAAGAAAACACAAGGCTCGCTTGAGGAAGAATTTCTATTACAAGAGCACCTATTTGAAACGACCTTCCGTTATTTTAATGGCAAAAAAGCAACGATATTAGCAGGCCAGTATGATGGAAACATCATCTTATTGCTGACCAATGACACTGTTAAAAATTCACCAATTACGGATGTCTTGAAAGAATTTCATGGGTATTTAATGCAAAGATACCCTCATGGCACTTTCAAATTTGGCATAAGTAATGTGAATAATGAAATTGAAAGCGCTGTAAAGGGTTATGAAGAGGCCGTGATTGCTTTGCGGCTGTCAGTTAGAAAAGAAATAGTTCCTTTCCAATCATTGGGCATTGTCGGGGTGCTGATTAACTCCAAAAATATGAATGGGATCAAAATGATTGCAGAACAGGAACTAGGGCCTCTTTATAATACAGAGGAACCAAAAATAGTAGAACTTCTTAAGACGTTATACTTCTTTTTATTAAATGGAGGAAAACTGGAGCAGACGATGCAGGACCTTTCCTTGTCTATGAGCGGGTTAAGACACAGGATTAACAAGATTGAAAGTCTACTAGAAAAAGACCTTCGCGAACCGAATGAAATGCATCAATTATTATTGATTATCAAATCTTTAATTGCTTTAGGGGAAATAGAAGTCGATTAATCATAATAGATGTCAAGACCAGCTAGCCAGTTAGTCAGCCTGGTTTTTTTGGAAGATTAAAAAGTATAAGTTTTAGGCCTACCACAGTCCATATGACCGTGGTATTTTCAATTCTTTTTAGCCTCAGCTGCTATTATTGGAGTAGGATTTGGATCCATGAGCACTATCCTACAAGCTATGGCTGTAAGATCAACATTTTATTTTAAAAAGTTTTCAGAAAATATTGACACATCCAAACTAATATATTAGTATGTTAGTAACGTCAGCATAGTGAATATATTGTAAATTAAAAACCTTTTTAAAGGAGCGTGAAAATTTTACAGTAATAAAAAGTGTTGAAGTAAAGAGTGGAAAAACAGAGAATAATCGTCTATTAGTTGCTGGAATGGATAAGCAACATTGGGTTTAATTTTTACTATAAATGAAAGAAGGAATAAAAATGTCAAAATATGATGTGAGTATTTGGAATGAGTTATCTGGAATTTCCGTCAAGCAATATTTTATAGATGCAGATGGGGTAAATACACGGATTGTTGAAGCAGGAGAAGGTGAACCACTGATATTATTGCATGGTATTGGCGGTCATGTTGAAGCGTATGCAAGAAACATTAAAAGTTTAAGTAAACATTTTCGCGTCATTGCGCTGGATATGCTTGGGCATGGATACACAGAAAAGCCTAACTTTCCATATACCATAAAAGTGTATAGTGATCATTTGTTGTCTGTGATTAAAGCGCTCTCATTTGATAAGGTACACCTATCCGGTGAATCTCTAGGGGGATGGATGTCTGCTTGGTTCGCTGCACGTCACCCGGAATACGTAAAAACACTTTTATTAAATACACCGGGGAATATTAAGGCAAAACCAGAAGTGATGAAAAAACTTAAAGAGTCTACCTTAAAGGCAGTATTGGAAGCAAACTATGAAACTGTCCGATCAAGACTAGAGTTTTTATTTTATGATAAAAACTTTGTTACTGATGAATTAGTGGAAACCCGATATAAAATTTATACACAGCCGGAATTTAAAGAAGCAGTGCACAATATCGTTGTTTTACAAGAGTGGGAAGTACGAAAAAATTATACATGGGAACCAGAGTGGACACACAAAATTACAGCACCTACGCTTATCTTAATGTCTGATCATGATCCAACGGCAACCGTAGAAGATGCAGAATATCTTCAACAGCTTATTCCTAACAGTAAACTCCAAATTATTACCGATGCTGGGCACTGGCCACAGTGGGAAAAGCCAGAAGAATTTAATGAAATTCAAGTAAAATTTGCTAAAGGAGTGCTTGTGTAATGGCGGCAATTAAAGGAAAAGATTATCTAAGTCGTTTAAAAAATACCCCTCCTGAAACGTGGCTGGGGGATGAAAAAATTATTGATCCTACATCCCATCCACTTGTTGCTTCGCCAGCTAAATCTATCGCGAAACTTTATGATTTGCAGTGGGATGATGATAAAAAGGATTATATGTTGTATACGGATCCAATTACAGGTGAATTAGAAGGAACACAATTTTTGGTACCACGATCAAAGGAAGAATTGAAAAAAAGAGGCCAAATGCATTTGGAATGGGCGAAAGCATCTTACGGGTTTATGGGTCGTTCAACTGATTTTATGAGCGCACAGCTTTTAGGCTGGTACTCCAATGCTGAATTTTTCGGTAAGTTCGCAGATAATGTTAGAGAGTATTTCCGCTATGTTCAGAAAAACGATTTATTTCTAACGCACGTACTTATTAATCCGCAAGTGGATCGAAGTCAGCCGCCGTCCAAGCAGCCAGATGAATTTACTTATCTAGGTGTTGTAAAAGAAACGGAAGATGGAATCATTGTAAGAGGGGCAAAAATGATGGCGACTGCTGGGCCTTATGCAGATGAAGTTCTCGTCTTTCCGTTTGCAAATCAAAAAATGGATATCGAAGATTATAAGTATGCTATCTCATTTGCAGTTCCAATGTCTGCACCTGGATTAAGATGTATAGCCAGGGAGTCATATGTGAAGGAATCTCAAATGGATTATCCTTTAGCTAGTCAATTTGATGAGCTTGATGGTATTTTAGTTTTTGATGATGTGTTTGTACCGTGGAACCGGGTGTTTATTTATCAGGAACCGGAGAAAGTAAATCAAGTTCTAAATTATACGAGCCTTTTTACAGGCCACCAATCCACTATTCGCTTAATGACAAAGCTTCAATTTGTAGCTGGTCTTGCCATGAAGGCAACAGAAGTTATTAATACAAATGTCTTCCCTCAAGTGCAAGATTTAATGGGAGAAATAACGACGTATATTGAATTATGTAGAGCTGCCATTACGGCTGCAGAAGAAGGAGCGAAACCAAATGAACAAGGAATTTATATTCCTGACTTCAGACCTTTAAGTGCCATTCGGAACTCCGGAAATCGCTGGTACCCACGTTCACGAGAAATTCTCCAAATCATTTTAGCTGGAGGATTGATGTATCAGCCTGCTTCATTTAGTGTTTTCGACAGCCCAATTAAGGAAGATATTGAAAAGTATTTTAGAGGAGCAGATATTTCAGCTAAGGAAAAAATTCAAATTTACAAAATTGCAAATGAATTGGCTGTGTCCAGCTTTGGTTCACGTCATGAGCTGTATGAACGATACTATGCAGGTGATCCGTTGTTTTTAAGAATTAATTCCCAGTATAAAAAATATGACAAAACAGAATGTTACTCTCTCGTGGATCAGTTAATAAACCAAATTAGTACAGACACAAAAGTGTTAGCAAATAAATCTTGAGCATTTTTATCTTTAAACTAATATATTAGAATTTCAATAAATCGCGATACTTTAAGGAGAGGTATAGAATGATTTTACGATTGGGGCAAATTGAACTTTTCGTAACGGATTTAGATAAATCAAAGGAATTTTATGTAGATGTCCTTGGATTTATTGAAGTGGAGAGAACAAAGGAAAGTTTGTATTTAAGAGCTATTGATGAGTTTGATAGGTATACCCTTATCTTGACCAAAAAACCAAAGGCAGCCTTGGGTAGTTTTGGATTAAGAGTGTCAAGTCCTGAATATCTTGAGGTATTGAAAAAGAAACATGAAGGGTTAGGAATTAAAACGGAATATTGTTTAGAAAGTCCACACCCTGGCAAGGGTCCTACTTTAAAAGTTGAGGAACCAAATGGTTTCCCAGTTGAATTCTATCATTCTATGGAACAAATTCAGGTAGGGAATCCAAATGGTGGTGTGGACGCATTACCAATGCGTCATTCTCATCTTTTTAAAGGAATTCCGCCAATTTGTATTGATCACGTTAATTTACGAGTGCCAAATGTCGATAAGGCATTAGAATATTGGACAGAAATTGGATTTAGTATTTCTGAATTTGTTCGCGGAGACGATGGAAAATTTGCTGCATGGACAAGAGCCAAAACTTCGACCCATGATGTAGCCCTAGTGAAACATCAAAAAGCCTCTCTTCATCATATTGCGTATATTGTCGATGGTGTTTCAGGTGTTGTTCGAACAGCGGATCTGCTGGCAGATGCCGGGTACCGTGATTCGATTGAATATGGCCCTGGTAGACATGGAGTAACCAATGCATTCTTCCTATATGTTAGGGATCCGGATGGTCATCGGGTCGAAATCTATTCGGGAGATTATAAAAGGGATACGGATCTACCTCCAATCGGGTGGACAAAAGAAGAGTATGACGAAAAAGGAAGATTGTGGTGGGGTCCAACAGTACCGGAACGCTTCTTTGAGACAACACCACTTAATTCAGCATGGCTTAATTCTGTTACTCATAAGTAATGGAAGAAGAATGAAGACCACTCCACATAAAGCATTGGAGTGGTCTTCCAGCAATAAAATTAATGGGATTTTATATTTTATTGTGATAAAAGGGATTCAATCTAAATTGGACATTCACTTTATAAATTTACAAATTTTTCAGAATATATTGACACACATATACTAATATATTAGTATATGTGATGTAATCAAATTAATAAGGTTTGTATAGTGATTATGTTGTATTAAATGTTGAAAGGGGGAAAGAACTATAATTCTATTTTCAAATTAAGATTATATTGCTCGACAGATTATTCCCAAGGTATCATAAAAGCGGAATGTTGCTATTTTGAAAGAATCCCTTAAAAACAATCTTAGCCATGGGAACAATTCATACATTCCTCATAACTATTCTACATCCTTGATAAAATTGGAAGGGTTTACAATGGGATTTTCAGTTTAGAATTTGAACTAAAAACAACCGCAATCTTCCCACCACATCGTGCTTTACCCAAATTAACACTTTACAGAATAAATTTTTACCATTCTAATCTACGAGGGGTTTTATAATGAAAAAGTTCTTAACCTTACATTTCTTGCTTGCATTCCTTTTAGTAATATCGGGATGTTCAAGTAATTCTTCTTCAAACTCAGCAAGTTCTGGAAGCGCTTCAAAGAACGATAAAGGAAATTATGTACAAGGGGTAACGAAAGATGAAATTCTTATAGGTCATATAGGACCGCAGTCTGGTCCTGCAGCAACATTTGACAATATGAGAAAAGGAATTGAAACATACTTTAAATATGTGAACGAAAATGGTGGAGTAGATGGGCGAAAGTTAAAGCTGATTGCTTATGATGATCAATACCAGCCTGCTAAAGCTGTTCAATTGGCTAAGCGTCTTGTTGAGGAAGATAAGGTATTTACAATGCTGGGACCTGTCGGAACAGCCAGCAATCTAGCCGCGTTAAACTACTATAAACAAAAGGGAATACCGATAACAATGATTGCTTCTGGAGCAAAGCCATTTGTGGAGCCACTCATTCCAAACGTCTTGGGGCAGCACCCAGTTAACTATGGTATAGAAGGAAAAGTCTTTCTCAATTATGCCGTCGAAAAGCTGGGAGCTAAAAAGATAGCGATTGCCTACCAGAATGATGATTTAGGTAAGGAAGGGTATGAGGCCGTTAAGAATTCAATTAAAGAGTATAAAGGGGTAGAAGTTGTTGCTGAGGTGAATTTCCAAACCAGTGATGTGGAATTAAGCTCTCAAGCTAAGAAACTTCAAGAATCAAACCCAGATGTGATTATGGACTTTTCCACACCCTCTCCAGCAGCAAATCTCAAGAAAGCAATGTATAAAATTGGCTTAAAAGATATTCCTTACATGGTTACGTATGTAGGGGGAGGAGATACTAATTTATTTAATCTCGCTGGTAAAGAGGTTTGGAATGGGACTATATCAAGTAATATACTTGTGGATCCTGAACAGTCTGCTGATGATAAAAGCGCTAAATTATACGAAGAACGTTTCAGTAAAGATTGGCCGGATGCCCCGGTGATTGGCTATGGCCAGTTAGGATGGGCAGAGGCAGAGGTTCTTGTTGAAGCGTTAAAGCGTACAGGGAAAGATTTAACATGGAAGAAATATTTAGACTCCTTTTACACTTTTGACAAGTGGAAGGGTTCTATGTTTGTAGATGTATCTTTCTCTAAAGAAAATCATCATGGTCTTACTTCGTTGTTTATGACAAAAGCAGAAGATGGAAAAATCCAGCCAATATCTGATGTTATTTCCTTTGACCCGGTAACGGGGAAAATCACCTATTAGCATAACCCGGAAAGAGCAGGAATGGTACCTCATTCCTGTTTCTTTCTAAATATAGCCAACAAGGGAGGGATTTATATGCTACAGGTTGTATTGAGTGGATTAATTTTTGGCTGTGTATACGGGTTAGCGGCTTTTGGACTGGTTTTGATTTTTAAGACAACGGGAGTAGTCAATTTTGCTCAAGGCGAAATGGCGATGATTACCACCTTTATAAGCTATCAATTTCTAAAAAAATTAAATATGCCCTATGCCATTTCCTTTTTTCTAGCTTTAGTTGTTGCGGCCATAATAGGATTCTTGATCTATCTATTTTTTATGAAATGGGTTCAATCAGAGCATCATTTGAACCAGATGGTTATTACGTTGGGATTGTTTTTAGTAATTAATGGGGTTGCAGGTTTGATTTGGGGTCATACGCCAACTAGTTTTCCAGTAGCCATAGAGGGAGAGCCTTTGAACATCGGAAGCGTATTTATTACACCAAATGAGATCTTTTTAGTTGGATTGACTATTGTCGTGATGGCACTATTTTATTTAATTTTTAAATATAGCAAAGTAGGTTTGGCAATTAGGACATCAGCTCAAGATATAACTGCTTCTAAATTAATGGGAATTAAGGTTTCAAAAGTGTTTATGACGACTTGGGTGGTTAGTTCTGTTCTAGGCGGTATTGCCGGAATGATGACGGCACCGATTACATACCTAACCACAAACATGATGTTTGATGTTGTCATTATGGCTTTTGCAGCGGCTGTATTGGGAGGGTTTGTTAGTTTGCCTGGTGCCCTTTTTGGTGGATTGGTTATTGGGCTTATCGAGGGCCTTATAAGCTACTATATTGGACCTGAATTTAAGGTTGTTTTTACATTCTTACTTATTGTCATTGTCTTGTATATTCGCCCTCAGGGAATCTTTGGTGGAAGAAAAACTATCAAAAAGGTGTGATAAGGTTTGCTTACATTTTTAAAAAATAAAATTTTTCTATTCCTTTTAATTTTATTCCTATTATTCTTTCCATTCATTGTTGGGGGTTCCGGTTATTTTTTAACGCTTTCTGCTATGACTTGTATCTATATCATTAGCTCTTTGTCCATAAATTTACTTGTCGGTTTCGGTGGTCAAATTTCAGTGGGGAATGCTGGATTTTTGGCAATTGGTGGTTATACAGTAGCTATTGTTTCCAATATGTTTGGACTGCCAATCTGGCTTACATTGCCTTTGTCTGGTATAATTACGGGCCTGGTTAGCATTGTTATAGGGATTCCTGCTGTGAGATTAAGCGGTCCCTTCCTTGCAGTTGCTACTCTGGGGTTTGCTGTTTCCGTTCCGCAAATCGCCTTGAATTGGGAGTCACTTACAAACGGTTATTCTGGGTTATCGGTTAATCGTCCTATGCTAGTGACTTCCGATACTGAGTTTTTTTACGTTATAGCAGGACTTACACTCCTCATTTGCTGGATGTTAAAGAACATTATAAAAAGCGGGATGGGAAGGGCTTTTGTGGCTATTCGCGATAGTGAGGTAGCAGCAGAGGCCAATGGAATCAATGTAGCTTTCTATAAAACTGTCATGTTTGCGGTTAGTGCCTTTTTTACTGGAATTGCTGGGGGACTCTATAGTTACTGGATTGGCTATGTTAGCCCTGATGACTTTTCGATTGTTAGTTCCCTAATCCTTCTTGCCATGATCGTTGTTGGAGGGATTGGGACCATCTCTGGATCCATTATTGGTGCCATCCTATTAACAGTAATACCACATTTTACAGATTCCTATATTGGAGTGACCAATGTTGCCATTGGAATTGCTGTTGTCATCATCATTCTATTCCGACCGAAAGGTTTAGTTTCAATATATGATTCAATAAAAAATCGCAAAAAGGAAATTGGGGTAAAGCCCCCAAGTAGGGGAGGGATTGAAACGGATGTTAAAATTTCATGATGTGACAGTGCAATTTGATGGTTTAACAGCCATTGATGGTCTTTCCTTCGAAATAACACCAGGAAATATCCATTCCATTATTGGCCCAAACGGTGCTGGGAAAACAACCATTTTTAATTGTATTAGCCGCTTTTATACTCCTTCAAATGGTGAAATAACATTTGAAAATAAAAATTTATTATCCGTAAAACCCCATCAAGTAATTCAATGCGGGATTTCACGCAGCTTTCAAAACGTTGAACTTTTTTCAGAGATGACCGTTTTAGAAAATATGTTAACAGGGCTGCATTCAAAGATTAAAAGAAATATATTTTCAATTGCCTTGAACTTGCCTTCGAACCGCAGGAAAGAAGAGGAATCCATACAAAAGGCCTATCAATTATTGGAACTCATGCAATTATCTCATTTTGCAAACGAAAAAGTATCAAATCTCTCATTTGGGTATCAAAAAATGGTAGATATTGCTCGTGCGATGATGGCTGAACCTAAATTATTGCTTCTTGATGAGCCAGTTGCTGGAATGAATCCAGTGGAAACGAAACAAATTAGTAATTTGTTATTAAAAATAAAACGTGAGATGAATTACACCATTTTGTTAATAGAGCATGATATGTCCTTAGTCATGAAGGTTTCTGACTATGTCACGGTTATGAATTTTGGTCAAAAAATCGCTGAAGGAATTCCAGATGATGTTCAAAATAATCCTAGAGTAATTGAAGCCTACTTAGGGGAGGATAAGTCCATTGCTCAAATTAGATAACATTCATGTCTATTATGACCATGTCCATGCATTAAAAGGAATATCAATAGAGGTAAAGAAGGGTTCGATTGTCTCCCTTTTGGGAGCAAATGGGGCCGGGAAATCAACTGCATTAAAAACCATATCCCTACTTTTAAAGCCTAAAAAAGGTGATTACTTATTTGAAGATTCACCTATGCTTAAAAAATCATCAAGTGATGTAGTAAAAGCCGGAATTATTCATTGTCCAGAAGGGCGAAGGGTATTCCCTTTATTAACGGTGATGGAAAACTTAAAGGCTGGTTCATACATTAGAAAAGATAAAGAACAGATTAAACATGATCTGGAAAAAGTGTTTACCTATTTTCCTAGACTTCAAGAGCGCCAAAATCAAAAGGCTGGCACACTTAGCGGCGGGGAGCAACAAATGTTAGCGATTGGAAGAGCTTTAATGGGGAATCCTAAAATATTACTTTTGGATGAGCCATCATTAGGAATTGCTCCGATTCTTGTTAAGGAAATTTTTGAGATTATTAAAGAAATAAACTCTGAGGGTACCACGATTTTATTAGTTGAGCAAAATGCAAATATGGCTTTAGAAATATCAGACTATTCCTATGTTTTAGAGAATGGTCATGTTGCTTTACAAGGGAAATCCGAGCACCTAAAAGATGACCCTGAAGTACGCAGACTTTACTTAGGGGGTTAATGATTTGAAATTGATTTTTAGATGTTTGTAAGGGATAGGAAAATGAAAAAGGAGTGAAAACCTTGACCGAAGTACATAATCCAAACCTTTAGTCGTAATCTGTTGGAGTTTTATTTTTGTGGTAAAATATTTGTGAACAAAACCTAATATAATTTTAAAAATAAAGGATTGTCCACAAAGGAGTTATTTATGGAAGATTTCTATACATCTTTTCCAAAGGCCCCAAAAATGAAATTTATTTCTGTTTATGAACAGTTGAGGATGGATTTGTTAGCGGGAAAGTGGGATTTTGGTGAAAAAATATCAGTAAATGAATTAATTGATAGATTCAAGGTCTCTAGAAGGCCAATTATGGATGCCTTGAAAATGCTAGAAGGCAATGGTTTTATTGAAATTATTCCCCAATCTGGCTGTAAGGTTATTGATTACTCTAAAAAAAACATAATAGATCAGCTCTTGCTTAGTTCAGCAATAGAATCCTTGGCCGCAGAATTAGCAGCAATCCATCATCAAAGGGAAGAAATCGAAAAACTTGAAAATTACCATTTACAAATCAAAAATAAGCCTGAAGAGTTGAGGAGTAAAATAGAATATCATAAATATTCTCGTAATTTCCACTATTCAGTCCAAATGATGACTCATTCGGAAATCATAATAAAAAACACGATGCAGATATGGGCGTTAACAGATTTTTATTTATTAAATTCTTTTGATTATTTTATGTTTGATCCATCAGAGTCGATAGAGGGACGCAATAAAATCTTAACTTGTATTAAAAATAGAAACGCAACTGAAGCAAAGAAATCGATGGAGGAATATACATTAAACTTTATTGAGACACTTAGAAACCGACTGCCTTAAAACAAGGGAACTGAAGATCCTTTGGATTTTTTAAAAAGATTCTATGGAAGTAACCAAAAAAACGACTCAAAATTAAAATGTGATTTCTGAGTCGCTTTTTTATTTAAATTGAGCTCATTTTTATTTTTATTTTTATCAATTAGTTGCAATATTCTTTTTAGATTTACTGCAAATATAGCCATTGCACCTTGCAATTCCGTGCCTAATAGACCCGAAGATTTCGAACACTATACCCGGAGAAGAGGTGGGACACCCTTAAACCCCTATTCTCTATTCTACTGGTAATCTACTTTATTTGAAAAGAACAAAAACTTACTACATAAAGATAAATTATGGACATTTTCTGCCCTAGTCTGAAAATTATAAATTAACTAAACTATAGATATGGTAAACAATATAAACAAGTTAGAAATGAAGTTAATGTAAGCGGTAACAGATGTTTTGTTTAATTGATCCGCAGAATCGTTGGATTATGTACATCATTAGAAAAACGTTAGGGGTGTTAACATGGAAAATTATGCAGTAGGAGAAAAAAGTGTAACAGTTGAGGAATTATTAGCCGGGGCGGAGCGAATCGGAAAATTAGCCGAGCAGGAGGCAGCGGAAGCAGAGAAAAACGCCACAATCTCACAAAATGTAGTCGATCTTATTAAGGAAACAAAAATCGCACGGATGATGCTTCCAAAAAAATATGGTGGTCCGCAGGCAGATTTGAAAACGTTTGCGAAGGTTGTCCGCAAGGTAGCCAATTATAATATTTCAGCAGCATGGCTGAGCTATCTATATCCACTTCACAATATGCTCCCGGCCTTTCTTCCTGAAAAGGGTGCAGACGAAGTCATCAACCAGGGCGGATTAATTTGCGATATCTTTGCAGCATTAGGTAAAGCAGAACGAGATGGCGATGGATATCGTATCAGCGGAAAGTGGAGCTTTGTCAGCGGTGTCAACTATAGTGACTGGGTTGGTGTCGGGGTGATGATTCAGTTCCCTGAAAGTGAAAAACCTGTGTATTGCCTGCCGATGATAAACGTTTCTGAAGTGGAAGTCATCCACAATTGGGATACCTTTGGGTTAAGAGGTTCGGGAAGCAATCAGATTATTGCCAATGATGTATATGTTCCGATGGAGCGTATTTTACGGTTAGATCAAGCCGAGCTTACAAGAAGACCGCCTTTAGAAGAATATGATACTGATTATCCATTCTATCATGTTCCATTCTTTCCTTCTTTCTATCTTGGATTTGGGTACATGGCACTTGGCGGGGCAGAACGGATTCTTCAAGAATTCAAAGTTCTTACCGAAAAACGCGTACGTTTAATGGATGGTGTAAGGGAAAGTGAGTCACCAAGGAGCCAGCGGGTATTAGCGGAAATGACAACCGACTTTCACGTTGCTGAAAGCTTATTGGATAAATATATTGACTTGCTAGAAAACTATGAAAAGGATGGCTGTAAAACACAGCCTTCTGAATTCTTCGCGATTCGGACGAAAGCTATTAAGATTTGCGTGGATATCGCTGTCAGAGCATTATTGACTTTAGGTGGCGGCGCTCTGTATAAAGGCGGTCCAATGGAATTGTTCTTACGGGATATCATCTCCGTCGCTACACATAAAACTTCATTATATGAAGATGCGGTTGCTGCATATGGTAAAGATTTGTTTGGTTTTGAAAGCGGTGTTAGGGGATAACTATCCTTCCAGCGGGGGATGTTTGGAGTAAATAAAAGATTAAAAGTTTTATTTAGTGAAATTTTTATCACAGGAGGTTTTTTTTAATGGATGATCGTCAATTTCGTCAAGCAATGGGGAAATTTGCAACAGGTGTTACCGTTATTGCAACAGAAGTAGAGGGTGATGTCCACGGCATGACAGCGAATGCTTTTATGTCTGTGTCGCTCGATCCAAAACTTGTTGTCATTTCAATCGGGGAAAAGGCAAAAATCTTGAATAAAATTAAAGAAAGTAACATTTTCACTGTAAATATTTTAGCAGCTGACCAGCAGGAGCTTTCGATGATTTTCGCCGGTCAATTGAAAGAGCATAAGGAAGTCGAATTCGGCCGCCTTGATGGAAAGCCGGTATTGACTGGTGCAGTAACACAGATTGCATGTGAGGTATCGGCCGAGCATGTTGAAGGCGACCACACTTTGTTTATTGGAAAAGTAACCGATATTCACCTTGAAGACAAAGAACCATTAATTTTTTACAGTGGCAAGTATCGTTCAATAGTTGAACAACAGCCCGTGACCATTTAAAAAACTTGAAGGGAGACCATTTATGGAAACAATTCACTTAAACATGAGTAATTTGGCAGAATGGCAGAAAAGGGCGAGGCCAAATGTGATGGCACTTGGTTGTTTCGATGGTCTCCATCACGGTCATAGTAGAGTAATCAAAACCGCCTTACAAAAGGCAGAAGAAAAACAGGTATCGTTATCTGTTATGAGTTTCTTTCCTCATCCGAAGACTGTTATCTCAAAAGGGAAAGTTCACATTCATTATTTAATGCCTCTTGAAGAAAAAGAGGCAAAGCTTCGGGAAATGGGCGTCGATACCTTTTATATCGTTGAATTTAACCAAGAGTTTGCCGGATTGTCACCGGAAGAGTTTGTGACCAACTACTTAGTCGAATTCGGAGTGGTGCATGCAGTTGCTGGTTTTGATTTTTCCTATGGCTGCCGCGGTGCGGGGCATCTCGATCGCCTAGGCGATGATTCCGAGGGCCTAATCGAGGTGACAAAAGTAGCAAAAGTAGAATGCCGCGGGGAGAAAGTTAGCTCTACTTGTATCCGCGAACGATTGTTAACAGGGAATGTCGAGGAACTGCCTGATTTTCTTGGTCAGCTATATGAAATTAAATGTGAGTGGGACGGCGTTATACTGAGGACACAGCCATTCTATACTCTCCCTGCACCAGGACGCTACTTCGTTACACTCAAAAATGAAAGCAGTTCCATCCAATCCGAATTACTCGTTAAGGAAGACCTATCACTTTTATGTGTGAAAGATATTCCTTCCTTCATGAAGGGCAGGGTATCCATTGTGTGGCATAGCCGCATTTTAGAAGAAACAAATAAAAAGAAATTATTAATCTCTTAAGCTTATTATTTTAAAAAAAAGGAAGTGGGAAATATGGCTGAAATTATTGCAGGTGTGGCAATGTCACACAGCCCGATGATCATGACGAATGAAGCGGGTGCGGGAGAAAAAGGGCAGCGTTTCTTACAAACAGCGGCAGGAATGCAAAAATGGCTGGAGAACGTTGGTGCTGACGTCATTGTATTGATATCTGATGACCATTTTAATAGTTATTTCTACGACCACATGCCGTCCTTTACGATTGGGATTGGTGAATGTGAAGGCTGGGGAGACTGGCAGCTGCCAAAATACAATGTTCCTGTACAGCAAGAACTAGCGAAACACATTCTTCATACTAGCTTGGAAAATAATGTTGATTTTGCCTTTACGTTGAAAATGAAGATTGACCACGGTCACACACAAGGGATTTACTTTTTAAATCCTGATCTTAAAATACCAGTTGTTCCAATTGCAGTGAATACGTCTGCACCGCCGCTGCCCACAATGGACCGCTGTTTTCAGCTTGGTGAAATCGTCCGGAAGGCGATTGAGTCATGGGATCAGGATCTTAAAGTGGCGATTGTTGCCTCTGGCGGGTTATCGCACTGGGTGCCGATTCCAAAGATTGAAAGTGAAAAGCCAGAAGACCAATTCTTGATTAATGTCTTAAAAAATGGCCGCCAGGAAATCGACCAGCTTGATGAATATTTAAAGCTACGGGAAACGAATGTAACAAGAATTAAATCAGGTCCAGTGAATGAGCAGATTGACCGGGAATTTTTACGACTGGTGACTGAAAAGGATTTTACAACCTTAAGAAACTGGAGTGCTGCTTATATCGAGGAACATTTAGGAAACGGCGGTCAGGAAATTCATAACTGGCTTGTACTGCTAGGGATCCTGAAAAATTTTGATGCAAGTGTCGCCTGCTATGAGCCGATTCCGGAATGGGTAACTGGAATGGCAATTGTCCAGTTCTCACAGCCAGTTGAGCAAAAGACAGGTCAATCATCGGAATACGAATTAAGTAAATAAACTTTTTTGAAAAAGGAGAGATTTAGATGACTATTTGGACAGATTTAGCTGATTTAGAATATAAACTCTATTATTTGGACGCTAATGGGATTAAAACGCGAGTACTAGAAGCGGGAACAGGGGAACCATTGATTCTGCTTCATGGCACCGGCGGCCATATTGAGGCCTATGCGAGAAATATGAAGGGCTTAAGTGAGCATTTTCGCGTCATCAATATTGATATGGTAGGGCATGGCTTTACAGATAAACCGGATCGTCAGTACGGTATTGACTATTATAGTGACCATTTATTATGGGTGATTCAAGCCTTAGATTTGAAGCAAGTCTATCTTTCTGGTGAATCCCTGGGCGGATGGGTAGCCGCTTGGTTTGCAGCTGAACATCCAGAATATGTAAAAGCCATGGTTTTAAATACTCCTGGAAACGTGAACAACAAGCCTGAAGTGATGCAAAGATTGAAGGATTCTACTTTAAAAGCTGTACTTGAAGCAAATTATGAAAATGTGAAAACACGCCTTGAGTGGTTAATGTATGATAAGAGCCAAGTAACAGAAGAATTAATTGAAACTCGTTATAAAATTTATACACAGCCATCCTATCAAGAAGCCGTACATCATATCGTTTGCCTTCAGGACATCGAGATAAGAAAGCTATACAGCTGGGATCCATCATGGTGCGGAAAAATCAACGTTCCTACATTGTTAGCTTGGACAGACCATGATCCAACTTCAACGGTCGAAGAAGCGAAACCAATTCAAGATATGATTCCAAATAGCAAATTAGTGGTCATTAAAGATGCGGGTCACTGGCCGCAATGGGAAAAACCAGAAGAATTTAACAACGTTTTAATAGATTTCTTACTTAATAGTGGAAAAGAAGCAGTTAATCAAGAAGATCCTGCATTAGCATCTAAATAAAAGGCCGTTTTTTTTAGAGAAAGTTGCCTTAAAGAACTACATTTTAGTGTATAATTACACCTTATTTGCAAATTTAGCACGCTTATTTGCGAATACGGCATGTTTATTTGCGAATCAAAATAAGCAACCATATTACAGAAATGAGCAAAATAATTTAGACCAACCATTGAGAGCGCTACCTGCATTGATTCATTAGTATACATAAATTTGAATCTATGAGATAGTGCTCTATTTTTTATTAAAAGGAGTTTTTCTTTAAGTAATAGGTCAGGGGTCTTTCCATTGGGGAGTGGAAAGGTCTTCCTGTAAAGCAATTATTTCTATTCATATGAAAATGGGAGAAATTTAAGGAGGTTCCATATGGAGCAAAAGAAAGGTGCAGTTTCCAAAAAAGCGTGGGTTATCATTTTCTTATTATTTTTATTAACCGTTATTAGTAATGCCGATAAGGCAATTATTGGGTTCGCTTCGGTTCCAATTATCAAGGAATTGGGATTAACGCCAGAGCAATGGGGTGTAGTTGGCAGTGTCTTCTTCCTACTGTACTCACTTGCGGCTGTATTAGGTGGAAGTCTGGCCGATAAAATTGGTACGAAAAAAGTAATTGTCGGTATGGTTGTGTTATGGTCGATTGTTCAAGTTTCAACCGTCTTTGTCAGCAGTTTTGCTTTTTTATTGGTGACAAGAATCATTTTAGGAGCCGGGGAAGGTCCATCATACGCTTTAGCGATGACAGCAGCCTCAAAGTATCTTCCAAAGGAAAAGTTGGGTATTGGGTTAACACTGGTTTCGGTCGGTGGACCGCTTGGTGTTGCGATTTCAGCACCTGTTTTAATGCATCTTATTATGAATTATGGCTGGCGTTCGGCGTTTATTGCTACCGGAGCAGTCGGGTTTATTTGGACAATAGTGTGGATTTTCGCCGCTAAGGGGAAAGCAGTTACACAAGGAGAATCTGCTGAGACGAAAGGCAATTCTCAAGGATCAGTGGTTCAGAATGAAACAAAATTCACCTCTGTTTTATTTTCGAAAAACTTTATCTTCGTTGCCTTATGTGGGTTTGCCACTTATTGGTCGTTTACGATTGGATTGAACTGGCTGCCTAACTATCTGGAAAATGTCCGGAAATTGAGTGCAGAAACCTTAAGTATTGTTGTCGCATTGCCTTGGATTATGATTACTCTATCGCAGATTACATTTTCAACTGTTTCGGATCGGATTTATAAAAAGACAAAGAGCATGGTAAAGGGACGGATTTTTGTCCTTGGCCCTGTCATGGCAGCAGGAGCGGTCAGCTACTTCTTGGGTACAATCGTCAGCTCCAATATTTTAGCAATTGCCTTATTATCACTTGGATTAACATTTGGCTGTATTACCTTAGTTATGGGACCGGCCATTCTGGTGGATTTGGTTTCTCATAAGCATCAAGGGAAAATTCAAGGCTGGTTTATGGCCATCACTTCACTGGGCGGTATCGTTGGTCCATATGTAACGGGCTGGCTGATTGGGCACTCAGCCAACCAGGCTGCAGGTTTTCATTACGCGTTCCAGTTATGTGGACTGATCCTGCTTGTTTGCGGAGGTTTAGTGTGGCTGGCGGTTCGTCCGAAAAAGTACGAAAATTCTGCTTCATTAGATGCAAATATAACAAATGTTGTGTAAAATAAGGTAAATAGCTTATTAATTTATGATTTGATAATCAGCAGGATACTTGGCAGCAGTAAGCAAAATTCTTGCTTAGTCTTAAGTTGCGTATGATGGCGAACAGTGTAACTGTTCGCCCTTTTAGTTAAAAATGAAAGCAGTTACATTGGTAGATTGCAATGCCAATTGCTAGAAAAGAACCCTGTGGACAAAACTACACAATAAAGTCAGGTACATATTTGTAAAGATATCATCATCCCAAAATGAAGGGGACGATAACATGAGAATCAGTTTTTCTGAACATAATTATAACCACAATTTACCGGTCTATGGCCGCAAAATTGTAACATCCTCCACAGCGCTCGGTATTCTCCGTGAGCAGCTGGCTAAGAATATTGGAATTGAACGAATAAAAGGGTTTCTTATTCGTTTTGGCTGGGAATTAGGTGTGAACGACGCAAAGGAAATTATGCAAACCAATCAGTCAATTGACTATTTAATTAAAAATGGGCCAATCCTTCATGGGGAGAATGGGCATTTTCTTGGTACAGAATATGAAGGATATGCTGAGTTAGACGAAGACCAAAACCTGATCTCAACCCAAGGTTCAGGGATTTGGATTGACTCCTATGAGGCGTTGGAGCATATTAAACAACTAGGGCTTTCTGCTGCACCAGTTTGTCATACACTTGTTGGCTATTCCAGCGGCTTTATGTCAACGGTTTGTGGCAAGCCTGTCATCGTAAAAGAGGTTTCATGTATTGGAAAAGGGGATAAGGAGTGCCGCTGGATTGTACGAACACAAAAAGAATGGGAAGATGAAGGCGGAGACGAATGGGATATTTTTAATGAAACTCCTATCGTTAAGGAACTTGAGTATACGTATGAACAATTACTTGAACAAAAAAATTTAATCACACGGCTTGCAGATTTTCAAAAAAGATTAACAGAGGAAATAGCAAGCGGGGGGGATTTACAATCTATTGCCAATACTGTGGAGAAAATAGTTCACCTGCCAACTATGATTGATGATATTGATTTCCGTACCATCAGTTATTCAGGTGTATCGAGTGAAGTGTTCAAGGAATTAACAGCAGATATCCAACATTTTTATATTGATGAACATGTATCAACTTTAAGCCGAAGAGAAAAACAACAATTACCTTTTCGAAATAAAACGATTAAAACAACCATTCAGGAACGATTGATTGCCCCCATTCTTGTGCAAAAAGAAGTTATTGGATATTGTGCCTTCATATATGATGGTGTGAAAAAGAGCAAATCGGAAGAAGATTATTTATTTCTCGAGCGGTTTGCCAATGCAGCTTCACTCATTCTCTTAAATGAAAAAACAAGGTTTGAATCCTTTGAGAGAATGAAGGGTAATTTTCTGGAGCAGCTTTTAGATGGTCATCTCCCTGAAAATGAAATCCTTAGCAGAGGAAAATATACAGGTTTGGATTTGGGAAGACCCTATGTTATTGCAGTAATGGACCATAAGAAGTCACAAATTTCCTTTGAAGAGGAATTTCGTTTACATGAACAAATCCTCGAAGCGACTTTTCGATTTTTTTCTAAAAAAAATCAAAATATTTTAGCAGGCCAGCGGGAAAATACGATCGTTCTCCTAATTTCAACCGAAACGATGACTACTTCCATGATCTATAACTCGATAAAGGAATTTCATCTAGATTTACAAAAAAACTATCCTAAAATGGAATTCAAATTAGGAATCAGCAGTGCAGGGGATGAGATTAAAGAAATACAAGATTACTATGAAGAGGCTGTTATGGCCTTAAGATTAAATAAAAAAATGAACCTAGTATTTTTTGATTCTTTAGGAATTATGGGTGTCATGATCAATTCAAAAAATAAGGATAAGATCTATAAATTGGCTAAAAAGGCGCTTGGACCTTTATATGATTTCAAAGATCCTAAAAATCTAGAGCTATTGAAAACATTGTATTATTTTCTACTAAATGGAGGAAACCTAAAACTAACCACGCATGATCTTTCGTTATCCATGAGCGGGTTGAGGCATAGATTAGAAAAGATTGAAATTCTAGTTGAAAAAGATCTTCGAGATCCAAACCAAAATCATCAGTTGCTGACTATTGTAAAATCCTTAATTGCTTTAGGAGAATTAGAGATAGAATAGACCTTTTGAAACCAGTTCAAACATTGAACTGGTCTTTTTTAGGTAAAGCCATGGACTGGGTAGTTTGTCAAGGGCAAATATTAGTTAAAGTTTAAAAGAATGTCAAATAAATATTGCCCTGTTCTGAAAATTCGAAATTAATTAGTATTAAGACAAGATTTAAATGTAAGCGATGACAATTGTGAAATACCTATCTTTTACCTAAGGAGAGCGAATAATGATGTTAGTACCAGAAATTGCAAAGTTAGGCCATATTGCTTTAATCACACCAAATCTAGAAAAATCGCTTTGGTTTTTCCGGGATGTCCTTGGATTAGAAGAATCGGAAGAAAAAGAGGGGACACATTATTTACGAGCATGGGGTGACTTTGAACACCATACTCTTTCCTTAACTGCAGGCGACCGTTCCCATGTGGATCATATTGGCTGGCGTACAAAACGTCCTGAGGATGTAGAAGGATTTGCAGAGATGCTTGAAAAAGCAGGGACTGAAGTGAAGTGGATAGAAGCGGGCCATGAAGCAGGGCAAGGAAGAGCCATTCGCTTCCAGCTGCCAAGCAAGCATCCATTTGAAATCTATTATGATATGGAAAAACCCAAAGCACCAGAAGGATTAAAATCTGTTTTGAAAAACCAAACCTATAAGTCATGGAGAAAAGGGGTTTCCCCTCGCCGAATCGATCATGTGAATCTTGCAACCAACATGGATCCCGGAGGTATTCACACATGGCTGTCAGAGAATCTAGGATTTAAAATGCGAGAATATATAAAAATACCAAATGGCCCTGTTGTATCAGGATGGATGAGTGTCACCCCACTTGTTCACGATGTGGCTGTAATGGGGGATACCACAAACGCTGGTCCGAATCGTCTTCATCATCTTGCATATTGGCTTGATAATGCCCAGGATTTATTGCGTGCAGCCGATATTTTAAGTGAAGAATCTATTAAATTTGTTGGCCCTGGGAAGCATGGGATTTCTCAGGCGATGTATATCTATGTCAAGGATCCTGGAAGCGGCCACCGAGTTGAGATCTTTACGAATGGTTATTTAATATTTGAACCAGACTGGGAGCCAATCGAGTGGACACCGAAGGATATGGAGTTAGGGCTTACCTTCTGGGGAGAAAACGCAGTTGCAGGCAATGAAGATACCACGGAAGCCTAAAAGAGAGAGGAGCTTTAAGTAGATGGGTTCGTATGAAACAAAGAAAATTACTACAGGAAATTTTCAGACCTTTTATTGTGAAGGCGGAGAATCTAATTCGGAAACGATCATATTCCTTCATGGTTCAGGTCCTGGAGCTACCTCGGAAACAAACTGGAGAAATATTCTTCCTGCATTAACAGATCGCTATCATGTCATCGCACCTGACATGTATGGCTTTGGAAATACAGACCATCCTGATGAACCGCCCAAGAGTTTCTGGGAATGGACCAATTGCCGAGTGGAACAAGTTTTAGCGTTAATGGATCAATTGAAAATTGAGAGAGCGAAGCTAGTAGGAAATTCAATGGGGGGTTACGTTTCACTCAATCTGGTGATGACAGCACCGGAACGGTTTGAAAAAGTCCTGTTGATGGGTAGTGCTGGCGGTGAAGCCCCGCCAACTCCGGAGATTGGCAGAATGATAGGATTTTATCGCAATCCCACTCATGCAGCATTGGAAAATTTAACAAAGTGGTTTGTTTATGATGAAAAGAGCCTTGGCGGAGAGTTAGAATCCGTGCTACGCGAGCGCTATGAAATGATCATGCGTCCGGAGGTTCGAAAATCGTACCTTAACAATATGTTTCCAATGGGTCCGGGAGAAAACATCATTCCTCCATCGGCACTAAAACGAATGGAGCAGCCATTTTTATTATTGCATGGGGTAGAGGATCGCTTTGTTGCAAAGGAAAGCAGTCTCTCCATGCTGGAGCATCTTCCAAATGCCCAGCTGCATCTCTTCAAGGGCTGTGGTCATTGGATTCAAATCGAAAAACGGGAAAGTTTTTTTAACATGTTAGTTCGTTTTTTTGAAGGAGATATGTAAGGCGGTATTCATGAACTGGAGTAGGTAAGGAATTTTACTTATAAAGGAGTGTAAGGATGTCTAATTATACGGTAGAAAAAATGGAACAAATTCAGCAGCTGTTAGATGGGGCAGTAAAGGTCGGTAAGCTAGCTGAACTTGAGGCACAGGAAGCGGAGAAAAATGCCTCCATTTCAGAAAATGTAGTAGACCTATTAAAAGAAACACAGATTACAAGATTGCTGCTTCCGAAAAAATACGGTGGCCCCCAAATTGATTTAAAAACGTTCGCCAAGATTATCCGTACGGTATCTTATTATAATGTTTCTGCCGGCTGGTTAACCTATTTATTTCCGCTCCACAATACGCTGCCCTCCTATCTTCCTCCAAAAAGCAGGGACGAAGTAGTGAATCAGGGCGGGCTAATCTGCGATGTATTTGCACCGGTTGGAAAAGCAGAAAGAGATGGAGATGGCTTCCGGATTTCTGGAACCTATAATTTTGCAAGTGGTGTCCTGTTTAGTGACTGGGTCGGCTTAGGGGTGGTCATGGAGCATCCCGATAGCGACCGGCCGGAGTTTTGCATGCCGATCATTCCGATTTCTGAGGTGACGGTTGTGAAAAACTGGGATACGTTTGGATTGAGAGGAACAGGCAGCAATCAAGTGATTGCGGACAATGTGTATGTCCCGCTTGACCGGATTCTACGGTTAGAAGTCATGGATTCAACGAGAAGACCGCCAGAAAAAGATTACGATACGGAATACCCTTTTTATCATGTACCATTCTTCTCTGCATTCTATATTGGATTTGCCAATATTGCTCTCGGAGGGGCAGAACGGGCACTGGCTGAATTCAAGCAGCTCACGGAAAAACGGGTACGATTAATGGATAACACAAGGGAAAGCGAGTCACCGCGAAGCCAGAGGGTAATTGCTGAAGCCACAACCGAGTTTCGTACTGCTGAAGCTCTGATGGAGAAATACATTCAAATGCTGGAAAACTATGAAAATGAAAATGAGCGGACACCTGGCCCAGCAGAGTTTTTTGCCATTCGGACGAAAATTATCAAGTCGTGTGTAGATATCGTTGTACGCCTTCTCCTGACACTTGGAGGTGCAGCGCTCTATAAAGGCGGTCCGATTGAATTGATCTTAAGAGATTTAATCTCTGTCGGTACTCATAAAACTTCTTTATATGAAGATTCCGTTGCTTCGTATGGGAAAGAACTATTCGGATTTAACGGTGAGACATTAGGATAACAATAGACATTTTCATAATAACGCTTGGATGAATGCAGCAGATCCAAGCGTTATTTTTTTTCTGAAAAAGATGGATGGATGTTCTGTTGAATAAATTTCCAAGCGAGGGAAAAAGTATTAAAAAATCCAGTCTTTCATAGGAGCCATTTGAAATGAATATTGCCGATACATTTGTCATTATTGTTTTTGTCCTTTTTGTGCTTGTGCTTTTTTCGATTATTGCTTTTATCGCTTATTTACTTATTTTTGACCGAAATCAAAAAAGGCATTCTATTTTAAGGAATTATCCTGCATTGGGCCGGGTTCGCTATTTTTTTGAAAAAATCGGTCCGGAAATGCGGCAATATTGGTTTAATAGCGATACGGAAGGAAAACCGTTTTCCAGAGATGATTATGAGCATATCGTAAAGAGTGCAAAATATAAGCGGGATGTAGTTGGATTTGGATCGAAACGAGATTTTGAAGCAGAAGGGTTTTTCGTTCGAAATGATATGTTTCCAAAACTAACCGAAGAAATTAAGATGGATCAGGAAACCACTGTTACTACCAAAAAGTATATTTTATTGAAAGATCCACTGTTTGCGGACAGGGAAGAGAAGTGGAAGGATGAGGAATCACTTGCCAATTTATTGCACGATGATGATACAGTGGTTATTGGTCCAAATACCAAATATCCCTTCGTTCTAAAAAGCCTGATTGGTATGTCAGCAATGAGTTACGGGGCGTTGGGGAAAAACGCAATCACTGCTTTATCCAAAGGTTTAGCTTTAGCTAAAGGTACCTGGATGAACACTGGAGAAGGCGGATTATCACCTTACCATTTAGAAGGCGGGGTTGATATCATAATGCAGATTGGTCCAGGGCTGTTTGGAATCCGCGACAATAATGGTGACGTGGATTGGGATGAACTGAAGAGGAAAAGCGAGATACAACAAGTGAAAGCATTTGAGCTCAAATTGGCTCAAGGTGCTAAAACACGCGGTGGGCATATTGACGCGGAAAAGGTCAATCCGGAAATTGCGGAAATCCGGAAAGTGGAACCTTACAAGTCCGTGGACAGCCCAAATCGGTTTAAACTGTATGGTGATATTGCTACGATGTGTGATTTTATTGAAAAAATTCGCAATCACACAGGAAAACCAGTTGGAATGAAGATTGTGATTGGGAGCAATGATAGTGCGGAAGAATTGGCAAAATATATGAAAGAGTCCGGGAAAGGTCCAGACTTTATTACTGTGGATGGGGGTGAAGGCGGTACAGGAGCATCCTATCAGGAGTTAATTGATAGTGTAGGCCTGCCAATTAAATCAGCTCTCCCCATTTTAGATTTAACTTTGAAAAAATATGGTGTACGTGACCGCGTTAAAATCATTGCTTCAGGTAAACTGTTCACCCCCGACCGAATTGCTATTGCATTGGCGTTGGGCGCAGATTTAGTTAACATTGCCCGTGGTTTCATGATTACAGTTGGCTGTATTCAAACATTAAAATGCCATTCCAACGCTTGTCCGGTCGGTGTTGCCACTACTGACCCTGACTTGCAAAAGGCACTCGTCATTGATGAGAAAAAATATCGTGTCGTCAATTATCTAGTAACCCTAAGACAGGGATTATTTCGTATTGCAGCAGCGGCAGGTCTAGATTCGCCAGTTCATTTCCATCCGAAACATATTTGTTATAAGGATGACAAGGGTGTTGTCATTTCTCTAGAAAAGATACTCGATGATATGGGACAACAGATTAGTTAAAGCAGGGAAACTAATAGACCTTTACAGTTTTCATTGCCCGAATGAGGTAACTTTATTTAAATTTGGTAAATGTATCCTGCTTTCATTGCCCGAATGAGATTACTTTAAAACAATTTGGTAAAAGTAACCGGTTTTCATTGACTGAATGAGATTACTTTAAAACAATTTGGTAAATGTAACCGGTTTTCATTGCCCGAATGAGAGCAATTTAATACAATTTGGTAAATGTAACGGGGTTTCATTACCCGAATGAGCCTGCTTTTTATCTATTCCATTCAATGAATCAATGTCCCCCTTTCTCTAACCACTCCCTCCAAACTAAACGTTACCTTTAAAAATAATATTAATAATTTTCTAAAATAATAAAAATCTATATTGGGAAATAATAAACCTTTTGAAAACGATTGCAAGAAAAATATTAATAATTTGAATTGACAGAAAAATATAATTATATTATTATCTTAATATAAATTAATCCTTCGTGACACGAAAAATAGATACTCATAGAAAGAAGGTAAACTATATGTCGCAAATGCTAGCTTTAGTCATTGTCGTTCTTATACTATTAATCGGAGACTGGGTGGCGATTCGAACAAAAGCCTGGGTGCCATCGATCTTTATCTCAGCCGTTTTATTTCTGATCGGATATTGGACATTCTTTCCAAAGGAAATTGTTTCAGTAGCAGGTATACCACCGGTTGTAGCCACCATGCTGATGTACTTACTTATTACAAATATGGGAACACTGCTGTCTTTAAAGGAATTGAAAGAACAATGGAAGACTATTGTCATTGCCCTTTCTGGGATTTTAGGGATTATTGTCCTGTTATTCGGGATTGGAACCTTCATTTACGGCTTTGAAACAATCATTGTCGCCATTCCACCTTTGGTTGGTGGTGTAGTTTCGGCATTAATCATGTCGGAAGGAGCAAAGGAAGCTGGCCTCGCATCCCTATCCGTGTTTGCTATCGTCATCTACGTTATGCAGGGGTTTGCAGGATACCCGCTTACCTCAATCATGTTGAAAAAAGAAGGGAAAAGACTTCTTGCTCAGTATCGTCAGGGTGAAATAGCATTAAAAGCCCATCCCGAAGCGGCTGCAGAAGTAGCTGCTTCAGTTGAATCAACTCAGCATGAGCTTAAACTTTTTAAAAAGCTGCCTGAAAAATATAACACGGAGTACTTTAAGTTTTTTAGACTGGCCATAGTTGCGTTTCTTGCCTATCTTATTTCAACACTATTGGCACCTGTTGTCTCGGTTAGCCCGTTTGTTCTCTGCTTATTGTTTGGGATTATTGCAAAAAGCGTTGGTTTTCTGGAAAAGCAGGTTCTTCAAAAAGCAAATGCTTTTGGTTTTGCCTTAATGGGTCTTATGCTATTTGTGTTTGACGGGTTAAAACAAGCGACACCAAGCATGATGCTAGAAATTATTTATCCGCTTGTGGGGATAATTGTGATCGGTGTTATCGGTATGTATATTTTCTCCATTATCGCAGGTAAAATCCTAAAGGTAAGCAAAGAAATGGCATTCGCGGTATCGTTAACGGCCTTATATGGATTTCCAGCTGACTACATCATCACAAACGAAGTAATCAAATCATTAACAAATGATGAGAAAGAAAAAGAAATGCTGACAAGCCGTATGCTGCCGCCAATGCTGGTCGGCGGGTTCATCACTGTTACAATTGTATCGGTTATACTAGCAGGTATCTTTGTGAAATTCTTGTAACTAAAGAGGCGATTTGAATGGAAACCCTACAAAAACGAATTGAAGAACATATAAACAAATTAAGTCAATTTACAGCCACGCCTGGAAAAGGGACAACGAGGCTGACCTATAGTAAAGAAGACAGACAGGCGCGGGACTATATTATTGAAAAAATGAAGGAATACGGATTAACCGTTCGTGAAGATGGTTTTGGCAATATCTTCGGAAAGCTGGAGGGTATGCTGAGGGATGCGCCGAGCGTTCTAATCGGTTCCCATTTTGACTCTGTCCCAAATGGAGGATCTTATGACGGCCCTGCAGGAGTTGTGGCAGGGCTGGAAGTAGCCGCTCTTTTTGCCGAAAATCAAATCAAACCCAAATTCCCGCTAGAGGTGATTGCCTTAATTGAAGAAGAGGGAGCACGATTCGGCGGCGGGTTGATGGGTTCAAGAGGCATTACCGGGCTTTTGGGTGAGGAAGATTTTAAAAAGTTAAAAGATAAAGATGGGATCACTACAGAAGAAGCGATGGTGAAAATCGGACTGGATCCATCACTTCCTAAAAAAAGGGATCCGAAAACGATCAAGGCATTCCTGGAGCTGCATATCGAGCAGGGGCCGATTCTTGAGGAAAAAAATATTCCAATTGGCGTAGTTGAGGCCATTGTCGGGCTGACCCAATTTGAAATAACCGTTGAAGGGCAGGCAGGACATGCAGGTACCACACCGATGGATCGCCGGTCGGATGCACTTGTTGCCGCTGCTAAGATGATTGCGCAATTTCCTGATCTTGCAATTGAAGAAGGGGAAGGAACGGTAATGACAACGGGACAGCTGAACGTTTTTCCGAACGGCGCCAATGTCATCCCGAAGAAGACCGTTTTTACAGTTGATATACGGTCTGGGAAGGAAGAACATATCCAGAATGTCATTAGAAAAATGAATGATTTAATAGAATCATATAGTACTGATGGTATGAAGATTTCGGCTGAACAGCAGTTATATATGCAGCCAAAAGCCATGAACCAGGAAATTGTAGCTTTATTTAAACAAACGAGCAGCAAATTGGAAAAGCCGTTTTGTTCAATAAACAGCGGGGCTGGCCATGATGCGATGGTCTTTTCCGATTTTACGAATGTAGGAATGCTGTTTATTCCAAGTAAGGATGGCCTAAGTCATTGTCCGGAGGAATGGTCAGATTCCAAGCATATCGCAAATGCCGTACAAATATTTTTTGAAACAGCTAAGAAATTAACGGAGGCGGAATAACATGATTAACGAAAAAATAAAACAAGCGATTGAACAATATAGTGAGGAATTAACAGCCATTCGGAGGAAGCTTCATAGTGAGCCTGAGTTATCTTGGGAGGAAGTGAATACAACCAATTTTGTTTGCGATTATCTCGACCAATTGGGAATCTCGTATAGAAAAGCGGAGCCGACAGGTGTGATCGCCGAAATTAAAGGCGGCAAGCCAGGGAAAACAGTCGCCTTAAGAGGGGATATGGATGCCCTTTCCGTCGAGGAACTAAATAAGGACTTACCATACGCATCAAAAACGGAAGGGAAAATGCATGCATGTGGACATGACTCTCATACCGCCATGCTGATGATTGCTGCCAAAGCTTTAAATGGAATAAAAGATGATATTCCCGGCAATGTCCGGTTACTGTTCCAGCCAGCTGAAGAAGTAGCGGAAGGTGCGAAAGCGTTGGTGAAGCAAGGGGCTGTTGAAGGAGTGGATAACGTTTTCGGTATTCATATTTGGTCGCAAATGCCGACAAACAAGGTTTCTTGTCCAGTGGGACCAACATTCGCATCTGCTGATCTTTTTACAGTAACGTTTAAAGGAAGAGGCGGCCACGGCGCAATGCCGCATGCTTGTATCGATGCAGCGATTGTGGCCTCTTCGTTTGTGATGAATGTGCAAGCAATCGTCTCGAGAACGGTAGATACGCTGAATCCAGCAGTTCTAACTGTTGGAAAAATGGTGGTCGGTACCCGCTTTAATGTCATCGCTGAGAATGCCGTCATTGAAGGAACAGTCCGCTGCTTTGATCCTAAAACAAGGGATCATATTGAAACACAGCTCAAGCATTATGCAGAACAGGTCGCGGCTATGTACGGTGCAACGGCAAAAGTAGACTATATTCACGGTACCCAGGCTGTTAATAACGATGAGTACAGTGCTAAATTGGTCCAAAAGGTGGCTGCAGAGGCCTTTGGTGAAGATGCTGTCTATTTTGAAAAGCCGACAATGGGCGGGGAGGATTTCAGCGAATATATGGCATTAGTACCTGGCAGTTTTGCTCTTGTGGGTAGTGGTAATCCTGAAAAAGATACAGAATGGGCGCATCATCATGGTAAATTCAACATCGACGAAGATGCACTCGTTACCGGAGCGGAACTTTATGCACAGTATGCTTGGGCGTACTTAAATGAATAATATTTGGGTTGAGAGAGGCTGTTCTAACTTCGGTTAGGGCAGTCTCTTTTTAATGATTCGCTGATAAAATTGAAAAATCGCCAATATAGTGGGTGGATTCGCTGATAAAATGGAAAATCCGCTGATAAACTTAGGAAATTCGCCGATATATCAGATTAGCTCCAAAAAAAGATGGAGGGATCTTTCACTATTTTACGACTTTATAATGTTTTAACAATATTTTTACACTGGATTAACCTATTCACCAAGGTATCAAGTTAAGCTTAATATGAAAAGAATGCCAGTTGGAATGGGGGAAGCTATGATGAAAGTTGATTTGCACTGCCACACAAATATCTCAGATTGTTCTTTTTCCTTTGAAGAGATTGTTCAGTTTGCGCTGAAGGAAAAGGTAAGCCATCTAGCCATCACAAACCATGACACAACAAAAGGGCTGGAGGAAATGACTGTCCTCGGGAAGGAAAAAGGAATCGAAATCATTCCGGGTATAGAAATATCAGCCTATGACTTTAAGAGAAATCGAAGAATCCATGTTCTAGGTTACTTAATTGAACCTGGACATTCCTCCATTCAAGACCTTTGTGAACCGCTCCTTACAGAACGCCATCAGGCTTCTTACCTCATGGTTCAACATTTAATAGAAGCAGGCTATTCTATTTCATGGGAGCAGGTAGAACAAAATGCAGCAGGCGGAACGGGTGTCTACAAGCAGCACATCATGCATGCCTTAATCGATAATGGTTATACCGATTCCATCTATGGAGACCTATATAAGAAGTTATTCTCTCGCGGCCAAAATGGTGAGGCACCAGGAATTGCGTTTGTTCCTGTCAAGTATGTCGATGCACGATCAGCCATTCAGGTGATTCTTCAAGCTGGAGGAGTTCCGGTTCTTGCACACCCTGGCCAATACAAAAGTTTTGAGGCTGTACCGGAGCTTGTGGAAGCAGGACTCCAAGGAATTGAAGTATGGCACCCGCTTCATACAAGAATGGATGTGGAAAGAGCGAAACAATTCGCCGCAGAATATGACCTAATTACGACCGGAGGCACCGATTTTCATGGATTTTATGGTGAAAATGAAGTGGTACTTGGCTCGGAAGATCCGGGAAAAAAGGCAATCGAGGGATTAAAGAAACGGAAAGAAGTCTTGTCATTCCAAACTTTAGTCGAAAAGGGAAGGATGTAAATGAACTTTATCCATCAGCCTAAAAAGGAGAAAATCCAGTTGTCCAAGCCTATCGTTGATCCAACTAGTCATATCGTCAATACTTACGCAGGAAACTGGACATCCATTGGCCCTGCCAATAAAATTATTGAATCAAAAATAGGGGATTACACGTATACCATGGATGATGTAACAATCAATTATGCCGAAATTGGCAAGTATTGCTCGATTGCTTCCCATGTCTGCATCAATCCTGTCCATCACCCAATGGACCGTGTGACACAGCACCACATGACCTACCGTCGAATTGCTTATCGATTTGCTGACACAGATGATGAGGAGATTTTTAACTGGAGACGGGTAAATCGTGTCACGATAGGCCATGATGTGTGGATTGGGCATGGGGCCATTATCATGAAAGGTGTAAAAATTGGAAATGGAGCAGTCATCGCTTCCGGGGCTGTTGTGACAAAAGATGTCAAGCCATACACCATTGTTGGCGGAGTCCCAGCCCAACTAATAAAGGAGCGATTTTCAAGAGGGGTTGCAGAAAAATTGCAGCTCATTGCCTGGTGGAATTGGCCGCGAGAAGTGATGGAAGAGCGATTTTATGAACTAAATGATTTGGAAATGTTCCTTGAGAAATATGGGCAATAGGATAGCCAGATATGCGGCTGCAGGCGGTGCTGCCGAAAAAGGTATACCGTCTTTTTTCAATTATCCCTTTATAAAGCTGCTTTGAAATACTAAAGAAGAACTAAGCTTTCGGAGGGATGGTTATGGTAGACGAAATGTTGATTGTTGATGAAATGATTGCAGATATTCAATCAGGAAAATATGAACAGGAGGAGAAGCTTCCTTCGGAAAATGAGCTGGCAGATCAGTATTTGGTTCCAAGAATAACGATACGGAAGGCGTATGAAAGGCTGCAGGAGCTTGGGTATATTTATTCCAAACAAGGGAAAGGGAGCTTTGTGAAAGACAGAAAAAAACAAATTCCTCTCATGCTTTCCGGTAATGTTTCCTTCAGCAAAAAAATGAGCGAAATGGGCTATCCTTTTGAAACTAGAGCCATTTTCTGTGAGAAAACCGATTATAATAAGGGGATTTTCCAGTTTTTAGGCGTTGATAAGATGGACAAAGTATTTAAAATCGGCAGGCTTAGGCTGGTAGATCAAACACCGGTAGCCTTACATATTTCTTTTGTGGCTCAATCGGTGTTTCAAGATATCGAAGCTGAGGGACGGGATATTACGTCGATGTTTGATTATTATCATAAAAGAGGGTTTTCGGAATTTACTTCAGCTTCCAGTACTTTAAGCGTGAAGTTCCCAAGTAAATTTGAAAGGGAGGTTCTTGGCTGCTCGAGCTTGGTACCGTTGTTAGTTTTAGAATCTGGTTGCTTGGATCAGGTAACAGGAACTGTATTGGAATGTACAAAAATTATCTATCGAAGTGATCGATTCACTTATGGCATATAACCAGCCAGCAGAAATGCTGGTTATTTTTTTTGCAACAAAAGCGTTCAAACAATTATTTACACGTGGTTAACAATACCTTATCACTTTTAACAGTCTCTTAACATTCACCAGCTTGGCAACAAGGTACATTGGAAATAAGAAATCTATTAAAAACGGAGGCAGGCTGATGAAAAGAAAAAGAAGAACAGAGATTTTAATCAACGGTTCTAAAAAACTGGCAGCCGCAATGGCAAACGAAATACTAGAAAACTATATAGCCTCAATGATGGAGGAGCCGAATGATGGACTCGTCATGGTGAAAGTTAGAGAATCCGCCAAGAAAAGCCTCTTCTATATAGGTGAAGTTTTTGTTACGGAATGCAAAGTTAGCATTCATGATTCGTTGGGTATTGGGGTGGTGACCGGGCACGAGAAAGAGCTTGCCTATCAATTAGCTGTCATTGATGCAGCCTATACAGCCGGACTGAAAGAAACGGAAAGCTGGGAGAAACTGCTGTTGCAGGAAGAGAAAAAGATTGCCATGGATCGTGCCGACAAATTGAAACAGGTTCTGAATACAAAGGTAAGCTTTGAAACAATGGATACGGAATAAGGATGGTGACATGATGAAATTTGATTTAGTTCATGATATACAAAGGGCCTATCGCAAGGTAGTTGATTCGATTTCTAGACCGGGCTTGATTTCGACCCTGAAGGAGGAGACCGCCATGCTTGAGTTTCATACAGGCTGTTTTCCCTCAACAGAGGTTTTAGCCCTGATGCTTCTGGATATAGAAGTAACCTTTAAGGTGGTTTCAAAACGGGAAGAGAAAATAACTGGCATGTTGAATCAGTTAACCTATGCAAAAGCAGTAGAGGCTAATGAGGCTGACTTTATTTTTATCTTAAAGGATTATGATCGGAATCAACTTGAGACAGCAATTAAGTCAGCCAAGACTGGGAATCTCATGAATCCGAATGAATCAGCCATTCTGATTATTGAAACGGAAAGTGTCAGTACGGGCACTGACCTTGTTATGGCCGGCCCCGGGATTGAAACAGAACAGGAAGCAAGTATTGATGGAGCTGATACATGGCTGGATATACGAGCTGAAAAAAATAAGGAATACCCGCTGGGAATTGACACCATTTTAACAGATACCAGCCATTCTATTCTTTGTTTGCCTAGAACCACTCAAATTAAGAAACGGGTGACAGTTTAATGGGATACGTTGCGGTAAAAGGCGGAACACAGGCCATTGAAGAATCAATCAAGCGAATGAAATATGAAAGGTTAAAGCATGGAACCGTTCTGGGAATAGAAAAAATCGAAGCGGGAATGAGGGGGTTGATTGACCAAGTGATGTCAGAAAGTAGCCTTTATTCACCGATACTTACTGCCATTGCCATCAAACAGGCGGAAGGGAATCCTGAAGAAGCTGTATTCCAGCTCAGGGCCTACAGGTCCACGCTGCCAAGAAAACATTACACCAGAATTGCCGATCCTGAGGAAATGGTAATCGAAAGAAGGATTTCAGCAAGTTTTAAAGATATACCAGGGGGGCAGGTTTTAGGGGCGACCACGGACTATACCCACCGTCTGCTGGATTTTGGTCTGGTTTCGGAAACAGATGAGGATGCTAGACGATGGCTCCATGACTATCAGCTTGAAAGCCTGCAGATTAGTGAGAGTAATCATACAGGGCGTTTTCCCAAAGTTCTTGACTATCTAAGAAAACAAGGGTTAATGGCAGAGTGCAGCCCTGATGACAGAGTGCCTGATGACGTCACAAAAAAAAGTCTGGAGTTCCCAAGTACTAGAAGCCAGCGCATGCAAATTTTAACACGCGGTCAGACCGGGGCTGTAACTTCGCTTGCTTATGCTGTTATTCGCGGGTATGGAGCCCTGCACCCAACCGTCGGTGAACTTCGTATCGGGAGCCAGCCGCTCTATATTGATAATCCAGTGGATGAGTGGAAGGAAGATGAGGATTCCTATTATATTGGGGAAATCAAAGTGACAGAAGCGGAAATGCTGATTCCTGTGCCGATTCAGAAGGGAAACGGGAAGGAAGAGATTGAGTTTGAAATTGGCTATGGCATTTGCTTTGGACAAAATGAAACAAAAGCCATCGCCATGGGAATTCTCGATCATAGCCTTGAAAAAGGCAATGCCGAGTTTCCTACACAGGACGAGGAGTTTGTTCTTTACCACATTGATTCCGTGGAATCCACAGGTTTTATTTCACATCTGAAAATGCCGCATTATGTCACGTTCCAATCGAAGCTGGACAGTGTCAGAAAAACGAAAAAACAGGAAGAGTTGACGAACAGGGAGGAGACCGGCACAAATGCAATTAAAATATAATTTTGCTTTTTTTGATGAGGGCTCCAAGCGGGAAATCAGGAGAGCAACGTTAAAAGCCATCGCTATTCCCGGGTATCAGGTGCCATTTGCCTCAAGAGAAATGCCCATAGCCAGAGGCTGGGGGACAGGCGGACTTCAGTTAACACTCTCCCTTGTCGGCAAAAACGATAGTTTAAAAGTGATTGACCAGGGTTCTGATGAATCTGTCAATGCAGTCAATATCAAAAAGCTTGTTTCCGATACAACCGGAATTGAAGTGACAGAAGAAACCGAAAAGGCAACGATTATTCAATCTAGACACCGGATTCCGGAAGTCCCATTAAGGGAAAATCAGATTCTAGTCTTACAGGTCCCTCTTCCAGAACCCCTGCGTTTTTATGAGCCGAGTGAATGGGAAACGAAAAAGCTTCATGCTGAAAAGGAATACAGCGGGGCATGGGTCATGCTGTTCGAGCAGATCATGAAATTTGGGACAACTACAACAGATGCCGACCATCCGGTCATGATCCACGACAGATATGTTATGGCACCAAGCCCAATTCCAAGATTCGATAATCCTAAAATGCACAAGTCTAAGGGATTAATTCTGCTGGGTGCAGGCCGAGAGAAAAAAATCTATGCTGTGCCTCCTTATACGGATGTCGAATCGCTGGCTTTTGAGGATTATCCATTTTCAGTGGAATCGTTTGAGGATGAAAGCTGCAGGCTGTGTGGCACCACAGGGGTCTTTATGGATGAGCTTTTCGATGATGAAACAGGCGAAACTTACTTTCAATGCAATGATACCAGCTATTGCTTATCCCAAATGAATCAAAAACCAATAGTAGGAGGTGAAGGAAATGAGCAGCATTGAGGCACCGATCCTATCGATTAAAAACGTACACAAACAATTTGGCGCTGGCTGCAGTACTTGCCAGGATCAAACGGGAAGGGCACTGATAAAAAATTATTGCAAGGCATGCGGAACAGTTTACGCCTGCCAGGATATCAGCTTTGACTTGTATCCCGGAGAAATCTTAGGAATTGTTGGTGAAAGCGGGAGCGGCAAATCCACGCTGATGAGATGTCTTTATTTTGACCAGGAAGTAACAAGTGGTGAGGCTTATCTGAGCCAGTATGAAGGAGGGGAGAAGAGTCTATTTCAGGAATCTTCGCAGAAAAAACGGTATATTCGTAATCACTTAATGGGAAAGGTGTACCAAAACCCTTTGCTAGGTTTGAAAATGAATTTTTCTTCTATCGGGAATATTGCTGAAAAACTGATTGCAGCTGGGAATCGGAATGTAGGGCAGATGGAATCGAGAGGAAAGGAACTGCTGGAATATGTGAACATTCCGGATTACCGCATGAAAGAAGCACCCAAAAATTTTTCCGGCGGTATGCAGCAGCGGGTCCAGATCGCGAAGGCACTTTCCAATAATCCACCAATCCTACTGCTGGATGAAGTGACGACCGGGCTAGATTTATCCGTTCAGGCAAGCGTTTTGGATTTAATCAAGCATTTGCAAAGGGAGCTTGCCATCAGCATGATTATTGTCTCCCACGACCTTGGGGTAATTCGGATGCTTGCGGATCGCACGTTAGTCATGCTAGATGGGAAAGTTATCGAACAGGGACTTACTGATCAAATTCTTGAAGACCCGCAAGGTCCTTACACACAGCAGCTCGTTCAATCGCTTCTTTAAGTTCTGTATAGAAGGAGGAAAAAAGGATGTACCTGATTACAAACGGTAAAATCGTGACAGAAGCAGCTATATTGGAGGGCTTTGACCTGCTCATCAAAGAAAACAGAATTGAACAAATTGCTTTCAGGGGTGAAATACCGGTCGAGGAAACGATGGAGGTCATTGATGCTGCTGGCGGCTTTATTTCCCCAGGATTTATCGACCTTCACTCTGATTATATAGAAAGTATGGCAGCACCAAGGCCTACTTCCTTGATGAATTTCCATTTAAGTCTGAGGGAAGCGGAAAAAGAGTTAATTGCCCATGGTATTACTACCATGTTTCACTCCCTTTCCTTGTTTAAGTTTACGGAGTATGCCTATAAACCAATTCGTGAACCTGAAAACGTCAGGAAATTTATTGACCTGATTGAACAGAGCCATACTAACAGCCATTTAGTGCGCCATCGATTTCATGCGAGGTTTGAAATCGACAATGTGGATGAGGTTGATAATTTAAAGTCATATATTGCCGAAAAAAAGGTACACCTGATTTCCTTCATGGATCATACCCCGGGGCAGGGACAATATCGTGACCTGGAAGTCTATCGGCATACAGTGAAAGGCTACAACGATATTAGTGATGCAGAGATTGATAGAATCATAACCAAGCATCTGACCAAAGAGAAGGTTGCGATTGAAGCGATGCAGGAAATCGCCCAGGCAGCAGCGGAAAATCATATTGCCATTGCTTCACATGATGATGATTCACTAGAAAAGCTGGAACTGGTTAAAAGCTTAGGTGCTCAAATCAGCGAATTTCCAATTACGATGGAAATAGCTAAAATGGCAAAAGAACAAGGGTTGTACACGGTGGCAGGGGCGCCAAATGTCCTGCTGGGAGGCTCGCACAGCGGGAATCTTTCCGCGGCTGAGGCCATCAAGGAGAAGGCCATCGATATTCTATGCAGTGATTATTACCCAGCAGCGATGCTGCATTCCATTTTTGAACTGCATCAGAAATATGACCTTGATTTAGCACAAATGTTCAAGTTAGTAACGATCAATCCGGCAAAGGCAGTAAACCTTGATCATGAAATAGGGTCGATCAAGGAAGGTAAAAAGGCAGACCTGCTCATTATTGAAAAAATCCAGCCTGATTTTCCAGTGATTACAGCGGTAATGGTAGACGGGAAGCTGATTCAAAAAACAAACTACCGTATTTGACAGGAAGCAGAAGCGGAAGAGTTGGTTTATTTTAATGAAAGAAGGTGGATCAATGGAAAACATCCTATCAATTGAAGGTTTAGCTAAATCGTTTAAGCTGCACAATCTGAACAAGCGGATTAAAGCAATTAATAATATCAGCCTGTATGTTAAAGAAGGGGAATTCATCGGAATAACAGGTAAAAGCGGTAGCGGGAAATCGACCATTTTAAAATGTATTTATCGCACCTATTTGTCAGATGAAGGTGATATTTGGTACAACTCAACGAAATTCGGCCCGATTAACCTGGCATCAGCTAATGAGCGGGAGATTGTTGATTTGCGAAAGCATGAAATTGGTTATGTGTCGCAGTTTCTTAATGTGATGCCTAGAACAACTGCCAGAGAGCTGGTGAAACAATCCATTATGGAAATGGGCTATCAGGAATACACCGCAGAAATGGAAACAGTGAAAATGCTTGAGCATTTTGAATTAGATCGGGAACTATGGGATAGTTATCCAGCCACTTTTTCAGGAGGAGAAAAGCTCCGTCTTAACATTGCTAGAGCAATGGTAAAGCGGCCAAGGCTTTTGCTATTAGATGAACCTACGGCAAGTCTTGACGGAGCCTCCAAACAAAAAGTGAAAGTGTTAATCAAACAGCTAATGGAGGAAGGAACCACAATGCTTGGAATATTTCATGACCTCGAATTTATGAAGGATTTGTGCGACAGGGAATACAATATTCAGGCAGGGAAATTTCTCATTTCGACAAAGTCTTAATAATTTCTTACCATAACTTAGCATATTTAAAATAGTAAATTTACAGTCTATTAATATTAGCTTTGTATAATTCAGTTGTCTAGGCATGAAAGGAAATTGAAAAGACCAAAATTCTGTATCCCTAGGAGGATTTTCTACAAATGAAGAAATCACTATTGAAAAGTGCGTTGTTAGTTTCTATGTCTGCTTTAACCATTTTTGCAGCGGGATGTTCATCAAAAACTGAAGGGGCTACTACAGGGAAATCAGCTGATGACAAGATTACGATTGCTTGGCTGCCTAATGAATCCGGTGCAGATTTAGAAGCAGCTAGAACAGAAATTGGAAAAGAAATTGAAGCCGCAACAGGGAAAAAGGTAGAACATAAGACAACAACGGATTATATTGTTGCGATTGAAGCCATTGCAAATGGAAATGCGGATATGGCATTCCTGGGGGCACAAGGTTATATTGAAGCACATAATAAAAATGAGAAAGTCCTTCCGCTGGCTGTTCCAAGCGGTGAATCGGGCACGCTTGATGATGCCGTTTACTACAGCTGGCTGGCAGTAAATAAAGGGGATGCAAGTAAATATAAAGACGGTAATAAATTTTCTCTTGGTCATATTTCTGGAAAGAAATTTTCATTTGTTTCGAACAGCTCTACTTCTGGGTTCAAAGTTCCTTCAACAGGAATTGTTGACTATTTCAGTAAAAAGGGTGACTACAAGGATTTAAAAGCAGAAGATTTACAAGAAGGTGGAAAGGACAAGTTTTTTAGTGAAGTATTATATGGAGGATCTCATCAGGGCTCTGCCGTCAACCTATTAACGGGTAAAGCTGATATTGCTGCGTTTTGTGATACATGTGTAAACAACTACGTGGAACTTGCCAATGGAGATGAAAACAGACCTGGGGCTGTTTACAAAGTGAAAAAAGATGCAGCTGAGCCGTTTAATACTCTTCCAGGTAAAGAATTTGAACTTATTTCTGTTACACCAGTTTTAAACGCACCATTTGTTGTTAACACGAAGGAAATCAATGAAGAGGATCAAAAGAAGATTCTTGAATTATTAACGAGTGATAAAATAGCTGGAAATGAAAAAGTATTTGTGCCCGCAGACTCTAAATTTTCCGGGTTGTTCAGCAAGAAATCAGGAAAAGAAAGTTTGTTAAAGGTTGAAGATAAATTTTTTGACCCGATTCGAGAACTGTCTAAGTAATCGAAGGGTGAAAACTAATTGAATGCAAGGGGAGTTAACGATGACTGTGCTATTAGAACTGAAAAATGTATCAAAGCAATATGGGAAGGATACAAAAGCGCTATCAGATGTTAATTTCTCTGTTAAAGAAGGGGAGTTTGTTTCCATCATTGGGCCGTCAGGAGCAGGGAAATCAACTCTCCTTCGCTGCATCAATAGGATGATTGATGCTAGCAGCGGAGACATCATTTTTGATGGTGACAATGTTTGTACACTAGGAAAAAAGAATCTGAAAACACTCCGAACGAAAATTGGAATGATTTTTCAACATTACAATCTAGTTAAACGATTGAGTGCCATGGAAAATGTTCTCCATGGAAGATTAGGATATAAATCAACCTTTGCTGGTGTACTTGGAATATACAATCAAGATGAAAAAGAAAAGGCCTTGAACTTGCTCGAAGGATTGGGACTAGGGGAACAGATTTATAAACGAGCTGATCAACTGAGCGGTGGACAAAAACAGCGTGTAGGAATTGCCAGAGCGTTAATCCAGGAGCCAAAAATGCTGTTGTGTGATGAACCGATTGCTTCACTTGATCCGAATTCATCCAAAGTCATAATGGATCATCTAAGAAATATCACAACTTCCTATGGTATTACATGCCTGGTTAATCTTCACCAGGTAGATGCAGCATTAAAATATTCAGATCGAATTATTGGAGTTAACCAGGGGAAAGTGGTTTTTGATGGCGCTCCCGATGAAATAACAGATGAGATCATCCACAAAATTTACGGCTCTGAAGCGGGAGAATTGATCTTTGAACATGGAGGAAGAAATGCAGGCTGATATTTTTTTAACAAAAAAGATTCGTTCATTGGCATTTATTTTATTGCTCGTAGCCGTCACGATTGTAGCTGTCGTCATGACAGAATTTAATCTGGCTAGAGGTTTTTCCTCCATTCCAGAGGCGATTGTATGGTCATTCTCAAATTTTTATCCTGATGCGGCTTCTATGGAGAAACTGCCCAATATATTGGATAAACTTCAGCAAACAATATTAGTTTCTATTGCAGCAACGACGGTTGCTTCTATCCTAGCTTTGTTTTTTTCCATCGCAGGTTCGACTGCAACCCAATTTAATTCTTTCTTAAGTAAAATCAGCAGAGGAATCGCTACCGTATTTCGGAACATTGATATTTCTGCATGGTCGATGATTCTATTGTTTTCATTTGGACAAAGTGCGTTAACAGGATATTTTGCTTTGTTTTTTGGCTCTTTCGGTTTTCTGACCAGAGCCTTTATTGAATCCATTGATGAAGTCAGCAGCAGTTCAGTCGAAGCGCTCCGGGCAACAGGTGCTAGCTATTTATCGATTATCTTTCAATCTGTCATTCCATCCACTATTCCACAGTTGATCAGTTGGATTCTATTTATGATTGAGACCAATATCCGCAATGCCACTTTAGTAGGAATTCTAACGGGTACGGGGATAGGATTTGCTTTTAATTTGTACTATAAAAGTCTTGATTATAATAGTGCATCCTTAGTAGTAATCGTGATTATCGCGGCAATTTTTATGATTGAATGGGTTTCAAATTATATCAGAAGGGTGATTTTATAGTGGAAATAAAATCGGTAACGGTTGGGACAGGGACCAGACTTCAAGCAAGGGGATCAAGACCAAAAAGAGAAAGGGCAATGAACAAAACGTCCTTGGTGATACCTGGAACCTTAATTTCTCTTGTGATTTTGACGATTTATGGATTCTATAGCTTTGATTATAAGGATATTAACTTCGCCAACGCTGCTCTCTCTACAGTAGAAAATGTCAAAACGATGTTCCTTGAACCCCAATTTAGCCATTTCACATTTGGAAAGGCTGTCTATCAAGTAGCGGTGACCCTTGGTCTTGGGTTTCTAACCACGTTATTTGGGGCTGTGATCGCCCTGCTCTTTGGGTTACTTGCAGCACAGAATTTAACGAATAAAAAAGTATCGATGAGCATTAAGGGAGTGGTAACCTTCATCCGATCGGTCCCGACCGTCCTATGGGTGTTAATATTCGCCGTTGCTGCTGGTCTGGGAAGCGAGGCTGCGGTAATTGGAATGACATTTCACTCTGTCGGTTATTTAATCAAAGCGTATTCCGAGGCATTTGAGGAAATGGATGAAGGGTTAATAGAAGCGCTCCGGGCAAGCGGAGCAAATTGGTGGCAGATTGTCTTTCAAGCCGTTATCCCATCCACTATTACATATTTAATCTCATGGACTTTCCTGCGCTTTGAAATTAATTTTGCTGTCGCAGTTGCGATGGGTGCTGCTGCAGGTGCAGGCGGAATTGGATTCGACATGTTCATGGCAAGCGGATTTTATTATGATATAAGAGAAGTTGGGGTGATCACTTATTTCATCTTAACCGTTGCCATTGTCCTAGAACTCGCAGCCACTAGAATAAAACATCATTTGAAAACCCGCTGATAACCTAGCGAATGAAGAAATCGATCCGATGTGTAATGGGAGAAAAGATGACCAGGGGTTGGGCCCGTGGTCATCTTTTTGTTTTTATTTCATAGAGGTCGAGTTGGATAACAGTCTTAGCACCTTTTTATAGTGTTTTAACGAGTGTACTTTTCCTATATAGCTATTCTTATGTTTGAAATCAGATGAAATAAATTGAATAGCTAGGTAGGGAAAAAATTTTTTTGTTCGAAAGCGGAGATCCTTCCAATAAATAAAGTATCCGTTTTTTCTTACATCCACAAACGGGTAGGCAAACGTTGTACAAGCAAGAAAATCTGAAATAGATTGGTCCATTCGACTCTCTGAAACTAACACGGGAAAATCATTTTTTTTAGAAAGAGTGTGCTCAATGGCTAGACTTTTTTCAGAATAGACGCCAAATAAGAAATCTTCATCGGTTTCAATAATGACATCCCATTTTAATAGAGTGATTTGAGGAATAAGCTTAATCCGGACAGCATTCATAAAGTGATGGTTTAAGTGACGTTTTGCTGCTGATGTAAAAAAAGCCCGAATTCCTAGGTATAAAAAGGTAAATAGGTATATGACCAAAAAGGTTATGCCAGGTTGATAGAATAGAAGTAAACCAAATCCTAGAAAATGAAGGACAAGCATGTAGGGATCGATTAATGGAACTGCATCAAAGGCAAACCATTTTCGGGAAAATGGCAGGAGGATTTGCGTTCCATGAACATTGAATAAATCAAATAGTACATGAAGTATGACTGCTAAAAGCGTCCATAAAAATAGATGAAGAAAATCAATCCCTGGGAAGAATGGATAAAGTAATCCTGAAACCAGGATAGCCCATAATGGAAGTGCTGGAAGGGAATGTGACAGACCACGGTGATTTCGGAAGTAACTTCCTTTTCCACGTAACCGATAGATAAAGTCAAAATCAGGTGCATTTGAACCTATGGCCGTACTTAAAAGGACTGCCTGTGATAGAGTTTGATTTTCAGAGACAAAAGGATCAATCTGAGCAAGAGCACCAATGCCTAAGCCAATCACGATATGTGAAAAAGTATCCATCTGGCCACCCCTTAACTTATTAATTGGGTTTAACTCCTGATATCAATCAAGCATATTTTTCTATGTTCGTTTCCTCGAAAACGGCTTGATAATGCCAAAGTAATTGCGCTAAAATGGCATCCCAGCTTTGTGCTAGAGCATAATCTCTTCCTTCTTGAGCAAATTGGCTTCGCAAGCTCTTGTTTTCTAGCAGCTTGAGGATGGCATGTGCAAACTCTGCTGCATTGCCTGTTTCGCACAAATATCCTGTAACCCCTGGCTGGATAATATTTTTTACACCGCCCGAATTAGCTGCAATGACAGGAGTACCGCTAGCCAACGCTTCAATCACAACATTTCCGAAGGTTTCAGTGGGTGAAGGAAATACAAATAAGTCAGATGCAGAGTAAATTTCCGCTAACTCTCCCCCAGTTAAATATCCTGTAAAGGCCATATTGGCAGGAGAATTATCCTCTAGTTCTTCCCTTAATGGCCCGTCACCAACTATTAACCATTGAACCTGCTCATTGACCCGGGTAGGAAGTGCTTTTGCTACAGAGAGTAGTGTCTTAACATCTTTTTCTGGTGCTAATCTGCCCACAAAGGTCAAAAGGTACTTTTTGGTGATCCCTCGTTTCTCATGTAGTGTGTGTTTGGCGTAACGCGGATGGAAAAGCTGGCAGTCTACTCCGTGTGGCCAAATTTCTAAATTAGCAAACCCTCGGCGATGGAGCTGCATATACGTTTCCTGTGACGGGACGAATAGCTTTTTAAAGGGCTTATGGAACCATTTCATGTATTTCCAAAGGATTTTTGAAAGAAATTGAAGGTCATAAAATTTTAAATAATAGTCAAAATCAGTATGATAGGAGCCGACAAGCGGAATCGATAATTTTTTGGCAAGATAGATGCCGCATAGTCCCATATTAAAAGGCGTCGCAACATGGATGATATCGGGAGAAAAGGCTTCTAGTTCAGACTTAATTCGAAACAGATTGGGGAAGGCCAGGCGACACTCAGGATATAAGAAAAAGGACCAGCTTTTAAAGCGGCTGATTTGGGACGAAATGTATTCATTTGCGTGGGACTCCGAATCTGGTGCAAAAACTTTATAGGAGATGCCTTGTTTCTCTAAATAATTTGTAAAGTGCTTAAGCGTTCTTGCCACACCATTGATATCCGGATAAAAGGTATCTGTGAAAATAGCAATTTTCATAACATTCTCCTCCTCAACAGTTTAAATCTGCCGCAAGCGGACTACACTGGTTCCTTAATGGTGATTCCCCTTATGTCAATTCCTCTTTATTGTATTAGAATTCTGGGGGGAATCTTCTTAAGATACTGTTAAGCATTTGTAAAGATTCTGTATATTGGAGACGCATGTAGGCGTTTACTTAAACATTTTTCGTGGATAAACATAAAAAGGAACTGATGATTTTTCCAAAATGAAAAATACAAGCATCTTTCTGCAATGAACACGAGAATGGTTACCTTGCTTCAATGTATATGATTTGCTAGAATAATTACAAAACTACATAAGGAGTTAAGCGATGAATATTGTGGAAAGTGACATTTTAGTAAACAAAGCGATTGAAAATGCTCCTGCTTGGTTAATTGAGGATCTTGAAAATATAGTGAACAAAGAGAAGACTGTCAAATTACGAATCAGCTATGTCATTTCTGAACTTTATTCAAAATACGCATTTAGCTATCGCCATATTTTCTCATCTATGGGTCAAAGTTCAGAATGGGCTGTTATTGCACGTGAGAGATTGAACCTCATTGATAACAATATTGATTTGATTGAATACATGATGAAGAGGATTCAGGAGTAAGAAATGGCTTTATTATGAAGATTCTATTGACTCGCATGGGAAAGAACTATTCGGATTTAATGATGATGGAATCTTAGGATTAACGAAAGACATTCGCATTTAACGCTTGGATCAAAACAGATCCAAGCGTTAACTTTTTCTGTTAAACGGGCATTAGCCCTAAATCAATGAGGTAAAGAATATTAGGAATTAATTGAACTCATTTACAAGGGAGATAAAAATGAAAATTTATGTTGATGCGGATGCTTGTCCAGTAAAAGATATTGTTATTTCAGAAGGTACGAATGCGGACATTCCTGTAATCCTTGTTACAAGTTTTTCACATTTTTCTAATGCGGAGCAACCATCAGGAGTGGAAACCATTTATGTTGATGCTGGGGCGGATGCTGCGGATTATCGAATTATGAAGTTAGCAGCGAGAGGAGATATAATTGTTACGCAGGATTATGGTCTTGCTTCGTTAGGTTTAGCAAAAGGGTGTATAGTTCTCCACCATAAAGGGTTTATCTATACAAATGAAAACATTGATCAATTATTACAAACACGTTATTTTAGCGCCATGGCTCGAAAAAGTGGAAAGCGTACAAAGGGGCCAAAGCCTTTTACAACTGAAGATAGGGATCAATTTAGGGAGCTTTTTAAAAAAGCCATTAGTTCGTAAATGGATGACACTTCCAGTGTACTTCAGTATAATTCAACTATAGAAAGGCTATAAGGACGGTGAGTAAAGGTGAAAAAAATAACAGTCGAAAACTTAGTTCGTAAGTTTTCGTTGAAAGTAATGGCCGGTGAAAATCAACTGGGGAAAATGATTACGCAATCACGGGTGCATCGTCCTGGCTTGGAATTTGTCGGCCATTTTGACTTTTTTCCGACAGAACGGGTTCAAATTTTAGGGAAAAAGGAAGTTACCTATTTACATAAATTAAGTAAAGAAGAACGTAAAATACGAATTGGAAATATCGTTCATTATCACCCGCCCTGCTTTATTGTAACGGCTGGCGCGGAAGGACTTACCTATTTAACTCACCATTGTGTTGAACAAGGTATACCCTTGTTACTAACAAACAAGCCTGAGACAACTTCAGAGTTTATCACAAAATTGGATGCTTATTTGGTGAAGGAATTAGCCCAGGAAATTGCAGTGCATGGAGTTTGTGTGAATGTGTCCGGCATTGGGATCTTACTTCGCGGAAATTCAGGGGTAGGGAAAAGTGAAACGGCGCACACGTTAATTCGCCGGGGACACCGCCTGGTTGCAGATGATATTGTTGTCCTAAAAAAGCTTAGCCCGCAAACCATTTTGGGTACGCATGATGAGAAAACCAAGGAGTTTTTGGCTCTTCGTAGTATTGGGTTGTTGAATGTGGTTCGCCTTTACGGTCGCAAGGCTTTTCAAGATGAATCACGAATTGCCCTTGATATTAATTTAACGAAATGGGAAAAAGATGCCTTGTATAATGATTTGGACCAGAAACTTCAATATACAGATTATATGGGTGTGAAGATTCCATCCATGGAAATCCAACTCCAGCCCGGACGTGATGTGGCGGGGTTAATTGAAGCGGCCGCAAATAACTGGTATTTGAAGCAGCAAGGATACAGTGCAGCAGAAGAATTCATGAGCAGGATCGAGGCGGATATGTCGAATTCTGCTGGGGAATAATGATTTAAGGAGTAGAGTTTGCTAGTAATCTATTTACAGACATGATTCACACTAGATGTATTAAAACCATTACTAAATGGGAAATGAGCTAAGTCAGATCTAGAACTGGCTTAGCTCTTTATCATTTACCTTACTTGTGTTTACATAAAAAGTTCATTAAACTTCAATCTAGATAAAGATTATCTTGGATGGGGGAGCAGGTTCGTAATGAAGCCAACAATTTTAATTGCAGATGATGACCCAAATATCCGCATGGTGACACAGCTTTATTTAGAGAAAGAAGGCTACCACACAAAAATAGCCTGTCATGGTAAGGAAGCGCTCAACATCTTAGAAGAGGAGAAAATCGATTGCGCTGTCATTGATTTGATGATGCCGAATATCGATGGTTGGCAGCTTTGTGAAAAAATTAAATCCTACTACGAGATACCTGTTTTAATATTAACTGCCAGGGCTGAATCAGACGATATCATTAAAGGATTTCAAATCGGGACGGACGATTATGTGACAAAGCCGTTTCATCCAGGTGAACTGGTGATGCGGGTGAAGTCGCTGTTAAAAAGGTATCGGGTGATCGCCGTAGGAAATCTGACCTTTAACCATATTACGATTGACAGTAGTAGCTATAAAGTGCAGATAAAGAATGAAGTGATCATGCTGCCGGTGAAACAGTTTGAAGTACTATATTTGTTAGCAAGTTACCCCGGAAAAATTTTTACAAGAGATCAGTTGATTGAGAGAATTTGGGGATTGGATTATGAAGGCGATGAACGAACGGTCGATTCGCACATTAAAAAACTCCGCAAACAGCTGAATGAATACGAAGATTTGCTGCAAATTGTCACGGTAAGGGGACTGGGTTATAAAGTAGAAATACCATCATGATTAGGTCTATTTATACAAAAAATATCTTGAACTATTTTTTTGTGATCATCGTGTCCTTAATACTTTCATTTGTGATTACGTTTTTTCTATTTCAAAATCAAGTGACACAAAATCGTGAGGCTGAGGTCATTGAACAAGGAAAAGCCATCATTCATCTATATCAACGATTAGATAAGAGTGGGTTTAATGAATACTTAAACAGCCTCTCCTCCTTACCCTATGATGTTTATATTTATAATCAGAATGGATTAGCGTCAAAATCACCACAGGCAGCAAAAAAGCGGGAATTGAATAGAAAAAACATCGATTATGTCCTAGACGGGGGCGTCTATCGAAATATCTCGGGCAGGCACCATATGTCGGTTGGATTGCCATTTGATATAAAAAATGAACCATATGCGCTCTTTATTACACCTAGTTTAAAAGAACAATTTAGCCAAATCCGAAGCATCATCCTTACTGCACTTTTTTTAGTCTTACTCCTAGGAATTTCGCTTATTTTGGTCACGACCAAATTTTTAGTAAGACCACTAGCACATATAACAAACGCGACAAGGCAATTAGCTAGAGGAAATTTCCAAGTCCGTTTGCATGTAAAAAGTAAAGATGAAATCGGCCAACTGGCGAAAAGCTTTAATTTCATGGTCGAGGAACTAGAAAAAACAGAGCAAATGCGGAAAGACTTTGTTGCGAATGTATCCCATGAGCTACAGTCACCGCTGACAGCGATCAAGGGAATGGTCATCGCTTTAAAAGATGGAGTCGTTGACCATTCAGAGCAAAAGCGTTATTTCGGATTGATGGAACAAGAGAGTGATCGTCTTTCCAGCTTAACTAAGCAATTGTTGAACTTGTCAATTTTGGAGGCGGGCAAGTCTCCTTTCCACCCAAAACGATTCCGTTTAGACCGACAAATGCGCAATCAACTCGTAGCGCTTCAGCCATTATGGGCGGAAAAACAGCTTGACGTTGATTTTGATCTCCCAAACATCGAAATATTCGCTGATGAGGGATTGTTGAATCAAGTGTGGACAAATTTATATGTAAATGCCATCAAATATAATTGGCAAAACGGAAAAATAACCGTCCAGGGCTATGACTTCGAAGATGAAATCGAGGTTGTCATCAGCAATACAGGTCAAGGTATTCCAATAGAGGATTTACCGTATATTTTTGAGCGATTTTATCGAGTGGAGAAAGCTCATACGCGAGCAGCAGAAAGTTATGGGCTCGGATTAGCAGTGGCGAAACGGATTATCGAACTTCACAATGGGGAAATATCCGTTACAAGTACAGAAGGGCAAGAAACTACGTTTAAGATTCGGATAGCACAGAATAGTAAGCGTCGTGTTCACGATGAAAAACGGTAAAACGGAAATTTCAAATCCTGTGAATTCACAAGGTTTACACTAATGAATTCACAGGTATTTTCACAAAAAGTCGAAATTAATGTGCGTGTAATTTAAGTATCTGTAAATACTCCGCCCCGGTAGAGGTAATTTTTGTGCCGGTTCTCCCCCTGCCTTTTGTGATGAAACCATGGATTTCAAGGATATCTAACCTGCGTCGAACTTGTTGTGGCGAGAGAAAATGACCATTTTCCTTGCTAGCCATTGAAATAAATTGACGACTTGCGGGCTTGCCGTTATCATTACAGTCCTTGATGGCCTCTAACATAAATAGATATTCATCTATTTCTAATAAACTCTCGGGTATTGGATAGTCTTGTTCATTAGGTCTGTTGTTTTGAAAACGGTCTTGAGGAATGTCTTTCCATTCGATTTTGTTCCCGTCACAGATCGTGAGCATATAGTCAATGGTACTTTTTAATTCACGAACATTGCCTAACCATTCCTGTTTTTGAAGCTGTTCCGGCAGGTCTTGTCCAACTTTTACCCATTTCCCGCTTTTGGTAATAAAGTGTTTTACTAATAAAGGGATGTCCGCTATTCGTGCTCGAAGTGGCGGAATAGAAAGGGTAAGAACATTCAAACGGTAAAACAAATCAGACCGGAACGTGCCTTCTTGTGATTTCAGTTGAATATTTTTATTCGTTGCCGCGATGACTCGAACATTTATCGGAATTACTTTTCTCCCGCCGATTCGGCGCAATTCCTTTTCCTGAAGAACCCTTAATAAATGGGATTGGACGGTTAAACTAATATCACCAATTTCATCTAAAAATATCGTTCCATTATCAGCTAATTCAAATAATCCCTTTTTTCCACCTTTTTGTGCTCCTGTAAAAGTCCCCTCCTCGTACCCAAATAATTCACTTTCAAGCAAATTTTCCGTTAAAGCACTGCAGTTTATCGCGATAAAGGGTCCGTTTTTTCTCATTGAATGAAGATGGATAGAATGTGCGAATAATTCCTTACCCGTACCCGTTTCCCCTTGAATTAAGATAGGATGCTCGGAAAGAGCAAGTTTTTTGGCAATTTGTTTACTTTCATTGAGTGAAGGGTGTTCCCCAACAATATCATCAAAGTCATACTTTGCGTAAAATCCCTTGTTTCTTAGTTCACGCTGTGCCATTTTTTCGACTTCAAACGCTTGATTAATGCTTTTAAATGTCGCTACGATCGTATTTTCTGTTTCCATATGATGACGGAAAATAACAAGGTCGACACCGTATATCGTAAAGAATTTACTTTCTTCATTACTGCTAAGGATAAAATCGATAATTTCCTGTTGAACGATGACCTCATCTAATGGTTTATTAATGGCATCAATTACAGGAAAATGAAATAGAGCCTCTAAGCCACGGTTAAAAACGGTGACCTTCTGGTGCTGATTAATGGCTAAAATACCGTCATCGACAGTGTCGACGACATTTTGAATATGTTGATTCAACTGTTTTGCATTTTGTTCCGCAATTGATAGTTTCCGTTGTAAATCAATAATATTACGAATATACCTTTCTGATATCAATGACGAGACCTTTTCGCCCAAACAGAAATATTCGACTACTTTTAATATAGTTGCCATATCAAACAAGCGAACGCCAATGTCGATAACCCTTTTAATGGATGGAGGACAAAGATGGGGCTCACCGGGAGATATAGCGATATCAATATGTTCATAAAAAATCTGTTCCTTCTTAAACGGGACGAAACTTAAATGATCAATCCCTAGCTGATAAAGAGATTCTATTAGTTCAACCGTAGCAGAATCATCATCATTGACGACAAGAACGTCGGAATTTATCGGGATTTTTAGCAGTTGATCAATAAATTGGTGATGGACTGTACGTTTTCCGACAAACAGTTCATTACTATGTATGTTAGACAACTCATGAGCTTCTACTCTTGTAACCTCCGATGAAAACAGAATAAAATCAACGTTCAATTGAGTTGGCAGTGCTTCTTCTGTTGCAAAACTTTCAATGTGGACGTAATCGTCCAATAATTGTTGAAGCTGCTCATGCAGGACTTGTTTTGTTTGGCTGCTTCCCGTTATTAACGTTAAGGATTGTTTTATCATAAAAACCCCTTTTGGTTCAATTTGGTTCTATTATATTACAAAAAAGAACCAAAAAGAGCCAATAAAAAGGATTTAATGATAGATTTTTTTGAATTAGTATACTCCTTCGCGATTGGCACGGAAATTGCATATTAATTAGGAAGATTGCATGAAAACACAAAATTAGGAGATGGTATGATGAGTCAATTGGGTAAAAAGGTGGAATCGGTTCCACCAACAAAAAAACCAATGCAAATAAATGTGTTTGCTTTATTATTCTGTGTGGTTGTAGCGGCAATGATATTAACCTATATTTTGCCGGCAGGGGAATACAATCGCGTTGAAGTGGATGGACGGACAATCGTAGAGGCGGATTCGTTTAAATGGACGGAATCCACACCTGTCAACCCATTTGATATGGTGCAAGCCCTCCATAAAGGGATGGTTGAAGCCGGTGGTATTATTTTCTTTGTCTTAATTATTGGCGGTTTTTTTGGTGTATTCAGTGCGACAGGTACGATTGATGTATTAATTGCGACAATGGCAAAGAAGTTAGCGAAGCGAGAAAAGCTATTAATACCGATCATGATGCTATTCTTTGCCGCCGGGGGATCGTTAATGGGAATGGCGGAAGAGGGACTAGCCTATATTCCACTATTAATTCCGCTTGCGTTGGCCCTCGGTTTTGATACGATTACGGGTATGGCAATTGTGTTGCTTGGCGCCGCCGCAGGTTTTACAACCGCCGTTATGAACCCATTTACAGTAGGGATTGCCCAGGGGATTGCTGAACTGCCACTATTCTCTGGGATAGGGCTGCGCCTTATCTTGTTTGTGGTTGTTTACCTTGTGTCTGTCATATTCGTCTATCGATATGCGATGAAAGTAAAACGAAATCCTGCGCTAGGTTTCTATGGAAATTACAACAGGGAACATGCGGATAAGCTGCTTCAATCGAAGGTCAATCTAACAACAAAGCACAAGCTCATTCTTGGAGCTTTTCTATTAAACTATGTTGTTCTAGCATTTGGTGTTATTAAATTTGAATGGTATCTTTCAGAGATTGCTGCCTTATTTATTATTTTAACAATTGTCGTTGGGATTATTGGAAAACTTTCTGTAGACAATATCGTGAAAAATTTTACGAGCGGCTCTGCTGCTTTAATCAGCGGTGCTTTAATTATCGGTGTATCGAGAGCGACATTGGTTGTATTGAACCAAGGGCATATTGTCGACCCTATGTTGCACGGGGTGTCTGAAGCCATTAGACATGTTCCGGGAACAATCAGTGTTATTGGGATGTATGGCTTCCAATCAGTTATTCATTTTATCTTAGCGTCAGGAAGCGGGCATGCGATGTTAACGATGCCAATTATGGCCCCGCTTGCTGATTTACTTGATATTACGAGACAGACAGCTGTATTATCTTTCTCATTTGCTGACGGAATTGGAAATATTATTTTCCCGACTGCCGGTACATTAATGGCCGGTTTAGCGATTGCTGGAATCCCGTGGACGAAATGGGCGAAATGGGTTCTGCCGTTGGTCATCATTCAATTTGTAATCGGATTAATTGCGGTTGTTATCGCGCATGCGATTAATTACGGTCCATTTTAAAGGTAAAAAACATCTGAGGTGTAACTAAGGAGGAGAATGGCAGTTGCTTACATTGATTAAAGATGGGGAAGTGTATGCCCCACATTATTTAGGGAAGAAAGATATTTTATTAGTCGATAGCAAAATTGGCTATGTAAACGAATTGATTGAAAATCCGGAGAATTTTGTTCCGATTACGGTGATTGATGCATCGAATCAAGTGGTTGTACCAGGATTTATCGATGCCCATGTTCATATCATTGGCGGCGGAGGTGAAGGAGGCTTCAAGACACGGACACCGGAATTGAACTTAACTAGTTTAACCACTTCGGGCATTACTACGGTTGTGGGTGTCCTTGGAACAGATGGGACAACACGCCGAATGGAAAACTTGCTTGCTAAAGCGCGGGGGTTAGAAGAAGAGGGTGTAACGTGTTATATTCATTCAGGTTCGTACCAGCTTCCGGTAAATACGTTAACGGACAAAATAGAGAAAGATATTATTTTTATTGACAAAATAATCGGGGTCGGAGAAATAGCCATTTCCGACCATCGGTCATCTGAGCCGACGTTTGATGAAATTGCAAAGGTTGCCACAGCTGCACGAAATGGCGGAATTTTATCGGGCAAAGCGGGTGTAGTAGAAATTCATGTCGGGGATGGTGAAGAAAAGCTTTCTTTGCTTGAGGAAGTAGTTAGTAAGACCAATATTCCAATTTCTCAGTTTCATCCAACCCATATTAACCGAACGGAAGAATTATTTAGGGCTGGGATTCATTATGCCAAAAATGGCGGATATGTGGATTTAACGACGAGTACGATCCCGCAGTTTTTAGAAGAAGGGGAAGTGAAGTGTAGCAAAGGCTTAAAGATTATGCTGAATGATGGGGTTCCGATTGAAAATATTACATTTTCTTCAGATGGACAAGGCAGCCTGCCGTCTTTTAACCGGAAAGGAGAGTTAACAGGACTTCAGGTTGGAAAGGTTTCTTCATTATTTAATGAGGCAAGAGATTCAGTTCTAGAAGAAGGGATTTCATTAGAACAGGCATTACAAGTCATTACGTTAAACCCTGCAAATGTGCTAAAGCTGGCACACAAGGGCAGGATCGAGGAAGGAACGGACGCTGACATTGTTTTACTAGATAAAGAGACACTAGAAATTGATACTGTTATCGCAAAAGGAAGAGTGATGGTAAAAAATAAAGTGGCGATTGTAAAAGGTACATTTGAGTAAGAGCTGGTGATTCTATAGTAAGTTCAGGATTTTGGGGGAGAATTGATAAGGTCGGATCTTATTCTGCCTTATATGTTCAGATGGATGTTGAACTAATTTCGATTAAAATTTCCATAGATAAATAGCATACTAGGAGGACTCTAATCATGGATTAGGGTCTTTTTTTTGAAAAATATTCACCAGGCCACATTCAGGACACAAAACTAGTATATATTTTCTTTGGTAATCATCGAAGAAGGGGTGTTTGGTTTGAGCAATATATTAAAGTTAAGCTTGAAAAATACCGTGGCTATTCTGTTACTTGTGGTGCTAGTGATTGCGAGCGGGATCTATTCTACGAATAAAATAAAAGTAGAAACCTTCCCGAACGTCACGTTTCCAGCCCTATTTGTCCAAGCCACTTATATGGGTCATTCCACGCAGGAATTAGAAGAACAACTAACAAGACCAATCGAAGAGAGCATTAAACAGCAAAAAGGATATGATACCTTAACAAGCACCTCAAGAAACAATGGTGCGACCATCTCTGTCAATTTTCCATATGGGACGGATATTGATAAGCAAAAAACAAAACTGGAAGAGGTTATTGGCAAGATTAAGGTACCTGATGGGGCAAAGGTCGAGATTAGACAAATTGATATGGGGGCACAAGCCGTTTATCAGGCTGCCATTGCTGCTGATAACTCAAGCCAAAATGCCCAAGCACTAATTGGAAACGACCTTGTTCCTACACTTGAGAAGGTTGACGGCGTCGGAACAGTCACACTTCAAGGGGCCAAGACTCAAAAAATCTCAATCGAGTTGAATCGAGAAAAAGCAAAAGAGTATGGCCTTGACTTGCAAACGATTAGAGATGCCATTCAAATGAAAAATTATAAAGTTTCTCTTGGCCAGGTAAACAATGAGGGAACAAATATACCGCTTGAGATGCAAGGGGATATGAAAAGCCTAAAAGAGTTAACCGCTTTGGAAATCACGGTTGGGCAGCCTACGCAAAAAGCTAGTAGTCAAGCAAGAAGCGCTGCCGAACAAGCAAGTGCGCAGCCGAATAACCAGGCCGGTTTTTCACAACAAGGAATGAATGCAAATCTCCCACCAGAGCCAGTAAAAGTGAAGCTTTCGGATATTGCCGAAATCAAAACGATAACAGACCAGACAGAGATATCTCGTTTCAATGGAAAAGAGAGCTACTTAATTTCTGTGACCAAGACACAAGATGCCAATACAGCGGAAGTGGTAAGGAACGTAAAAGATAAAATCACCACGTTTAAAAAGGACAACCATTTTACATTGTATACGGTTCAGGACCAAGGAAAAGAAGTCGAATCGTCTATCTCTTCTCTCGTAAAAGAGGGCGGGTTTGGTGTTCTTTTTGCCGTGATTGTTATCCTGCTGTTCTTACGTAATATTCGCGCGACCGTAATTGCGATTGTATCGTTGCCATTATCGATTTTGTCGACGATTGCCTTGCTGCATCAATTTAATTATACCCTTAATATTATGACTCTTGGCGGGATGGCTGTTGCCGTCGGAAGGATCATTGATGACAGTATTGTCGTCATCGAAAATATCTACCGCTGGCGCCAGGAAAAAGGGCAAAATCTAAGTATGAAGGAAGTAGCCCTTCATGCGACTAAAGAAGTGTTTGGTGCAGTCACATCCTCCACCTTAGCAACGCTTGTTGTATTCCTGCCGCTCGCGTTTGTTGGCGGAATTATTGGTGAAATGTTTCGGCCGTTTGCGCTTGCCGTCGTATTTTCGATTTCGGTTTCTTTAATCGTTGCCGTCATTTTGATCCCGGTGTTAGGAAGTATCTTCTTTAAGAAGGTCAAGCATGTCGAAAAGAGAAGCAGACTTGCGGGTCTTTACGAGAAATTGCTAAGAGGGTCGTTCCGCAAAAAGGGGCTGGTCATGACATTATCCATCCTTCTTCTTGTCGGTTCGTTTGCATTGATTCCGAAACTTGGCATTTCGTTCCTGCCGGCAGATGACTCAAATGCGATGCAAGCAGATGTAACGCTATCAAGTACAGTAAGTATTGACCAAATGGATGCTGTCGCCAAGCAAGTCGAATCCTTTTTGAAAAATCAGCCTGAGATTGACTACAGTCAAGTATCCATCGGGTTGTCAAATGGACGCGGCATGCAAATGGGTGGTGGCAGCAGCAATAAAATTAAATTTTTCATCCAATTGAAAAATGGGCAAAAAGTAAATGACGTCATGAGTTCGTATCAAAAGAATTTTGAAGAAATTGTTCAGAAGGATTTTAAAGATTCAAGTGTTACGTTTAGCGAAACGCAAAAAAGCGGACCGCCATCAGGGAATACGATTGATATTCAACTGTATAGTTCTGATTTAGCGAAGTTAACGGACGCATCAGACAAAGTTACTACCATGCTTTCAAAAAATAATCAATTGAAAAATATAACGAGTAATTTAGGTGACGAGCAAGTGAAATGGCAGCTGGTCATCAGTAAAGACGGAGAAAATGCCGGGGTACAGTACCTTCAGCTCATGCAGGCCATTCGTGAATACTTGTCACCAGTCACTGTTGGTGAATACGAAATAGATGGGAATACCCAAGAGGTAACCTTAAGCTATGATAAAAAATTGTCTTCAAAAGCGGATATTGAAAATATTGATATCAAGACGATGGAGGGCATGAAAAAGGTAAGTAATGTTGCGACTATCGATGAAGTAAAGGTTCCAACAACCTTGTATCATGACGACGGAAAACCACTTGTAAAAGTATCGGCGGTCATCAAAGGAAATAACACGGCCAAGGTCACAAAGGAAGTGAAAAAGGATATAAACTCCTTGTCATTGCTAAATGGCGTTGATGTTACGTATGGCGGCGGTTTAAAAATGATCCAGGATGGTTTTTCGAATATGGGAATAGCGATGGGGGCTGCCATCGGCCTTGTATTCCTAGTATTAAGTGTCACATTTGGCGGCATTCTAACACCGCTTGTGATTCTTTCATCGCTCATTTTTGTTCCAATTGGAGCGCTCGGCGGTTTATTAATAAGCGGACAGCCGCTTTCGATGAGTGCCTTGATCGGCATGTTAATGCTGATTGGTGTCGTTGTGACCAACGCGGTTGTTTTACTTGACCGTGTGGAAGCCAACCGCAAGCAAGGAATCGAGCTGCAAGAGGCGATTGTGGAAGCAGCAAAGACGCGCTTACGCCCAATTTTAATGACAGCCTTTGCGACCATCTTTGCCCTCGTGCCACTAGCGATGTCAACATCAGCTTCATCCGGTCTAATTTCAAAAGGATTAGCCGTCACCGTAATTGGCGGCCTTACCACATCGACCCTACTGACTTTAATCTTTGTACCAGTTTTATATTCGTTAGTAGGGAAATTTAGAAAAAACCTTGGTATGTAAGATAAAGAAGTTTGGAAATCCATCCATTTAATAAAAGAGTCATAATATACGGGGTTCACCAAACAAACCTTGTATATTATGACTCTTTTCATTATGGAAACCAATCGGAATGGTCTTCATGATCAATTCACAAATTAGTTAATAAATGGATGACGATTCCAATTATCTTAAGTATAATTCAAGTATAAAAGGCAATTAGGGTGATGAAATCTAGTCTGAAATAGTTAAGTAGTAGTTAGAGAGTGTGCATATCTATTTAGAGACATGATTAACACAGAGGGGGAATTTGATGACACATTTTTTAACTGACCATCTTGGGAGGCAGGTGAATATTACCACCGTGCCCAAACGCATTATTTCTATTTGTCCTGCCATTACGGAGACACTCTTTGCCCTAGGTCTTGAGAAAGAAATAGTCGGCCGCACTAAATATTGCATTTTTCCTAAAGAGATTGTAGAGAATGTCCCAATCGTGGGCGGTACTAAAGAAGTGAATGTGGAATTAATACGTGATCTACAACCCGATCTCATACTAGCGGAAAAAGAAGAAAACACAAAAGAGATTGTGCTTGCACTTGAAAAAATTGCTCCTGTTTTCGTTATGGAGGTACAAAAGATAGCCGAATCCTACCGGCTGATAGAAACGCTGGGATTATTGACGAATAGAGACCAGGCGGCTGAACGCCTCATCACATCCTGCAAATCATCCTTCAGTAATCTTCTATATCAGCGGAATCAAAATGCTGCCTATGTAATTTGGAGAAAACCATATATGGTGGTTGGTGGAACGACTTATATTAATGATGTATTACATACACTTGGTTTCCAAAACCCCTTCGAAAGGGGAGAATCAAGGTATCCCATGGTTACTAAGGAAGAGCTTGCGGATGCCAATCTTGATGTGCTTTTGCTTGCTTCCGAACCATTTCCATTTCAAGAAAAACATATATCAGAATTTCAAGCATTTCTTCCGAATACAAAAATCCTTTTAGTAGACGGTGAAATGTTTTGGTACGGAGCGAAAATGGAAATAGCAGGGGCTTATTTAGAAAAATTAACAAATGTAATCGAGAAGGGCATTATGTAGGGGTTCGTAAATTTTTAACATAAGAAATTCTTATTGCTTTTTATTAAAAAGAGTAAATTTATTTATTGTTAAATTGGTACTATACTTGATTTAGATAGCCAGGGGGTGGAAGATGATGGAATATGTTATTCTCTTTTTCATTGGAATTTGTGCCACGACATTGGGCACTTTGGCTGGAGGCGGGGGATTAATCAGCCTTCCAGCAATGCTGATCATGGGGATACCAGTTCACTCGGCGATTGGGGCAAATAAAGTATCAAACACCGTTAGCTCGTTCTCAAGTTTTTTTTACCTTCTTAAAAAGAAGGAAATTTCCCTAAAGGAATCATTTTGGATCATTCCAATCAGTATTTGTGGCGGAATCAGCGGGGGCTTTATTGCGTCGCGGATTTCAGGAGAAAACATGTATATTGTTGCAATTGCGCTCCTGATATTTGCATTTGTTGTCTCATTTATAGGAAAAGGAAACTTCAGTGGCAATGAACCTTTAAAGTTAAATAAAATTAGTGTACCGGGACTCTACAGTATTGGAATCTATGATGGTCTATTTGGCCCAGGTCAAGGGACTTTGATGCTTTATTTGTTTGGATATTTAAATATTGCTTACATTCGTGGAGTTGGTTTGGTTCGTCTTGCTACTTTTTCAAGTTGTTTTGGGGCAGCCATTACCTACGTCGCTACAGGTAAAATCATTTGGCCGGTTACACTAGCGCTGCTGCTGGGATCCCTAACAGGTGCGCAAATTGGTGTGCGGATCGCTCAAAAACTAAAGCCACAATATGTAAAACCGATTCTGAGGATTGTGACAATGGCACTCATCGTTCAAATATTTGTAGAAAATATCTTCTAATTTGGAAGAAGAGGAACCATGGGATTGAATTAGATTAATAGAAAACTCGCCAATTGGCGAGTTTTCTTTATCAATTATTCCTAATGAAACCAAAAATGAAGCACGGGAATGGAACAACTCCCGTGCTTCATCTATTCATTTATGCATTTAATGCTAATTGAATCATTAATTCGATGCCAGCTGGGATGGCAGCTTCGTCGATGTCGAATTTAGGATGGTGGTGCGGGTATTGGCTTTTTTCGCTTCGCATCCCGACATTGATGAAGGCGCCTGTTTTTTCTTTTACATAATAGGAGAAATCCTCGGCCCCCATAACAGGTTCCTTTTCCGCAAAGACCCCTTCGCCAAAGGATTTTTCAATAATTTCTTTCGCTGCTTCGCATGCCTCAGGGTGGTTGTACAATGGTACCGTTCCCTCAATCAAGCGGTAGTGCCCTTTGGCGCCAAAGCTTGCACATAGCGATTCAGTTAATTGAGCCGTTTTTTGGTGCATCAATTCAGCAGCTTCAAACGTCATCGCCCGAATCGTTCCTTGAATTGAAACCTTTTCCGGAATCACATTAAAAGAATGGCCAGCTTGCATCCCGCCAATCGAAATGACCCCGGCATGAAGCGGATTCAGGTTTCGGCTGACAATTGATTGAAATGCCTGAATCAGATGGGTCGCGATATAGATGGGGTCTACCGTTTCGTGTGGATAACCGCCGTGTCCGCCTTTTCCTTCAATTGTGATCTCAAAATCGTCACACGATGCCATCGCATAGCCGGTGGCGAAGCCAATTTCCCCAAGCGGCATACCGGAAATATAATGAATGCCATAAATCACATCGACACCCTCAAGTACACCCTCTTTTACAAGCTGCTGGGCTCCGCTTGGAGAAGCCTCCTCGGAGCTTTGAAAAATTAATACAATATTGTTTTTAACGAGCTTTGGGTTTTCACTCATCCACTTAGCCGCCCCAAGCAGTGTTGCGGTATGGCCATCATGGCCGCAGCCGTGCATCACACCGGGTACGGTTGAAATATACGGCTTGTTGTCTCCCTCTTCCTGAAGCGGAAGGGCGTCCATATCGGCTCTAAGCGCAATCGTCTTTTTTCCTTCTGTTCCTTTAAATAAGGCAATTACATTCGGTGCGGAAAACCGCGAATCGAGAGGTATACCAAATTCGGTTAATTTCTCCTTAACATAGGCTGCTGTTCTATATTCTTGTCCTGAAAGCTCAGGGTGCATATGAAAATGGCGGCGCTGCTGAATCGTCCATTCAGCAAGCTCTGAATCTACTAATTTTGTCTGGATCATGATTGCTCCTCCTAGGTAGTTATTTTTCTAAATAATATTGAATTTTTATGCAATAATTTTAATTTATATTCAGTTATATTGCAACAAAAAAACTCCTGATATATTGACCATATAGATAATTGTAATTTATGTAATTTATTTGTCTATACTCCAATTTTCGACAAAATGTGATAATATCAAAGATAATACAGAATCGAAGGGGAAAGAACATAATGTCGTTAAGTGTTAAGTGGGAATCGATTCAAAGAATGCCTAAAATGGTCTTGGGGCTGTGCATCATATTAACAGTCATTCCGGGCTTTTTAGCTAGATTGGATATGTTTTATATTGATGATATGGTTTGGTTTTTACTGTTATTCCCTTGCTTTATTTTTTCCTATTATTTAGGATTTGCCGGTGGGGTCTTTGCGGCATTGGCGGTTAATGTCTATCACCTGTTTTGGTTTATGTATGAAAAATATCTGCGGATGGCGGAATTAGTCAACCAAGAATTATCCCTTCATATCGGTGTGGCCATCGTTACTTTTTTGTGTGCGATTGGTGTTGGACTATTGTCTGAAAAACTAACCGAAAAACAAATGCAGCTGCAAAGTTTGAATCAAAAATTAAAGCATTTAGCCTTGTATGATTCGCTTACAAGTCTTCCAAACCGGCATTATTTCATGGAAAGATTATCTGAATCCTTACAGGGTGAACCATCTGTTTCCTTGTTGTTTGTTGATTTAGACGGATTTAAAAAAGTGAATGATACCTATGGTCATGATGAGGGAGATCGCATATTAATAAAAGTAGCGAATCAGTTAAAACATTGCTGTCGTGATTCCATGTTTGTAAGCCGCCTTGGGGGCGATGAGTTTATTGTCATGTTAGTAGGGGCGGATCAAGAAAAATCAATCGAAACAGCGCAGGAAATCTTGAAGAAGTTACAATTAAACGTGCATGATTTGTGGATTTCTGCTAGTATTGGCGTTGCCATATCTAAACATGGTGATACTCCTTCAACCCTATTAAAAAGTGCTGATAGCGCTATGTATCATGTTAAATCAAGAGGAAAAAATGCAGTCGGTGCCTGAACAAAACCATATTCAATTTTTGAAGAGCCAACATTCATGTTGGTTTTTCTTTTTTCTATTCCCCGAGATTTATCTAGAGACTTGAGTGCCAGGCACCATCAAAAAAATGGGTGGGCCTGGCACTTTTTTGTAGTTAATGGCAGGCTTTAAAGGCAATGTTTGCAATGGTAAAATAGAATGGAATGTGAAAAGTATTTACTTAGCAAAGTGGAAAATAAAATACGGATTTATAAGGTGTGATAAAAATTGGATTCAATCCATTTTGAAGAAATAACAGAAGAAACATTGTATATAGTCATTGAAATCATCAATTCAAATCCAGAATACATTCAGCTGGAGCATGGAAAGGAAAGACGAACACTTGAGGAAGTAAAAGAGGACTTGTTAAATGGCAAAACAAAGAGCCTATTTATTAAGTTTGATGACACTTATATTGGTATTATCGACTATTTACTGTTAAATGAAAAAGATCAGTGTCCATGGCTAGGGTTGTTAATGATTCATGCTGATTATCAAGGGTTTGGATTTGGAAGGCAAGCCTATTTCATTTTTGAAAAAGAGATGGTTGAAAAAGGATTGAGGGTTTTACGGATTGGAGTTTTAAAAGAGAATCATACAGCTCAAAGATTCTGGCGTTCTGTTGGTTTTGAATATTTTAAAACAGCTCGATCAAATCACTCAAACGAAGTGGATTGTTTTGAGAAAAAGTTAAAGAACTAGCGTTTTTTTTAACGGGTTTACTCTAGAGGGGCAAACAATCAAATCACAAAGGGCTATTGGGGACAAAACTCGCCTGGATAGCAGGAAAAATGTCTTCAATAAGGGCTATTGGGGACAAAACTCGCCTGGATAGCAGGAAAAATGTCTTCAATAAGGGCTATTGAGGACAAAACTCAGCTGGATAGCAGGAAAAATGTCTTCAATAAGGGCTATTGAAGACAAAACTAGCAGGAAAGCAGGAAAAATGTCCTCAATAGGAAGGTCTTTCAGGAAATTAAAAACCATGAGAGCAGTCCCGGGGGATTACTGGGGTATTTATCATAACTAATAATTTCTATTAAAAGGGAAGTTCATCATCCATTATGAATTGGGATGGCTTTTTTGATGGATTCTTTACCCCAACTGTTTCTTTATCTTCAATAAATTCACCACATTTTTCGCAACAGATAAAAGTATCATTTAAATGATATCCTACGTACCCGTGCGTACACTCCTGTATATCCCAAATCGTTTCCCAGTCGATTTCAAACGTGTAATCACATTTGGCACAATAAAATTCTGCGCTTCCGAAATCTTCTTTTTGTTTCAGTTTGGATTTGTTCCTCTTCTTTTTTCCCAATTTTAAAAACTCCTAAAAAATTTTATCGATTAATACCACAACGGAAATTTTATCATATCGGTAACTGAAATCGAATACTTGGGTACTGGCTTCCCGATGAAAAGGTATGTATGGGAGATAGTAAGGGGGTTCGATTGTTTCTTTTTGGAAATCATTTCCAGAACAAATGATTAAAAGGACATAAAGAAATTATGGCCTTTTTGGTGGTGTATTTTGTAATATATGTATGTCTTTTAATGAACATTAATACATTATATAAGCATTTATACTCGTTATTGCTAATTCCATACTTCTTCAAGAGTATTCCTGAACAGTAAATCTAGTTTGGTTGTAAAGTTGGGTATACCGCTAGTAAGTGAACTAGCATATTCTCGAAGACGTTCGATTTCCTCATTTAGAAATTGATTGATTACTTGGATTTTAGGTTCTTTATCCAATTCTTCTCCGTCCAATTTCCTTTTTAATAGTGTATTTATTTCAATCTTTAGTGGGCCTTCTGGAACTAAATGATTCACTAATGTTGAAAATTCTAATGGAGGAAACTCATTATATTTTTCAATCCATCCTGCAGCTAACACGGGTCTAAGAACGTAAAAATATTTTTTTATTTTCACTTCTTCCCCTTGTAAATATTCTCTGAAATTATTGGCTGCCATATTAAGATAGTGATGTAAACAGGAGTTGGGAGCGAAAATGCTTTTGCTTAGCTCTTGCATCTGCTCAATGGTTGAAAAAGCTTGATAGTATACGATTCCTGAACGCAGCCATTCCATTAATGGGGGATTGGACTTTCTAAATAATCGTAAAGCTTTCGTCAATTCCCAACCCGTAATATCAAGTAAGTCATTGATCGGTAATTCAATCACATCACGTTTTGACCCAATCCCAATTGGGTCGATGGCTAGATACTCTTCCTTTTTATGCACATAAATAAACCGGACATCATAATCACTATCTTTTGATGGGAATTGCCAAGCCCTGCTCCCTGATTCACAAGCAAAAAGAATTTTAACGTGGTTGTCTTCTTCGATTTTTTCCAATGATGCTAAAATGGTTTCTCTCAAATTAATACCCCGCTTTTTACATTAAGTAAATTACTTCACGGACTCTTTTTAGAAAGGAATTCATGATCTGTAATTTATTATATTATTATTTGGATTTGTCCTCATTAAAATTCCATGATTAGAAAAATGCATTCACATGTCCATGTTGTGATGAACCAGTCAAACTGAATCTAACAAAAGAGGAAGGAAGCCCTTTTTACTTTAAGCATTAGGATGATAAGAAATGTCCAAGTTTCTACCATGATTGCAATGGATTCGAATCTTATAAAATTTTCACTTGACTTCCATTTCACAAAAGGAGATTCTTGTAAAAAAAGGGAATTTTAGAGGTGACTAAATTTTGAGAGAAGCATTACATGTGATTGATAATGAAATGACTAGTCTACCAGATTCAGCAACCAGAGAAGAAGTAGATAACCTTAAGAAATTGGCGGAGAAAGGCCTTTTTCAATGTCCTTACTGTAAAGCAAAATTAATCGTCAAGTTTGGTGAAGAAAGAGGACAATATTTTTCTCATCAACACTCGGAAGCCTGTGAAATATCCAAGAAGATTGATCAGGCTGAAAAAAGGTATAGAAAGCAGCTTGCTAGAGAAACAACGAATCATCATGCCATGCTTGCAATACTCCATAATGAACTGGCTAACCAGGCTAAAATGAATTCAATGATTCAGCTTGATTATGGCTATAAAGCAAAACCGGAACTAAAAGAGTACCCGGATATTTGGATGAAGATTGGTGAAAAGGAGTATGGGTTGTCTATCGTAACGAGTGTTACATCTTCCATGGATAGCAAACTAGCAAATCAAATCACCAAAAGACAGCAATATTTCCTTGAGCACGGGATGGAACCAATTTGGTTTATTGAAAAAGAAGAACAATCAATTGAAACGAGTAAAAATGCCTTAGTACTGTGGGATGCAGAATTATCGATTTCTTCTAAGACCGTAGAAGATAATAGGTGGGATGCCATGCTTACTGAACTGGTCAAGGATCGTTACTTTTTTTCTTATTACAATTACCCTGTTTCAATGAATCCACCAACGGTAGATGTAAGAAGTCTGTATTACATTTATTCCAATGAGGACAGGACAGTTGTGAAGGTCATGCGGTTCTTAAAGGAACGGGTGGTAAAACCATACCGCGCCTTTCTATTAAATGAGGGATATGAGATTCCTTTTGCTGATGCTTTAGTGGTGAAAAAGGAAATCTTGTTGAGCCAGCCAAAGGTGGAAGAGGAAAATAGGAAGGAATTTATCAAGAAATTTCAGCTGCTTCAGATTCAATTTCAGGAGCAGCAAAGAGTACTAGATGAACAAAGGAAATTTGAGGAAAGGCAAAGGGAAAAGTTGAGGCAGGAAATGATAGAGCAGGAGCAGGAACGGGAAAAGCAGTTATTACAGCAAATGCTAGAACAAAAACAACAAACTAGAAATCAGACTGCCATAAATCTAAGCTACGGAGAACTCAAAACACTTTTACGGGAGAGAATCCATTTAACGCAAAAGGAGCAGATGGAATTATGGACACGGTTTATGCCACAGCTTGGTTTCGGTAATTCAAGCCGTGTATGGGAATTGGTTGTTGAAAATAATTGTCAATCATTTAATGATTTAAGGATTATTTTACTTGCAAATTGATATACAGAAAATTTATTTAAGGTTAGGCTCTGTTTTAACTGAATATTGATTTCACTGTGTAAGAAAAATAAACGGCAAAATTCCGGTTAAATTGGGAAATACCCATATTTCCTTAAAAATAAGGGTCGTTTTTCCGTTTATTTTAT
>NZ_AJLS01000125.1 GCF_000307875.1 Neobacillus bataviensis LMG 21833
GGACACTAGCCGCTAGGGTGATGGAGCTGGACAATTCTCAAAATCGAAATTTATCCTTTCCTCATTCAAAAAGAAAACTCTAACCAAACAGGTTAGAGTTTCCTTTTGATGTAATCCTTAAGCTTCTTGAGCTACTGGATAAACGCTCACTTGTTTACGGTCACGACCTAAACGTTCGAATTTAACAACACCGTCGATTTTTGCAAAAAGAGTGTCGTCTCCTCCGCGGCCTACGTTTTCACCTGGGTAAATCTTTGTACCGCGTTGACGGTAAAGGATTGAACCACCAGTAACAAATTGACCGTCTGCACGCTTAGCACCAAGGCGCTTTGCGATAGAGTCACGTCCGTTCCTTGTAGAACCTACACCCTTTTTAGATGCAAACAACTGAAGATCTAATTTTAATAACATTTATTCCACCTCCTGCTTTTTGAAGGTAATCTTTATGTGCTTTCCGTACTCTTCTTCAATCGTACGTAATGAAACAACCATAGCCTCAAGGATCAGCTGAACCTTCTCGTGGATGTCACTTGGAAGTTCTTCCGGGACAACACAGCTGAGAAATCCATCCGCCCTATGTTCAAGGTCGGGCGTGACACCGGTCAGTTCGTGTACTGCATTAATTGCCCCAACGGAGACAGCAGACACGCCTGCACAAACGATATCCTTCCCCCGGTCAGCGAATAATGCATGACCGCTCATTTCGAAAGACTGAATCGTGTCGGATTCAGTACGAGTAATCGTAATTCCAATCATCTATTAACAACACCTTACGCGTTGATTTTTTCGATGATTACTTTTGTGTAAGGTTGACGATGACCTTGTTTCTTACGGTTGTTTTTCTTCGCTTTGTACTTGAAAACAACGATTTTCTTCGCACGGCCTTGTTTTTCAACTTTAGCTGTAACGGTAGCGCCTGCAACAACAGGGCTTCCAACTTTTACAGTTTCACCGCCAACGAAAAGAACCTTGTCAAAAGTAACTGTTTCACCAGCTTCAACATCTAATTTCTCAATGTAGATTGCTTGGCCTTCTTCGACTTTAACTTGTTTCCCGCCAGTTTCGATAATTGCGTACATGAACTGCACCTCCTTATAAACTCAGACTCGCCATCTGCAGGCGTTTTACGAATCTCGCAAAATCTTAGTACCTGTTCTGTGCGGTTGTAGCACGGGTGCGCTACAAACATAACATTAGAATACTAACATAATTTAACGAATAGTGTCAATAGCCTTTAGGGAGATATCCTGGTCATCGCCAAATTGTTTTAGGACATAATACGGTTTTGCTGCTTGCTGGATAGAAAAATAAAGCTTTAATTGCAGCAACTCTTCTAATGTCTTCCGGTGGGCTTCATTTTCGCCTAATAGCGCCTCTTTTACCTCTTTTGTTGTCTCTATAAGGATTGCCTCATATTCAGCGTGACGGTGCTCTAATAGTTCCCGTTCAAGACGGAATGCTATGGTTTCGGTGCTTAAGATGCGTCCTGTGCCTTCACAAACTGGACATTTCGTTTGAAGTGCCTCTGATAGTGCGACTTTTGTCCTTTTTCTTGTTAACTGCAGGATTCCAAGTGGTGTAAAGCCGATGACTTTTGTTCTTTTTTCATCCTTGGTACATTCCGTTTGGATCGTGGTGAGAATGGATTGCTTGTCCTGCTCACGCTTCATATCAATAAAATCAATCAGGACGATGCCGCCAATATCGCGAAGTTTGAGCTGTCTGACGATTTCCTTCGCGGCGAGCTGATTAGTTTTGAGAACTGTCTCCTCGTAATCGGACTTTCCAGAAAACTTCCCCGTGTTCACATCAATGATGGTGAGCGCTTCCGTTTCATCAAAAATAAGGTAGGCACCATGATCGAGCCAGACGACCCGCTTTAGGGCTTTCTCAATTTCATGCTCCACATTGTTTGCTGAAAAGATGTTCTCTTTACCGTTGTAGTAGTTGTACTTCACCTTGGTGTTGGCCTGCTCAAGCATTTTTTTTATGACGAGGTCATCGACGATTACTTCACCAGACTTCATTCTAGCGACTTGAGCTAGGATCATTTCAATAAAAGTATCTTTTTGAAAAATTAATCCCGGCTTCTTTGAGGTTTTCTGTAAAAGTTCTTGGTATTCTTGCCTTAACGATTGAAGTTCTTCTTGGATTTCCTCTTCTGTACTTAAAATGCTGGATGTACGGAAAATGATACCCTCTTCTTCGGTTTTAAGACGGCTGCCAAGGTGGCGTAGTCTTGCCTGCTGTGCTTCATCGGCAATTTTTTTCGATACGGCAACATAGCGACCTTTGGGCATGTAAATTAGGTGGTTCCCTTGGATTTCAATAATACCGGTTACCTTTGGCCCCTTTGTGCCTGTCGCATCCTTATCCACCTTAACGAGCATTTTTTCCCCTTGGTGGACAAAGGAAGTTACACTCTTTTGCTTGTCTTGGGCGAGCACGTACGATGGCAGGCTGTCACGGTGCAAAAAGGCGTTTTTCTCTTCGCCAATATCGATGAAAACAGCATTCATCCCCGGCAACACCTTCGTAACGATCCCAAAATAAATATTACCGACCAGCGAGCGTTGCTCTGGTCGGTCAAAAACGATATTTTCCACACGATTGTCACGAAGATAAGTAAATCGCTTCTCCCGTGCGGTGTAATTGATAATTAATGTTTCCAAAACTGCGTCCTCACTTTATAAAAATAGCTTATTGTTATTTGTTATATTTGCATTGCCGTATTAGGGAAGAAACAGGACGGATCTTCACCCGAAAAGTCCTTCATCGATCTTATGAAGTACTTTTCTCTTTTATTTTTTCTCGATTAGTCCTTCATAGACCTTATGAAGGACTAATCCTATTAATTTTTTCACGATTTGTCCTTCATTGACCTTATGAGGGACTAATCTTATTTATTTTTTCTCGTTTTGTCCTTCATCGACCTTATGAAGGACAAATCTTATTTGTTTTTTCACGATTTGTCCTTCATAAAAAAATTTTCATCAAAATGGTACCTTCAGTCACAGCAAAAGCGCTCGATTACCGGGCGCTTTCGCTTTTTTACTATTATACACTTTATCAATATGAAAAGAGAAGGTCGCTGATTTTGTCGGTTAGGCGTTTTTCAGTGAAATAGGCGTGCAGGAGCTCGTTTTCATCCAATGTGCCTTTTTCCTTGCCCTCCGCTTCAACGATAATCGGATGCTTGCAGCCGCGTTGGAATTTTTCCAATACGTGGATGAGTAAATCCTGTTCATTGGCTTGGATGGGCTTCAATGCCTGTAACCCCGATTTTTTTCCGTAATAGCGCTCTAACAAAAATCTCATAAAGATAAAGCGCCGCTGTTTCCACTCGTGATACAACGAGAAAAATAAGAAGGCAATTATAACCCATACATTAATATGAGAAGGTGCAGCCAGTAATATCATCAGCGAAAACATGGACAAGCTGAAAAACGAAATTAAAAGCGTCAGACGATGTGCACTTGGAAAGGAATTTTTTAATGATAGCAGTAAAAATACCAGTTTTCCGCCATCAAGCGGCCACACTGGAAAAAGATTGAAGACTAGGATCATGACGTTGTAGTTAATAAATAGTTTAAATAAATCTTCAGAAATCAACTCCATCGAAAATAAGACGTATCCTGCCGCCATCATCCACAGATGCTGAAGCGGCCCGGCAATCACAACAATCGTTTCTTCCTTAAGTGGGCGATTGCCGTGCTCATCCATTTCCGCCACCCCGCCAAACGGCAGGAGCGTGATCCTTTTGATCCTCCATGAAAAAAAAGAAGCCGCAACAGCATGCCCCATTTCATGGATAAAAATAATCGCAAGCAGCAGGCAGACTTCCAGGAAATACCCGGTCGCAATCGATAGTGCAATCACAATCCATAGCAATGGATGGATTGAAGTGAGTCGAAGTAACATAACCGCTCTATTCAAAGCGGATCACCTGAATGGGATCAATGAAATCATCGTCCTTTTTTATCGCAAAGTAATATTTGCCTTTTGTTTTATCTTCGCCCGTTGAAGCGGAAACCGTGCCTACGACCGTTCTTTTATCGATATGATCATATTTGTTGACTTTCACTTCCTCTAAATTCCCATACCATGTTTGCGAATCATCTGGATGCTGGATGATGACAGTTTTTCCCAATCCCTCTTTGATTCCCACGAAGGTGACAAACCCATCATCAATGGACTGGACAGCAGCCCCCTTTCCCGTTTCAATCATGATTCCCTGGCCATTTTTTTCAAAGTTTTCGAGGATTTTCCCCATTGCCGGTACAGAAAAATTCTGTTCTTTGACGACTGTCTTTTTTCCTGCTTGATCATCTTCTGAAAATGGTAGCAGAGCTAACGGCTTGCCAAATTTGTTTTCATACCAGTTTGAAACGGTGGCAAATTTAAAATCTATGTCCATTTGCTTCACAACAAAATCTCTTACCGGCTCAAAGGTTGCGGTATGATTCCGAAACAAAATCGCAATCGTCAAGAATAGAAGCACGGAGGCCAATATTTTGAAAAAGAAAACTTCCTTTTTAAATAATGGATGTCCCTCATCTCCGCCTCCGTTTCCCGAAGGGGTAATAGGATTAAAGCCGTATGTTTCATCATCACCATGCCAAACCATTTGGCGGTCAGCAGTTTTGTTCGTTGAACCCTGTTCTTTTTTCCTTTTAGCGATTCGTCGCCGTATTTCCTCCGGTGTAGACCGCGCCATACCCATCCACCCTTTTCCCACTTTTTGTACAAGTTTATGTACGAGGAGGGACGAGTATGACAAACATTAAAAAGCCTGTCCGCAATTAAACGCGGACAGGCTCTAAAAAATTAGCGAACGCCAAAGAACTTTTTAATTTTTGTAAAAACACCTTTATTTGCTTCCTCAAGCGGCTGCAATGGAATCGATTCTCCGAGAATCCTTCTGGCAATATTACGATAAGCAATCGACGCCCGGCTGTTTGGATTTAGCGCAATGGGCTCGCCGTGATTTGAGGCCTTAATGACTTCTTCGTCATCGGCAACAATCCCAATAAGCTCAATGGATAAATGCTGGGTGATTTCATCAATATCGAGCATATCGCCGCTCTTCATCATATGATTGCGAATCCGGTTGACGACTAATTTAGGCGCTTCCATATTCTTTTGCTTTTCAATCAGACCAATGATTCGGTCGGCGTCACGCACCGCGGAAACCTCCGGCGTTGTGACGATAATCGCCTTATCCGCTCCGGCCAAGGCATTTTGGAATCCTTGTTCAATACCGGCGGGACAGTCGATAATAATATAATCATAGTCTTGCTTTAATTCAGTAACCAATTCCCGCATCTGCTCAGGCTTAACCGCAGATTTATCGACGGTTTGGGCTGCCGGCAGCAAGTATAATAACCCATCAAAACGTTTGTCTTTTACTAATGCCTGATGGATTTTGCATCTTTTTTCTACTACATCAACCAGATCATAAATGATTCTGTTTTCAAGTCCCATCACAACATCCAAGTTTCGAAGACCGATGTCTGTATCTATTAAGCATACTTTTTTACCTTGAAGGGCCAGAGACGTCCCAATATTAGCAGAAGTTGTGGTTTTCCCCACGCCGCCCTTACCGGATGTAATTACTATTGCTTCTCCCACCTTAATGTCCCCCTTCGAATCTGTTTAAATTAGGCCGTAAATGAATTAAAACTTGTAATCTATCAACAATGATTTGCCGATCCTCATCTATGTACGCACATTCCATTTCACGCTTCTCGTTGTTTTGAATGTTATCAGGGGCTCGATTGATCGAATCACTTATCTTAAGCTGGGTTGGTTTCATACTGGACGCCACAATGACAGCTTCTAGATTGCCAAAGCAGCCAGCATGTGCCACACCTTTTAACGATCCCATGATGAAGATATTTCCCCCGGCAACCACTGTTCCACCTGGATTGACATCACCGATTAACAATAAATCGCCGGGGGCTTTGAGCACTTGTCCTGAACGAACAATACTAGAAACGGACATGATCTCGTTTTCAGCTTTTAGGCTTAACGCCTCTTCCCTTGTGATAACCTCTGATTCAATATCATCGACAACAAAATTCTTCTTTTGGCGAATCAAGCTCTTTAGCTCTTCCCGCTGCTCTTCGGTTAAATATCTATTGCCCACATTTACTTTGACAGAGATTAAGTTGCGTTCTTCTTGTGTCCTTGAGTTGGTCGATAGCTTCTGCTCAAGTTCCTTTTTTAGTTCCTCGTAAGAACATTTATCATCAAGATGAAGGACAAGGCCTTCCTTCGTTCCTTTTATTGTAACATTTTGCCGTTTTTTCATGGAGAAAATTCACCTCATAATTAAAAAGCAGTTTCTAGACACGCAAATTTTTCCAATCTAAAAGTGGAAATTACATGCCATTATACTCGTTCCGAATTATACCTACAGACATCTCAAATATAATTCGACATGATGCGTCCATTCTCCTCTTTTTTAAAAAGAAATCTAGCTGACTGCTCAAACGTCAGTCAGCTCTCAGTGACTCGGCATGCTTTTCAAAAAGCCGCTTAAAAGGATATCCCACAATGACAATGAAGATGGCATTTAAGATGAGGGTCGGATAAAAACGCAAATGAATAAAGCTCATAAAATCGAGGGTTGTTACATGGATTAAATGATCCATTTCATAAACCCCCACTTCTAATAACGCGATGCCAAAAATGGATACTAGGAAGGCAATCACAATATTGGTTTGCATGATATGCATAATTTTGGAAACAAGATAACAAATAAATGGATAAAGAAAAAGATAGATCCCAATAATTTCGATATAAACAACATCAAACAATAATCCAAAAATAGCTCCATAAATCAATCCCTGTTTCTTCCCAACATAAATGGTTAGAAACAATAGGCCAGTAAAAAGAAAGTGAGGGACGATAATGCGATTATGTCCGAACAAGTCTGCCGGTACTAATTGAACAAAAAGACTTTCTAAAATAAATAAGAACACAAACAAAAGAGGAAGAAGGAACTTTCTCACGATCCCTCCTCCTTCCCATCAGATGTTTCAGCAGCATCAACCGGTATCATGTTTGTTTTCGTGACAATCACATTTGTAATATCATAAAAATCTGCCCCAGGTTTCACGAGTGCAGTTAGATTCAACCCATATTGATCCTGCTTCACTTCGACCACTTTTCCAATCATTAACCCCTGCGGAAAAAAGCCGCCTAAACCCGAGGTAATAACGGTTTGACCCTTTTCAATTTTTGCACCTGAAGGGATGGCCTTCACCATCAATAATTTTTTCTCTTGATCATAGCCTTCTACCAGTCCGTGCACATTGGTTTCGCCCTGGACGATAGCGGAAATCCGATTCTTCGGATCCATCGAACTCAACAGCTGTACGGTTGAGCTGAATTGGGTCACATTTTTTACTTTTCCAATCAGTCCGCTTGCTGTAACAACAGCCATATTTTTCTTAACACCTTGCAATTTACCTTTGTCGATTATAATCATTTCATGCCAACGATCAGGGTTTCTGCCAATAACAGTAGCTGGAAGTGGTTCAAAATCTCGCAGGGTCTTTTTTTCACCGAGAACGTCACGCAATTCTTTATTTTCCTTTTTCAACTCTTGCACCTGTGCCTCAAGGCTGGCAAGATTTTCAATGCGCGGTTTTAATTCCTTATTCTCATCATATGTATTTGTTAAGTCCTGGAGATTTTCAAAAAAGCCTGCAACATAGTTGGTAGGCTTTGAAACCAGGGATTGAACCCAGCCGGTGGTATCTTTGATAAATTGCTCCGGCCAAGATAGTTTACTTCTCTCCCTTAAAGAAAACCCAATCAATGCCACGAGAACAATAATGCTGACAAGCAAAACAATCAGTCGTTTATTCAAAAAGAACTGTGGCATGATTATACACCTCTATTTTTCTATTTATCGCGATTCTTTGGCTTTGTTTTTAAATAAATGAATATGGTCTAGTGCTTTTCCTGTTCCGATGGCTACGCAATCAAGCGGGTTCTCAGCAATTAAGACAGGCATTTTCGTTTCTTCACTAATAACCCTGTCCAAATTACGAAGAAGCGCGCCTCCACCCGTTAATACAATTCCACGATCCATAATATCGGCCGCAAGTTCTGGCGGCGTTTTTTCTAGCGTATTCTTCACAGCTTCAACAATCGCATATACCGTATCATTTAAGGCGGTAGCAATTTCTTTTGCGGTAATCTCAATCGTTTTTGGCAGGCCGGTTAATAAGTCACGGCCGCGAATTTCCATATTGTCGACGCCTTCTGGAATGCCGGCAGAACCGATTTCCATTTTAATGGTTTCCGCAGTGCGCTCCCCGATCATTAAATTATAATTTTTACGGATATAAGAAATAACCGAATCATCCATTTCATCGCCAGCCACGCGGATCGATATGCTTGTCACGATTCCCCCTAAGGAAATAATGGCAACTTCAGTAGTTCCGCCGCCAATATCCACCACCATGCTGCCAGTTGGCTCCCAAACAGGGAGGTTGGCGCCAATCGCTGCCGCAAATGGCTCTTCAATCGTATAGGCATCCTTTGCCCCAGCTTGTCTCGTCGCATCAATCACGGCACGCTCCTCAACTGCTGTGATGCCTGAGGGTACGCAAACCATGACATATGGCTTGCCGGAAAAAAGATTATTACTTTTCTGCGCCATTCGTATGTGGTGCTTCATCATCGATGCCGTTATTTCAAAATCGGCAATGACCCCATCCTTCATCGGCCGCATTGCTACGACATTCCCCGGTGTCCGTCCTATCATATTTTTTGCATCGTTTCCAACTGCGACAATACTCTTTGTATCGGTTTGCATCGCTACGACCGATGGCTCCCGTAACACAATTCCTTTTCCTTTTACATATACGAGGGTATTTGCTGTCCCCAAGTCAATCCCAAGATCTCTAGGTTTAATTCCAAACATAATGTTGTATCTCCCTTTCTGATACGAAATGCAATATTCTAATAGGCAGGTAATCACCTTAATTATCATGTCTATTTTCGTACTATTTATATAGATAATTTAAAAACAGTCCTAAAAAATCATACCCAATATTATAGCGTATCGTCAAATATTATCCTAGTGTCAAACATACCCTTTTTCCTTTAAACTCACAAACTTGTTTTCACCGATGATCAAATGATCAAGAAGGTCGATGCCAATTATTTTGCCACACTCGACTAGTCTTTTGGTGACCTCAATATCCTCGCGGCTTGGTGACGGGTCTCCAGAAGGATGATTATGCAATGCTATCACGGATGCTGCCGACCGCTTTAACGCTTCACGGAACACTTCACGGGGGTGCACAATCGAGGCATTTAAACTGCCGATAAAAACAGTTTGTTTGTGGATCACTTGATTTTTTGTATTTAAATAAAGGCACACAAAATGCTCCTGCGTCAAAAAGCGCATATCGTTCATGACGTACTTGGCACCGTCTTCCGGGGAACGAATCGCATAGCGGTCCGTGTTGTTAAGGTTTGCAATTCTTCTGCCGATTTCCACGGCAGCAAGAATTTGAATCGCCTTTGCTGCGCCAATCCCTTTAATTTCGGTTATTTCTTCTAAGGTCGCTGATTTTAACATTCTTAGTCCTTCAAAATGGGTAAGCAGGCGATTTGATAGCTGTAATACCGATTCATCCTTTGTTCCGGTGCGGAGTAAGATGGCAATCAGTTCATGATTCGATAGGCTTTGCGGGCCATGTTGAATAAAACGCTCCCTTGGGCGTTCGTCTTGCGGAAAATCACGGATCATTAATGTATTTGTCGACACATTTCTTCCTCCCTTTTTTAGGGAGTTAATGAACCTTTAATATGGCAACCGGTAGCCCGCCTTTTTCAATTCTCTTATCGTCCTTGCTACAGGCAGACCGACAACCGCAAAATAGTCTCCATTTATTTTTTTGACAAGCATACTTCCGAGCTGTTGAATGCCATATGCACCTGCTTTATCAAGCGGCTCACCACTTTGCACATAGGCTTTAATTTCTTTGTCCGTTAACTCCCAAAACCAAACTTCTGTTTTTTCATAAAATCGGGTGGTACTTGTTGGAGAAACAATGGATACACCCGTAAACACATCATGCTTAGTACCTGACAAACTTGTTAACATTTGAATGGCTTCTGCTTCATCAGCTGGCTTTCCTAAGATTCGATTATTCAGAGCGACAATCGTGTCCGAACCAATCACAATGGCATCCTGATTTTCTTTAAAAACTGCCTGTGCCTTACGCTCGGCCAACTCCATCACAACTTCCTCGGGAGAGAGTTCCGGATCAAAGCTTTCATCAACTTCACTACTGATAATCGCGAATGTTAAGTGGAGATTTTCTAGAAGTTCCTTTCGCCGTGGAGAAGAAGAGGCTAAAATGAGGTTCTGCATTCAATCACCTTACCTTTTGCATTTGTATAGGGAGATACATGTCAATGGTATCAGAAATCCCTCAAGCAAACAATTTTTATATCATTAAAATTTGAAGATTTTTGTCAGTATATGCAAAGAGTCATCTCTTCCTTGCAAATAAAACAACCTGTCCGCTTGAGACAGGTCTTATTTCCCAGAAAATATCGAGGTTTGTCGATTATAGCGAATAATAGGCTGATAAAAAATTTAGTAGATGCTGCTGCGCTTCGTTAAGGCTTTTTGTATCCTTTGATTTTTGGAACGCTTTAACCTTTTCTTCAGCACTGGATAATTCAGCTTTCAGGCTTTTTACCTTTTCATTTTTAATACCACTTACCTTTAATTGTTCATCAATGCTTCCTATTGCTTTAGCTGCATCTTCTGGAATTGTTTTCGTTAAAAGGGCACCTGAAGTTGCTGCAGAAAGAGTTTGGTAAATGGTCGGGACTTCATCAAGAAAGACCTTTTCCTTGTTAGTAATATCGGAAACTTTCTTTTCATCCAGTGATAGTGCCTTGGCAAATGCACCCTCGACACCACGTTCTTTATATTGAGTACTCAACGATTTGGCTGTTTCAATTGAATCAGCAATTCCTAGAAAGATAAACTGGTTGCCATCTATTTCTACTATTTGCGATGGGATTCCTTTACTTTTAAGTTCGTTCAAAGCTTCCTTGGCACCATCCTTAGATGTATATTTCCCGCCTTGAATGACATTGGATGTTAATGGACTGATAGCTGTAGAAGTTGTTTTTCCAGTGGCAGGTTTATTTTCCGTGTCCCCTTTTTCTTCCACTACAGGTGTATCTGTTACCGCCTTCTTATCAGTAGGCCCTGAAATCACGAGCTTCAGCATCACTACACCAATCGTGGTTCCAATGAGGATAGCGAAAATACCTGAAATGACAATGGATCCTAGTGGCCGGCCACTCTTTTTGTTGTTGTTAGACTTGGATGAAAAGGATGTTATTTTGGGGAGGCTACTTTTCTTAGGTGTTTTACTGCTAGTTATTTTATATTCCTCTATTTCATTTTCGGAGGACTCGGGAATGATCCAATCAAAGCTCTCATCAATAGGCTCCTTGGCTGCAGCTGTTTCTGAAAAAACATCCGAATCTATTCTATTCGAATCTATTTTAATCACCCTCGTCGTTTGCTTGAGGCTGTCTTCCGGTTCCATTTTCTTTGGTTCTTCATGATATTCTTGCGTTTCTCCATTTAATTTAATCTTAATTGTATTGCCGCCTTTAGGCTTGTCCACTAACCCGTACTCCTCTCTCTTCCCATGAGTAATGGTTTCATCCTATCATAAAGGCAAAAAAAAATAACAAGACATTTGTCGTCTTGTTATTGTAGACTTTCGTCAAATTATTTGATTATTCGCGGTTGTTAGCTAAGGCTGTGTTTGTGCCGTTGCCGGAAATTGGCTTAGTGGATTATCTTTACCGGCTGGTGCAGGCGCATCGATTTTTGGCAGCTCTGCCGCCAGGTCAGTTAAACTAGGCATGTAAAATGCAGAAATTGTCAGACTGTAGGTTAATGGCTGATCTTCTTGGTCTAAACTTGTTATCTCTTGCCCGCCTGAATAACTAATCGATTCTACTACAGCAATCCGCTTTAAAGATTCTAATGTTTCAATGAACTTTTCAAAATCCTTATAAGTAGGTGATTCAACACTCAACGAAACGGTCAATTTTTTAAGGGCAACTGTTTGAGCCGATTGCTGTCCAGCTTCATCCTGATTTGTCGTACCTTGATTCGGAGCAGTTTGATTAGCCGCAGCTTGATCCCCTGCTGTTTGTTGACCATTCGTATTGTCAGCATTTGTTTGATCAGCTGCTGTATTGACATCAGCATCTTTTGTATAGCCCATCGAACTAATCTTACTATTCGATAGAGTTTCTGCCTTTTCTAGGTCTAAAATTAATTGTTCCTGTAGAGGCTTTACCGGCAAAATCTTTTGTAATTCACGAGTATCTTCGGCTGTTTTTTTAGAATCAGCAGCCTTTTTTTGACTAACAATATCCAATAGCTTTTGTTCGGTAGTTAATTCTTTTTGCTTCAAACCTAAGTCTGATTTCAAAGGTGACAAGGAAAAGAACTGAGCATAAACGATGAGTAACACTAACAAAAGAGCGCCGACTCCAAGAATAAGCGAATCTCTTTTTGAGAAACGAAGCTTCATGAACCCTTCACCCCTTTCTCATCCTTCTTGCCCATTTGGATATTTTCTTTAGCAAAATCTTTATTCAGCTTTATTTCAAATTGTCCTGTATAGCGCGGAAGAATATTTGTATTCTTCTTCACAGTAGTGCTCGAAGTTGTTGTTGTCGTACTTGTATTGTTTACCGTATTAGTATTTGTCGCAGGATTAACAGAATTGTTTTGGCCAGTTGTTACTCCAGCTGCAGTATTCGTTTGATTTCCAGCATCAACAGTTGCTCCATTAGTATCTTGACCAGTGGTGCTTTGATTTGAATTAGTTGTTTCCGTTTGATTTGTAGTGTTTGTTGTACCAGTAGTATTTGTCTGAGTAGTGGTGGCTACTGTTACGTCGGCAGGGTCTGCCGCAGCAGCTAATGAACTCAAACTGACATCTTCAATCCACTCAGATTCATTAAGATTTTCTAAAAAATAGGCAGCCTCTCTGGCACTATCAAACTGAACGGATAACGTAATCGTACCTTCCTCTGTATAGCCAAAGCTCTGAATAAATCCACGTTCTGGCAGTAGAGAAGTAAGCTGGCGCATAACGGGAATCGTTTGAATCGGGTATTCATTCGCCCATTCAATCGCATTTTTTAATTGACTTACTGAGTTGCTTGAATCAACAGTTTGACTATTCTGCTCTTCTTTTTGAGCAATCTTTTTGGTCATCGCAATTTGTCTGTCTAGTGAAGCGACTTCACTTTTCGTAGCATTGATTTGCCAAAGATAATAGGCACCAACAAGAATCATAACTACTACTATACTAGACAAGGAAATAATAAAACTAAGTTTCTTCGGTTTCTTCTGGGGCAGCAAGTTAATTTCAACTAACATTATTGCACCCCTTTTAACGCAAGACCTAAAGGAAGTAATTGACTAATAGGCGTTCTATCAATCTTTCCTTTATACTCTACCTCAAGTGATATCACATCGACTGGAATTTCAAAGCGCTCTTTCATTTCATCGTAGATGGCTTTAAGCATTGGATGATCACCGTTTAATAGAAACTTAGTAATATCATGTTTTTCATTTGTAAGTGTATAGCGATAAAAGTCAATTAACTTATTGATTTCTCTGAATATATCCTCAAACTGGATCACAAGCTCATCCATATCGCCTATATATTTGTAAACAATTGAACCAATTAAATCTGTTTTTATATCCCAGAGATCCATGTTAAATGGTAAAGCAAATTGACGCATGACTAACGGAACATTTTCTTCAAAAATACTTAGATTCACACTTGTCAGGTCAAACTGGACAGAAAATAGGACTTCTTTTTCACTGGCATGATCCAGCTGATAATACAAACGGTATATGGCAAGTGGTGAAATATCAGCTGCTAGCGGGTTAAGCTTTAGCTTGGAGAGTAAGTTTGCATATTCCATTACATTTTGCTCGGGTGCAGCAAATATGAGAAGTTCTCTTGTTTTCCCGTCATTTGCCAATGGATAAAAATCAAATACCGGCTCTTCAAATGGTAAATGGATACTGGAACCGAGCTCTAAATAGAGGTATCCTTGCATTTCATCATCCTGAATCTCCGCAGGAACAGAAACTTTCCGGATAATGACAAGCTGATCCGGTACAATAAAACGAACTTGTCGTCTCTGAATCTTCCATTCGTCGATACACTCTTCTAAGATATTTGCCAACGAGTCGATATCAGTAATTTTCCCATCACTAATAACACCAGGTGGAAGAAAGCGTTCGCTCCATCTCTGAGCAGACGGAGGATTCACTTGTTTTAACTCCAGCAGACGAATGGAATGGTCATTTAAAACCAGGTTAATTATTCTGTTTTTAGGAGTAAAAAGGGAAAAAGCCATATAATAAACCCCTTAGTTAAAATCCTTGATTAAGGAAATGTATATAAAATGTAATTATTTCCGATCCCCAAAAATACGCTGTCAACGTTCCAGCCGCAATAAACGGGCCAAATGGAATTGGCTGCCGCCTTTTAACAATTTTAAAAAGTAATGCCAAGCCGCCAATAACGGCACCGAATAATGTCGAAAGAAAGAAGGACAATAGGACTATTTTCACTCCTAAGACTAAGCCAAGTAATGCGTAAAGTTTCACATCACCAAAACCCATACCGCCCTTGCTGACAACCGCGATGATGAGTAGAAGAGCGAAACCTGTTACGGCCCCAAGGAGGCTGTCCCACCATGGGTTTAACGGCCAAATAATCCGTTCCAATAAAAAAATCCCTGCAAACCAAATCAGAATTTTATCAGGGATGATCATATAGTTAATATCTGAAACAACGATAATCATAAACATTGAGATTAGCGTAAGTGCAACCACTAATTCTGTAGACCACCCAACAACTAATGGTGCTGTCATAAACAATAAGCCAGTAAGTAGTTCAAAAGTAGGATAGATAGGAGAAATCCGCGACTTGCAGCCGCGGCATTTTCCCCTTTGTAAAATATAGGAAACCACGGGTATTAGTTCAAAAGGTTTTAATTGATGCCCACAAGTTGTACAAGTTGATCGTGGGACGACAATCGATTTTTTTAAAGGAACCCGAAGTCCAATAACATTATAGAAAGATCCTAATATTATACCGTAAAGTAAAAGAATAAGTACTATCATTTTATGGAAGTTTTATATCATCTCTAACTAGTTCAGATGCGTCTTTGACTATATCTTTATCACTAACCTTTTTTGTAGCAGCATTTAGGTATGGGACTTCACCTGTTCCTGGACTAAGTTGTTGTAATGTAACAACATATTTAATTTTATTTCCATCATTACTATCTTTATAAACGTTAACTAGTGTGGTGTCAGGATTATATCCTTTTTTATTTGGATCCTTTAAATCCTCTATATAATCATGTTCGACCAAATATTTCAAAGTTATTACATTCGCCGTTGTACTTGTTGTAATTTCCTTTTTCTCATCGGCAATTACTAACCTTGCAGAATTGGCAAGTTGTTGCGCATTTGCAACTTGTGCATCTTGTTTTGTATGGTTAATTATACCTAAAATAGATGGTACTGCAATAGCTGCAAGAATTCCTAAAATAACGATTACTGCAAGTAATTCAATTAATGTAAAACCCTTTTGATTATTTAACTTCTTTTTTAACTTTTGAATCATTCATTTCATCTCCCTTTATGGTTCTATGAACCTAGTAATATTGTCTCTTGTATTATACATTATATGACAGAGCAGTGAAAAGAGAATCTTTTGGTATTTTGTCTCTTTTTCGTAATATATTTGTTTTCTTGTCTTTTTATTGATTCATCTGTTGGAATTGGTCGAACATGCTAAACATCGGAACAATGATGGAAGTCACTATTGTGCCGACTAAACCGGCTAAAACTACGATCATGATTGGTTCAATTAACGATTTCAACCTGTCTGTCCCTGTTTCCACCTCTTTTTCATAGAATTCAGCAATTTTTGACAGCATGGCATCCAGTGCACCTGTCTCTTCTCCAATTGATATCATCTGAGTGACAAGTGGAGGAAATGCCCAGTGTTCTTTCATTGGTTCAGTCATCGAGCGGCCTTTTTCAAGTGAATCACGTGACTCACGTATTACCTTTGCAAGCACTTCATTTTCAACGACCTTTTCAACAATTGACATCGCTTGTAGAATGGGAACTGAGCTGGAGAATAAAGAGCTGAGCGTCCTCATCATCCGGGCAAGCGCTGCTTTTTGTAACATATTCCCGAATATTGGCATTTTCAAGGAGAAGTAATCTAAATAGTATTTGGTTTTACTATTTTTTTTAAGATACGCAATTAAAAATACGAATGCAAAAATTATTGTTACAACAATCCACCAAAATGACTGCATAAAATCACTTGCTGCAATAACAAACCTTGTAATTGCAGGCAACTCCCCACCCATATCTGCAAACATGGAAACGAATGTTGGTACTATTGTAACAAGTAAAAAGATGACAACCGCAATAGCGATAAACCCAACAACTGCAGGATAGGAAAGTGCAGAAACGATTTTCTGCCTTGTATAGTGTTGCTTTTCAAAATGCTCTGCCAAACGATCAAGTGTCTCATCTAAATTTCCGCTGACTTCCCCTGCTTTAACAAGGTTTACAAACATTTGATTGAAAATTTTCTTGTGTTTAGCAACGGCCTCTGAAAGCGGATTACCTTCTCTTAATTCCTGTTCCACATCAAGCAAAGCCTTCTTTAAGGCCTTACTTTCGGTTTGAACAGCTAAAATTCCGCTAGCATCAACAACTGTTACCCCAGCTTTGATTAACGTCGAAAACTGCCGCAAATAAATGACGAAATGCTGCAGCTTTACTGGTGTTCCAAGTGTTAGATCCTTTGTTAATAAAGTCTCTGGAACTTCGGTTATTTCTATAACCCTAATTCCATCTTCTTTCAACTTTTCCATTGCTTCCCGCTTCGATCCGGCATTAACGGTGCCCTGCCGTTTACCTTTTCGATCACGACCAGAATATTTAAATCTAGCCATTCATCATCATCTTTTCATGCAAATACTGAGAGGCCGCTTCCTTTTGAATAAGGTTGCGGTCAAGCATGTCTCTGATACTCATTTCTAACGTATGCATTCCCTGGGCACGGGATGTTTGCATCGTACTTTGAATTTGATGGATTTTTTCATTTCGTATAAGGTTCGCTATTGCTGCGTTATTAACCAAAATTTCAGTAGCTGCTTTTCGACCCTTTTTATCAGTAGTCGGAAATAAGCGTTGGGAAATTACACCAACTAAGACAGAAGCTAATTGAATACGAATTTGCGGCTGCTGACCAGACGGAAACACATCAATGATTCGGTTTATTGTCGTCGGTGCGCTTGATGTATGAAGCGTTCCTAACACAAGGTGTCCTGTTTCCGCTGCTGTTATTGCGATCGACATCGTCTCTAAGTCACGCATCTCCCCTACAAGAATAACATCGGGATCCTGACGAAGAGCAGCTTTTAATCCGCTTGCATAGTTATTAGTATCAAAGCCAACCTCACGCTGATCAATAATGGAGGTTCCATGTTTATGAAGATATTCAATAGGGTCTTCTAGGGTAATGATATGCTTTCGCATCGTTCGATTCATATAATCAATCATCGAAGCCAGTGTCGTTGATTTTCCGCTTCCGGTTGGCCCGGTTACAAGAATTAGCCCCTGAGGCTTCTCGACAAGCTTTGAAATGATAGGTGGTAAATCTAATTCTTCTATCGTCGGTGTTTTTGATGCAACAGTCCTTAACGCAATCGAAACACTTTTCCGTTGATGGTAGGCATTCACACGAAAACGTGATATTCCAGGTACCCCATAGGAAAAATCAAGCTCACCTTTAGTTTTAAATAACTCCCATAAATCCTCAGGAATGATTGCCTTAGCCATCCCCTCGGTATCGTCCGGCATAATTTTATCAGTTCCGTACCTTCTAAGGTCGCCATTTATCCGCATAACAGGAGGAACCCCAACAGTTAAATGAACATCAGATGCTTTATATTCAATAGCGGCACGTAATATTGAGTCAATTTTTTCTTTCATCTTCACGTACTCCTACTCCAGAATTGCTACCTTTAATACCTCTTCGGTTGTCGTTATACCTTGTTTTACTTTTAATAACCCATCATCAAGTAAAAAGATTGTTTTATTTTTTGTGGCCAATTCTTTCATCTTCTGAAAAGATTCACCATTCATCATCGCTCTGCTCATTTCTTCATTTATGACCAACACCTCATGAAGAGCAACCCTTCCTTTATACCCTGTCATGTTGCAAGAGGAACAGCCTTTTCCCCGAGATATTTTTTCAATTTTCATTCCTCTTTTTTCAAAAATCTCAATTTCCCGCTTCGACGGTTCCTGAATTTCAGTACAATCACGGCACACCTTACGAACAAGTCTCTGTGAGACAATTCCGCTTAAAGATGATGCTAGTAAAAACGGTTCAACTCCCATATCAATCAGCCTTGTGACAGTACCGATTGAATCATTGGTGTGTAATGTGCTTAATACCAAATGTCCAGTTAAGGAGGCACGAATCGCCACCTCTGCTGTTTCCTTATCACGGATTTCCCCCACCATGATAATGTTTGGATCTTGACGGAGAATCGATCTTAATCCAGCAGCAAAAGTCATGCCAACATTCGTATTCACCTGAATTTGATTAATCCCTTCCAATTGATATTCAACTGGATCCTCAATGGTAATAATATTAACTGCTTCACTGTTTAGCCTATTGAGTGCTGCATATAGGGTCGAGGACTTCCCCGATCCTGTAGGTCCAGTGATTAGAACAATGCCTGTCGGCTTCTCAATCATCTCATTGAACCGCTTCATATTAAGGGAGTTAAATCCAAGTTTACCTAAATCATTTAAGGTTGACCCCATGTCTAAGAGACGCATGACGATTTTCTCGCCGTAAACCGTCGGCAGTGTAGAAACACGTAAATCGACTGGGTAAAAATCAAGATGGATCTTAATTCGTCCATCCTGCGGAATCCTGTGTTCGGTAATATCCAGATTGGACATAATTTTTATTCTAGCCGTTAATACACTTTGCATATTACGCGGAAGAACTTTTTCATTACGCAAAACCCCATCTATTCGGTATCGAACAATCACCTTCGTTTCCTGTGGGTCAATATGAATATCACTGGCTCTTTGAATGACAGCATTACTCAAAATTTGATTTACTAGGCGAACAATAGGTGAGTTTAGATCTGTGACGTCATCATTTCGTTCCCTGTTATTTAGTGGGAGTTCATCTAGCAATTCATCAAGTCCGTCATCGACATCATAATATTTATTTATGGTTCGAATGATATCGTCCTTTGTTGCAATGGCTGGTTCAATTTGGAAGCCCGTTGACAAACGGAGATCATCGATGACAATAAAATCCATGGGATTCGCCATGGCAACAAAAAGCTTATTCCCTTCCCTTTTTAACGGGATAATTAAATTCCTTTGTGCTGCTTCTTTTGTGATTAGCGAAAAAAGATTCGTATCAAATGGGTACTGAAATAGACCGACATGCGGAATACCTAATTGATATTCAAGTACTTCTACCAATTGTTGCTCGGTTAAATAGCCCCTTTGAAGTAGGGCATCTCCAAGTTTTTGGCCAGGATCTTTTTCATCTAAAGTAGATTGAAGCTGGTCAGGCGTAATTAATCCTTCCTCTACTAACAAATCACCAAGTTTCTTTCTTGTTTGCCTCATTTACCATCCCTGCTTTTATTTTGGTTGTTCATTTGGCTTACCCCATAGGTCGCTTTCTTTTGAATCTTGTTGTTCCCCTTCAGTCGGTGGCGGTGTTGTTTGATTGTTGTTTATAGTACCCGATTGATCAGTAGTTTGGGTCGTTGTTTGCTGATTTCCCGCTAGCCCATGAAGCTCCACTTGAAATACCGGTGGATAATAATCCTCTGAAATCAACTCACTTTTGATTAACTGGCTGTCCTGGACTGTTTCTCTGTACATCTTTACAATTTGTCCCTCAGTTCCCATCGTTTCGATCTTTGTCTTTCCTGGAAGCAGCAATGGACTATATTGGATTATTGTCTTCGGCTTTAATTTCTGTTCATCTTTCGAGGTAATCTTATAATCATAGAGAAACTTTTCACCTTTTAATGTTACCTTTAATCGATTGTTTTCTAGCTTTAGCTCTAAAACATACTTAACTTTATTTGGATTGGCTATTACTAAATCTACATTTTTCTTCTGATTTACTTTTGCTTCATAGCCCAACTTTGCATACTCTGGAAGGCTGCCCCCAATGTTTCTCTCCACGATTGAAAAATTCGAGGGTAAAATGGCTTGATAAATTCCCGTTGCAATTAAATTAAGTGCATCGACATTTCCAAACTTTTGTTCTTTAGCAAACTCCAGTAATGAAAAGGTTGATTTTTCTGGAATTTCAATGGAAGCTTTTTTATCAATAACACTTTGTAAATCAAAAGGTACATCTTTCATTTCAACAATTGCTTCATTCAGGACAACATCCTTTTTAATATTTGCAGCTAATAAATAATCATTGAAAAGATTAAAGGATTGTGTGCCTGCTTTAAATAGAGATGCTGTTTCATTTAAATTTTTCATGAGCTTGTCCAAGTCAAGATCACTGCTTTTGATTTGCGGAAAAAGAATCTGTACTTGTTCTTCTACTTGTATTTGGTCAACTGTAATAAAGGCTGGATTATTTTCCCCATCCTTGCTTGAACTCACTGTTTGCTGTGCATCTAAATGGAATTGATTTGAATCAAATGGAGCAGTTTTTTCTCCATATTGCAATTGTATAGAGAAACCTTTTAGCCAATCCACGTATTTTTCTTCCAACAGACTTTTTGCTTCATCTTCTGTCTTTCCCGAAACATCTAATGAGCCAATGGTGGTACCAGCGGAAAATTCTCCATTGACATTTGTTACCTTTTCAAAAGCTTTAGCCCCATAATGGGAGAAACTAAAAATAAATGCTGTACTGAAGAACAATACAACAAACAATTTAATCATTTGCTGATTTTTGCCCAAACTGCTTGCCTCCCTTGGAACAAGTTACTTTTGTAAACTTACTTTTTCCTTTATTTCCATTTTATCTTTATTTACATTGTTGCCTGCAGCAACTTCTTTTTTTGCAAGAAGAAAATCGAACAGGGAATCATCCAAGGGTTCTTCCACATCCCCGTTTTGTTCTGTCTTCTTCTTCTTTTCTAAGATGATTAGTGAAAGATCATCGTTTTCATCACGTCTATCTTGTACAATTTCAGATTCAAATTCTATTAAACTTTCAATATCCGATAAATAGCCGTTTTCTACCTCTGTATCCTCCGTATATTCGTTAACTGCTAATTCAATATTTCTTTCCAATAAAAAGGATTCCTCGTCATCTATAGTTTTCGATTCACTATCTGTTATCTCTTCAATATCAGACAATTGTGAAGCACTTAGCTCACTAACTGAATCTTTCTCTAAAATAGGAAAAGAGGAATTGAGTAAAGTACTTTCTTCGTCAATTTGCATCAAACCATCTTCTTTAGTCTTTTCTTCTTGTTGATCATCTACCACTTTGTCATATACTTCCTCAATTATAGGATTTTCTTTTATTAAAAAAGTGCCTAAACGGTTGTTCATAAAGTAGGATGTAAAAAAAATAAGTCCAAAAAGCATTAAAGCAGTTTGCCACAATGGAAATGTGGATGCTGCGGCAAGTCCACCCAGTGATAAGACAAAGCTAGTTAATACGACAAAAAACTTCCCCTTTAAAGTGTATCCTAGAGGTAAAAAAGATATGATTAGCATAAGTACAACCATAGAACCTATGGCCCATATAATCGTTTGCATTCGTTCACTTCCTTTTCATTAAGTCTTTTATACTATCAAACAACATTTTCTTTCAAAGTATTTTAATTTTTGGTGATTTCTTCAAAAATTAGACAAAATTCGCCTACTAATTATTGTATAATACTCTTAAGTATTTTAAAAGAAGAGGCGGAGAATTTTTATGAAGGAAAATTTCCAAAGCCAAAAAGGACTTACTTTAGTAGAGATCCTTGTTTCAATAGTATTATTGGGAATTATTTTAACATCATTTATGGGCTTTTTTACCCAGTCTGCATTATTTACCAAAAAAAATGAGAATAAACTAGGCACAATGCAAACTGCACAAAAATATATCAGTTTAATTGAGGAAGTATCAAAAGAGGAATTAAGCAATTACTCTTTAACAAAAGATCTCACAAAAAAGGTAATTTTAGATAGTAAAGATAAAATAGATGCATTAATCTTGCCCGATGAACCAATAAAAAGTTCCTATAATATTCAGGCGGAATTTACAACAAAAGATACTGACAGTACTATTCCAGATAATTTAATCAAGATCAAACTTATTATCAAAGATCCTAATGATGTTAATAATATGTCAATAACCTACACTTATATTTCAAGAAAGTGAGCTATATTCATGAAAAGCGAAAAAGGGATAACGTTAATTGAATTATTAGCAACTTTATCTATTCTCTTGATTATTTCTTCTCTACTCTATGGCGTTTTAATTGGGGTAAAAAAAACCCAAGAAAATATATCAAATAAAAATTCTTTAAATCAAGAAGCAAACCTCATATTTTCAACTATAAAACGTTATCATCAAAAGGAAAATAAATATGAAATTTCATACAATAATGGATCATACTTTATTAGTTCACCTACGGCATCTGATCAATTAGGGAATATTTTGATTTACCTTAAAATTGGGGAAGTAGAACTTTCTGATACGTCTAAAAAAATTGAGATTATAACCTCAAACCCAGGATTCAAATCAATAAACGTAACAATCCAATTAAAAGGTCAAAAAGATAAAATCGATACAATTATTAAAAGATACTAGAAAAAAAGGGGGCAAAGGTATATGAAAAGCGAAAAAGGTTACACTTTAATTTTAGTTATGATTATCATAGCGGTTACAATGGTTCTAGCTATGGCACTAAGCGCTGCAGCTATTACCACGACTAAACAGTTCAATAAAACTGATAACCGCAATAAAGCAACAGATTTAGCTGAAATGGGTGTTACTCATTATGTAACATTAGGTAAAAGTCTGATTGAACCCGCAAAAGCTAATGCTATTAAATATAAAACCAATTTTTGTACTGAATTTACTAATGAACTGAAAAAGAATAATGGAGAAAAGAAAGTAGAGGATAAAAATAAATATGTATTAAATTTGGACACTAGCTCTGGTAAAACAACAACTTGTGTAGATGATAGTAAACTAAGTTCAATAAAGATTGTTTTTAGTAGTAAAGGTATTACTGGCATCAACGAAGAAGTTGAACTAGAAGGAAGTTTTAATATTAATAAAAATGGTGGAAGTGTGGTTTTTCCTGATCTTCCTAATCGAATTCCTCCTCAAGTACCAAATGGTTATATTACTGGAGTAGAAAATAAACCTTATTCTTCTTCCGATAAAGTATTTTTTCAGGATTATCAAGCAAATAAGGATAAAATTAATGAGGTAAACATAGGGGGTGGGGTAAAGAAAGTTACCATTAAAAATATTGCCTGGTTTGATTCAATCAAGGATAATGGTAATAGGTATATATATATTCAGAATTGGGCCATTTTCAGTAGTATAAATGCCATAGCGATAAACGGGGCAAAGTCAGAAATCGTCGTAGATGGAAATGCAATTTTCTTTGGACCTAAGCCAACTAAGCCTTCCTCAAGTGCAAGGAAAGATGTTTGTGTTACAGGAACAGCTTATTATAAAGCCAATAAGGATGCACCACTGGAAGTATTCACAAACTTTACTGATTACTTTAATGAAAAAGCTACTTGCGTTAAATCTCCAACCACTACCGGAAATAACAACTGGTTGTTTGATGACAAAGAAGACGTAAAGGTTATATACAAATAGAAAAAATGGCTGGTTCATCGGAACCAGTCATTTTTCCTATTTAGAATACGCCGCCACCCGATTCCTCCCAGCCCGCTTCGCCCCAACATACAATGCCCGGTCAGCATGCCGAATCAACGCCAATGCATCCTCCGCATCTTCTGGAGCAGTAGCAACCCCAATTGAGGCTGTAATCATTACCTTCTGTTGTGATTTTACAAGATCCATTGATTGTTGAAGGGTAAATGGCCAATTAGAAATCATTTGTCGTATTTGTTCCGCCATTTGAAAGGCATCTTCTTTCGATAAATCCGATAAAAGCACCACAAATTCTTCGCCGCCATACCGCGCCACCGTTCCACGGCCACCTACAAGTTTAGTCAGTCTGCTAGCTAGTTCACGAAGGATTTCATTCCCACTTTGGTGACCATAGGTGTCATTTATTTGTTTAAAATGATCAATATCTAGTAGGACTAAGGACAGTGCTTGACGCTCGAACTTCGCTAATTTTTCAAACTCCTCGGTCAATATCGCTTCAAAATATCGATAATTATAAAGGTTTGTTAAGGCACAGTGCTCACTTTGCTTTTTTGTTTGTAGGTAGTTGTTGGCGTTTTCAATCGCCACTGCAAAATGCGAACAAAGAATATCAATGATCATAAGTTGGGATTTTTCATAGGCGCGTTTTCGCTTCGAGGCAAGGATTAATACCCCGATTACTTTATTGCTTCTTACAATTGGCACCCCTAGTATACTTTCCACATCATTTGGAATCGTACCCATATCAAATCCTTGCCAATCTTTACTTTTGTTAAATAAAAACGATTTTTGTTTCTCCCACACCATGCCACATATCCCTTCGTTCTTTTTCAAAGATATGATGGCGTTTGGCATAACCTCTCCCGCTTCAATCCTACGAGACATCGTAAGTTCATCGTCTTTCACTTCAAGGATGTAGGCATAATCAACGGGAAGCATTTCACTGAGCTTCTGAATAAACAAATCTAGAACATCATTTACACATAGACGCTCGGCCATTTGATGACCGATTTCCGATGCTTTTTGTAAATACGCATTTATTTTTTCACTAGAATAATAGAGATTAAAGATAATCGATAGACTGACAAAGGGAATTCCCACAAACAAGAGAGCTAAAAGGCCAACCTGATTATAAAGTATGTACAAAACAAAGCCAATTGGAAGTGTGATTAACGTTGTAATTGTCTCGACGATAAAGTCCTTCCCAAAATAGGATTCTTTGATTTTATAAATAAAATAAAGATTGAAAGAAATAATAATTTGATTCAACAAATAGTAAACGAGCACATATATAACGGCAAGCCATAATGAATGGGTATCGTGGGCTAGGTGGGAACCTGTCTGCCCGCCAAGAAAGTCATAAATAATGCCGCTGATAAAAGAAACTAGAAAGAACATATTTAAATTTAGCGGCAGCCGGAACCATTCTTCTTTTCGGAGAATTCTTAACCTAAATAGCAACACAACAACAGCGATCTGTGCAAAGATGATTTCGGCAAATAAGCCAAAGCGTAAAAAAGTGGCGAGTGCCACCCATTGGATTAAGAAAATAAATGTATTATTAATCACAATCGGCATGGAGGCTACGATTGAGGTTAATAGTAAAAATGCCAAAAGATCGATCCATTTCCCAGAGATATTAGGGGGATACGTGTTAAAAGTAAACCATAATCCTGCTGGTACCATTAAGAACCATACAAGAAATATTGCTTGTTTCATTGGCAGTTTTACATTCATCACTATACCCCTCCCCCGTTAAAAACATTGAATTCAAGATAACATTATTTTACCATTTATAAAGGTATTTTGTCATAAGGAAAAGGTTTTATTTTTCAGATATTTACATAAATGTGGTTTGGCTTCCGAAATAAAATAGAGAGAACCCGTTACTACTAACATCTGGCTTACATCCAAGTTTTTTATTTCTTCTAATAGATAGGATTGCCAATGGTCGACCGCCAGTTTGTTATTAGACTGGCTTATGTTTAACAATTGTTCCGCTTTTGCCGCACGTGGAAAATCAAAGCTGACAAAAGAGATTTGGTTTGCAATTTTATCGAGCTTTCCTATCATTTCATCAAGCTTTTTATCTGCTAATGCCGCAAAGACAATTTGGATATTTCGGTCGGCGAACCTGGTTGATAATTCATGTGTTAATGCCGTTATGCCTTCTTCATTATGGGCGCCATCAATAATCACTAGCGGATTTTCCGAGAGAACCTCAAATCTTCCGGGCCAATAGGCTTGCTTTAAACCAGATTGAATGGATTGCTCCGTGATATTGAAAAAGCCTTTCTCATTCAAATATTGAGCTGCGAGTACAGCCAGTGACGCATTTTCAGTTTGATGCTGACCTATCATACTGATCTCTAGCTGTTTAAGTGGGTGCGGCAGAGTTTCTATTGTGAACCGCTCTCCTCTAGTTAGTGAGTTGTGTCCACTTATTGTAAATTCATGGTTTAATCTTGCAATTGGTGCAGACTTTTTATCCGCCTGTTCCTCAATTACCTTTAGTGCCCCAGAATGTTTGACCGCTGTAAAAATAGGTGTTTTCTCTTTAATAATACCTGCCTTTTCAAAGGCGATTTCCTCATAGGTGTTGCCGAGGATATTGGTGTGGTCAAGACCAATATTCGTAATGATAGAGGCTAATGGTTGAATAATATTGGTTGAATCAAAGCGGCCGCCAAGACCTACTTCAAAAATGACAATGTCAGGCTTTCTTATATTTGCAAAATAATAGAAGGCCATTGCGGTAATGACTTCAAACTCGGTTGGTCCCCCGAGCTCGGTTTCCTCTAATTTATCTGCGAGCGGACGAATAACATTTGCCAGCTGTAATAGTTCATCATCCGTAATCGGCTTACCGTTAATACTAATTCGCTCGTTAAACTGTTCTATATATGGTGAAGTAAACGTTCCGACTGTATATCCCCCTGCTTGGAGGATAGAGCGCAAAAAAGTGACAGTTGAGCCTTTACCATTCGTTCCTCCAATATGGACTGCTTTGATTTTGTTTTCGGGATTGTCGAGCTTATCCATCATCCATTCCATTCGTTTTAAACCAGGTTTAATTCCCAGCCTTAGCCCTGCATGGATCCAATCTAGGGCTTCTTTATATGTAGTAAACATTTTTCGTAACACCCCTTTTGTTTGATTCGCCGATATATTTCAAAATCCACTGATAAATTATGCAGATTCGCTGATAAATTGCTAACCTTAGTAAAATGCGACAAGGCAATCAGAATTTTTCCTTGTATTTTAAAAGACGAGACGAATCCATCACTGGATCCGTCTCTTTCCTGCTTATTATCCTCTTAATTCTTTAATTCGAGCCTCAACGATGCTTCTCTTTTCAAGATAGTCCTGCTCTTTCGCACGTTCCTCAGCAACTACGCTGTCAGGTGCTTTTTTCATGAAGCCTTCATTGCTTAATTTCTTTTGAACCCGATCTACTTCTTTATTTAATTTATCATATTCTTTTTCAAGACGAGCAATTTCTTCATCGATGTTGATTAAGCCTTCAAGCGGCAGAATGATCTCTAAGCCTGTGACAACAGCGGTCATTGCTTTTTCAGGTGCCTCGATATCAACACCCATTTGCAATTCTTCTGGATTACAGAAGCGTTCAATATAGCTGCGGTTGTTCTCAATCGCTTTTAGAACCGCTTCATCCTTTGCCTTTACAAGCATTTTGATTTTCTTGCTCATTGGCGTATTTACCTCAGCACGGATATTCCGTACCGAGCGAATCATTTCCATGAGAAGCTTCATATCCTGAGCTGCTTGGTCGTCGGATAGTTCTGGATTTACCACTGGCCATGCTGAGGTCGTAATCGATTCACCTTCGTGAGGAAGGTTCTGCCAAATTTCCTCGGTAATGAAAGGCATGAACGGATGCAGCAAACGCATCGTGTTATCTAAAACATAGGCAAGAATGGAACGAGTCGTCTTCTTCGCTGCTTCATCTTCACCATAAAGCGGCAGCTTCGCCATTTCGATATACCAGTCACAGAAGTCATCCCATATAAAGTTGTATAAAGCACGGCCAACTTCACCGAATTCATAACGCTCGGAAAGTTTTGTTACGTGCTCGATTGTTTCATTTAAGCGAGTTAATATCCATTTATCAGCAACCGATTTTTCACCGCTAAAATCAATTTCTTCATACGTCATGCCATCCATGTTCATTAATGCGAAGCGGGAAGCATTCCAAATTTTATTGGCGAAGTTCCAGGTTGATTCTACTTTTTCAAAACTAAAGCGTAAATCCTGACCTGGCGAGCTTCCTGTTGATAGGAAGTATCTTAGGGCATCGGCACCATATTTTTCGATAACATCCATTGGGTCAACACCGTTGCCAAGTGATTTACTCATCTTACGTCCCTGTTCGTCACGAACGAGACCGTGGATGAGAACATCTTTGAATGGACGGTCGCCGGTAAACTCGATACTTTGGAAAATCATCCGTGATACCCAGAAAAAGATAATGTCGTAGCCTGTTACAAGGGCATCGGTTGGGAAATAACGTTTGAAATCAGCCGCTTCTTCGTTTGGCCAGCCCATTGTTGAGAAAGGCCATAGTGCTGAGCTGAACCATGTATCTAAAACATCATTATCTTGGTTCCAATTCTCTTCATCTGCCGGTGCCTCAAGACCAACATACACTTCACCCGTTTCCTTGTGGTACCAAGCCGGAATCCGGTGACCCCACCAAAGCTGTCTTGAAATACACCAGTCACGGATATTCTCCATCCAGCGTAGATATGTTTTTTCAAAACGGTCTGGAACAAAGTTTACTTTATTTTCTTTGTCTTGCAAGGCAATCGCTTCGTCTGCAAGTGGCTGCATTTTTACAAACCATTGAGTTGAAAGGTATGGCTCAACAACGGCACCACTGCGTTCAGAGTGTCCAACGGAATGAAGGTGATCTTCAATTTTGAACAGAACGCCTAGTTCTTGAAGATCTTTGACGATTTGCTTACGGCATACGAACCGGTCTTGGCCTTGGTATTTACCAGCCTTTTCATTCATTGTACCGTCTTCATTCATTACTAGGACACGCTCTAGATTGTGGCGGTTCCCGACTTCAAAGTCATTCGGATCATGAGCAGGAGTTATTTTTACAACTCCAGTTCCAAACTCCATATCAACATAATCATCACCCACGATTGGGATTTCTCGACCCACAATCGGGAGGGTAACCGTTTTTCCAATTAAATGTTTGTAACGGTCATCTTCTGGATGTACTGCAATAGCCGTATCACCAAGCATGGTTTCTGGACGAGTAGTTGCTATTTGAATATGACCAGATCCATCAGATAATGGATAATTCATATGATAAAATGCACCTTGAACATCCTTGTAAATTACTTCGATATCGGATAAAGCTGTTTTTGTCGACGGATCCCAGTTTATAATATACTCCCCGCGGTAGATAAGGCCTTTTTTATAAAGGGTAACGAATACTTCCTTAACAGCATCTGATAAGCCTTCGTCAAGGGTAAAACGCTCACGGCTGTAATCAAGACCGAGGCCTAACTTTGACCATTGCTGGCGGATGTGGGAAGCATATTCTTCCTTCCACTTCCATGTTTCCTCAACAAATTTCTCACGGCCTAAATCGTAACGGCTTTTACCTTCGTTACGAAGTTTTTCTTCAACCTTTGCCTGTGTGGCAATTCCGGCGTGATCCATTCCTGGCAGCCAAAGTACATCAAATCCCTGCATTCTTTTCATACGTGTAAGAATATCTTGTAAAGTTGTATCCCATGCATGACCTAAATGCAGTTTCCCCGTAACATTTGGCGGTGGGATTACGATTGTGTATGGCTGCTTTCCTTCATCATCTTTTGCCTCGAAAAACTTACCCTGTAACCACCAATCATAACGACCCTTTTCAATCGATTGCGGATCGTATTTAGTTGGCATGGTTATTTCTTTTGTTTCCATTTAAAATTCCTCCTTATAAAAACATAAAAACCCCATTCGTCATAAAAGGACGAATGGAGTTTGCTTCGCGGTACCACCTTTTTTCCAATCCCAAAACAGGATTGGCTCTTAAATAAGATAACGGATTTGATCCGTCCTCGACTACTGGGGCTCTTGGCCTTTTCGCGGAAGAAGCTCATGGGCGACATTCTGATGTTCCTCTTAGGAAATCTTTCAGCTAATGATTTCCCTCTCTTGAAGCAGGATGGCATCGTACTCTTCCCAGTCTTTGCTTTAGTTTTTAAATTATATAGTTATACTACCCAAAAAAGGGGACTGACGTCAATCAGGATAGCCAAATTATTTATATTTTATACTATATGCATATTTTCGAGGAACAAACTGGGTGTTTTGAATATACTGAAGTAAATGTCATATTTTTAGGGGGAGGGCACAGTGAAGAGAAATTTTAATAACTACAAACACCGTCCCTGGTTTAGAACGTTTCGGAGGTTCTGCGGACAATTAATTGTTCCGTTTGTGATTTTTCAATTCATTCGAACGATGTTTTTACCAACTGTCTTTGATGTGTTATTGTTATCGTTTTTTATCGTAATCGCGATTTCAATCTATTTTGATATTATGTAAGGAGCCCATTTTGCAGGTGACTACTGCGGCTGGGCTCCTTCTTTTGGTTGCTTATGCTGGTTTTCAATTTCCGTCATCCGCATCACGATATACTCGGAATTTTTTAAATGCCAGTATCGATGCTGCAGCTGACGCACAAATTTCATTTCATTCTTACGCCCCTGTTTGCGGTAATAGCTTTCTGCCACTTGCATGATGGGGATTGGCAGCGCTAAATAGCTGTTGAATAATAACTTCTCATCGTCTTTAAAGGGAAAGTATTTAAAATAATGATATACCCAGTCAAGGGCGGTATCATTTCGTTTTGGGCTGGTATTTAAGGCACGCGATAAATAGGGCAGGAGATCATGAATCGGCGAGCCGTACCGGGCATTTTCAAAATTAATGAAAAAACCGTAGCCCCTGTCATCGTAGAGAAAATGCTCTGATGACAATTTCCCATGGGTAATGACCATCCGCGCTTTATCATTTTCTTTTGTGTTCTCGTACCATTCCTCAAATTTTGATTTTGAAAAGCGCAATGCCTGACTTATTTCGTTGTAATATAAACAATATAGCAATTCAAACGGGGACATATACGTCCTTTTCTCGCATTCATCCATGAAGCCATCAAGAAATTCCTGATGTTTTTCGAGCTGTTGGATAGTCTTTTCATAATGTTCTGTGCGTTCTTCCTTGTTGATCGAGATTTCTTTAGCCGATAAGGTATGGAGCCTTGCTAATTCTCGAAAAAGCTGCTGGCTCTTGTGCTCCCGATCTTCCTTTTGATCGTTCGACATCCATGGCATGAGGTAATATAGATTATTTTCATGTAAAACGGCATACCTGCCGTCCATGGTTGGATAAATTGGGACAATCCGGTTAAATCCTTTTTGGTATAAAAGGTGGACATGGCGGATAAAATCCGTCCCGATAGTGGGTGGAATTTTTTTTAAAGCAAAGGTTCCTTTGTTTGAGTAAATCTTTTGGACAATGCCGTAATCCTCAACAAAATAAGGCTCGACAAGATAATTTTTTAAAATGGGTGAAACAATTTCTAACCGATTAGAGTCACTCATGTGATTTCAACTCTCTTTCCAAGCAGAGGGGAATAAGAAAAGCGCAAGCACCCTGTTCAGCGGCGTATGGCCTGGAGCGCTCCAACTGAGATAAAGGAAACACGAAGA
>NZ_AJLS01000126.1 GCF_000307875.1 Neobacillus bataviensis LMG 21833
CGATGTTGACTTATCGTAGGGCGGAGTGCGAAGAACACTAGCCGCTAGGGCGCTGGAGCTGGACAATTTTCAAAGTAATAATTATGCTTTTACTTAATGAAAGAGGCTTCTCCAAATGGAAAAGCCTCTTTTTTTCATTCGAACTGAAATAATGGTGACATATCTTCACGAATGTGATCTATATAAAAATAATCATTACTTGCCGAATCATAGACATAATCCTTTTTCCATTCGTCAATGTTTATCGTAATTTCCTTAACCGCCCTAACAAACAATAAGATTTCTTCATTTGTCATGATTGGATGGATTGAGACTCGTACCCAGCCCGGTTTATTCGACAAATCGCCAAGATTAATTTTTTCCGTAATCTGCTTGGAGGCCTCCTGGTCAATCTGAAAAAGATAATGTCCGTACGTTCCAGCACAGGAACACCCCCCTCTGACTTGAATTCCAAATCGATCATTTAGTAAACGAACGATTAAATTGTAATGGATATGATCGATATAAAATGAAACGATTCCGAGACGATCCTTTATTTGCCCATTTAATATATGAACACCTGGAATTGCTTCTAAATTTGAGAGTAACAGTTTAAGCTGCTCTTTCTCTCTGTTTACGATATTTTCTACACCCATTTGCTCCTTCAGATTTAAGCAGAGCGCAGTGCGGATGGCTTGAAGAATACCAGGTGTCCCTCCATCTTCTCGTAACTCAATATTCTTATAATATTCATGCCCACCCCACGGATTTGTCCAGGTTACTGTCCCTCCACCGGGGTGGTCTGGAATCTTATTCATATAAATTCTTGAATCGAAAACTAAAACCCCACTCGTTCCCGGGCCACCTAAAAATTTATGAGGGGAGAACAAGACAGCATCCAGTTTTTCGAGTGGATCCTTGGGATGCATATCCATCCTTACATATGGAGCAGAGGCTGCAAAATCAACAAAACAAAGTCCTCCATGTTGATGCATCAGTCTCGCTAATTGATGATAAGGTGTTTGAATCCCGGTTACATTAGAACAAGCAGTGAATGAGCCAATTTTCAAGGGACGTTCCTTATAAAAATCAAGGAGCTGCTCTAGGTGTTGTATATCTACTCTTCCATCTGCATCGGGATTAATTAGCACCACATCCGCTAACGTCTCTAGCCAGGATGTTTGATTCGAATGATGCTCCATATGGGTCAAAAAAATAACGGGGCGTTCCTTCTCAGGAAGCTGGAGGCGTTCTTTCCATTGTTCATGCACGCGAATTCCTAATATGCGCTGCAGCTTATTGATAACAGATGTCATCCCAAAGCCGTCGAGAATCACGACGTCATGCTGATCGGCATTTACATGTTCTTTAATGATGGTTTTTGATTGCTTATAGATGCCCGTCATCATTAAACTGGTGATATTTGATTCTGTATGGGTATTGGCCATATAGGGTCCGAACACCTCAGAAATTTTTTGTTCGATTGGTCGATATAGACGCCCGCTTGCCGTCCAGTCTGCGTAGATAATGGTCTTTTTTCCAAATGGAGATTCAAATTCCTGGTTCATTCCAATCACATGTGAGCGAAACGTTTGAAAATATTCCTCAAGATGATCGGGGATGCGAATGGTTTTCCTTCCAATAGTGGCAGTAATCATTTGTTTCCACCTCACATTTAAGTCCTGTTAATCACTATATGCAAGACACTTTTCCGCTGTTTCAACTGCTTTTATCAAAAAAAACCAATCATGGGTATGATTGGTTTTTTTGTTTAATGAGTATGCTTCTTAGTACGTGGTAATCCGAGCAGTTTCCTTTTTAGTCACCTCATCAATTTTTTGAATAAACATTTGAAATACTCTTCTTTTTTCCTCAAGATCCTTTATGTATTCCTTTAGCTGGTTATAGCTTTCCTCAAACGGTTTATGGTACATTTCACGAATCTTTTCGATAATTTCCTCGTTTACGGTCGATTGAATCACCTGCTTCGTGATTCCATATTTATAGGAGTAAACTTTTAATTCCTGTGCCACTTCATCATATTCGTTCGCAATTTCAGTCAAGACTGATGATATATCGTCCTTCCATTCATCTAGTGATTTCTGTAAATACGATTTTGCTAATGTTTCTTCCATATATACACCCGCCTATTAAAGTCTAGATTATGTTAACACTATTATAACGGTGTTTGATTACATAGAGATTTCGGGCAGTTTACAGAATATTATCAAACAAAATAGGACTGTGACAATCTTTCGAAATGGCACAGTCCTATTTTTTAACTAAAGGTGGGTTTCCTTAATGAACAATTCGTACTCTCGGAATGAAGCTCTGGCGCAAATTCGGCTAATTTTTTGATAAAATAGCAAGTTTCCGGAAAGTGATGTTCTAAAAATCTTAAGGTAGTCTTATTTAGTATCCGTTCCCCCTTGTACTTTTCAACGACAGAACGTATATACATATTCATTTCAATGACGGTTCTGCCGACTTCCAGTGCGAGTTCTTTTTGCCGTGGGAACCCCTGCTCTGTAAAACGTAAAAATCCCTTTATATGATGATTCTGGAGGATAAACATCTGGAATTTTTGCGCATAGACATCTGTTTGCCTGTCAACCGCTAATTCTATTGGGTCTATTAAATTTCTTAATAAAATTATATGCCCTAATTGATCTTCGAGCCATAAATCTAACAGTTCATCTAGCCTGAGCGGCACAGATTGTTGTCCATTGACCTGGTATGATAAAAGCCGCAAATACTCTTGATTTTCACTTAATGTTCCATTCAAGTAAGTCGGTGATAAATTTAGATTAATCTGGTTTTTAATTCGCAAATTTTGAACATGACCTTCAAAACGGAAATAATCATAAGCAACTGAGTAAGCCTGTTTCGAAAACGCAACCATTTCATTTGATGAAAAACCTAATCCGGTATCCATTTGCCGAAGTTGATTGAGCAAGGTACCAAATGAATGAATGAACCTTTTTGCCATCACGATTTCCTTTTCTTCTTCTACTGACAAATGATCACGAACGAAAATAGCATGACCTGCAAGATTTCCAGCCAAAATAAATGTTCCTCCCACATACTAATAGTCGTAGCCATCCCCATACCTCCTCCATAAAGAGCATATTCATTCAAACTTAAATCTTGTTATGACAAATAGTAAAAAAACAAAAAAATGATTACCCTACTCCAGAATAACTGCACATATTGCAGGAATATGTTGGTATTTCGTGATTTCAGTCTTGTTTTGAGAGCTTTTGTCAGGGAGCAGGAAAAACAACTACTAGATGGTGAATAATTATGAAAAGAAGATTTATTTCCTAGAGATTAGTAGAGAGGAATGGTGGAGATTGAAGACTTATACATTAAAAGAAGTTTCTAAAAAAATAAATGTTCCTCCGGGAATTGTTCGCCAATGGGAGAAAGATTATGTTGATTTCCTTGATATTACACGTTCAAAACAAGGAGCAAGAATTTATACAGACATGGAAATTGATCAATTGTTAGAAATTAAACAAATGGCCGACAAAAAAGTCAGTAAGGAAATGATCCGGCAATGGCTGCATAAAAGACAGGAGCCCGTTGTTGAGGAATTCTCCCCGGAACCTGAAGTCTCCTTAGAAATCATTTCTGAAGAAGCAATTACCCCAGTGTCCATTGAAGAAAGCGCCCTTAAAAATACCGAGCTCTTTTTTGAAGCAATGGAATCCTATAAAAAAACGTTCTTAAATGAAGTAAAGGATGAAATTCGCAGCGTTGTTCGTAAAGAGGTTTTAGAAGAAGTAAAAAAGGAAATCACAAAGGGTACTTATTATACCGTGAAATCTATTTCTGACTCGATTTATAAATCAACAGAAAATACAAAAGCCGAAATTCATGAGTTAGCGGATACACTTGAAAAGTCTTCAGAGGTCACGTCTGACTCCTTGCAGTACCTTGCAAATAATATTGCAAATGTTTCTCACGAGACCACTGAAGAGATCTTTTCACTGTCCAAACAGCTATCCGAGACCTCTGAAGAGTTATCCCAATATGTGGATGTAACTAATAATGAAATCTCCAATCTTTCAGAAGCGATTTCACTAGACCGTGAATTCTTTATTGAAGAGCGTAATCAATACCGGCATGAAGTTACCCAAAGAGAAGCAGCTTTTCAGCAAATGTTAACCAGTTTCCGTGATGTCGCAGCCGCAAAGGACAAGAAATGGTGGAAATTCTGGGCTTAATCAGGCTATTCTAGTTATTTTGGCTCCTTTAATTCTTGTGCATTTTTACTTAGCATATCGTCACTCATGGTTTATGGTTATTTTTTCATTAGGGGGATTCGACATGAATACAAGTGAAGTAGCAAAATTATTAGGGGTATCTTCAAGTACGGTTCAACGCTGGGTAAAGCAGCTCAGGCTGCCAATGGAAAAAAATGAGCGGGGGCATTATCATTTTAGCAGCGAAGATATTCATCTATTAAAAGAAATTCATGAACAACTTCAAAACGGCACATTATTGCATGAAATTACCCCAGTGAATGAGAAAAAAAATGTCCGAAGAGGAGCTGTGAAATCTGTTGAAAATGAACAGGCTCTCGAAAAATTAGCCGCAAAAGTGAGTGAAATAGAAATATGTATGCATGCAAAGGCAGATTCAGTTGCTTCCTATCAACTCCTTCAGCATCGCCGTGAAATAGAAGATTTGCAAGATCAAGTAAAAATATTAACCCGACAGCTTGAGCTGCTTCAAAACCAGTTCAATGAGCTTAACAAACCCACGCAAACAGAAAAGCTAAGCGTATTTGATCATAGCAAGGTTAAGCGGAAAAAGAAAAATTTCGTCAGTTCGATTTTTGGCTTTTGAAAGACTTTTGCAAAGAGAAAAATAAAGACCGACCGTAATGATGAATACAGTCGGTCTTTATTTAAGTGCCAATAAATGCATGTTCAAATGGTAGATAATCAGGCCTCTTTATACCGCTCTTCCATTTCCAATAAATCCCCAACATATGAAATATCCCTAATTGTCACTTGGAGATCCCCCGTTGGAATTTTAAGTAAGAGCTGTTCACCGAGGTTCCTTAAAAGCAGCTGACGCCCAACCGGTGATAAAAAGGAAATAAAGCCGCTATCCGGGTTTGACTGTTCTGGAAGGCAGATGACAAAGTCCTCAGTTTCATTATCCTCCTCCAAGAGTACCGTCACTTTTGTACCGATAAAAACTTTGTGAAATAATGAAATAAAACCTTTTTTGCCATTTTCTGATAATAACTCTTCAACCTCTAAGACATACAAGTTAAAAAAGTGTTTAATTCTATCCTGGATTGGCGTTGAAGATAGATAAAGAGTGGTTAAATCTTTAATATTTTCATCAATATACACCAATTGCTGAGCATAAAATTCACGGGACAGGTTACTATGGTTCATAATACGTATCCTCCAAGCTAGGGTCAAACTTCCGGCAAGCCTTCATGAATTGATTCATCCTTAACTCCTCCTAAATAAAAAAAATGAAACCTCCCATTTTCCTTGTTAGATGGATGGAAGATCTTAGTATAATATTACCATATCTAAACAGAAAAGTCGCTAACAGGGCATTTAAGACTTAAGCTCAACTAGTGGCCGGGTATATTTTTTTATAAAGTAACTTCCTAGGATTAGACAAATGATAAAAGAGAGGATGACGAGTAAAAGATAGTTCTCCGAAAGGAACGGTAAACTTTCATCCGGTATAAAAGCTTGGAGTGATTTAATAATAAAGCCATGGAACAAATAGACATATAGTGTTCGTTCGCCAATTTTGGTTATTTTATATTGCGTGGAAGGGATTAACGCAAAAAATCCAAACACCACCAGTAATGTAATCCCATATTGTAGTGCGCGAATGAGCCCATCTGACCACTCCGTTCCTCCCATATGCGCATAAGAGCTGTCAGCTAACAGCCATGGAACAGCATCTTTTGGGAAAGCCATTCCAAAGAATAATAATGTGATCATAATAATTCCCATTCCAACTGGGAATGAAAATTTTGCCCTGATCACTCTTTTTAGCTGATTTCCATTTAGCAGGAACCCCAATAAAAAATATGGAAAGAATACTATGGTTCTTGAAAAACTTAAATAACTGCCCACATTGTCGACATATCCAATCACAATTCCCAGTACAATTGCAGCTGCAAATCCGATCCATCTCAACCTTGCAAATCCATATAACAGCAAATTCCAAAAAAATAAACTCAATAAAAACCAAAGTGTCCAATGAGGATGGAATAAATCAATTGTTAACCGATCTTCCTTCCCAATTAAAAAATAAAAAATCGAATAGATGATTTGAAAGATCAAATAAGGGATTAACACTTTCTTTACAGATTTTTTCAAATATCCCTTCTTTTTAAATCCTTTGGCAAAATAACCGGAGATTAGGATAAATGCCGGCATATGGAATAAAAAAATGACCGTATATAAAGTGAAAAGAATACCATCCTGTTCCTTTAAAGGACTGATTAGATGTCCGAAAACAACAAGAAAAATCAAAATGAATTTTGCATTATCAAAAAATTTACTCCTTTTGGTTGAAGCCATTTCATCACCCCGCTGTTTTTTTTATTCAAACACTACCTGAATAAATGTTAGGAGTGCACAATAGTAATACAAATATCCTTATAACAATATTAACCCAATAATATTACAGAGATATGTAATTGAATTTACGTTCTGTTGCATTGTAATTACAATTTTAAAATAGCAATACCATATACCCACGATTAATTTACCACTTTATCCTTAAGGAAACCTTAAAGTATAAAAGAGAGCTTGGGGCATCCCAAGCTCTCTTTTAAATATGCATTATATCGACCATGTGGTTACTAATGATCTCATCGTAATTTTCCTTTAATTCATCAAGTGAAATCTTTAATGCGGATGAAAGCTTATATAAAAATTCTTGGTCTTGCCTTAGCCAGGAAGAATGATTTCTTTTAAGAAAACGTTCCGCTTCGGAAAAGGCAGTAAACGTTTGTTCCATCCTCTCCCCATTATGGATAAGCTCATATTTCCCATCACCTGCTGGTAAAATATACGAACTTTCCCCCATATGGTTTTGATAACCCGTTCCAAAGGCTGATTCCTTCACATTATATTCATTCCGATCGCCATCCGGTTTAAGCGGGTTCTGTTCAAAAACATTGACAATAAAGGTTTCAAATCCTTCTTTTGTCAACTCCGATCCGGAAGCTTTCGGATGTCCTCCACCTCCATACTTCTGGGCAAATTCGGCAACATTCACTTCATCATGGATGGTTCGAAAGCCCATTTTCTTTCCACTAACATTTAAAAGAACAATCATATCCATATGAGGATAAATGTTATTTAAGGCATTGCCTAGCTCTGATAAATACTGCTCTGCATGAACAACCCCTACACAATAATCACCCACAAAGGTTTGCACAATCTGTCTGCTCTTAGAATGGATATAGCGATTAATTTTTTGCTCTTCAATATCAAGAATCATATTTTCCGTGTCCGTTAACTGAAACGAATCGGTATTTTCCGTTAACCGCTTCAACATTTCTTCTTCAAACTGTTCCCTGTTCATTATGTAAAATAAATCATTTAATCGCTTAGCCGTTACATTATTATTTTCATCCCATTCCCAGGTATCATATTGGCGAACTAAATCAATGAATTCCTCCAGGGCATGATTTCGCTCCATCTTCCCGTGCTCAATCAGGTAATCATAAAATAACGAGGTCGCACAAGTCTTTTTCCCATTATCATATTCGGGTTTTACCCAGCCCCATTCGTATTCATTAAAATGCATCGCTGTCACATGATGATCAATCATTTGAATATGCAGGCCCCGTTGAAACCGATCCTGCAGTTTTTTCTCAACCAACTCATTTACCGCTAAATCGGTGATATAAGTTTCTTCTTGGTTATTCGCCGGATGTTTAATAAACGATTCAACCCTTTGATTTAAATTCCGATAGGAACAATAAAATACATTGGCTTTATCCCCGAAGGCTAGTTTTGCAATCAGCCCGCATCCAAGTCCGTCTAAATCCATATCTGTAAAAAGTTTTACCATATCTGACACCCCATCCAATCTTCATTCCATAACGTATAGTTTGGTTTTGAAACATATTCTTATACAGAGTTAAACGCAGCAGACCTAGTATAAGTCAGTTCATTTGATTACTATTCGCTAAATATATACTAATTAAAGGATTAAATCGACTTTTTCGGCTTAAAATTATACAAGTTAATAAAACCTGCCCTTAGGACCTGGTGATAATCATCACATACAACCTATTTACAAAATGGTAAGATACGAGGGAAAGTTCCTACTACTAGCAATTGAAAAGGGGTTATAAATTGAATTTTCCACAACTAAAAATTGGTCATATGATACCAAAAGTTCCGATTTTGCAAGGCGGAATGGGTGTAGGTATTTCTCTTAGTAAACTAGCATCAGCAGTCGCAAATGCCGGCGGGATCGGGATTATTTCCGGTACTGGTATTTCAGTTGACGATATGCGCTCACATATTAGACGGGCTAAAGAACGTGTCAAAAAAAATGCAGGCTATATTGGCGTAAATGTACTTTTTGCCATGAATGACTTTGCTGAGAAAATGAAAGCCGCCCTCGAAGAAAAGGTTGATTTTATCATCTCAGGTGCTGGAATTTCACGGGACATGTATGCATGGGGGAAACAAGCAGGAATTCCGGTTATCTCGATCGTCTCATCTGCTAAATTAGCCAGGATTTCTGAACGGCTTGGCGCTGCGGCAGTTGTAGTTGAAGGCTTTGAAGCAGGCGGACATCTTGGGACGGACCGTCCAATGTTCGATATCCTTCCCGAGGTTGTTGAAGCAGTTTCTATCCCTGTTATTGCAGCCGGAGGAATCATGACAGGCGCTGATATTGCCAAAGCACTTGCTATGGGAGCCGCTGGCGTGCAAATGGGGACCCGGTTTGTAGCAAGCGTAGAATGTGACGCCCCATTAGCCTTTAAACAAAAATATGTAAATGCCGATATAGATGATCTGGTTTTGGTTAAAACCACCGTCGGCTTACAAGGAAGGGCTATCAAGAATAACTTTACAAATTTAATTACCGGCCCGGAAAAATTGAAAATAGCCAAATGCCATGATTGTTTAAAAAATTGTTCCTACCGGTTTTGTACTCTTGATTCCCTGCTTACATCTGTTAATGGCGATGTTGAAAATGGGCTCGTTTTCGCCGGTGCCAGGGTAGCCGAAATCAAGGAAATACTACCAGTCCAAACCATTATCGACAATCTATCAAATGAGTATCGCGATTCTTCATTGTCTATATTGTAAAAACATTAAAAGCCAACCGTGCACTGGTTGGCTTTTGCTCGTTCATTTCGCTAATCGATAATACCCTCTTTTTAACCCAAAATAACAAAACCATAGTGCTTGCATAAAAAAGAATAATCCCCAGATAAACGCCGGAAGGATGGTTAATTGAGCAAGATTGGCCGCATCCCCTGCTGCTTGTGGCTGAACAACGCTAATATAAAGGATTTCATATGCACTTTGAACCGAATCAACTAATAAAATCGAAGCAATCATGAGTAAGAGGTGATCTCTTACTTTTTGACTCCCTTTGATAAGTAAGAAGAGGAAAGCCGCTGCAAATGAACAGAGCCAAAAGATCCCATATGGATTGCGTACCCAAAAGATTAGATTTAGGAAAATAAACGCTAACAAAATATCAATTAAAAGCGTTCCCTTTTTCCTCCCTATTAGTAAAAAGGAAAGAAACGCCATAAATGAAGCAAATGTATAGCCTGCAAGGCTAGTGAAGAAGCTGCCTACCCACGTTGACTGACGGCTGATGGTTGCCCCTTCAGAATTCATAAATAAAGAAATCGTTTCAACATTCCCGCCGAGAAGGGCAATCAATGCATGGCCGGATTCATGGAATAATGTATTGACTACCTTTACATAATTCCCAAGGATTGGCACATGAATCAATAAAAACGCTAACACGAGGAAAAGAAAAAACTTCGCACTGAATTTGTCCCGAACAAAGCTCAAAATGAATTCTCCTCTTTTGTAAAAACTTTTTTATACCTTTATTCTACCATTTTCCATGAATAATTTTGCAAACTTTCACTCTTTAAACACAAAGAAGCTAGCATCACTTGGAATACCAGCTTTCTATCTTGTAACCATTTGTTTTCTATTTTTCTTTGTTTCCTTGTGTAAAGGTTAGCAGGCAGAAAAACACAAAACTTAATAAGAGGATTGCGCCGCCACCGATATAAATTGCGGTTTCGACTGCTTCCGGAAGAAATGCAGGTTTAAAGTTATATAATGCCATCCCCGCGGTTAATCCAACGGCACCCACGATGGCCGAATACACATGAAGCCCTGCTAAAATACGACTTTTCGGTTGAAATACTTTGTAATATACAGCCCAAGCAAATAACGTAAGCCAGCCGACCACTAAAATATGCGCATGAATGGGACGAAGGGCATATGAGCCAGAACCGGCCATGTGCCCGCCAAGCCCTGCTCCAATCAAACCAAAGATGGCTGCAACTTTTAATAAAAGATTACTATATTTATTCATATGTGATTCACCTTCTTCGTTCACTTCGTAATGAGAATACGGTACAAATATGAACGGAATGTGAACAACGGGTTACATTTTGGGGAGAATCACCGTAAACGTCGTTCCTTTGCCTTTTTGACTTGATACGTCCACTTTCCCATGATGCATATCCACAATGGACTTGACGATGGATAGCCCTAGTCCCGTTCCTTCCACTGAACGATCTCGAGACGGATCCGCCCGATAAAAGCGGTCAAATATTCTTTCCGCTTCCTTTGCATCCAAACCTACTCCAGTATCCTTCACAATCACTTCAATAGCTGATTTTGTTTTAGCCAATTCAATATCAATGGTTCCATTCTCCTGATTATATTTAATCGCATTCGTGATTAGGTTTTCCCACACAGAAAATAACAAGGAAGGATCTCCCTTTATCACAGCATCCGGGAGCGTATAACTCATCATAATCCCTTTATCCAGGATACTCCATTGGTATTGATGGATGACACTTTTTAATTGGCCAGCGATGTCAACAGTGCTCATTTCCATTAAATCCTTCTTGCTCTCAATCGATGAAAGCAATAAAAGCTGTTTTGTCATCTTGGAAAGCCGGTTCACTTCTGAATGGATCACTTGAATATACTGTTGTTTTTCCTGCTCACTTTTCCCGTTATTTTCAAGCAAATTCAGATATCCTTTTATATTGGTTAGCGGAGATTGAATATCATGAGTAATATTTGAGATTAATTCCTTCCGCAGCGTATCAACCTTCGCAAGTTTTTGGGCCATGGTCGTAAAGCTGGCAGCTAAATGACCGATTTCATCTTTTCGATCAATATCCAACAAAATAGAAAAATTACCTTCCGCAATTTCCGTTGTTGCCTGGTTCAACTTTCTAATCGGCATCACCAAATATTTAGTACTAATTAATACTAGAAGAATGCTTAGTAAAATCGAAATAATCAATAGCCAACCAAACAGAATATGCATCTCATTAAACATAAGTTTAATATCCGGTCTGATAAATAAGGCATAGTTTCTTCCCTGGTATTTTAAGGGAACACCGACTGAATTTTTTAATTCATTTGCAAAAAAGCCGGTAACAAACGTCTTATGTGGAAATTGGCTGACACCGTGATATACATCACCGTGCAGTACATTTGCGGAAATGGCTTCCGGCAAATCCTTTACTCTAAAACTTGAGCCAAAATACTGCTTGTCCCCCTCCTGGCTAACCAAAAGAATTTGATATCCGATGGCCCCAATATGGTCAAAATAGTCCTCTAAACTTATTAGAGGATGTTTACTGGCAAAGTACGAAATCTCAAAAGCAAAATTTGTGATTTTCGCATCATTTTGCTGTTTTAGCTTCACTTGATAATAAATGTTAGAAAGGAGAAATGAAAAAATGCCGCTAAAAATCATAATCATAATCGTGATAAAAGCAAATTTACTGTACAGCGATTTCATTTTCATTTTTAGCAAACCTCCAAGGAATAGCCTACCCCTCTGATGGTCTTAATGGAAAAATCATCAGCAATGCCCGTAAACCGTTCGCGTAATCGTTTAATATGGACATCTACCGTTCTTTCATCCCCTTCAAAATCAAGACCCCAAATTTTTTCTATGAGGTGCCCGCGGCTAAACACCTGGTTTGGATGTGTCGCAAGAAAAGTTAACAATTCAAATTCCTTTAAGGGTAACATAAAGGTTTTGTTGTTGATTTTTACCTCATAGCTCTTTTTATTTATGTATAAAGATCCCAAATTGAGATTTGCCTCACTGGCATTACCATATCTTCTTAGCAGTGCATTTACACGAAAAATTAATTCTTTCGGCTCAAAAGGTTTGATTAAATAATCATCCGTCCCTGAATCGAATCCCTTTTCCTTATCTTCTATTTGGCTTTTGGCCGTTAATAAAATAATCGGCAGATCATACATTTTGCGGATTTCCGCTGTTAATTGATATCCGTCCATCACTGGCATCATGACATCCACAACCGCTAAATCACAGAGCTCTGTTTTTAAAATCTCAAGTGCTGACAAACCATTTTCGGCAGCCATAACCTTGTGGCCTTCCTTCATCAATATCCCTTTTACTAAACTGCGAATATATTCATCATCATCAACGATCAATATAGTTTTCACGCTTGCACGCTCCTATTTTTTTCTCCCTCCATTGTACTTAAAGGATAGGCATTTTGAAAGAATAGATCATCATCTATTTGCCCAACCATTCGACAAAGTAACAACTTGTGTGTTAACATTGGGTTGTTACTAATCGAACACAAGTTATTACAAGGGGGAATGAACTTGATAGAATTTAAAGATATTGTTAAAAAATATCGAACAAAATCCATTATTAATCCTTTTTCATTAAAAATCGATGCCGGCCAGTTAGTTGTCTTTATTGGACCAAGCGGCTGCGGAAAAACAACATTGCTAAAAATGATAAATAAACTTATCCAGCCAACATCGGGGAAGATCTTTGTGAATGGGACAGATATTTCCGCAATGAATCCGATTGAGCTTCGCAGAAATATTGGCTACGTAATTCAAAATACTGGATTGTTTCCACATATGTCGATTAAAGAAAACCTGGAATTAATCCCAAAACTTAAGGGTGAAGATCCTGCCCAGATTGAGAAAAAAACAAACGATTTACTAGAAATGGTCGGACTAGACCCTAAGGAATACTTAAACAGGTTTCCAAAGGAATTAAGCGGCGGACAGCAGCAAAGAGTAGGCGTAGCAAGGGCCTTCTCCACGGACTCCGATATTATCTTAATGGATGAACCCTTCAGTGCACTAGACCCTGTAACAAGAAGTTCACTTCAAGATGAATTATTCCAAATGCAAAAGGAATTAAATAAGACGATTGTCTTTGTCACCCATGACATGGATGAAGCTATTAAAATAGCAGATAAGATTTGTATATTAAAAGATGGAGATATTCTTCAATTCGACACACCCGAAAATATCCTTAAAAATCCGGCAAATGATTTTGTTGAGGGCTTTATTGGAAAAAGAAGGGTTTGGAATAATCCGGAATTAATGCTGGCAGAGGATATTATGATTCCACAGCCTGTAAAAATAACCGCCATGCGCACCGTATTACAAGCCATTGAAATTATGAAAGACAATAAGGTGGATAGTTTAATGGTAACAGATAAGCAAAATGTACTGAAAGGACTTGTCACATTAAAAAGTATCCAATTGCTCAACCGAAACACGCCAATAGAAATGATAATGGAGCAAAATGTACTCTCTGTTTCACAGGATGCCAATTTAATTTCCGTGTTAGCAACTATGAATGAGCACAAAATCGGTTACCTTCCTGTGGTAAACAGTGCAAAGCAATTAACAGGACTCATTACTCGCAGCAGCATTTTATCGGCCTTGAGCAGCCAATTAATTGATCTGGAGGTGGCGTTTTAATGGGTGGATTTTGGAATTATCTAACAGCAAACTATCAGCAAATATTCGATTTACTGGGTGAGCATTTATATTTAAGTATCGTTTCAGTATTAATTGCCATTATTATTGGAGTTCCTTTAGGGATCTTAATTTCAAACGAACCAAAGCTTTCCAAACCGATTATTGGGACAACGAACGTTATTCAAGCCGTACCAAGCTTGGCATTACTTGGCTTCCTCATCCCATTCATAGGAATTGGCAGTGCGCCGGCAATTGTAATGGTCGTTCTTTATTCACTTCTCCCAATCGTCAAGAACACGTATACCGGTTTGACGAATATTGACGGGGACATTCTGGAAGCCGCCAAAGGCATCGGTCTGACAAAGAGTCAAACCATGAGAAAGGTTCAGCTGCCGCTAGCCTTCCCGATGATTATGGCGGGTATCAGAATTTCAGCGGTAACAGCAGTCGGGTTGATGACTATTGCTGCTTTCGTTGGAGCTGGCGGTCTTGGTTACCTAGTTTTCTCAGGTGTGCAAACTGTTGATAACCATATGATCTTAGCTGGAGCAATTCCGGCCTGTATCTTAGCTCTTCTCATTGACTTTGCAGTTGGAAAACTTGAAACATCTCTTTCTTATACAAGTAAACAAAAAACGGCATCGAAGTCTGGAAAGAAAACAAAAAGATGGATGATTGCACTTGCCTCCCTTATTATCGTGATCGCAGGTGGGTTCAAGGTTTATTCCATTGCCAGTGCCGAAGATAAAGTTATCATTGGCTCGAAGAACTTTAGTGAATCGATGATATTAGGAAACATGCTAGCCGATTTAATTGAAAACAAAACGGATCTTCAGGTAGAAAGAAAACTTAATCTCGGTGGTACACAGGTTGCCTTTAGTGCCGTAAATAGTGGTGATATTGATCTATATGTCGAATATACGGGAACCGGTTTAGTAAACATTTTAAAACAGCCGCCTGAGAGCGATCCTGACAAGGTCTACACTTATGTACAAAAAGAATTCAAACAAAAATATGGACTTGAAATGTTAAAGCCGATTGGATTTAATAATACCTACGCTTTAGCAGTTCGCCAAGACACAGCAAAAGAATATGGTTTAGAAACGATTTCCGATTTAGCTAAAGTAAGTGGAAATTTAATTATGGGACCAACCATTGAATTTCCAAACCGAGAAGATGGATTAATCGGGCTTTCTAAAACCTATAATCTAGAATTCAAGGATGTTAAAGCGGTTGATGGCGGATTGCGCTATACTGCTCTAGATAACCATAAGAGCGATGTAATCGATGCCTTTTCAACCGATGGATTACTCGAAGCCTTTCATTTGAAGGTATTAAAGGATGATCAAAACTTTTTCCCACCGTATTATGCTGTACCACTCATTAAAGTGGAAACGTTAAAAGAACATCCTGAGTTGAAAAAAGCCATCAATTCTTTAGCCGGTAAACTTACCGATGAAAAAATGCGTCAACTAAACTATAAAGTCGACAGTCTCAAGCAGTCCCCTGCAAAGGTGGCAAAAGACTTTTTAGAAAAAGAAGGATTACTTGATTAAGAAACAGGGTTATACCTTTCAATAACAGCCTTATTATCCCCCATTTTTGGGGGTATTTTTTTACAATTAACTTATAAGCGCATGGATTCAGAAAATCCTTTTAACTATATATGAACATTTTCATTAAAAAATAATAATTTATGTAGTATTAGTTCTAAAAATCCTATGTGACAGGGGAATCGAAAATGGAGTATAAAAAGGGCGAGAAAGGTTTTATAGTAGAATTTAACGAGGCGGAGGAAACGAACTTAGAAAGGTTTATCGATACAATTAAAAACCACGATGAATTCAATGGTCTTTCTTCAAAGAGTGAATTTTTAGCATTAATCCTAAATGAAGGGGTTGCTGCTATACAACTAAAAACAAATACCCTTACCGAAAATCAAAATGGGATTGAAAGTCTTAGCTCTTCAGATTTTCTAGAAGATCTTTTGGTTACACTTTTAAATGAAACCATGTCCTCATTGCAATCCAATCGTTTAAATGAGGAAAATAGCTCCCCATCCCTTGGAGAACTTTTAACTATACTGCCCGATATTAATTCCTTATATGACAAGATGGATCCATTAGGAAATAATGATAAATCATTAACATTAAGTCCAAATAGTGATACAGAAGTATCACCTAAAAATACAACTACCCAATAATACGGGTTTTTTGAAAAGTATCAGTTGGGGTAACTAAAAAACGACTCTAAAAGTTCAAAATTTGAATTTAGAGTCGTTTATTTTATAAGTAAATCTTTTAATGCTGAGTGGAGTGTTGGGAACATGAATGTAAACCCATTTTCGCTTAACACTTTCGGAACAACATGTTGACCCTTAAGAACAAGACTACTTTTTCGTCCTAATATTAATCTCATGACGAAAGTAGGAACAGGTAACCAATGTGGGCGATGTAAAACAGAACTAATTGTTTTACCAAAATACTCCATACGAACTGGAATGGGAGCTGTGACATTTACCGGTCCACGTAAATTGGAATTAGTAATGACAAATTCTATTGCTCGGACAACATCTACCATATGAACCCAAGAGACCCATTGTTCGCCGGTACCCACTTTACCACCAGCAAACAATCTATATGGCAGCACCATAAGTGGAAGTGCTCCACCTTCCATATCAAGCACAACACCCAATCTCATAAGCGCTGTTCGGGTTCCATATGTTTCTACTTGTTTAGCTTTGTTTTCCCAGTCATATACAGTCTGACCTAGAAAATCATTTGATGTTTCTAACGAATCTTCCGTATATCTAGCATTTATTGACGCGGGATAAATGCCAATCGCACTGGCATTGATTAATACGGATGGTTTTATAGGTAATAGGGATATTATTCGTAATAATTCATCTGTTGCTGCCATCCGGCTATTATAAATTTGTTTTTTATGGTTGGTATTCCATCTTCCATTATTTATTGAAACCCCTGCTAAATTAATAAAAACATCGGAATCTCTAATTTCATTTTCAGGAGAAGTCCCTTCTTCAAGCCATTGTACATAATGAACATTGCCTGAATTCTTTTTTGCTTTCCTTGTTAAGATAATAATTTTATGGCCCGCCCTTATAAGGTAATCAGTCAATTTCTGTCCTATTAATCCCGAACCACCAGCAATAACAATCTTCATTCCATCCCTCCAATGCCTATCGAATAAAATAACGGCCTAAAAGATTTCCAACTAGAAAAATCAGGATCAAGATCAGACTAACAGGGAGACTGGTGATTATCAAATGCCAGTCCATCTGCCCATATTTGGCTAAAAAATAATATGTAAGGAGGCTGTAAGGGATAAGGAGGAACAGTGAAGTTATGATGCCAGGCGTGTAGCCCCTGAACATGATGGTTTGAACAATATGCATGAATGCCTGCAAAACAAATAAATTAAGAATGGCTGTAAATAAAAGAAAACCCCCTCCTTTAGTTGAAAAATGGGCGGTCATCACTGCAGTGAATGAGATAATCAGTAAAATCCATGTAGCCGAAACAGCAAGCTGGGCAGCTGTCGAACCTAGTTTCTCCCTCATTCTTAATGTTAGTTCGATGAAGTTAGTTTTCGGATATTTGTTTCTGTTTGCAGCCATGGAAGATTCAATGGTTATAATCTCTTCTAAGTCATGGAAAATAAAAATGATGGGAAACAACCAAATTAATGTTTTAAGATCCAAAAATTGGTGGAGCGCCCCTAGCATCCTTTGTCTGCCTCCTTTTAGTTGGTAAGATTTCATTCTTCTCCTAGACTGCCCTCTGTTTTGGTTTGTTCATTTTATGTGACAGGATATAAAAGTATGCCAAGGGTCACTCAAGTGATGTTATGAATACACAAATCCTCAATTAAAATCCTTGTGTGACAAATCCGTTAGGAGCTGTCCACCAGCTAATTTTTGATAATGGGCCAGGGAAATCAATGGAAAAACATATTCATAACAATGATAATTGAGATAAAAGGATCCTGCCATTCCCCTTCCTTTTGGGTAGGTCTTCGTCCAATCTTTTTCCTTCTTATCCACTAAAAAAGCTGCACCGTTTTCAATTTCTGGCGTAACTCCAGTTGCAGCTGCGATAAGTGTGTCAAGAGCCCAAGCGGTATGAGTGCGGGTACTTTCGCGGAGCGGCACATAACAATTTTTAATATCACTTTTACAGGATTCTCCCCAACCCCCATCGGGATTCTGAATATTCCGTAACCAAGTCAGAGCCTTTTGAATAGCTGGATGATTCGTGGAAACCCCAACTGCAACCATTCCCGTTACAGCCGCCCATGTGCCATAAATATACACCCCCCATCGCCCCACCCAGGAACCATTCGAATTTTGCTGTCGCAACAGCCAACGAATCCCACGTTTCACCATGGGATGGTGATAATCCAAATGAGTATAGTTTCCGAAGAACTCTAAAGTCCTTCCCGTTAAATCAACCGTCGACGGATCAATCAATAAATCCTTTCCACCCTCTATCGGTAACAAGTTCAACACTTTCTTGTTCACATTCTTTTCGAATGCCGCCCAACCGCCATCATTGTTTTGCATGGAAATGAGCCAGTTTACTCCTCGATCCCATGCCTGCCGGTAATCCACTTGCTCTATGGCCAAAGTACGGATCGACCTTAGCGCAGCTGTTGTGTCGTCAATATCTGGATGGATTGTGTTCATGTCCGCAAACCCCCAACCTCCCGGTAACAGGTTCGGTTCATGAATGGCCCAATCCCCATATTTTAGATGCTGACGGGAGAGAATGTAATGATTTGCCGTTTGAATCGTGTTGGATGAATAGGGAACTCCGGATTCTTGCAGAGCATAATTGATTAAAGTCGTATTCCAGACCGTAGCTGTCGTATACTGGCAGTGAAGTTCTCCATCGATCCGGCAGGTCATCGCCTTTAAACCTTGCACGGCACGAGTAATCACCGGATGTGTATTCGAATACCCCCTCGCCAGTAAGGCAAAAATCATAAGAGAGGTAGTGCTGAAATAATTTAAATAGGTGCCGTCCGGTTCGATTCGATCCAGCATATATTTTTCTGCACGATATAATGCCAATTCGCGAAGATTTACATGGGATTTCAGACCCTTAATCCCCTGTTTAATCCATTTGATCACCGAGCGGGCCTCTTCTGCTTGATCCTCTGTAAAAAAACGAACTTCTTTTTTTTGAAACAAATCGGAGAGATTTGGTGATCGAGGCGTTCTCTTACGGAAATTCGTATTGGCGAGAATCAAAAATGGGATAATGTTCGCTCTTCCGTACACGGAGAGGTCAAAAAGATTGATGGGAAAGGAGTCTGGTAAAAGCATCACTTCAATATTAATGGGGAAATGCGGCCACGCACATTGTCCAGTTATGGCCAACATGAGTTTCAAAAACATATGGACTTCCGCGGCCCCTCCGCCCGCCATTATAAACCTTCTTGCTGCCTGGATTTCCTGGTCCTTCAGGTCCCGGTATCCAGAATAAAGAAGGGCATAATAAGCTTCCACAGTGGATGTCAGATTCCCTTTTTCCTCATCATGAAACAGCTTCCATGACCCATCTTCCTGCTGTTTTCCGGCGATACGTTTCACCAATTCTTTTATGAACTCCTCGTCATTTATCTCCAATGTCCGTAATAAAATAATCATACTGCAATCTGTTGCGATCCCAGTCTCGAAAGGATAACGCCAGGCGCCGTCCTCTGATTGATCCTGGACGAACTGATTAGCGATTCCGTTAATTTCCTTATATACCCGATTCTCCATATTACCGATCCTCTCCCCAAAATTCTTCTTTGTATTCATATTCCGTGGGCAATATGAATATGCATTCCTTTGATGGGGTGGATTGAAACAGTCAAAATAAACTTTGGTATAGGGTGGGTGATGCCGTTTTTGCTGGATTCTTTCTCAGATGTAAAAAAGGAATTGAAAAAAAAGATGAAAAAGAAATCTTCCGGCCTTCTGCCCTGTTTATCAGAAAATGATAAACAATGTATTCACCATATAAGAGAACAGACAAGACAACTTAACCAAAACAATATAGCACGGACGCAAGCTTATTTTCAGTTTTACCTTAAGCACCCTGAAATACATTGGGCCTTACTCGGACATATGGTATCGCGAAACGTCGGTTGGAACATGACGGATTTAAAAGGGGAATTGCTGACAAAACTTCTGCCTGAAAGAGATCAGATAGCTTTTTTTTCCTTTTTGGAACGTGGCAGTTGGTTGATTTTTCAAGATGTGTATCCTCAATTTTTGGTTTATGATCTAAGTGTGAGATGCAGCCAAGAAATGTTCCACCTTTTACCTCATCTTTCCACTTCCACGTTCATGGAGACGTTGTGGCGTTATTTTTGGCATAGCGGGGATAGCTATACCTTGGCGATTGCGACGGTGATAAATGAACAAAGCTATTTGGAAAAAAGATTGATTCAAAATAATCATTTCAAAAACACTGTAACCGGTACGGTCAGCTTAAAAATGTATGATTTTTTGCGACTCAATAACATTCTTTTTCCCTACTGTGAAGAGGAAAAAAGGGAGAAAACTTCACTTGTAGGAGCTACCTCACGGCATTTCACTTCGCTCCACGAAAGAATATTATTCGGAAAAAAATTGTATTCCCTGCTCTTTCAGCGTGAAAAGATTTTGGCAGGGGTCATGAAATGGGCGCATGAACGCCCTCACACGGGCTCACGGAAAGATTATTGGCCTGATTTGTTTAATGATGTAAATGAATCTTTTCCCCGTTCCCTTTATAAACGACGGGTCAAGAATTGCGTGTTGAGAAAGGGAGCCGAGCGGCTGTACAGCCCGCCTTTAAAATACGCCTGGCCGAATACCCCTCATGAAGATGCGGAGAGCGGTGATTGGTTTGAGGATTGGCATGTTCTGGATTATATTCATAAAGAAGTCAGTTTGAATGGGGAGATTTTAAATAATTATTGTAAAACCCTTGAAACAATTGAACTTGCGGTTATGGCGAAGGAAGCCCTTCTGTTACGAGAAGAAGAATAATCATAAACCCGAATGAAAAAAAATAAGCGAACCTTTCCGGAACGCATTACGAATAGCCGTATATCTCATGATATATACGGCTTATATCATTTACCACAATCTGCCTGTATACGTTACCCCAAAGTCTGTATCACACCAATTGTATTTTCATCCACTGCAGTGAGCACACCCTCGGGATCCATCCAAGGGCGATTCGGGGCAATGTTCACGTAACGCGGCTCAACTTTCCAATAGTTTGACATGGTAGAACCCCATGAAGCAAATCCTTTTTAATAATCAACATTTCACTTATATGACAAGTTTAATATACTTAAAATGATTTAATAAACGCTGCCAAAGGATTTATGATAAAATTTCCAATATAAAAAGCAGGCTTAAACCCAAAATCAGGCCTGCTATTTAAAAGTGTAACGAGGTTAATTATTGAAGAATCAATCCTAATCCTCTAAAAAATGGAGGACTCTATCATAGGTTTTATCATCGCCAATGATTAACAATACATCGCCTTCAAGAATTAAAGCATATGGCCCTGGTGAGATAATTAACTCACCTTTCCTCTTCATGCCAATTACAGTTCCACCTGTATTTTGCCAGAACTTCGTTTCCGAAATGGTTTTTCCAATATGTATACAGCCTGGGAATATTTCCACCTCAATCGGCGCTAACGGATTTGTATGGCGAAGCTTGCCAGAGTAGTCCATGATCTTTCTTAGCGTCTCAAAAAGCTGATCATCAAGATTGGCTCTTTCTGAAATGAGTGTGTTCATCTGCTTTTCAAGATCCTTGATACTTGCCAGGTTGGAAAAACGGTGAATATACTTATACGCATTTTCCCGTGAAGAAATCACAATCCCGCTGCCCTTTGTAGAATGCACAATCTCCACATCTTCCAAAATCTTTATCGCCCTTCTAACAGTTTCGGGGGAAACCTTGTATTCACTTGCCAGGGTTGATCTGCCATGGATCTTTTCCCCCACTTTAAACTTTCCATCATATATCCTATTTGCCAAATCGATGGCAATTCGCTCATAAGTTGGTATTTGCGCCTTTTGCATTGAAATCCTCCACCACTATCATCAAAAATATGGATGTCTTTTATCATTTCACTATACCTTTTTTAGTGCCATTTTGCGAGCAAACAGGAAATTCATTTATATTCGGTCAAAATTGGACATAATTGTAAAGAGTCTTTTGAAATGGGGTGAGAAATGTGAAACGAAAGGTTATCCTTATTTTCAGTATTTGTTTTATCATTTTTATGACGGTCTTATGTATTTATTATCTCGTCAAAGGTGATTCCTCCAGATGGCAGGTCGCACTTGGCGGAATCTTAGTTAGTACTTTACCACTTCTCTTATTACGGATGAAGCAAATTCCATTTAACATTCCCATCCTACTCGGTTTTTATTTTTTTATATTTTGTTCGTTATTTCTAGGTTCAATTGCAAGCTTTTATCTGCATTACAAGTGGTGGGATTCTACCGTTCACTTTTACAAAGGAATGTTCATTGGTTTTGTTGGCATAGCCCTTTACAAACAAATGATCCCTGAAAAAGTCCGCCAAGATGTCTCATCCGGGATCCTCTTTCTTTTCGTGCTCTCACTTGCTGTATTAGCCGGTATTTTATGGGAAGTTTATGAGTTTGTCGGTGATTTGACCTTTACACGCACGATGCAGCGTGGTGGTAATACGGATACCATGTATGATTTACTTTGCGGTGTTGCCGGCGGTCTCATCGTTGCTTTTTACTCGTTGATAAGAAAAAAGAAAGTGTAAAGTCGAGGTGGCATTTATGAATCGGAAGCTCGTTATTATTTTTAGTTCATTATATGTTATTTTCATGGCCATTTTAGCAGTTTATTACTTTAAAAATGGTGTAACCTTTAAATCAACCGTAGCCATTGGTGGAATTGTCTGTGGTGCCGTTCCACTTCTTTTAGCACTTTTTACAAAGCTTCAATTCAATCTGCCCATAGTCATTTCCTATTTAATTTTCTTAATCGGTTCACAATATTTCGGATCAATCCGAGGATGGTATGGACTCGGCTGGTGGGATACTTTTATGCATTTGGTCAGTGGTGCCATTCTTGCCTTTTCTGGCATTGCTTTATATGAAAGGTTAATTCATAGAAATGCCGGGGATGAAATTTCTCCATGGTTTGTTTTCTTATTTACCCTCTCATTCGCAGCACTCGGGGGTGTTCTTTGGGAGATTTATGAATTTAGCTGCGACCAATTTTTTGGCATGACCTTACAAGGCGGCGGCAACAAAGACACGATGACTGATTTAGTTGCCGATGCCGTTGGCGGACTCGTGATTGCTATCTGGGCGGGAATTCGAACGAAGATCAAATTAAACAAAGTTTCAGACTAAAAGGTACGCCATCACAAATCGGCGTACCTTTTTTCAATAACCCTTATACTGTTACAGCTGCAAAAAACTCCTCGTAGATGGCCTTAACGGCTCTCTTTTCGTCCACTTCTTTGACACCAAACATCATACTGACCTCTGACGAACCTTGGTTAATCATTTCAATATTGACGCTTGCCTTTGCCAATGCTTTGGAGGCTCTTGCCATCGTCCCGACATTATGGCGCATGCCTTCCCCGACCACCATGATGAGCGCAAGGCTATGTTCGATTTTCACTTCATCAGCGTGTAATTCATTCTTAATCCGGTTGATTATATCTGCTTCTATTTTCTCATCGAGCTGGTTTTCTCTTAAGATGACGGACACATCGTCAATTCCCGAAGGGGTATGTTCATAGGAAAGGCCACTATCTTCTAAAATAGCTAACAGTTTGCGGCCAAAGCCAACTTCCCTATTCATTAAGTATTTGCTTACATAGATGCTGCAAAACCCTTCGTCACTGGCAATACCAATAACAGGACCGTTCGTGTTATCCCGTTCATTGACAATCCTTGTCCCTGGAGCGGCAGGGTTGTTTGTATTCTTAATGTGGACAGGAATTCCTGCTCTAAATGCCGGGACAAGTGCTTCATCATGTAACACCGTAAATCCAGCATAGGAAAGCTCTCGCATTTCACGATAGGTCAATTCCTTAATTTCCTTCGGTTTTTTCACGATATATGGATTAACGGAATAGACAGCATCCACATCCGTGAAATTTTCATAAAGATCCGCTTTTAGCGCATTAGCCAGAATGGAGCCGGTAATATCGGAACCACTTCGCGAAAATGTGAATACCTCGCCTTCTTCGCTGTAGCCAAAGAATCCTGGAAAAATTAATATCCCTGGGTGATCACGCAATGAATATAAGCGTTCATATGCTTCCGGTAATGCTTGAGCATTTCCCGGTTCAGCACTAACCAAAAGCCCCGCCTCTTTGGGATTTACATATTCAGCGTCGATTCCCCGCTCTCGGAAATAAGCAGCCACTAATTTTGCGTTATTATCCTCACCACTCGCCTTGATCAAATCGAGAAACCGATCCTGTTTACTTTTGTCGCTCTCAAACCTGTTTACTAAATCTGCGTAAATTTCCTGAATAACCTCGTCGGGAAGATTACATTCTTCCGCTATCGCTGCATATCTTTCCATTACAGCTTCAAGCTTTTCCTTGGGATTTTGATTTTGTAAACATTTCTCAGCGCATTCAATCAATAAATCGGTAACCTTTGTATCTTCTGCAAATCTCTTCCCCGGAGCTGATACAACGACAACTTTTCTTTCAGGATCAGATACAACAATCTGAAATACCTTCTCAAGCTGTTTTCCGGATGCTAAAGAGGATCCACCAAACTTTGTGACCTTCATCGTTACATCCCCTACTCTTTTAAAAAAATATAATCTTTATTTTATTACAATTTTGAAAATATTCAAGAGTTTTTTTCCACCTTATATGTACATTTGTATTTTCAAGGGAGACATTCGCCTGAGAGTATGTAAAAATAGTGAGATTCCATATGGAAATCTCACTGATTTTACGTACTTTTTATAATTTTTTTGTTTTTTCAACCCAATCAATAAAGTTTTCCATTACGGTATCAAGAAATGCAAGGGTCGGTTCATGTGTCAAGTTGCCCTCCGCATCCATTTTTTCTAGTGCCGAATTGATTAAAACTTCGTTTCCTGGCAAAGTCAAGGCTCCCAATGCATGCAAGATTTGTCTTAGGTGAAGCTGTGCTCTAATGGTACCTAAAACACCTGGCGTTGCACCTACCACCATAACTGGTTTCTTGATCATGACTTTGTCTACACGGGAAAACCAGTCCAGCGCATTTTTTAAGAAAGCAGGGATTGAATGATTATATTCTGGAGTGGCAATGAGGACTCCATCACTTTCAGCAACGATTTTTTTGATTTCCGTTACGACTTGCGGCGGTGTTAATTCATCATCTTGGTTGTACATTGGCAGGTCTTCAATGGGAAGGATTTCAATATCCACTTTTTCCTGGTAGCGTTCCTTCATAAAAGCAACAAGTTTTTTATTAATCGATTGTTTCCGATTACTTCCCACAATAGCAACTATTTTCATCTTTCAATACCCCTTATCATCGATGTATTTTTTTCAATATAGTTACTATAGTAAATAATCAGCTAAAAACCAAGAAACCTGCTCAAATAAATTGGAGATTTCAAATTATTAACGAATGATTTCGATAAAATGGGCAAGGATCCTTGCGGTTAATCCCCAAATTGCTCGATTACCATAGCGGTAAAAATATTCCTCTATTCCTCTGGTACGCCATTTATAATTTTCACCGCCGGGGATTAAATCATACGGAAAACTTTTCTCCGGTTCTGCTTTTAATTGAACATGATGGATTTCTGGATCATTTTCAATTAAAAAAGACAGTGGAACCGTAAAAATCTCGCCAACCTCCGCAGGATTTGGCTGAATTTCTTCTGGTTTATTAATGTATCCCGCAAAAGGATAGAGAATCATTCCAAAGGGGGAAATCATATAATCCAAGGGATACACCCCTGTAATTTGCTCTTTATTAATTCCTAATTCCTCCACGGTCTCACGAATGGCTGCACCCGCTTCATCTACATCATCAGCATCCACTCTTCCCCCTGGAAAACAAATTTCTCCGGGCTGCCTCCTTAATTCAAGGGAACGAACCTCAAATAACACATGAATCCCATCCTCCTTTTGCAGCATGGGCACCATGACAGCATATTTTGAAAAAGTTTCACTTCCAAGTATTTTAGGTGAATGACCATTTAATTTGCCTAAAACCTTTTCCAACTCCATGATTTCACCCCCATTCATTCCATTACTTACTATTACCATACCACTTTTTATGTAATCTTTGGAAAAAAAACAATCCAACAATTGAAGTTGGATTGTTTCCTAAGTTTACTCCTTCTTTTCATGCCAAGAATACATATAGGCAGGATCTTCAATGTTTTGTGCCGACTTTACAATTTTCAGAGGATGGAAGGTGTCAATCATCACGGCTAGTTCAAGTGTTTCCTTTTTGCCAATACTCGCCTCTATTTTCCCCGGATGTGGACCATGAGGGATCCCGCTAGGATGAAGGGTAATCGAGCCCTCCTGCACCCCTTTACGGCTCATGAAGTTACCCTCGAGGTAATAGAGGAGCTCATCACTATTCACGTTGCTGTGGTAATACGGAGCAGGGATGGAGTCCGGATGGTAATCATACAATCTTGGCACAAAGGAACAGACCACAAAATTATTTCCTTCGAAGGTTTGATGGACTGGGGGCGGCTGATGGATCCTGCCGGTAATCGGTTCAAAATTCTCGATATTAAAGGCCCACGGATATAAATAGCCATCCCAGCCAACCACATCGAACGGGTGGTGTCCAAGAATATGCGAGGAAATCATCCCCCGGGATTTTGTAACTACCTCAAATTCTCCTTTTTCAGCAAACGTCACTAGCGCTTCCGGCCCGCGGATATCACGCTCACAAAATGGACTGTGCTCTAAGAGCTGACCATATTCGTTCCGGTAGCGCCTTGGAGTCGTAATTTGACTAAAAGATTCTACAAAAAGCATTTTTGTCATTTCCTTTTCGTTTGGGAGTACCCGAAAAATGGTGCCAATCGGAATCACCAAGTAATCACCCGGCCGGTAGGAAATCGTTCCGAACATCGTCTCAAGCTTTCCCGTGCCATGATGAATAAAAAGCATCTCATCTCCGTCGCCATTGCGGTAAAAACTTTCCATCGCTGCCGTTACCTTCGCTGTTCCAATCAATAAATCCTGGTTACCTAATAAATAGGTCCTTGCTTTAAGTGCATCACCCTGCTCATCGATTTTACTAGTAAAGAAATGACGGTGCTTCAACGTCTGCTGCTCCTCATATTCAGGCAAATAGCCCCCAATCAATTCCGATTTCATTACTTCAGTTGGCATAAAATGGTGATATAAAATCGATTGTGTTCCCGAAAAACCTCTTGTTCCCATCACCTGCTCTCTATATAGGCTGCCATCGCCTTTTTTAAACATGGTGTGTCGTTTGTGTGGAACCTCTCCCATTTGACGGTAATACATCATTTCACCTCGTTTCCGGCGATAATGGTATTCTTTAACACCCCTAAATGATCAATCTCCAATTCTACTTCATCTCCAGGTTCGAGCCAGCGATGGATTTCCTCACCAAGCTCAAGGATACATCCTGTACCTACAGTTCCTGAGCCGATTATCTCACCTGGATAAAGTGTAACGCCCTGTGAAGCCCTCGCAATCATCTCTCCGAAGGAATAATAAATATCCTTCATATTCCCTTCCGAAAGCAGGCTGCCATTCACACGAGCCTTCATCGTGAGATTAAAGCCCTTTCCAGCTTTAAAAGGTTCCATTTCGTCCTTAGTGACAACCCACGGGCCGATGGAGGTTGAAAAATCCTTCCCCTTCGCAGGGCCAAGTCCTACCTTCATTTCCTTTCTTTGCAGGTCTCTTGCGCTCCAATCGTTTAAAATACAGTACCCGAATATATATTCATCTGCCTTATCCTCAGAGATACCCCTTCCCTCTTTCCCGATAATGCAGGCAATTTCAAGCTCATAATCAAGCCACTCGCACTCTATTGGTATTACAATGCTTTCTCCCGGGCCTTTAATCGCTAGATGATTGGAAAAATAAAAAACAGGAATCTCGTACCACTCCGGTATCATCTCTAGTCCTCGGTTTTCTCTAGCCGTTTTCACATGCTGCTCAAAGGCATAAAAATCCCGAATGCTTCTAGGGACGGGCAGTGGTGCTTTTAATTGAATTTCACTAAGCCTGTAGATCCCTCTTTGGCCATTGGGAACAAAATGATTGACTATTTTCATATATTCTTCAGAATGATCAAGGAAATTCACTAGATTATTAGGGAGCACCCCACCGGATGCTTCGTGCATATCTACTACATGATCTACATCGGCTAACCATCCTGCACTGACCAATCCATCTTTTTTTGTAAAGGTCACAAATTTCACTGAACTCACCTTTTTTCTGTTTTTCGAATCATTTCAAATGTTTTAGCCATAGGGTCGGTAAAAAGGTTGCCCGCCATCCTGCCAACCGGCTGTAATTTTGCCGTGTTAATTCTTCCATGTTCAAACAGTTCATCGTTCACATGGACAAGAACCACTCTGCCAATAACAAGGCTGCCGGCACCCGGAGTATCGCCAAAATCCAAGACCTGATGGAGTTCACACTCTAAATGGACGAGTGATTCCTTGATCCGTGGTGCCTTCACCTTTAGGCTTGGTTCTTTTGTTAGACCAGCTTCTTCCATCTCATCGATTTCTGGTGCAAATTCTATTGCACACTCATTCATTTGTTCAGCTATTCTTTCACTGACAATATTAACCACAAATTGGCCAGTACTTTCAATATTGACCAGCGTATCTTTTTTCGCCCCATCCGTACCCCTTCTCATGGGTGAAAAGCATATTAACATGGGATCGGCACAAATGGCTGTAAAGAAACTGAACGGTGCAGCATTGACCGTACCGTTCTCATCCATGGTAGAGACAAAAGCGATTGGACGAGGCAAAATCGACCCCACTAATAGCTTGTACGCGTCTCTCCATTCAAGTGTTTCCGGAGTAATCTCCAAATTGATTCCCTCGCTTTATCGCTATTTCCAGCGTACTATTTAAATTCGCTGATAAAATTGAATATTCGCTGATATATTAGATATATTCGCCGATATATTCGTAGATTCGCTGATAAACTTATAAAATTCGCCGATAAATCAGTTTAATCTGTATAATAGTGTAATATTACACTGAACCAATTGCTTTTTTTAAGATTAAACGTACGAAAGTGGACTTTCCTTTTTAAAAGGGAGAATCTTTTCTCCCTTATTCCGAGCTTAGACCCCTATTATTATCTATATATTAAAGATTTCCGCGTCTTTCCTGCTCCCGTTCAATCGATTCAAACAATGCCTTAAAGTTTCCTTCGCCAAAACCGCGGGCACCTTTGCGCTGTATAATTTCGATAAACAACGTAGGACGATCTACGATTGGTTTCGTGAAAATTTGCAATAAATACCCCTCATCATCGCGATCAACCAAAATATTTAGTTCACGCAGCTTTTCAATTTCCTCATCAATTTTTCCAATCCGTTCTCCTAATGATTCATAATACGTGCTTGGTGTCTTCAGAAATTCTACACCGTTCTTTTTTAAGGTGGTTACGGTTGATACAATATCCTCAGTTAAAATCGCTAAATGCTGCACTCCAGGGCCATTGTAGAACTCTAAATACTCTTGGATTTGCGATTTACGCTTCCCTTCAGCCGGTTCATTGATTGGGAACTTAATCCGTCCGCCGTTATGCATCACCTTTGACATTAGGGCAGAATATTCAGTCGTAATGTCCTTGTCAGAGAAATGTTTCATTTCTTTAAAGCCCATCACCTTTGAATAGTATTCCACCCACTCCTCCATCCTCTCGACATTTCCTACCACATGGTCAATTCCAATTAGTCCAGCATCCTCGATTGGCAATGATGTAATATATGGTTCAAATCCTGGTAAAAACACCCCTTGATAATTTTTCCGTTCAATTAACGTATGGATAGTATCGCCATATGTACCAAGAACGGCTTTCTTGACAACACCATGGACATCCTTCATTTCAAATGGGGCTGCATGGGCGATAGCCCCTCTGCTGACCGCTTCTTCGAACGCCTTCTCCACATCATCAACCAAGAGAGCAACGTCCTTTACCCCGTCGCCGTGTTTTTTAACAAACTGGGCAACCCTGCTCTCCTCTGAATAAGATCCAGTTATCACGAGACGAATATTCCGCTGCTTCAAACAATAGGAAGCAGTTTCACGATTTCCGGTTTCGAGGCCTGAATAGGCAACAGGCTTAAACCCATATGCTGTACAAAAGAAATGACAGGCTTGCTTGGCATTGCCGGTGTAAATCTCAATATAATCAACATCCCGTACAGAAAAAAAGTCATCTACTAGCTGGTCAGCTTTTATGCGCTTTTCTTTCATCTTGTAACCTCCCATAACAGTTATAATATTCAGAATTAATTTTATGTGGAAAACGGTTATCCACTCAAGAGCAGGATGTAAAGCAATACCGCTGTCGAGTGCTAAAGACCCTATCCTTCCAAGCTCCATTATTTCCAGTAAAAAAAAGAAAAACATACCTAAACAAGGTATGTTTCCATCATCTTCTTATTGGAAATATAGTTAAAATCTAAAATGTCTGTCTAAAATTGTAGAAAAGTTTTTTCTCTTAAGAAAGGACTGCACGGTCACTGGCCATTTGCACACCGCGGATTCTTTTAAATTCACTCAATAAACTTTCAATTGTAAGATGTTTCTTATCTTCCTCATTCACCTCTAAAATGATCTGTCCCTTATCCATCATGATTAATCGGTTTCCGAGATCAATCGCCTGCTGCATATTATGGGTTACCATTAAGGTAGTAAGATTGTATTTAGCCACAATCTCCTTTGTCAGGTTCGTGATGACCTCTGCCCGCGATGGATCAAGGGCGGCCGTGTGTTCATCCAAAAGCAGGATGGATGGTTCAGTGAAGGTAGCCATTAATAAGGATAGCGCCTGCCGTTCTCCTCCAGAGAGCAACCCGACCTTAGCATTAAGACGGTTTTCCAATCCAAGGTGCAGGGATTCCAATACTTCGCGGAAATAATCCCTTCTTTTTTTCGTTACACCTCTTCGCAGTGCTCTCGTTTTATTTCGAGAATACGCCATTGCGAGATTCTCTTCTATCGTCATACTAGGGGCTGTTCCGGCCATCGGATCCTGAAAGACACGCCCGATCATTCTTGAACGATTAAATTCCGACATATTGGTAACATTTTTTCCACCGATTTGAACTGTCCCGACATCAGGGGTTAACACACCAGAAATGATATTCATCAACGTGGATTTTCCGGCACCGTTACTGCCTATGACCGTCACAAAATCTCCTGGCTTTAGGGAAAGAGTCACATGATCGATGGCAATCTTCTCATCAGGTGTCCCTTCATTAAAAATCTTATGAATCTGATTTAATTGCAGCATGATGTTCCCCCTTCGCTTCTACAGAAGTTTGGATGATGTCCATTAATTCAGCTTTTCTTCGAGCTTTTCGCTTTTTTTCTTTGAAACCGTCAATAATTTTTGGAGCTGTTAATGCAATAATGACAATCAACGCAGTAATAAGTTTCATATCGCCTGTCTCCAAGAAACCCACACGAAGAGCTAAGGTAATTACCAGTCGATAAATAATAGCACCGCCAATAACAGCAAGGGTAGTTCTAGCAATCGTTTTTGTTCCAAATAATGCTTCACCGATGATAACAGAAGCTAAACCAATGACAATCATCCCAATTCCCATCCCAACATCCGCGAATCCGCTTTGTTGGGCAATCAGTGCTCCAGAGAAGGCTACCAACGCATTGGATAAGCCAAGGCCAAGAATGACCAGCAGGTTGGTATTAGCGGATAGGCTCCGAATCATCCGTTTATTGTCCCCTGTTGCTCGAATAGCAAGGCCGATTTCAGTTTTTAAGAACCAGTCCGTACAGAATTTAATCAGGAAGGTCACAAAGATCATGAAAATAAGAATTCCCCATGTTTCCGGCAGGTCGTCGCCAAGACCAACCGCCGAGAGAATACTATTGAAGAACGAATCAATTCCTGTTTTTTCAAAAAAACTACTGATTTTTGTAAAAGCTGTATCTGTATTTAATAAGGGAATATTTGAGCGCCCCATGATTCTAAGATTAATAGAGTAAAGGGCAATCATCATTAGGATTCCGGCGAGCAAGTTATTAATTTTGCCAAACGTATGCAATAGTCCTGTTATACATCCGGCTGCAAAACCGGCAAGTAAGGCCGCAATTGTAGCGATAAATGGGTTTACTCCATTCACGATTAATACCGCTGAAAGTGCTGCCCCCGTTACAAAACTCCCATCCACCGTTAAATCCGGGAAATCCAGAATACGAAAGGAAAGATAGACGCCCAGCGCCATAATCGCATAGATGATACCTGCTTCAAATGATCCAAATATGGCTGTAAACAATGAGATCATCCTTTCTTTATGTCTTTAGGCCTAAGGTTAAAATACAATTAGGCCATATTCTTATGCAAGAATCAAGGAGGTAGCCTCCCTAAAAAGGTTCCCTCCTTGAGAAATGTTAATTTTTACTTTCCGTCATAAAACTCGCCAAGCTTGCTCCATTCTTCATTCACCTTTAAGCCTTGTGCCTCAGCGGCTTTCTTATTGATAACTAGTTTTAGGCTGCTTGGTAATTGCACTGGAATTTCAGAAGGCTTTTTCTTCCCGGTTAAAATATCAACCGCCATTAAACCGGATTGATAGCCAAGGTCGAAATAACTAAAGCCGCTTGCTGCTACCGCGCCCTTTTTCATAGAATCCAATTCACCAACGAAAAGCGGAATTTTTTTGCTGTTAGCAACGGCAATAACAGAATCAAGAGCGGTAACAACCGTATTATCTGTTGGAACGTAGATCGCATCCACACGGCCGACTAATGACTCGGTAGCTTGTTTCACTTCTGATGTAGTAGCTACGGAAACTTCGACAAGCTTTGCACCTTTTTCTTCAACTAACTTTTTCACTTCTTTTACTTGCACTTCTGAATTCGGCTCACCAGCGTTATAAATGACCCCAATATTTTTTGCCTTTACTTCATCCGTAATAAAATGAATCGTTGTTTTCGTCGCATCTGGATGGTTGTCAGTTGTTCCGGTAATATTTTTCCCTGGTTTATCTAACGATTCCACCAATTCTGCAACAACCGGATCTGTTACTGATGTAAAGACAATAGGGATTTCCTTTGTCGCATTTAATGCCGCTGTTGCACTTGGAGTGGCATTAGCGAAAATCAGGTCTACCTTGTCGCCAACGAAATTCTTGGCGATTGTCTGGACATTATTCTGATCCGCCTGGGCATTTTGCTCATCATACTTTACCTTAATTCCTTTATCCTTTAACGCCTTTTTAAACCCTTCTGTCGCTGCGTCTAAAGACGGATGCGGAGCAAATTGGCTAATGCCGACCTTAAATTCCTTATCCGCTCCACCCTTTTCCGAACCACCTGCTGATTCTTTACTTCCGCAGCCGGCCAGCAGCAGCATTCCTGCTAACGCAATCGAAAGTCCTTTAACTTTTTTCTTCATTTGTTTACATCCCCCTAATTTAACTATATAGTTTTCTAAAAATTAAATATATTAGAAATTATTCTAGTATTTTTTTAGGCTAAAAGCAATAGAAATCGCAAAAATATTTTTTTGCTTTAAAGCAACATAATAAATGATAGAAAAAATGCCCTCTACTTAGTAGAAGGCACCCGAAGCATATTATGTATAAGACAAGGTATAATTGTTACCATTCACGCGTCTTTTCAAGTAATTGATCAATTTCAACCTTTTTCACCCTTTGGCTATTCTTCTCAGATGTTAGATCTGATGTTACTTCAAGTAATTTGTCAATATCAATAAAAACGATTCCCATTATCTAACCTCCATAGCATTTTTGTTCTTGTATAAAATAATTCGACCGTCTGTAACAAATCATGGGGGTATTTTTCCTTTTTAACAGATTACTAGTAAAAGTATGATATAGTTCACTATTTTTTCACAAAAAGCAGTTTACAATGGGAAATGTATCAGGTAAGCGGTTGGGGGATTGCTTATTCTGGAATTCATTTAATGGGAGGGGAAAGTATGTACCAATCAATTGCGTGGTACGCTACATTGTTTTTCGTTTTCCTCATTGCACTTGCTTTTTCATTCGTGTATGGGGAATCGAGAAAATTAAGAGAGTATGGACCGATTCAAGAAAAAGGCTACAAAATTCGCAAGTTTTATTTCCTTGGCTTACTTGCCGTGATGGGGTTTGCTTCAGCTATATCATTAAGCAAGCTTCCCTATCACAACCAGCATGTCCTTGCTAAAGAGGATGGCAAAATTGTGGATGTTACGGGGATGCAATTCGCCTGGGAATTAAGTGATGAAAACTTTACGGTTGGGGAGCCGGTACAGTTTCGCGTCACAAGTAAGGATGTCACTCACGGTTTTGGTCTGTATAACCCAAAAATGGAGCTGATTGCCCAGACACAGGCAATGCCTGGGTACAAAACATAGTCGCCATCACCTTTGATAAACCGGGAACATATAAGATCCTGTGCTTGGAATATTGCAGCGCTGGCCACCATGTGATGATCAAAGATATTGTTGTTAAACCTAAGGGGGGTAAATAAGATGGAAAGTAATGCACGGAACTCGATTAAAAAAGGCGTTGCTTTATCATTAATGATTACCTCAGTTGTTCTTGTTTTAATGATGATCTTCGGTGTAATCATGTTATTGAATCAAGGGAATATGGTTAAAATCCCTGCACAGATGTTTTATAAGGTTATGACGATTCATGGAACGGGAATGATTGGTATTGCAGCATTAGGTGGAAGCGCCATCATGTGGTACTACTTATCAAAGTATATTCATTTGAATCATAAAATCTTTTTTGCTAATTTAATTTTGTCTTTAATTGGTGTTGTGATGATATTGACTGCCATTTTCGGGTTTAATTTTTCTGATGGCTGGACATTCTTGTACCCACTTCCATCATTCTCCGCAAAAATATATGGGACAACCGGAGCATTATTGTTTTTATTCGGTTTACTCCTATTAGGCGTTGGTTATCTGGTTATGTATTTTTACTTAGCCGCTAGGCTTATTAAAGAATATGGCGGGTTAGGAAAATCACTTGGCTGGGACTATATATTTAGAGGTAAAAAAGGATATGGACCACCTCCGGCTGTGGTTGCCACTACAATGGTCATCATTGCAAATTCAACTGGAATTCTTGCCGGTGCAACAGCCTTAGTTGAATCAATCATTAACATCATTAATCCTAATTTCACTTTTAATCCTATGCTCGCAAAGCATTTAACATATGCTTTTGGCCATATTTTCGCAAACTGTACCATCTATATGGCGGTTATTACTGTTTATGAAGTATTATCCGAGTATACAGGACGTCCTTGGAAATCAAATAAAGCCTTTTTAATTGCTTGGAACTTTTCAACCTTATTTACCTTAATGATTTATACACACCATTTATTAATGGATTTTGCCGTACCTAGATGGATGTTAATCATCGGTCAAGTTTTTTCTTACGCGAACGAACTTCCAGTAATGGTGGTCACCGCTTATGGGGCGTTAATGATTGTCTTCCGTTCCGCTGTTAAATGGGACTTTGCTTCCAGTATGATGTTTTTAGCAATGTTCGGGTGGGTAGCCGGTGCCGTGCCTGCCATTATTGATGCTACTATTGTCGTAAACCATGTGATGCACAATACGAAATGGGTACCAGGACATTTCCATACGTACATGGGAATGGGTGTAGTCGCTATGATTTTCGGGTTTATGTATTATTTCAATAAAACTGAAGGATCACAAAGGCAAACAGGGCTTGATAAATTTGCTATTTCCATCTATTTCTTTTTCTTTTCCGGTATTGCAGGCTCATTCCTTTATGCCGGAAAAATAAGCGCACCGCGCCGCTGGGCTGAACATCTTCCGGAATGGACAGGTTCTGACCAGGTAGGTGCCATTTGCGGAATCTTTGTTATTGTAGCTGCCATAATTTTTACAACAAGGTTTTTTATCGGTTTAAAAAATGTTGGCAAGCAAACAGAGCAAAAATCGCTTAAATCTGTTTCCTAATCCAAAAACAATCCAGCTCTTCGGTTTGGCTGGATTGTTTCGTATTTATTACGCAGTAATTTTCACCGCTTCTTGTTTATCGCTTTGCTTAAAAAAGAATTTCATCATTGGTGGTGTAACAATGGTGGTAACTAGAACGACAATGACTAAAATGGAAAATAGTTCTTGACTGATTAACTTAGTTTCTAAGCCAATGGCCGCAATAATTAATGCTACCTCACCCCTTGATACCATAGCTGCACCAATTCCCATTGAGCTCCTCCATGAAAATCTCGCTAATTTGGCACCTGCTGCGGCACCAATTAATTTTGTTAAGATGGCTAAAATACTAAGTCCAAAGATCACACCCAGATGTTGCGAAATCCCATCAAAACTTGCTTTTACACCAATGGAAGTGAAGAAAACTGGGACAAAAATGGAATAGCCAACAGTTTCTACCTTTTCAAATATTTCATGCTTAAATTTCGTTTGGCTGATTGCTACACCAGCGATATACGCTCCAATGATGGCAGCAACCCCTGTTAATTCAGCTACATACGCAAATAGGAAACAGATAATTAATGCCGCGGAAAGCAACGATTCTGTCACGTTTAATGGTGCAAACTTTTTTAATACCCATGGTACTACCTTCCATGCAGCTAAAATAGCTCCTGCGAAAAAGAGAACCTTTTTCACAATTACCATACTTAAATTTACATCCCCGCCTGCCATACTCATTAAAAAGGCTAAGGCGATAATAACCACGACATCATCGATGACAGCTGCACCTAAAATGGTTGTTCCTTCTTTTGACTGCATTTTATTCAGTTCTTTAAGTGCTTGGACAGAGATACTGACACTTGTTGCCGAGAGCAAAAGTCCTAAAAAGATTGCTTCAAATGTAGACATATTCATGATAATTCCGGCAAGGTAGCCAACAAATAACGGAACGACAATTCCACTTAGTCCTACAAGTGTGGAAGCCTTCCCTGAACGTTTAAATTCATCTAAATCCGTTTCCATCCCGGCAATAAACATTAACAAAATAACACCAATTTGGCTTAGTTCTTCTAATGTTTTCGTCTCTGTAACAAGTCCTAAAACGGCAGGGCCTAAAATAATTCCCACAATTAGTTTTCCTAGAACCGAGGGCTGCCCTAACTTTACACTTATTTCTCCTGCAATTTTAGAAGCCAGTAAAATAATCGCCAATTCAAATAGTAATTGCATCAAATCACCCATCCCTTTTCATAAAATTAAAAAGAGTCTGTTTTTTTATCAACAGACTCTTTTTAAGAGAAAATAAATAGAGCCCGTCTACCAAAGGACATACTATTCCCTTGGTGACAGGCTCCTCCATTTACTACAGTTATTTAATTAACTCTATTATAACAGACTTTATGTTATTTTTCAATAAAAGATGAATTATCCCTGTATTCCAGCATAATACATCACGATTTAATCCCACTTTTTTATTTTATCAATTACTTTTTCTTTCAGAACGGTGATGAAAGTTGATTCCCCTTTTTGACCTTTTTGTTTATGCCATTCATTAAAGCTTGCTACGGTTATTAAGATTAACCCAGCAATTAATAAATAGACCCACCACGGCATGTTTCCCCAATATGGCCTGGTTTGCAGGAAGACATTTAAGAGTAAAACACCAGAACCGACGAAAAAGTATGATTTAACGTGCAGGAACATCCCCGCCATCATCGAAACAAGTGAGAGCGACCCTACTATTATCGCATCATAAATCGTATTACTTGCCAACCCATCTTGGACTAGGAGCAGTGATACGATAATGAGCACTCCCCATTGGATCGCCTTTGTCAAATCCGCATATCTCCCTTTTAAACTTCGGCGTATGAAAATCACCAGAATGATAAAGGGCAGAACCCGAACCTCCCGATCCCATAATGGCGGAATATTTAACTGATTAATGATCATATAGTATGGCTGTAATAAATAGGTTCCTCCCAAGATTGGCATAAAGACAGAGACTCTTGCCGGCACTCTCTTTCTCTGCAGCCAGATGGCGGCCGCAATAAGAACCCCCGGCAGCGCTTGGCTCACAAGATGCTGACTTGTAAAAAAGTACATAAACCAAAAGTACAGGAAGGATATGACTGTATATCCATCAAACTTGATTTCCTGAAGCTTTGCAGCACTTTCAAACAGTTTCTTGTACACAAGCTGTCCAGTGATTGTCATCAGAATTCCTAAACCACCTGATAGGAGCAATTTTTCAAGCTTCGTCATATCACTAAAAAATGAAAATTCAACTGTTGCCGCAAAAAGTAAGAATAATGGTACGATCCCAATGACATCCCATTTGTTCTTATGCAAAAAGAACAGAATCCCGAAAGAATAGGCTCCAGTGATGATGTAGGGCAGCCAGCCAAACGGATAAGTAACAAGCATGCAGCCGGCTCCAATAATCGAAAATGGCACGAAATAATAAGCTGTACGCTGTTTAAACTCATCTGTAATGAGAAATGAGAAAATTAGAATCAGCCCGCTAGTGATCGGGAATTCATATTGTCCGATGGTTTCGGTAACGATTCGATCCAAACCTGTTGAAACAACAAAAAACAATGCTGTAAAGCTTCCGTAAAGAAAGACTTTGATTTTCCATTCCCACTCAGCTAATTTTGTGCTGATTGCATATCCACATAATGCGAGGATGAAACTGTAGACTGATTCTGTATGAAAGACAAACCAAGTAAAAGCGAGTGCTGCGGGAAGTACAATATGACCTGTCCAAGCAAAGGCATTCGATAAGTCTCGATTTTTTTTTCGAAATAGATAGGCAATCAGTAACAATAGTAAGGCACTTGCAGAAGTAATTAACGAATTCATGGTAGGATTAAATGTTACATTCAGCTTAATCGCTTGAATAAGCGAAAAATAAGACAGCAGTGTTATGATGCTGATAGCAAACGCCACCCATTTTGCACTAATCTTTTTATAAAAATAGGAATACATACCGATTCCAACCAATAACACAAGCGGCTGCACCCAAAATTGAATTTTTGGTGTTAGCAACGCATGAATTATAGCAATCGTATAAAGTGCTTGCGAGACAAATAGTGAAATTTGGGCGAGCTTTTTCTCGGTTACTTTCATCCAGCCAAAACTGGTCAATAACACCAAGAACGCCGCTATGGCAAAATTAATTGGATAACCTAATTCATGTCGATAAACAGGATATTGAACATTTATTTCTTCGCCAAAAGACGCAATAGAAAAACCAATTGAAAGTGGCAATAAAAAAATTGCTATTTCTTTATAAAGCATCCTTTCTTCAAATTTATGAAGGAAAAAGGCTGCAATAACAAAAAGGAAAAGCATGACACCAAGTTCCCACCATAATAGAAATGCTATGGCAGTCATTCCGGCTAGCGCCATTAATGCTAATCCCAGATCCCTTGATGCCGTTCGAATGATTGTTAAATAGGTGGATAGATGGACAAAACCAAAGACGGTAAAGAGTATAAAACCTGCTATGGATAATGTAAGTGAAAAATTGATTACATCTAAAGGTTGAACAAGTAACACAATAAGTTCATAAATGCCCGATGCCACAAATATGGAACTTAAATACGGAAATAACCGTCTCGGGTTATGATGGGATAAATAAATAAAATTGGCTGCAATGACAAAATAAGCGATCATAAGGACGACGGACGGATTCCCTGCACGAAGGAATATACCTTCTAAACTAATGTAAATAAATGCGAACCCAGAAATAACCGCACTCGTATAGTGAAAGACTTTATTTAAGGAAAATTGATTGTCTAATACCTTTGGAACAAATACTATTCCAAAACCAATGAATGCGTAAGCAATCGCTCCAAAATACTCAAGAAAACTATGCTCAATCAGCTGATATGCTCCATAAACAATCATCACACTAAAAATAAAATGATATTCCTTTTTCCCGCTGACATACATCATCGATAAATAAATAATCGCAGTCAATATAAGGTTAAAACTATAGATCACTTCGTTTTGATAGAAAAAAAGCATAAACAGGGTGGATAGAACAAGATTAACCTGGACGTAAGGTACAAATTCTTTCGTAAAAAATTGAAGTGAGTCTTTGCTTTTCAACTTATGATAGACAAAAATGAGAATCGCATTAAAAGCCATCATTCCAAGATAAAAATAATCCACTGTCATTTTGGTTCCAGCCAATAAAAAGGCTACTCCAGCGGATAACGAAACAAAACTAAACCAAACAAATAATCTAGAACGTAACCTCTTCGCAAATAACAGATAAACAAGCAGCGGTAAAAAGCTTCCCAGCATGCCGAGAAAATATCGTCCCTCACCATATATTGATAAATAGGATCCTAAAAGGCAAAACCATCCTAATGAGAGGATAAAGATTGGCAGGAATAAACTGCCTAAGACAGTAAAGGCAAAAGCGGTCTTCTCGATATGCAGAACTCTGTTTGTTAATAAGGCGATGCCGTAAAACAGTAATGATACAATCGCAATAGAGCCACTTTTCATGAAGCTTGTCATGGATTCCCAATTACTCGTTGCCACAAACAAACCGCCAATCAATAAAAATATGACCCCAATATTTAATAACCACGTTATGTTCTTTTCACGAATCTGCTCAGGAGTAAGTGTCTTTTTCACCTTTTCTGGTTTTGCAGGAGCAGGTTTAGGCTTTTGGGCAACCGTTTCCGTTGGAGCCGGAATCGCCTCAATCTCTACTAAATCCAAGTGATATTGATGATGTGCCCTTGCTACGTGCTCAACGACTTTTTCGGACAAATACCCTTCTTCTTTTAAGGTGATTAGTTCGTTCCTGAAAATTCTTCTTCTCTCTTCATTACTATTTGGCTCCATTCAATCTCCCCTCTATTCCTTCCCTTATGAGGACTGGCTCATGAACAATTCAAAAGCCTTCCTTATTTTTCCCTTATAGTGTAATTTTACACCACTTTACAACATATTTTCAATCCTTATCATGAATTAATTTTACCTTTAGGAGAAAAATCTGTATGATTAGAAATTATGTAGTTAAACAAATGGAGGAAACTATGCTTACGTATGATGAAAAATTAGCGATTATTGAATCTTTTAGCGAATTAGAAAGGAAAAATGTTTCACTCGGGCGTGTGAATTTTCAGTTTTCAAACAGTATATCCGATAAAAAAAATATTGTTTACCATTTACACCCAAAAGGCAACGGCTTCGTTTATGCTGGGCACTTGCATAACTATGACACAGATGACAAAGGCATGGTAAATATCCGCGATTTTTCTGCTGATCAGCTGCACCACTTGCTGAAAGAATCGATCCAAGCGCTATCACCGCAAGAAAAAACAATTGTTGAGGAAGCCATAGTTGGCGATTCCGATGGTGAGCGTTGGACAGATGAAGAAAACAATCTTCTCATTCTGGTGAATGAAAACGAATCCTGGAATATTTACTTTGGGTTAAACCTTGATGCTAGCTTCGATACCTACGATGAGGCGGAAGAGTTTTTGAAAGAAGAAGGCTTTAAACGGAATTAAACACAAAAATGACTGTCCCGCTAATAGGACAGTCTCTTTTGTGTTTATTTATTTTCCGATGTTTTGGTTGCCTTCCCCTTAGGTCCCAAATATTCATAGTCATTTGGGTTAATTGGGGTGTATCCATCTGGTTTATAGAAACGTAAAAGATCTTTATAAACAATTTCATCGGACATTTGCAGCTCTGTATTCACTTTTTCTGAAGTTTCCTTACACGCCTCAGGATCTTCCATTAATTCACCGGTAGCATCAGCGTAACATTTATCCTTTATTTGAATGACATCAGATGAAACAAAATCACCATTCCTAAATAAAGCCCAATTACGGTGCTGTGGCGATAATAAATCAGACCCAAACTCCATGTAATCCTTTGTATCTGTTCCTAATAAGTGAAGTACTGTTGGGCGAACGTCTACTTCCCCGCCAACTTGATGCTGTATGCCGCCATTTACACCAGGAACGTGGATAAACAATGGCACACGCTGCAGTTTAGCATTTATGGCCGGAGTGATTTCGTCAACCCCTAAAACCTTTGCCATTGCTTCGTTATGGTTTTCGGAAATACCGTAGTGGTCACCATACATGACAATCACTGTATTATCATACATACCGTTTGCTTTTAGGTCATTAAAAAACTGTTCGAATGCCTGATCCATATAGTGTGCAGATTGGAAATATTGATTCACAACTGTATCACCATAATCACCTGCAGGGAAATCAGTATCATCTGGATCCATTTCAAACGGGAAATGGTTTGACAATGAAATAAACTTGGTATAGAACGGTTGCTTTAAGCTTTCAAGCAACGGAATCGATTCTTTAAAGAATGGTTTATCTTTCATCCCATAGTTTTTCGTATTTTCGTCTGTCATGTTATAGTATTCCGCATCAAAAAACTGATCGTATCCGAATGCTTTATAGATTACATTTCGATTCCAGAATGTTTTATAGTTACCATGTAATACTGCCGAGCTGTAGCCTTGGCCTTTAAGTATAGATGGCATTGCTTGATACGTATTTTGTGCTTTGTTAACAAATACTGCACCTTGTGCCATTGGATATAAGGAGTTTTCCATTAAAAACTCGGCATCAGATGTTTTACCCTGACCTGTTTGATGATAAAAGTTATCAAAATAAAAGGTACTGCCATCATGTGCCAATGAATTTAAAAATGGTGTGACCTCCTGTCCGTCAGGCATTTTATAATCAATCATAAATGTTTGGAATGATTCCATTGAAATATAAAGGACGTTCATTCCTTTTGCTTTACCAAAGAAATCCGGATTTGGCGCTGCATAGTTTGCCTTGCGATAGTTCTCTACATCCGTAATATCGCTGCTATCTGCTAATGCACGCTGACTAGATGACTTTACGTTTTGAATAACATCATAAATCGTAAAATTGTATGCTCCTAGGTATTTGACCAAGTAATTTCTATCAAATGAACGTGACAATAACTGCGGACGATCCTTCTCAGCCAATCCTAAATTAAACAAAAAAGTAGTAATGGCAAACAAAAGCACAATTTTAAATGACTTTCTGTTTGTTACCGTAACTGTCTTAAATACAGTTAATGCTAGAGCAATTAAAATAAAAAAATCAGTAAAGTAAAAAATATCGAATGGGGACATTAACGAAAGGGCGCTGTCTCCCAATTGTCCTGCATTTGTCTTTGTCTGCATTAAAACAGGCACTGTAATAAAGTCATTAAAAAAACGATAATAGGCAATATTCGCGTACAACAAGAAAGATAATAGGAAATTGGTAATAAGCATGACAAGCTTCGTACGCTTTTTAAAGAGCAGTGCCAATCCAAAAAAGAAAAGCGCTGAACTCAACGGGTTTATCAATAACAAAAATTTCTGCAGGTTATTATCAATTCCAAGATTAAATTCAATTTGATATGCCGCATAGGTTTTGAACCAGAATAATACTACGGCAATTGCGAAGAATGAAATATGACTATTGTTGAATTTTTTAGGTAGTCTAATTTTATTCATGTCTAACTTCTCCTCTCACTTACCAATTAAGCTCCGGTAAACGAACCTAAATTACTATATCACATTTTCTTTAGAAATAAAAACATAAATGTTGTTTTCAATAACCGAAAACATTCCCTTTATTTGTATGATTGTTGTTTGTGGGACATGACTGTTTCATTCCTCATTTATATAAGACGAATAAGAAAAAAAATAGTTTCATATTTTTTATTTACCACTTCAGAGTCAATTTCCAACTAAATCCAAATTAGAGAAATAACATTTCCACCTACTATATACTTGAAACATAGATGGTGCAATATGAATTTTGACTTATCTTTTGAAATCCTTCCTGAATAATTTAATCATGATTGGAAAGCATAACCGCAAAAGACATAAGAATGATATGAAAAGAGGAATCCTATATGCCCCGAATTAGGCCAGAATTTACAAAAAGTCCTTATTTTGTAGATGAACCCGGCAATTGGCATTTGAAGCCAGGTGCTCCAAATGAACTGCAAATTGAATTAGCGAATTATTTGTTGAGCCTTGAAAATATAGACGAACCTGGAACCATAAATGGAGTCCGGATTCAATTTTATGACGACTAGTAACAAGCATATATATAATAGAAGAAAGCGATTACAAACACCCAAACCATTTATATGTAAATAAACATAAATAAAAGGCAGGATAAAATCCTGCCTCACACCATATCTTCGTTCTCTTTATCAATATCGCTAGGCTCTGGCTGTTCTTTTTGTCCCATACTCCCAAGAACCTCTCTATTATAACCTCCAGCATCTTTTCCGGCACCTGGTGCTATATTCGCCATTGGAAGCTGCTCTAATTCTTTCCCTCTTGGCATCATTCCTCACTCCTTTTTTTTATGATACCTAAAGGAAGTGGAAATTATCCAACCTGTTTTGCCAATTGTTTTGCAACTGTTGCTTTTCTTTGATAGAAGAACCAGTTAAGTCCAAAAGCAATAATGTAGAATCCAATAAAGAAGTAGAAAGCAGTTACAGGTGTACCTGTTGTATTAACTGACCATCCGAAAAGCTTCGGAATAAAGAATGAACCATATGCTGCAAATGCTGCTGAAAATCCGATTACTGGAGCAGCTTCTTTAGGAATAAAGATAGTTGGAATCATTTGGAAAGTTGAACCAGAACCAATACCTGATGCCAAGAATAGCACTAAGAAGGCGATTAAGAATCCTGCAAATTGTTTTCCGTTTAAGAAGTATATTACCCCTGCTGCTCCGATTCCCATGATGACCAATACGTAAGCAGTCACTCGTGCACCACCAAGTTTATCAGCCAACCATCCGCCTACAGGTCTTGCCGCTGCCGCCATCAATGCGCCAAGAAAGGCTAGCGAGATGTGTTCCGGGAACTGTGATCTTAATAAAAGCGGGAATGCCGCAGAATAGCCAATGAATGAACCAAATGTTGCTACATAAAGAGCTGTCATGATCCATGTGTGTTTTCGTTTTACAATAACAAATTGATCTGCAACCGATTGTCTTGCTCCCGGAACATTATCCATTTTAAAGAAGGCTAGCAATGTCATAATCACAATTGGAATAACCCAAATGAAAGCAGCGTTTTGTAACCATACTTCCTGGCCGTTTGCTAAAACTTGTTTGCCGCCAACAAGCGCGAAAGTTCCTGAAGTGATAATTAATGGTGTTACGAATTGTACAACAGATACTCCCATGTTGCCTAAGCCACCGTTAATTCCAAGTGCTGTCCCTTTTTCTTTCTTCGGAAAAAAGAAGCTAATATTGGCTGAAGAAGATGAAAAGTTTCCTCCGCCTAGACCGCAAAGTGCTGCAAGTAATAGCATGATGGAGAATGGAGTGTCAGGATTTTGAACTGCAAAACCAATACCGATTGCCGGAATAGCAAGAACGGCTGTTGAAATCACAGTAAAGGTCTTGCCACCCATAGTTCCAGCAGCGAAAGTATAAACAAAGCGTAAAGTTGCACCAACGAGACCAGGTATGGCCGCAAGTGTAAATAATTGTTCTTCAGTAAAGTGAAAACCTATATCGTTAAGTCTAACAGCAACGACAGACCAAATTTGCCAAACGATAAATGCAAGCATCAAAGATGGTACAGAGATCCAAAGATTCCTCCTTGCATGTTTTTTTCCTTCTGCGTTCCAGAACTTTTCATCTTCCGGATTCCAATAATTAATTCGTGCCATGATTTTTTCCCCCTATATGTTTTTCAAAGTTTTATTTTACTAAGTTGTTGTTGTTGATGATGTTAATATAAACCACATGGTAACATGATTTTAGTGACGTACGTCACAAAAATAGTGAAGGAACTGTGAACACAAATGGATTGTCAAAAAGTCGTAATATTTATAACGATTTCGATTAAATAGCACAAAAAAAGAGACCTCCGATTTGAAGGTCTCTCCTGTCATTTATTCCTTGGAACGCTTATTTTCTTCGTTAAACATTGCCACATAATTTTTTGTTTCCCCTGCATCGTCTTTTATGGCAGTAATGGTTAACCACTCTTTATAAATTTCATTATTTTTCCGTTTGTTCCAAATATACCCTTCCCAAATTCCTTTTGATTTTAGACTATCCCACATTTTTTTATAAAATTCATTATCATGTTCTCCGGATTGCAGGACACTCGGTGTTTTACCGATTACTTCTTCTTTACTATAACCGGTGATTTTTGTAAACGCAGGGTTGATGCTCTGAATGATCCCGTTAATATCTGTCAAACAAATTCCATCTACAGCGTGGTTCACAATCTTAGCGGAAATATCAAGCTTTTCTTGATAGTAAAGCCACACAACGATCACTAAACTTGCCAGCGAGAATTCGGAAAGTGACATAAAACCAATCGCATAATGTCCAGTCCAATTAAACAGAATTGTTAGGATTAACGGCGGGAAAAAGCCGCCTAGGCCACCCATTGCGGCCACAATACCATTAACAATCCCTGCTTGCTTTGAAAAATAAAATGGAACTAACTTAAAAATAGCACCATTTCCAATCCCTGCGAAGAAAGCAACTAGTAAACATCCAAATGAATAAATCGGCAGAGATGGTGTGAATGAAAGCAGGAACCCAGCAAAGGTTAAACTAAAAAATACAGCCATGAGTATTAGAAAAGGGTTTATTTTATCGCCGAGCCACCCCCCTACTGGTCTGAAAAAGGTAGCAAGGGCTATAAAACCAGCAGTACGTAATCCTGCATCCACCTTATCTAATCCAAAGTGATTGACTAAAAAAGAAGGTAAATAAATCGTAAAGGCAACAAAGGAGCCAAATGTGATGAAATAAAATAAACTTAAAAACCAAAGTTTCGGATTTTTATAAACTTCTTTAATTACCTCTTTTGCAGAGTTATTTACTTTGTGTTCTTTTTTATCACCTAAAAGGAAATTTATAATGGCAAATATAAGGACAATGATCAAAAATATTTGAATCGTCGTCCTCCATCCAAAGGAATTAGCTAAAACAGGTGTTGCAAATGATGTAATGGCCGTTCCTATATTACCTGCTCCATAGATTCCATTTATAAAGCCATGTTTTTCTTTTGGATAGTATTTCGGTAATGAGGTAACACCAATTGAAAAGACGGCTCCGCCAATTCCAAGCAAAAATCCTCCTAAAATCAACATAAGGATTGAATTTGCATAGCTAATAAGTGCAATAGGTACTAACAAAATAATAAAACTGATCGTAAATAAAATTCTAGCGCCATACCGATTGGCCCAAAAACCGATTGGTACACGGAGCAATGAACCTAGAATGACGGGTACAGCCGTTGCCCAAGCAATTTGAGTTGACGATAGCGGGATATCCTCCTTAATAAAAGGCATTAATGAAGAAATAAGCACCCAAACCATAAAGCCAGCAACAAGACTTCCCGTTTGAATAATGAGCTGCTTTGTTCCTTGTTTCATTTTCATCCTCCTCGTAATCCCATTCCTTTTACTATACCCTCAGGTTAACCGTTATATATTTACACGGTAAAATCATTACATGGAAAAATTTTCTTAATGTATTATAGAACACTTTTCTTTTTAATTCAGTGAGGTATGACACAAATAAAAAGAATTTATTTACATAAATTAAATGCAGTAGTATATTTTTCCTGTAATAAGTATTTTAACATTATGGCATTTTAAATCTATAGTAGATTTTGTTTGTTAAAAACAAAATAGAATAGGGAGAACATTTATGCATCAGAAAAAGAATTTTCTTGATCCCCCAAAAATCCTTGTCCTTGGTTTTGCCGCTATTATTTTAATAGGATCTATTCTATTAACTCTCCCTGCTTCAACAACGAATGGACAAGGCCTGACATTTTTAAACGCTATTTTTACAGCCACCTCGGCTACATGTGTCACAGGACTTGTTGTAGTGGATACCGGTACTACGTTTACATTATTTGGTCAATTAGTCATCTTGTTTATGATTCAAGTTGGCGGACTTGGGTTTATGACATTCGCTACTTTATTTGCCCTCTTACTAGGAAAAAGGATTTCTTTAAAAGAAAGAATTTTACTTCAAGAATCTTTAAATAACCTTTCGATGGAAGGCGTTGTTCGGCTAGCCCGACGTATTTTAATATTCACGGCGGTTATTGAATTTGCTGGGGCACTCATCTTGTCCATTCGCTTTTCTTTTGAAATGCCGGTAGGTAAAGCAATTTATTACGGGATTTTTCATTCTATATCTAACTTTAATAATGCAGGGTTTGATATTTTCGGTCATTATCAAAGTCTTACAGGATACGTGGGTGATCCAACAGTTGTGTTAACCATTTGTTCATTAATTACAATTGGAGGGATTGGCTTTATCGTTATGAATGAAATTTTTGAATTCCGCAGCTCTAAACGTTTATCCTTACATACCAAAATTGTTTTAATAACAAGTTCGTTACTATTGATTGGCGGGACGATAGGAATCTTTTTATTTGAATTCTCTAATGAAAAAACATTAAAGCCATTATCCTTTTCAGGAAAAGTTTTAGGAGCACTCTTTCAATCTGTAGCCGCAAGAACCGACGGTGCTAATACTTTAAATATTGCCGAAATGAGCCAAACTTCTTTATTATTAATTGTATTTTTAATGTTTGTCGGTGCTTCTCCGGGTTCTACCGGAGGTGGTATTAAAACAACTACATTTACTACATTAGTAGGTGCAATTTGGTCGCAAATCCGTGGAAAGGAAGATGTCATATTTTTCAGGAATAGGGTTGAATATGAAACCATCTATAAGGCCTTAACCGTCTCCTTTAGTGCACTGTTTCTTGTTTTTACCATTACGATGTTATTAACAATTACAGAGCGGGGAACTGATTTTTTAAAGCTTCTATTTGAAGCAACCTCGGCTTTTGGAACTGTAGGCTTATCAATGGACTTATCTCGTGATTTGTCCCCTCTCGGTAAGATGTTAATAACTTTTACGATGTTTGCCGGAAGGGTGGGGCCTTTAACGATTGCCTTTGCCATTACGATGCGCAGAAACCCTGATTCCTTCCGTTATCCTAAAGGAAAAATTATGATAGGGTAGTTTTTTACATCAAGGAGGATTTGGGAACTATGGCTAATCAATATGCTGTTATTGGTTTGGGAAGATTTGGGCTTAGCATTGCCAATAAGTTATATGAATCTGGTCAGGAGGTTCTTGGCGTGGATGTAAATGAAGAACGGGTTGAAGAGTCACATCCATTTGCCACCCATTCCGTTATTGCAGATTCCACTGATGCAGAGGCACTAAAATCAATCGGAATACGTAATTTTGATACAGTGATTGTAGCAATAGGAAATGATATACAAGCCAGTATCCTTACAGTATTACTCTTGAAGGAACTTGGAGTAAAGCAAGTAATTGCCAAGGCGATCAACAAACTCCATGGTCAAGTATTAAAAAAAGTTGGCGCAGATTGGGTTGTGTTTCCTGAGCGGGATATGGGAATCCGCGTTGCCCATCAACTGTTATCACCAAATGTCTTGAATTTCATCGAGATTTCGAAAAATTATAGTGTGGAAGAAGTGAAAATTCCAGATCGGATGATGGAGAAAACTTTACGAGAGCTAGACTTACGGGCCAGGTTTAATCTAAGTGTCATCGCCATACGTCATGACGACGACATCAATATTTCCCCTTCACCAGATGAGAAAATACATTATGGGGATGTATTGGTCGTCATTGGAGAGAATCGAGATCTCGAAAAATTTGCAAATCTACATTAAGATACGAAAAAAACACACCTCTTTAAAAAAGAAGTGTGTTTTTCTTATCAAAACGAATTAGTGAACCTTTGAAATAGCGACCGCACATGCTTTATACTCAGCTGTCCCGGAAATAGGGTCATATTCATTTAATGTTAATACATTTGTCGGTGTTTCACTCCAATGAAAACTCATAAAGACAAGGCCTGGAACCACCTGTTCTGTCACCTTTGCCTTCACCTCAAGCTCCCCTCTTCGGGAACGGACCTGTACTACTTCCCCATTAGTAATTCCTAGTGCCGCTGCATCATCTGGATGGATATCAACCGTTTCTTCTGTTTGTTTCACTTTAACACCCGCTGCATAGTGGCGTGTCTGCGTATGGGTATTATAAGACTCATAGCGCCTTCCTGTTGTTAACGTGAATGGATATTCCGCATCAGGCAATTCTAATGGCTCCGTATAATCCACTGGGACAAATGGTGACTTTTTCACAACCGGCTGGTCGTTATGGAATCGTTCATGCATAATGAATGTTCCCGGATGGTTTTCATCCGGACATGGATAATGGATGCTATATTCCTTTTCAAGCCGCTCGTAAGAAATACCGCCGTACATCTCCCAGGCAAGCTTTCTCACTTCATCCCAAATTTCCTCACTGTTATTATAGTGCATCGGATAGCCCATTAAAGTCGATAGTTCGCAAAGGATTACCCAGTCTTCTTTCGTATTTGGATGGGCATCAACAGCCTTGCGCACAAGTTGAATTCTCCGGTCTGTATTTGTATACGTTCCATCCACCTCACCCCATGAACGGGCCGGCAGGACAACATCAGCCATTTTCGCGGTTTCAGTCATAAAAATATCCTGGACGATTAACAAATCAAGCATTTCAAAAAGCTTTGTTGTATGATTCATATTTACATCAGCAAGGAGCGGGTTTTCTCCTATTATATATAGTGCCTTTAGCTCGCCCATTTCCAATCGATCAAATGTCCGGGTTTGGGTGTCACCGGCTTGCGGATTTAGCTCTACCTTCCATTCCTTTTCATAGCGGGCGCGGAATTCCTCGTTTGCTAAGCTCATCGCTCCCGCTAATTGGTTGGGTAGACATCCCATATCACCTGCGCCTTGGACATTATTTTGCCCCCGAAGCGGCATGATTCCTGTTCCTTCTTTGCCAATATTCCCGGTTAACAAGGCAAGATTGGCAATATCAAATACATTATTTACACCGCAATGATGCTCAGTAATCCCAAGTGTGTATGCGATCATCGAGCCGCTTGAAGTGGCGTACTCCCTTGCGGTGGCTGCAATATCTTCGGCACTTACACCCGTAATCGTTGCTGCATATTCAGGTGTATACAGCTCTACATGTTTTTCTAACCGATCAAAATCAATCGTAAACTGATTGATAAAGGCAGGATCGTATAGACCCTCCTTCAGAATAACATGGATAAATGCATTAATTAATGCGATATCTGAACCGACATTAATTTGTAAATGACGATGGGCCACCTTAACCATGTCTATTTTTCTAGGATCAATGACAATAATTTTCAGTCCTGATTTTACTGCCTTTTTCATGCGATTCGCAATAATTGGATGGGATTCAGTCGTATTTGAACCCATTAAAAGCAATACTTCAGCCTTATCAAAATCTTCAAGTGTATTTGTAGGGAAACCGCTTCCAAAAACAGTTGCCAGACCGGCAACACTAGGAGCGTGTCACGTTCGGTTACAGCCATCAATATTATTACTGTGGATAACCGTTCTCATAAACTTTTGGGTAATAAAATTGGATTCATTCGTGCTTCGTGCGCAAGCAAACATACTGATTGCATTTGAACCCCATTTCGTTTTGATTCCCGTTAATTTTTCGGCAATGAATTCATAGGCCTCTTCCCAAGTTGTTTCAACCAGCTGGCCGGCTTTACGAATAAGCGGTGATGTTAATCTATTTTTGGCATGGACATACTCATAGGCAAATGCACCTTTTACACATGTCTGCCCTTTGTTCACTGTAGCTTCCTTATCGCCGCGGATTTTCATAATTTTATTGTCTTTCACTTCTACGATTAAGCCGCAGCCAGTCCCACAGTATCCGCAGATTGTTTTTACCAAACTTGCTTCACTCACTATTTTCCCTCCCCAAAATAACCTTACAATCTATATAATAATATTAATCTATTTATTACGTTTATAGGCTCCTTTTTATAAAAAATTATGTCTTTTTTTCAAAAAAATAAAAACGAGAGAAAATCTCTCGTTTTTACGCTATTTTTGTAGGTAATAAGATATTGAAGGTTGTTCCTTTATTAGGCTCGCTTTCAACAAATACTTTACCGTTATGACTTTCAATAATTTTAAAGCTCACCATTAATCCCAAACCATTTCCATTGCGCTTCGTGGTGTAAAACGGTTCTCCCAGCTTCTGCAATTTGTCTTTCGGGATTCCGACTCCTGAGTCCTGAATCGAGATTTGCACATTATGATCCTGTATCACTGTTTTAACAAGTAAGTCTCCGCCATTTGGCATGGCTTCAATACCATTTTTAATAAAGTTTAGGAAAACCTGCTTTAAGCGGTTCTCATCACACTCAATTTGAATAATTTCATGATGACAATCAAAGGACAAGCGGACATTCTTCTTTCTCGCTTCAAATTCAAGCAAGGACACAACGTTTTGTATGACCGGAACGACATTCTTTTCCTCTAATTCGACTGCCTTTGGTTTCGCCAACACCATAAAATCCTCAACTATCGTATTAACCCGCTCAATTTCATCAAGAATGATATTTAAAAACTCCATTCGTTCTGGATCTTTTTCATCTAATTGTAAGAATTCCGCATACCCTTTCATCGAGGTAAGCGGGTTGCGAATTTCATGTGCGACACCTGCAGCCAACTGGCCCACGGCTGCGAGCTTATCCTGGCGGTGGAGAACTTCTTCTGTTTTCTTACGTTCCGTTATATCATTACGAATGGCAAGATACTGGTACGGCTTCCCGTGGTCATTTAAAAACGGAACAATCGTCGTATCCACCCAATAAAAGGTTCCATCCTTGGCTTTATTCCTGATTTCCCCTTTCCATACCTTTCCCTCACCAATGGTTTTCCAAAGGTTTTTGAAATAGTCTTTCGAGTGATATCCGGAATTAAGGATATTATGATCTTTACCAATGATTTCTTCGCGGCTGTATTTTGAAATCTCGCAGAATTTTTCGTTTACGTTGGTAATTTTCCCTTTTGCATCAGTAAATGCAACAATTGACGATTGATCAAGAGCAAATTTGATATCTACATTCTCTTTAATGGTTTCCTTTAGGTGCTCTTCTGCTTTTTTTCGATTAGAGATATCCGAGCGAATAGCAATATATTGGACAGGTTTACCTTTTTTATTCAAAAACGGAACGATGGTGGTATCCACCCAATAAAACGAACCGTCCTTCGCTTTATTTCGGATTTCTCCACGCCAGATCTGACCCGATTGAATCGTTTTCCATAAGTGTTGAAAGAATTCTTGAGAATGATACCCTGAGTTTAACATCCTGTGGTTTTTGCCAATAATCTCTTCCTTTTGGTACTTGGAAATCTCCTCAAATTTATCATTTACATAGGCAATAGTTCCATGTCGGTCAGTAATCGCCACAATGGATGATGCATCAAGTGCTGCCTTAATATCTTTTAAATTGGTATCGGTTGCCGCTAATTGTTTACTGATCAACGTACTCGAAATAATTAGTCCGCCAGTGATTAAGACAGAAACAAATAACACCAAAAAAATAAAAAAGGGACTATCTGTGTTCGAGCTTTGAGCCACTTCACTTGTCGTAATAGCTGCTCGTTTTAATAGGAAATGACCTTCAGCAATAGCACCGGATATAATCAGCGCACTGACTGGTTTTAACCAAGACTGATGTCCTTGTGAATAGCTTGATGAAAAAAGAATCCACAAAGAAAATAAAAATGAACCAAAAATGACGAATCCTGAAAAGAGCAGCAGTGATACATTGTACTTAATGCTGACATCCATCGCATATAAACCGATTACCTGAATCGCAATAACTGCTAAGGTTAGAAATAAACTGCCAATAAGTAAATGCGGGAATTTAATTGTTTTTCCAAAAAAGGCCAAAAATGCCATTCCGGTAAAAGCTATACCGATAAAAATAGACAGAATCGTCAGCGGAATATGATAGCTAGCAAGCCGATTTGTATCTGCAGAAATGAGTGCCATAAAATTCATGACCCAAATTCCAATTCCCATTGACAATGAACCGCCAAGGAACAGAAGCCGTTTATTTTGGTTTGATGACCTTATTAAAGTAAACATATCTAATGAAGTATATGATGCCATGATGGTTAATCCAATGGCAATAACGATAAAGTAAGGATGAAACGTCCCTAGTAATGCATTCATTAACAGCATCCCTCCGGGTAACAATGATTCTACTATGATTGTAATGTAAAGTTTGTGCGTATGGAAGCACTATTTCATACGCACTCATAAATTTTTTAAAATAACATGCCAAGAAGCAAATTTGTGATAAAAGACTTATTTTTTAAAAAATTTCAGTTTTCTTTAAAAAAAGTCTACACATTTTTGTTTTTTTTGTTTATACTGTACTATAACAAGAGGGAATAAAATAAACTGTATTACTAAAGGGGGATTTTTAAAATGTTAATGAGTCCAGTTGAATTTTTCCGCAACCTGCCAAAAAAGGAATGTCCAGAATGTGGTCAGCACATTATGGAGGAACAAGCCGAAAGTTACTTAATGGAATGTGATCGCTGCTTATCGAAACGAGAAGAATAACGGCCAAAGCTCTCCGGATTCCGGAGAGCTTTCCTTATGTTTTCAATAAATTTCCGTTTTGGAGATAAATAGGCACGTATAAACCCTTTTTGCAATGCAAACCCTTTATGTAAGGAGATGATGTTGCATGGCTAAAAAGGAAGATTATTTAACACCTGCTGCAAAAGAACCACAAGTGACGATTGAGAATGGATCCATTTTCCCTAATAAAAAGAATGTGGCGGGGGATTCTGTTGATGAGCATAAATATCTTGAAGAAGCAAATACCATTATAAGCGGGGATGAAATTCACCAGCAAAATGAAAATCTTTAAATAGAAAAAATAAAAGACTGTCTACTTACGATGACAGTCTTTGATAGCAGGATTTTTTTATATTTTAGGAAGCTCTCTTATTTCCTGCATCATTTCATTGCCACACATCGGACAAAGCAGGTCATCAGCAACGAAATCCTTTCGCATCCAGCCTATACAGGAATTATCCATACAAGAATAGACTTCAGTATCAACGAGTATGGTTTCAATTTCTTCTTCTTTTGCTCTTCTACCGTAAAAAATGGGAACCGCCTCCTTTTATCCTAGTATGTCCAATTATGGAACATTTCATTTCCAGAATTTCTAATTACTTAGGAGTGTTGAAATCATGGTTGTCAATCACAAGCGCTTTACAAAGGTCGGTACCGACATCGAGGAAGTAAAACGGTTAAACAGTCAATCCGGATTAAGTTATAATGAAGTGAAAAAATTGTTAGCAAAAAATTTTCTCCAAACTAAACAGTAAAAAAACGGAACCAAAGTGGTTCCGTTTTTTTACTCTAGCTTATCTTTCCTTTCAGTAGACATGGCTAAATGGCGTCTTCCAAAAACCGCACGATAGACGATAAATTTGCGGTTTAAATACTCTAATGGCAAACTCCACACATGAACTAATCTTGTAAATGGCCAAATTCCAAAAAGTAACAGGGCTGATACAACATGGATTTGGAATCCAACCGGTATTCCAATCATGAGACTAGGTGTTGGATTTAAGGAAAGGATACTGCGAAACCACGGACTAATTGTTTCCCTATACTCGAAGGCGATCCCCCTGCCTGTAATCCAAACCGTGTTAAAAAAGCCGGTAATAATAATCAGGGTGAGCAGTACAAGCACAAGAATGTCACGAAAAGTACTATGAATATAGATGCGTTTGACTGTAAACCTGCGCACCATTAATAACAAAACCCCAATGATTGTAGCAACTCCCGCTAAACCACCAATCCAAACAGCACCAAAATGATACATATGATCGGTAATCCCCACAGCATCATAAAAGGCTTTTGGGATTAGGATTCCAGCCACATGGCCAAAAAACACAAAAATGATCCCGTAGTGAAATAAAATACTCGCCCACTTTAATTGCTTTTTTTCAAGAAACTCACTCGATTTAGCTGACCAGCCAAATTGGTCAACGTTATAGCGATATATATGTCCGACTACGAACATCGTCAGCATGATATAGGGAAAAGACACCCAGAAAAAGTTTTGAAAAAACGTCATTTTTCTACCCCCTACGAAGCCTTTTGTTTTCCAAGGATATTTTCAATTGTTTCCACGCATGCCTGCAGAAGCATTTGATAAGGACTATCCTTTAAGGATAATTCTTTTAACAATCGATCAATCGATTTTCGATGAATCTGCAGCATTTTCCGGGCAGATTCGATAGGAGCAATGGAACAAAACTCGAGAATTAATGGTAGGTAATCCGGAAGTTCATCACTTTCTAACGGGTAACCAGCTTCAAAATACTCATTTTTTAATTTTACCAGTGCTTTTCCGCGGTCAGGGTTCTCTCCGAAAATCGGATAGGTCAAATAAAGTGTTGTTTTATCACTAAAATCAAAGGTTTGTGCATATTGCTGACAGAGCTCCAAAAACGAAATGGATTGAAGATGATTAAAAAATTGCCTATAGAGCATTTTTACTAGTTGGTTTTCAATAGAGGCAATTTCATTTTTCAATTCTTCACCTGTTAGCCATTCTTCTTCCGGATGCTGCAGCAGTGCAGAGGCCAACCGAAAAATATGTTCATATTCACCCATTCATCTCACCCCAATAATCGTCCCCAACCTTATAGTCTTCAGGCATACCTGGTGTGGTGGAACATCCTGAACATGCTTCCATGAAATCAAATCCACCAGTTCCCTGCCCTAAGTACTGATTTGCGGCATCTTCACGATGGGATTTTGGAATGACATAGCGGTCATCATATTTGGCAATTGCCGCAAGCTGGTACATTTCATGCATCGTTTCCTCTGTCATCCCAATGGCATCAAGAATGCTTTTTTCGGGCTTTTGCCCAAGATTTAGAGATCTCATATAGCTGCGCATCGCTACCATTTTCTTTAATACCTTACGAATGACCTCAGTATCTCCGGCGCTTAGCATGTTTGCCAAATATTCAACCGGAATCCTAAGCTGGTCAATTTGCGGGAAAATGACATGCGGATTTACTCCATCTAATCCACCATCAAAAGCACTCATAACCGGGCTAAGCGGCGGAATATACCATACCATCGGCAGTGTTCGATATTCCGGGTGAAGCGGCAGGGCAATTCGTTGTTCCACAGCAAGCTTATAAACCGGAGACCTTTGTGCTGCCTCAATCCAATCTTCTTGATATCCCGCTTTCCTCGCCTCTTCAATCACTTTAGGGTCATGCGGGTCTAAAAATATACCTAGGTGGGCCTCATATAAATCTTTTTCATTTGTAACCGATGCAGCAGCTTCCACTTTATCCAAATCATAAAAGACAATTCCTAAATAGCGGAGTCTGCCGACACACGTCTCTGAACATACCGTTGGAAGTCCTGCTTCTATCCTTGGAAAACAAAAGGTGCATTTTTCAGCCTTATGGGTTTTCCAGTTAAAATAAACCTTTTTATAGGGACAGCCTGTTGTACAATACCGCCAGCTGCGGCAGGCATCCTGATCCACTAGCACAATGCCATCCTCTTCCCGTTTATAAATGGCCCCGGATGGGCAGGATGCCACACAGGTTGGGTTGACGCAATGCTCACAAATCCTTGGTAAATACATCATAAAGGTTTGTTCATACTCAAATTTGACTCTTTCTTCTATCCCATTTATATTCGGATCATCTTTCCCTGTTTGATAAACACCAGCGAGGTCATCCTCCCAGTTAGGTCCCCATTTTATATCCATATATTCTCCGGTGACCTGTGATTTGGGACGTGCTACAGGCTGATGTTCTTTTTCCGGGCTATTTGTTAAATTTTCATAATCATATGTCCATGGTTCATAGTAATCATCTAATTGGGCTAAATCTGGGTTATGAAAGATATTTAATAGTTTGGAAACTCTACCTCCGGCCTTTAATTCGAGTTTCCCATTCTTCAATACCCAGCCGCCTTTATATTTCTCTTGATTCTCCCATTCTTTCGGATAACCAACACCGGGCTTAGTTTCAACATTGTTCCACCACATATATTCCGCACCAGGACGGTTTGTCCATGTATTGTTACAAGTGATACTGCATGTATGGCAGCCTATACATTTATCGAGATTCATAACCATCCCAAATTGTGCTTTAATTCTCAAGCCAGTCCACCTCTTCCCTATCAAGTCTGCTTATGATTACTCTTTCATCGCGCTGACTTCCGCACGGTCCATAATAATTAAATCCAAAACTTAGCTGTGCATATCCGCCAATCACATGGGTTGGTTTCATCTGCAGCCTTGTTGGGCTGTTGAAGGTTCCGCCGCGTTCCTTTGTAATCGGTGATCCTGGAACATTAATATGCCGTTCTTGTACGTGATACATAAAAGCTACGCCCCTTGGAAGTCTGTGCGTAACGACTGCCCTTGCCACAACTACCCCGTTTCGGTTATACATTTGCAGCCAGTCGTTGTCTGCAATTCCAACTTCCTTGGCGTCATCGAGGTTCATCCATACATGCGGTCCCCCTCTGAATAACGTTAACATTGGTAAAATATCTCCATAGGTACTATGGAATGACCACTTAAAATGCGGTGTTAAATATCGTAAATTTATTTCCTTCCCCATATTGATCGGCTTCCGATCCTTTGTTTGGAACGCCGCCTTTCTTAGCGGTGCCTTAAAGACCGGAAATTCCTCGCCAAATTCAATCATGGTTTCATGATCCAAATAAAAATGCTGCCTCCCTGTCAAGGTTCGCCACGGGATTAACCGTTCAACATTTGTGGTGAAAGGAGAGTACCTGCGCCCCCCTGTCTCTGTTCCGCTAAAAACGGGTGTAGAGATGACTTGGCGCGGTTGAGCAGTAATATCATTGAAGGACATGTGCTCCTCTGCCCTTTCCTCTGCTAAATCTTTCAACTTTTGACCTGTTTTCTTTTCCAGCGCCTCCCACGCTTTCATCGCAAGCGAACCGTTTGTAGCACTTGATAACGAAAGAATGGCTTCTGAAGCATCTCTTGCCGTATAAAGGCTTGGGCAATCCTTATAGGCGGTTTTATTGGCTGTTCCTAGAATTTTCTTCAATTTTTCATATTCTTCCTTGGCATTCCAGCCAATTCCTTTGGCACCAATTTGCTCCTTTATAACCGGCCCAAGAGAAATAAACTTTTCATATATCTTTGAATAATCTCTTTCCACTACATGCAGACGTGGGAAATTTTGCCCAGGTATTGGTTCGTATTCGCCATTTTGCCAATCAGGTATTTTTCCAAAAGCACATGCCTCGGAAATTTCATCACGCGAATCATGAAGCATTGGGGTGGCCACGATATCTTGAACTGGCTCGCTAAAATAGCGTTCAGCCATGGAAGAGAATTTCTTTGCCAATCCTCTAAAAGTATCCCAATCCGATTTTGACTCCCAAGGAGGGGCAATAGCCGGGTTAAAGGGATGGATGAAAGGATGCATGTCCGTACTGCTAATATCATATTTTTCGTACCAAGTTGCCGCCGGCAGAATGATATCTGAGTACAGACCCGTTCCAGCCATCCGGAAATCAATATTAACCATTAAATCGAGTTTCCCCTCAACAGACGGCGCATCCCATTCAATTTGTTCTGTTTTCAATTCCGTATTTTGTTCACTTAAATTGCCATGATGAGTTCCCAGCATATATTTAAGGAAATATTCATGCCCTTTGGAGGAACTGCCGATTAAATTCCCTCTCCAGACAAACATCACTTTTGGAAATGCTTTTGGATCTTCGGGATTTTGAATGGCAAATTTTGTTTTTCCTTGTTTCACATCATCTACGATAGATTTGACTATCTGATCCTTCTCCGAAGCCTTTAATCCATTTGACAGATTAAGTGGATTTTTATCAAACTGTGGATAGGATGGCGTCCACCCAAGTCTTGTTCCTAAATAATAATAGTCTCCCGAATGTTTGTACCTTGGTTCACTAATAAGCGGTGAAATCTGATCCTCAACAGATTGGTCATCGTATTTCCATTGCTCTGTAACAAAATAAAAGAACGGTGTTGCCGCATGAAGCCTTGGAGGCCCTCCCCAATCGCGTGCCATCGCCAGTGTCTGCCAGCCTTCTAGCGGACGTACTTTTTCCTGACCAACATAATGGGCCCAGCCGCCGCCATTAACACCTTGGGATCCAGTTAAAAGAACCAAATTTAAAACAGTTCGGTAGGTAGCATCCGCATGGTACCATTGGTTAATGCCCGATCCCATGACAATCATCGAACGACCTTTGGAGTCAATGGCGTTTTGTGCAAACTCTCTAGCAATCTGTGCCGCAAGCTTCCCATCAACACCTGTCAAACCTTCCTGCCATGCTGGAGTATACGGTTTAGGATCATCATAGTCTTTAGGAAAATCGCCTTGAAGTCCATTTCTTGATACTCCGAATTTTGATAGCATCAAATCAAAAACAGTCGTCACATAAGCGGTCTCTCCATTTATTTGAATCTCCTTCACGGGAACCTCGCGTTTAAAGGTTCCTCTTTGCTCCACCTCAAAATGAGGAAATTCCACTTGGACTACTTTATCTTCATTTCCTAAAAGTGTTAATAACGGCTGAAGATTGGTAAGATCTTGTTCTGTATCATTTAAATGGAGATTCCACTGTCCTTTATCTTCCCATCTATGTCCAATCGTTCCGTTCGGAAAAGCCGGTTTGTTCGTTTCTTGATCCCAGACTACTGTTTTCCACTCCCCATTTGCAATCTGAGCATCCAGTTCACTTGCTCTTAAAAAAGTACTGGATACAAAATGATCCCCATGGGTTTTTAATTTGACAAGGTACGGCAGATCAGTAAATTTTTTCGTATAATCATAGAAATATTCTGTTTCTTGATCCACATAGAATTCTTTTAGAATGACGTGGGTCATTGCCATCCCAAGTGCGCCGTCCATACCTGCCTGAACATTTAGCCAATTATCCGCAAATTTAACATACTCCGCATAATCCGGGCTTACCGCCACCACCTTTGTTCCGCGGTATCTTGCTTCCACCATGAAATGGGCATCAGGTGTCCGTGTCTGTGGAATATTAGAGCCCCATATTAGTAGATAGGATGAATTAAACCAATCAGAGCTTTCCGGTACATCCGTTTGTTCTCCCCAAACCTGCGGCGATGCAGGCGGAAGGTCTGCGTACCAGTCATAAAAACTTAGCAGTGAAGCGCCAATAAGCGATAAGAACCGCCCGCCCCCCGCATAGCTGACCATCGACATAGCCGGAATCGGTGAAAATCCAAAAATTCGATCCGGGCCAAATTCTTGTATTGAATAAATTAGGGCGGCACAGATTAATTCATTTACCTCGTCCCATGATGCGCGGACAAGTCCGCCTTTTCCCCTCGACTGCTTATATCTCTTCGATTTTTCAGGATTTGTGGCTATTTCCTTCCATGCAGAAACAGGGTCACCTGCTTTTGCCAATTCCTCACGCCACATCTTTAATAGACTGCCACGGACATATGGATACCGAACGCGTAAGGGACTATAAATATACCAAGAAAAACTAGCACCCCTCGGGCATCCTCGAGGCTCATATTCAGGCATATTTGGACCTGTTGAAGGATAATCCGTTTGTTGGGTTTCCCATGCGATAATCCCATCCTTGACATGTACCTTCCAGCTGCATGAGCCGGTGCAATTCACCCCATGTGTGGTACGAACGGTTTTATCGTGCTGCCATCTTCTGCGATAAATTTTTTCAGAATCTCTGCACATAGGAGACAGGACGGCATGGTCAGCGATATCCTTTGACTGCCCGAAAAATTTTAACTTTTTCATTAGCGGCGCTCTTTTTCGCTCCACATTCTTCACCTTCCCATGACATTTTTATCTAGTAAGCTTCCCAATAACTAGCAATGTATACCGTTGTTTTCCGTTCCCTAGTTTTAAAAAAAATGGGTTTTGGACATGACTTGGATAGTAAAACTATTAGAAGGAGAATTTCAATGTCAGGACCGTCATTAAGAAAAAAACATGCCCACCATTCCATCCATGATGGGATCTATACGGAGGCTAGAGATTTAACAAATGTCTTGAAAGAATTAGTACGTGAAAAAAAAGCAGAAAATAGTAATGAGGTATGTGATGCGTTGATTGAACATTGGGAGACACGAACTTTAGCACATGCTCAATCTGAAGAGGAAGGTTTTTTTGTTGAAAAGCTAAAAGATCAGCCTGATTTGCACGACACCATTATTAAATTAAAAAGGGATCATCAAATCTTAGAATTAATCGTGCGGTCTATTAAAGAAAAGAAGGAAAGTAATGGAGTGACTGAGGAGATTCTGCCTTATTTTGAGGCCTTGCTCGTTGTGTTTGAGATTCATAATGACGAAGAGGAACACTCATTATTTGAAATGGAATAAAATGAGCGCAAAAAAAGCAAAGGCGAAATCCTTTGCTTTTTATACTATGAAACCGATTATAATCGGAATAATAAAAGAGGTTAACACGGCCGCAATCCCCATCGCTGCACCTGCTACAGCACCTTGTACCTCTCCTTCTTTTACCGCTTCGGCCGTTCCGATGCCATGTGCAATCGTTCCAATCGCCAAGCCCCTTGCAAACGGATGATTGATTTTACATACGTTCAAAAGTTTGGCCCCAAACATCGCCCCAATCATCCCTGTGATAATCACATAAACAGCGATGAGCGAGATATTGCCATGAATAATCTTCCCTATTTCAGTCGCAACTGGGACAGTAACTGATTTAACAGTTAATGCTCGGATGAACATGTCAGAAAGGTTTAGCCACCTGGCTAGAAGAATGGCAGATGTAATTGTGGTAACAATCCCGAATGACAGGCCTACAAAGGCAGCCCAGAAGTATTTTCTAAACAAATCCCGATTTTTATAAATGGGAACAGCAAGGGCAACAGTAGCCGGGCCAAGTAAATAGGTCATGATGGTTTTTGCCGGCATGTATTCGTCAAAAGAAATATGTGAAACCACTAATAAAGCAATGATGATAATGGTGCTTAAAAACACGGGACTCGTTAACGGAGAGGAATACTTTTTCCCTAAGAAACGAGTAAATAGATAGGCAGAAACGGTAATAAGAATACTATAGAGCGTGATCATGATACGTTACATTTTCCTTCTCATTTTTCACAATAACGGTTTGCGTGACTTTCCCGGCAAAAAACAAACCAAGAAAAGCACTAAAAATTAGAATAATCAAGAGAAACAAACCTTTCGCTGCGAAAACATCTCCTAGTGTCATGAGACCAACTGAAATCGGAATAAAAAAGAATCCAAGATGTTTCAACAACCAACCGGATGCCCATTCAATTTGTTCAAGCTTAATCACACCTAACCAAAGCAAAACGAACAATATAACAATGCCAATGACATTTCCGGGAATCGGCAAATGAAAAAACCGTGTTGTCAAATTCCCAAGTTGATAGATTACAATCAGAATGACCAATTGCATCGTAAATTTCCAAACCATTTTCATCTTAAAAACACCTATCTCCCAAATAAAGAATCTGATTTTTCAAAAATCCCTCATAATATTACAGTATAAATGAATAACCATTTTGCCGCATCCACTTTTGTTCACAGAATATCCATTTCTTTTTTCGAAAAAGTTCTTTATCTTAGTTGTAGGAGGGTTTGCGATGAAAAAAATCTATCTAATTTGCAGTCTTGCTGTATTCCTGGGGATTGCAGGAGGAATTTCTTTTTTCCTAATACGGGATACAAATGCGGCAATACCAGCAGATGTTACGTTGATTAACCAAAATGGAGACCCCTATCAATTTGGCAAAGATAAAACGAAATTAAAACTAATTGAGTTTATCTATACTCATTGCCCTGATGTTTGTCCCACCACCACCCAAAAGATGGTTAAATTGAAAAATGATTTAGTTGAAAAAGGAGTATTTGGTAAGAATATTGAATTTGTCACCATTACCATTGATCCCTATCGTGACACCCCTGAAATTTTACAAGGATATAGACAAGGGTTTGGCATAAAAGATGATAAGAATTGGGTATTCTTAACCGGTGAAAAGCAAAACATGAAAAACTCTCAAAAAGAAATTAGGAAAGTTACTGATGCTATGCAATTTCAATACAAAGACCCTGGGAACGGGCAATTTATCCATTCAACCTTCACCTATTTAGTGGATGAAAACAACAAATTTGTTGCAAAGTTCCCTATGGGTAATGAATTTAAGGAACAAGAAGTTTATGATAAAATTATTGATAAAATTAAGTAATAAAAAAGCGGAAGCGACTTGTTCAGCCCCGACAGGCATAAGACGAACCGCGAGGAGGCAGTTTCCCAGCCACCACAGCGGGGCTGCTTATGACCCGAGGGGCTAGGCGCTGGAGCTGGCCAATAAAAAAAGCGGTTAGTCCACTTGGATTAATCGCTTTTTAATACCAATTTTCTAATTAGTTCACGGATGAAGGATATTTTTTCAGTTGCTGCATTGATAAAAGGTAATTGGACTTTGGTTTAGTTAGACTCGCTTTAATACCAGCTTTTTTTAACTTGTTTACGAGTTCAGTAAGCTGTTTTTTTGCCATACTTCTCACCCTCTTTAAAACATCTTAAATTAATTTTACAACAAATATATGAATAAAGTGTGAATATGGAAAATTTTTTTTAGAATTTTTTTCTTTAATCCTTCGCTCCACTTGGAAAAATTCGCTCTTATATTATTTTAATGGTATAATTTAAAGCAATATGTTTTTTGGAGGATGTTTGAATCATGATTACTGTAAGTAATGTAAGTTTAAGATATGGTGACCGTAAGCTATTTGAAGATGTTAACATCAAGTTTACACCGGGCAATTGCTACGGACTGATCGGTGCGAATGGCGCTGGAAAATCAACTTTTTTAAAAATCTTATCCGGAGAGATTGAAGCCCAAACCGGAACAGTTCAACTTGGACCAAATGAACGGATGGCTGTATTAAAACAGAACCATTTTGAGTATGAGGAATTTGAAGTCTTAAAAACCGTCATCATGGGTCATTCAAGATTGTATGAAGTGATGCAGGAAAAAGATGCCATTTACATGAAAGAAAACTTTACTGACGAAGATGGCATGAAGGCTGCCGAACTCGAGGGAGAATTTGCTGAATTAAACGGGTGGGAAGCTGAGCCTGAAGCAGCCATTCTCTTAAAAGGACTTGGGATTGGCGAAGATCTTCATGATAAAAAAATGGCCGAATTAACGGGATCTGAAAAAGTAAAAGTATTGCTGGCGCAGGCATTATTCGGCAGACCTGATGTTTTACTTCTCGATGAGCCTACCAACCACTTAGACATCAAAGCGATTCAATGGCTTGAGGATTTCTTAATAAACTTTGAAAATACCGTCATTGTTGTATCCCATGACCGTCACTTCTTAAATAAAGTTTGTACACATATCGCTGATTTGGATTTCAGTAAAATTCAAATCTATGTTGGGAACTATGATTTTTGGTATGAATCAAGCCAGTTAGCATCAAGAATGGCATCGGATCAGAACAAAAAGAAGGAAGAAAAAATTAAAGAGCTGCAAAGCTTTATTGCCCGCTTTAGTGCAAATGCCTCTAAATCCAAGCAGGCAACATCTCGGAAAAAGCTATTAGATAAAATCACCCTAGATGATATCAGACCATCCTCTCGCCGCTATCCATTCGTAGGGTTTACACCAGAACGTGAAATCGGCAATGACCTATTACGTGTGGAAGGTTTAACAAAAACCATTGATGGTGTTAAAATCCTTGATAACATTAATTTCTTTATGAATAAGGGTGATAAAATTGCGCTTGTAGGAACAAACGAAGTCGCAAAAACCACTCTGTTTAAGATATTAATGGGTGAAATGGAAGCGGACAGCGGCACCTTTAAGTGGGGCATCACTACTTCACAGGCTTACTTCCCTAAGGATAACTCCGAGTATTTTGAGAATAGTGATCTTAACCTTGTCGATTGGCTTCGCCAATTCTCGCCAAAGGATGATAGTGAAAGCTTCTTGCGTGGATTTTTAGGAAGAATGTTATTTTCTGGAGAAGATGTGTTAAAGAAAGCAAGTGTGCTTTCCGGTGGTGAAAAAGTTCGTTGTATGCTCTCTAAAATGATGCTAAACGGGGCAAATGTATTGCTGCTCGATGAGCCAACAAACCATTTAGACCTAGAATCCATCACTGCACTTAATAACGGATTAATCAATTTCAAAGGTTCGATGCTCTTTTCATCACATGACCATCAGTTCATTCAAACCATCGCAAACCGAGTGTTTGAATTTACACCAAATGGCCTAGTAGATAAGCAAATGAGCTATGACGAATATCTTGAAAATGATGAAATTCAAAAGCAAGTAGCGGAAATGTATAAATAATCATAATAAGAGGATGTCTCATGGGCTCAACCCCTTCTGAGGACATCCTCTTTCTTTGTTTTAGTAGCGTTTTTGTTTTTTTCTAGAAGATGGTTCTTCTCGTGAACCTGTTTCAGTCATGGTTGTCCCCTGACCCTCTACTTGCGGCGAGCTAAGCCCGATTGTGGATGGATCAGCTTTTCGTTTACTGCGTTTTCCCATTTGACACACCTCCCCTACTATCTTTTGGAAAATTAATGCCTGCTATACGGAATATTTACCGTAATCTTTGGCATGATAATTTATTGAGGAGGTGTTTTGTATGGCAAAAGTTGGAGTAGAACAATCGCTTACAAATATTCAACAAGCACTAAGGGAAAAAGGTCATGATGTGATTGAACTGAAGCAGGAGTCAGATGCGCAAAATTGTGACTGTTGTGTTGTTACTGGCCTTGATTCAAACGTAATGGGTATGCAGGATACCTTTACAAAAGGCTCTGTCATTGATGCAAATGGGATGTCAGCTGATGAAGTATGCCAGCAAGTTGAGAGCAGACTGCAATAATTACCTTATAAAGACTAAAGGATGCAAACTTTAGTCTTTTTTTAATTCTCCTTTTTCGCATGGATCGTAACCTTTGGTCCTTTTTCTGCCGAAGGCTTCTTCATTTTTCCCTTTACATTTCTTTCACCCTTATTTTCTTCATCCTCGTTTATATCTTCTTCGTCCAACTTTGGGGTGAATTCACTCCCATATGTTGCTCCAATATTCAATTTACCTTTTAACTCTTTAATACCAAGTTGACCAAAATTATTATTTAACTCATATTTATCTAAAATGATTTTTTCTATATTAATTTTTTCAATGATGATTGGAGGATCAGTTGGTTTATTACCCTTTGGCTTTTGTTCTTGGAAGTCTTGCAGCGATTTTTTTAACTCTTCGATATTCCTTTCTAAGGAAAGTAATTTTTTCTTTAATTCCTGTTCTTCATCATTTTTCCTGAAAAGTAGGAATACATCTTTAAGTGACATGCTCACAAACTCCCTTATTTTATACCTTACTTTTATTTATATGGAGAAAACATCATAACATGTCCAATCGCAAAATAGTCGAACATATAAATGTTCGAATCATTATGGTTCTCGGGGCAAAATGGTTTAGTCGATAGGGATGATTTCTCCTTTTTCAACCGTACGTTGATAACTTACGAAAAGGATTCCGTTCCAAAACTTTGCATTTAATTGGTTAGGACTAACGGGATCCGGTAAGGTAATTTGTCGTTGGAATTCACCATAAAATCTTTCCGAATAGGTTAAATTTAGTTGTGGATTGATCGGTAAGGCCTTTCCTTTAACGGTAAGGATTGTGCCGTTTAGCCCTAATTCAAGATTTTCCTTCATGACCCCAGGCACTTCAATCATGACAACCACCTCATTCTCATTCTCTAATACATCAATGGCCGGGAATGTTTTCGCAGTTTTTTCCTCGCGAGCAGATGGTCCATTAGTGTTGGAAGTCGGCTGGTTGAATTGTTGTTCGTTCATAAATTGCTTGGCGAAATCTTGATCAAATATATTGTTCCAGAAGTCTCCCCCATGCATATTCTTAGCAATGTCCATCCATTGTTTTAATTTATCCATCTCCATCTATCCACACCCCTTTCTTCCCTCTTAAATATGTGTGGAGTACAAAAGGAAATTTATTTTTTACGTTCCTACTTCCATCTTACTAATCTGTTTAGAAATTTAATCCAACTATTATGCCCGTTTCATAAACCTTCAAAAAAAGCATATAGTTAATAGCAAGGAAAAAGGAGGGGATTAGATGCCGGCACCGGTTCCATATATTAATATAAATATATTTATGATAAAAATAAATTCCTTTGAAAATGCGTCTGCCGTAAATATAGGGCAAAACTTATTGGCTGAGTGGCATAATTCAGATAAAAAAAACCAGGGCTACGGGCAAAATTTTGGTGACAAAAGTGACTTTGTGGGAACAAGAAGTTTTGTCGATGATAAAGACCAAATTGACTCTCCCTCCTCCTTCGACTCCCGGCCAATTACAATTGATAAGCAGACCTAAAGAAATAAGCCATGGAAGGGAGTCCCTTTCCACGGCTTATTTCAAACAAGATTCAGTTTTTACTTATCCATTTCTTGCGGAAACCAATGATTACCACTAAGAATGCAAGGAGCGTAAACCCAAAGATTACATTTATATCTAAAATCTGTTGCTTTTTTTCTTTCGTTTTACCTACTGTTGTTGGAGGAGCCATTTTCACCACAGGCTGCTCTTTTTCCTTTAATTGAATCAACTGATTTGACTGGACATCATGATTTTCAATCGATAGGATCCCGTCATTATTGATCTTTTTCATACACCCTTCGACATCCTCTGTAATAAGGATATCGGTTTCTGGATAAAATTCTTTATTTTCAGCTTTATAAATTTCTCCCTGTCTAATGGTTGAACGTTGATAGGCCTTAAAACCGTAATCCAATAATAAAGCGGTATCGTTATACTTATCATTTTTTAAATCAGACTTTAGCACAATCGCTGTCAGCCTGATTTTTCCGTTATCGGCAGTGGTTGCCAATGTTTGTTTAGTTTCATCCGTATAACCAGTCTTTCCTCCAGTTACTTCAGGATATGGAAGCTCCCCTTTTAACATCCGGTGATGGGTATAAAGCGTAGCCTCCCAAGATTGCCCCTTCCATTCCAACACCTTTGTTCCAAATATTTCAGCAAAAACAGGGTTCTTGATCGCATAATTGGTTATTAAGGCTAAATCCATGGCCGTTGTATAATGATTTTCATCAAACAAACCATTCGGATTCGTAAAATGCGTATTGTTTACACCAACTTTGTTTTTTAAATAATGATTTAGATTTTCGGCAAAATGATCTATGGTGCCATCAAGATGTTCGGCAATTGCCATTGCAGCATCATTTCCTGAATTAATCAGCATTCCTTGAATCAGCTTCTTTAACGGAACTTGTTCCCCTTCATTTAGGTAGACACGCGTACCGTCTTGGCTTGCGGCATTCGCACTGACAGTCGCGATTCCATCTAAATTCCCCTTTTCAATGGCATAGATGGCAGTAGCAATTTTCGTTACGCTTGCAGGGTACATTTTTTCATTGGCATTTTTAGCATAAAGAACAGCACCCGTGTCGGAATCTAATAGAACTGCCGATTCACTTTTTAGATCCAACTGCTCGGTTTCAGCAGCAAAGGTTTTAATTTGAGTAGTAAATAGGAGTAGCACGATGATGATGCAGGAAACGAAATTTTTCAATTAATAAACACCCTTACCATTACAATTTATCCCTTTTAAATTTTAACAGATTCTTCAAAAAAATAAAGAAAAAAAACCGGATAGGAACATCCTACCGGTCTGCTTTCATGTCCTTTTTTTTGAAATTAATAGCGTTATTTGGGTCATTATGAAGGGCAATGAGGATTTTCTTCTGTAAGCTAAGTATTTCGGCTCCCAAATATTTGTATATTTTTGCTTAAACTTTCTCAGACCCTGGAAGTGATAAATAAAATGGCCGTGCAGAAAGATTTGCGCTGCTATTTTCTCGCTTAAAAAGGAAAATCTCGAAAGGCCCACATTCGCCAAAGGTGCCATTCCCATATTAAAGCGATCATAGCCATGTCTCTTTGCCCAGTCAATTAACGAAAGAAACAGAAAATCGATGGTTCCAGATGGTGCATCCGGTCTCACTCTCATTAAATCAACCGAAATAGTTTGATGCTCATCATATACATGCATAATGCTCATGAAGCCAAGAATTCGCTTATTCTCATCACTGATAATGGCAATGGGAGCCTTATTTAGATAGTGTTCATCAAAGAAACCGAGCGAAAAACCTTTTTCTTTTCTCCCCTGCAGCCATTCATTTGAAATTCCTTTTAACTCTTCTAATAATTCTATCGAAAAAGGAGGATTTACTAATTCAAAATGGAACTGTTCACGGCTGAATTTATTTTTTAAGGCCCTTAATCCCTTCATTTTGTTTCCACTAAGTGTAAAGGTCTTCAAATCTACAAAAGCCTCCTCACCCAATTTAAAAAATGCAAAGCCATGCCCGTGTAAATATGGCAGCATGTCATCACTAACTTGATAAAAAACAGGGGTATAACCATACAAATCGGCAATTTCTTGAAATTCCTCAATTGCATTTGATAATTCCTTTTTCTCCCCAACAGGGTCGCCAAGGATGACTAATTTATCCGCGTATTTTTGGAATGGGATTAAAACATTTTTCTGGCTGTTCCAGAAAATATATTTATCATGTAAAAAGATTAAATGGGATAATACTTTTCCTTTATACTTTGTTAAATGGTTAGTTATTTCTTCTTCATGACCTATTGATTTCTCAAATTTCCACTTTTTAGGCAAGCTAATCAAATAGCCGGAAAACAAGATCAATAATGCTATCACTAACCCAATACCGGCACTCATGAACAAGTCACGATAATCGACAATGACATACGGTAAGAATTTTGTGGGAATAGTTAATTTTGCTTTTGGCAAATTTAAATACCCAATCAAAATATACATGGAGGTAATAACCAGAATCACTGTGATATCGAAAATGGTTTTTCCCCACGTAAGTACATAGCTTTCCCGATAAAATTGCCCCTTTGACATCCTTAGCAGGAGCGCGACGATGATTAAAAAGATAGCTTCTTCATAATCAATCCCTTTAAAAATGGAGAATAAGGCAGCCAGAATCAACGCAAGCATGGTCAAGTCATATGTTCTTTTCACGCTGTATTCAATGCCGCGTGACAACCCTAATAGCAAAAAGCCAGTTGCTACCGAAAGTTGATGTGACACATTTATAATCGGAAAAGACAGCAGCTCCTGAGCAATCTTAAGCCTTGACATAATTCCCGGAACACTTGCAGATAAAAGCAAGATTAACCCTGATAAAAATACAAGCATGGTTAAAATGGCATGACTTAATCCCTGTATAATTGCTTTAGGAAGATAATTCCAGGATTGGTTCCACCTTTGCCAGTAAAGCTTGATAAAAAAGACTAAGCTGACCAAAAATGGGATGAAGTAATACCCAATTCGGTAAAGCAAAAGCAAGACGAGGAATTTCTCTTCTGGTACGTGTAAATCCTGCATCCCCCAAATAAATACCAAGTCAAAGGAACCGAGCCCGCCGGGAATCATACTGATAATCCCTGCACATGCAGCTACAATATATACCGGAAATAAATTTTCGAAGGTGATAGAAATACCAAGAATCCTGCTCAAAATAAATATGGCTATAAACACAGCAAACCATTCGATAACTGAGACAATGACTAGCTTGATAGTCACGTAAGTGGTTATTAATGTCTGATTATCTTTCTTTGACTTAATCATATGTATTATTAAAAAAACGGGTAAATATAAACCTACCACTACAACAGCAAAATAAAGCCATTTGGTTTCAACAAACAACGGAAAATGACGATAGCGGATCGTGACAATCCAAGTAAGAATAGAAATCCCCGTTAGATAATAAAGCGATACAGAAGCAATTACCCCTAGAAGTTTCCGCTTATCCTGTTCAAGCTTATGAAAAAAGTAAGTTCTTAGCATGGCCCCAATTAATCCGCCAAAACCGATTAAATTAGAAAAGGAATTAGCGATAAATGATTGTTCCAGCAGTTCCCTTTTTGAAACATTTAACTTTAAAACTCTCACTAAAATGACATCGTAAAGCAGCATCGGTAAAACCGCTGCAAAGGTAACCACGAGAATCAATAATAAACTCCAGGTATTCAGTTGATTTATTTCATTTTTGAGTAATTGGCCATTCAAATTCCCGGTAAATTTTCTGATCTCAATAATGGCGAAAATTAATAAAAACAATGGAAAGATAAATTTTGCACCTTTTACTATCTTTTCTTTTCTTATCCCCAACAAGATTACCACCTATTTTTTCATTCCTGATTTTACTATAAACTCTCCGCTAGGAAAAACAAAGAAATATATTCCATAATAGAACATAGTTAGTTTAATTGTAGACATTTTAGATAAGGTTCAACCGTCTTTTGCGTAACTCATTGCTACTATAGTATATTTCTGAAAAGATAAACTAAGTAATAAAAGTTTTAAAAAGAGACAAGTTTCCTAACCTTACCTGCATAAGTATAAATAGGACAAATTATGGGGAGGTTATTTTTTCATGAAATTCTTAGTTTTAAAGAAAGATACACTACTATTCTTTTTAGCTGTCGGCATTGTAATCGCCAGTATTTCTGCCTGGTTTTTGTTAAAAGCCGGTGATGCCACTGTTTTTAATCAACAATCAGATAAAGAAATCCGCGAAATCCATATGGTTACAGGAGAATTCAAGGCAACAACAAAGGATGGGAAAGTACTAGAAGCCTACCGTTGGGATCCGGGCACGGTGACCATTGAAAAAGGGGAAAAAGTGAGGCTGCTCATTAGTGGAATAAATGGTGAAAAACATCCATTTTATATTGAAGGGACAAAAATTAAAGGTACAGTGAAAAAGGGTGAGGAAACGATAGTTCCACTTCAATTCGATAAAGAGGGAACCTATCGGTTAATCTGTGAGGTGCATTCAGACAGGTCAAATAACGGACCGATGATTGCCTATATTGTAGTCGATTAAAAGCAGGATATATGTATCCTGCTTTTTTCATTACTCAAATGGTTCTGTTTCATTTGTTTCCACTATTACTACGTTGATATTATTGGTTTTTTCTTATATAACAGTCTCTCTACTTTCCAAAATTCTTATAGTACAGTTTTACTATTACTAACAATCATGTTCACAAATTATTCAAAAATGCCGCTATAAAACCCCATTATAACAACACTTCACAATATCTTAACAATTTGACCCTATTTTATGTGACACTTTTCACATTATCCCTGTTATACTCTAATTAAGATATAAATAGATAATCTGTTATATAGTTTTTAAATAATATAAGAGGTGAATAATCATGGAACAATGGCAAGGATTTAGTAAAGGAACATGGACAAGAGAAGTAAATGTACGCGACTTTATTTTGAAGAACTTTAATCCTTATGAAGGTGATGATTCCTTCTTAACTACTGCTACTGACGCAACCAATAAACTATGGGAACAAGTAATGGAGTTAACGAAACAGGAACGTGAAAATGGCGGTGTCCTAGATATGGACACCGAAACGGTTTCTACGATCACATCACATGGACCAGGATATCTAGATGAAGACCTTGAAAAAGTAGTAGGTGTGCAAACAGATAAACCATTTAATCGATCCATGCAGCCTTTTGGTGGAATTAGAATGGCGAAAGCAGCATGCGAAGCATACGGATACGAATTAAATCCTGAAATCGAGAGAATCTTTACAGAGTTCCGTAAAACACATAATCAAGGTGTATTTGATGCCTATACAGAAGAAATGCTGAAGGCCCGTAAGGCTGGAATCATTACCGGACTTCCAGATGCCTATGGCCGCGGCCGCATTATTGGAGATTATCGCCGTGTCGCCTTATACGGTGTTGATTTCTTGATGAAAGAAAAACAAAAAGATTATAAAAATACAAGCAGCGTCATGACAGAAGATAACATTCGTTTACGTGAAGAACTTTCCGAACAATACCGTGCGTTGAAAGAACTGAAAGAACTTGCAAAAAGCTATGGATTTGATGTTTCCCGCCCTGCTGAAACAGCTCAAGAAGCATTCCAATGGTTATACCTAGCATACTTGGCAGCTATTAAGGAGCAAAACGGGGCAGCGATGAGCCTTGGCCGCGTGTCTACATTCCTTGATATCTATATTGAAAGAGATTTACAAAATGGTAGATTAACAGAGGTGGAAGCCCAGGAACTTGTCGACCATTTTGTGATGAAGCTGCGTCTTGTAAAATTTGCCCGGACACCTGATTATAACGAATTATTTAGCGGCGACCCAACATGGGTAACAGAATCCATTGGTGGTATGGCACTTGACGGACGTTCATTAGTAACGAAAAGCTCCTTCCGTTTCCTTCATACACTAGATAATCTAGGCCCTGCACCAGAGCCAAACTTAACCGTTTTATGGTCAACACAATTGCCTGAACACTTTAAGAAATATTGTGCGAAGATGTCCATCAAGACTAGCTCCATTCAATATGAAAATGACGAGATTATGCGTCCAGAATATGGTGATGACTACGGGATTGCCTGCTGCGTATCAGCGATGGAAATCGGAAAACAAATGCAATTCTTTGGCGCTCGTGCCAACCTTGCAAAAGCAATGCTCTACGCTATCAACGGCGGTGTCGATGAAAAACTAAAACTTCAAGTCGGACCACAATATCAGCCAATTACTGCAGAAGTTTTAAATTACGATGAAGTCATGCAGAAATTTGATAAAATGATGGAATGGCTAGCAGGTCTTTATATTAACACCTTGAATATTATTCACTACATGCACGATAAATACAGCTACGAACGCATAGAAATGGCTTTACACGATACGGAAATTCTCCGTACAATGGCAACAGGAATTGCTGGCTTAAGTGTTGTTGCCGACTCACTAAGTGCCATTAAATATGGTGAAGTAAAGGTCATTCGTGATGAAAACGGTATTGCCGTAGATTTTGAAATAAACGGCGATTTCCCTAAATACGGAAACAACGACGATCGCGTTGACAGTATCGCGGTTGAAATTGTCGAAACATTTATGAAAAAACTGTGCAAACACCAAACCTATCGTGATTCAGTGCATACATTGTCCATTCTAACCATCACTTCAAACGTGGTATATGGGAAGAAAACGGGCAATACACCAGATGGCCGCCGTACCGGTGAACCATTTGCACCAGGTGCAAACCCAATGCATGGCCGTGATACAAAAGGAACATTAGCTTCCTTGTCTTCTGTTGCCAAGCTTCCATATAGCTATGCAATGGACGGAATTTCTAATACTTTCTCCATCGTTCCAAAGGCACTTGGAAAAGAAGAAGAAAGCCAAGTTCGCAACCTAGTTTCCATCTTGGACGGCTATGCCATCAAAACAGGACACCATCTAAACGTAAACGTCTTTAATCGTGAAACACTTATGGATGCGATGGAACATCCGGAACTCTATCCACAATTAACGATTCGTGTGTCCGGATATGCGGTAAACTTTATCAAACTAACAAAAGAACAACAGCTTGACGTAATAAATCGTACCTTCCATGAGTCATTGTAAGTAAAATTCTTAGGGGCTCCCCTACTGCGAGGAGCCCCAGCCTTATAAATGAAAGGGGTCATCATCATGAACGGAAATATTCATTCTATTGAAACATTAGGAACGGTCGATGGGCCAGGGATTCGCTATGTTATTTTTACTCAAGGCTGTCTTTTACGCTGCCAGTTTTGCCATAACGCGGATACATGGGAAATCGGCTCAGGGAAACAGATGACTGTTTCCGAAATCATGGATGATCTAATGAGCTACCTCCCTTTCATTCAAGCATCTGGAGGCGGGATTACTGTCAGCGGCGGTGAGCCATTACTGCAAGTCCCTTTCCTAACGGAATTATTCAAGGAATGCAAACGCCAAGGAATTCATACTACTATTGATTCATCCGGCGGCTGCTTCTCCCATTCAAAGCTATTTATTGAACAGCTAGAAGAGCTTTTACAGGTAACGGACTTGGTTCTCCTAGATTTAAAGCATATTAATCGAAAAAAACATATTCAGCTGACTGGAATGGCAAATGACCACATTCTTGAATTCGCAAAATTTTTATCTGATCGGAAAGTTCCTATTTGGGTTCGTCATGTGTTGGTGCCTACCGTTACCGATGATCCGGAAGATTTGCAAAAACTCGGTGAGTTCATAGGGACACTTGAAAATGTGGATAAGATTGAGATCCTTCCTTACCACAAACTTGGTGTATATAAATGGGAAGCACTTGGGCATGAATATCCGTTAAAACATGTTGAGCCGCCAACTGAGGAAAAGGCGGAGTATGCTTATCAAACAATAACTGCCCATTGGAAAAAACGTTAAAGTAGAATTCAAACACCAATTCCTGAAGAATTGGTGTTTGAAGATTTTTTAGTTTAGCTAGGAAGTCATTCCCACCTAGTATTTTATAGGGTTTAAATTGATTATTTGGCTATTCTCCGCTATACTCATATCATTGGTAAAAAGAAAGAGGTGAAAATTTTTGTTTCAGTTACTCATTGACCACTCGGATATAAATACCCTGAATGCTCTTTACGTCAGTATTTACTTGGGATTAATACTCAAATTTTTATTGGCTTGGGGTGTCGAGTATTCCTTCATGGGCAATACTTCCAATCCAGCAAACACAAAAATTATTCACCCATTGGTTTTTTACCGCAAAAAAAGTGGTTTACATGGAAGCTTTATTCTGAAAAGAATTGTTAAATATATTCGTAGGAAAGATTGTACCAAGGATGATTCCGAAGAACCTATTTCCTTCCTTTTGACTTAAACAATTTATACAACATTTTAGGAGGAAATATGAAAACGAAACGATCATCTATCTTACTTGCAGTCCTTTTAATCTTACCAACGCTACTATTATCAGCTTGCTCATCAAATGCACAAAATGGTAATAGCACTGGATTTTTTCAAACTTATTTTGTCCATCCATTTTCGACCATTATTCATGCAACAGCTGAACTATTTAATGGAAACTATGGTTTAGCAATTATTCTGGTCACTCTGATTATCCGACTTATCCTCATGCCGTTCATGTTAAAACAATACAAAAATCAAATGGCAATGAAGGAAAAAATGGATGTCTTAAAGCCTGAAATGGATGTTATCCAAAAGAAAATGAAGACGGAAACGGATCCTAAGAAAAAACAAGAGCTTCAGGCTGAAATGATGGGTTTGTATAAAAAACACGGTGTCAATCCATTGAATATGGGTTGTTTACCTCTTTTGATTCAAATGCCAATTTTAACCGCCTTTTATTATGCGATTCGCGGCTCAAAGGAAATTGCCGCCCATCAATTCTTATGGTTTAATTTGGGTCATCCTGATATCATTATCACGATTATTGCAGGGGTAGTTTACTACTTCCAGTTTAAAGTTTCGCAAACCAATATGCCGACTGCACAGCAGCAGCAAATGAAAATTATGGGTCTGATGTCACCGTTAATGATTGTAATGTTTTCCTTTAGTGCTCCAGCTGCACTGCCGCTTTATTGGGTTGTTGGCGGGCTATTCTTAACCATCCAAACCTTCATTAGCCACAGACTATATAAATCAGCAAAATCTATCGACACGACTCCAGTTAAACAAAAATAATGGATATGAAAAGGAAGCATTTCTTGATGAATGCTTCTTCTTTTTTTTCAAAATGTTGGCAGGATAGTCCTTTGCTAAATTAGACAACCTATTTTTGTACAACTAAGATTAAAGGAGTGCTTACCAACATGAAAAAAAGCTTATTTGTTATTGGATCCCTCATATTTAGTTTGTATTTATCTGGTTGTGCGAAGAATAATGTCAATGATGATGTCGCGTACCGCAACCGAATTAATGAACCAACAAGGGTAAATTATAATACCCCAAATAACGGTGGACCTGCGATTACGGGGGTTGACACAAGCAACCGAGGTCTGGATCGAAATCGTAACAACATAATGAATGTTCGAAACGATAATCGAAATAATGTAGGAAACCATCAATCAAAAATAAGAATTGCGGATAAAGCGGCAGATAAGGTATCTGGTCTGCCTGAAGTTGACACTGCAAATATCCTTGTAACCGATAACAACGCCTATGTTGCAGCAAGGCTGGATCCTTCTTCACGTAATGAATTGACTTCGAAGATAGAGAATAAAATTTCTCGAGCCGTTAAATCGGTCGACTCCAGTGTCGACAATGTTTATGTATCCGTTAATCCAGATTTTTATGATCGAATGAATAATTATGCTGGCGATATCCGAAATGGAAAACCAATCTCAGGTTTCTTCAATCAGTTTTCGGATACCATCAGAAGAGTGTTCCCTGATGCTAGGTAATTGTTAAGACGATTAAAAGGGTCAGATTCCTAATAGGAATCTGACCCTTAAAGCATTAAATATCCTGAAAATATTCCTTGTAAAATCCGCCGACTTTTCCTGTATTATCAATTATGTAATAAAACTCTTCTGTTTCGTTTTTTACATCATAAATAGTACCGGCAGTTAGGGCGTTATTTACAAGATATTTTTTGGCATCTGTATGAACGCATTTTACTTTTTTTACTGTTTCACGATCCCGCCATGTTAAATGAATCATTGCTGCCACCGTTCCTTTCAGTATTGTCCATGTTCTAGTATAATCAATCGGGCAAGTGTTGTGCAACAATATCCATCCTCTTTTCTTGGGACAACTATTAATTTTTTACCATCTCAATCGCTTTTTCTCTAAGACGGAACTTTTGAATTTTTCCTGATGCCGTCATTGGATAGGCATCCGTAAATTTAATGTAACGGGGAATTTTGTGCTTGGAAATCCTCCCCAAGCAAAATTCTTTTAGCTCTTCAGCAGTAGCGGTTTCTCCCTCTTTTAAAATAATCCATGCCATTACTTCCTCCCCATATACTTCGTCTGGAATCCCAATTACCTGGATATCAAGAACCTTTGGATGAGAATATAAAAATTCTTCGATTTCTCGAGGATAAATATTTTCGCCACCGCGAATGATCATATCTTTTAACCGCCCTGTTATTTTACAATAACCGTTTTCATCCATCACTGCTAAATCGCCTGTATGCAGCCACCCTTCTGCATCAATCGCTTCATTTGTGGCCGTAATATTTTTATAATACCCTTTCATAACATGGTATCCTCGTGTGCAAAGTTCGCCCTGAACACCGTATCCGACTTCTCTATCCGTTCCCGGTTCAACAATTTTCACTTCCACGTTCGGCAATGCTTTTCCTACTGTTTCTACCCGCAACTCAATTGGATCATTGGTTCTCGTTTGCATGATCACCGGTGATGATTCTGTTTGACCATATGCGATTGTGATTTCTGTTGCTCCCATTTTTTCGATGACAGCCTTCATGACCTCGATAGGGCAGTTGGATCCTGCCATAATACCTGTTCGTAACGTTGAAAGGTCAAATTTGTCAAAATCGGGGTCATTTAATTCGGCAATAAACATGGTTGGAACACCATGAAGCCCTGTACACTTTTCATCTTGAACCGTTTGTAATACTCTTTTTGGGCTGAATTCCTGTACTGGAACCATTGTCGCGCCGACTGAAACGCTTGCCATCGTTCCAAGGACACATCCAAAGCAATGAAAAAACGGCACAGGGATACAAAGCCTATCAGCCACGGTAAGCTTCATACAACCTGCAATATTAAAGCCATTATTGACAATATTGTTATGGGTGAGCATGACTCCTTTTGGGAACCCCGTGGTTCCTGAAGTATACTGCATATTAATGACATCATCCGGTTCAAGAGAATCCATTCGCCTATTTAATTCCGAATCTGAAATGGTTTCTCCAAGCTTGATGATGTCTTCCCAGGAAAATGTTCCAGGATACCTTTTTTCACCTAAGACAATGACATTTTTAAGAAACGGCAATAGACTACTTTTTAGCCTGCCAGGTTCTGAGATTTTCAATTCGGGGACAATTTCATAAATCATATCAATATAAGATGTATCCTTCAAAGTATCCATTAAAACAATTGTGGTTGTATCTGATTGTTTTAAGAGGTATTCAAGTTCAGCAGTCCGATAGTTCGTGTTAACTGTGACAAGAACAGCACCCATTTTACCGGTAGCAAATTGGGTTACGAGCCATTCAGGGGTGTTAGTAGACCAAGCAGCAAGCTGTTCTCCTTTGTCAATTCCGAGCTTCATAAAACCCTTTGCAGCACGGCGACAAATATCATCAAATTCACGATACGTCCATCTTAAGTTCCGATCGGAATAAACCACTGCAGGATGTTCCGGGTGTAACGCTGCTTTTTCTTCTACTAGTTTTCCAATGGTAATATTTAATAATGATGACATCCTTCATCCCCCTAACATTACAAACGAAATAAAAGAACGCTTACAAAAATATGTTACCACATCTGAGTGAATATTCAATATTTTTTGAATACAACTTTATTCAGCTTTTGTGAACCTTTTTTTACATTTGTAAAATAGGGGTTCTCAAAAGCTTAGAAAACCATTACAATAGTAAAAACTGAATATTCAATCCATTTTTCCAAGGAGGGCATTCTCAAATTGAAAATTATGAGTAACGAGCAGTTGGTTGTTTCGTATCGGGATGCATTAAAGTCTGGAAAGGAAAAGGAATGGATCAAAATTTTAAAAGATGAAATTCAACGTCGTGGATTAAGACCCTTTAAGAATCGCAATTAAAAGCTAAAAACCGCTGAGAATTAGTTCAGCGGTTTTTCTCATATTATCCTTCCAATAGTAAATTTTCTGGATCCTCAAGCAATTCTTTTATTTTGCTTAAAAAGCTAACTGCTTCTTTTCCATCGACAATCCGGTGGTCATAAGAAAGAGCAACATACATCATTGGCCTGTTTTCCATTCTTTCCTTATCCATCGCTACTGGTCTGAGTTGAATTTTATGCATCCCAAGGATGGCAACTTGCGGGCCATTTAGGATCGGTGTCGACAGTAAAGACCCGAACACTCCCCCATTTGTGATGGTAAAGGTTCCCCCCTGTAAGTCCTTTAATGCTAATTTATTCGTTTTTGCCTTTTCAGCAAGCTGCATGATATCCAGCTCAATTTCTGCAAACGTTTTACGATCGGCGTCTCTTACAACGGGAACTACCAGTCCTTCTGCTGCGGCAACAGCAATACCAATATCGTAGAATTTTTTTATCAGCAGATTATCACCTTGAATTTCAGCATTTATATAGGGAAATTTCTTTAATGCTGCAACAGCTGCTTTTGTAAAAAATGACATAAATCCAAGCCTGACATCATGTTCCTCGAAGAATGTATCCTTTCTCCGTTTTCTAAGATCCATCACAGCGGTCAAATCAATTTCATTAAAGGTTGTAAGCATTGCTGCTGTTTGCTGAACCTCGACAAGGCGCTTAGCAATCGTTTGCCGGCGTCTTGACATCCGCTCATAAATAATTGGTTTAGACTCGTCTTGAACCTTAGGAACTGCTTCTTTGTTTGGTTGGTTATTTTTATTCTCTTGCTGAAAAGAAGTTACATCCTGCTTTCGAATCCTTCCTAGTGGATCCATTGCAGGTATTTCATTTAGGTTTACCCCTTTTTCTCTTGCTAGCTTGCGAGCGGCCGGAGAGGCGATAGGTCTTTGGCTAGTGCTTTGATCTGCCTTTTGACTGTTTGCAGTTTCTTTGGAATCCGCAATAGGCACAATCGGTTCCAATTTTGTTGGTTCGGCCATTGGTTCTGCTGGTTTATTTTCTACTGCTGGTGCGAAACTTTCGCCACTTTCATCAACAACGGCAATCGTTTCACCCACCCTTACACTATCACCTTCTGAAAACTTCTGCTCGGTGATTTTACCGGAATAATCGGAAATGATCTCGATATTCACCTTATCAGTTTCTAATTCGACAAGGTACTCTCCCTGTTCAACGTGATCCCCAACATTTTTCAGCCATTTAGCAATTGTTCCCTCTGAAATCGATTCTGCTAATTCCGGTACTTTTATTTCAGCCATTATTTACGCCTCCTTGTTCATTCCGTGAAAGTGCTGCATGAAGAATTTTTGATTGACCGAGTTTATGAACATTTGGCTCACCTTCAGCAGGACTGGAGCGGCGGCGGCGCCCCGCAAATTCCACCCTTATTCCATTTGGGGCAATTCCATTGATTCGGGGTTCTACAAAATTCCAGGCACCCATATTTTTCGGCTCCTCCTGAACCCAGAAAATTTCCTTTAGATTTTTGTATCGTCCAAATATTTCTTCTAGAATGGTTGTTGGAAATGGGTAGATTTCCTCCAGCCTTAACACTTGAAGCCAATCATATTGACTCTCTTCTTTTAATTGCTCAGCAATATCGATTGCGACTTTTCCTGAACAAAGGACAACACGCGCTATCTTTTTATGATCCCTAGCGGAAGTGAATTGCTCCAAAACAGGTTTAAATTCTCCTTCACTTAGTTCAAGCCCCGACGAGGATACCAATGGATTTCTTAACAGGCTTTTTGGTGCCATGATAATAAGTGGCCGTACTTCCTTTTTCGTCAGCATTGCCGCCTGACGCCTTAAAATATGAAAATATTGTGCCGCACTTGATAGATTGGCAATCGTCCAGTTTTTTTCCGCTGCTGATTGTAGAAATCTCTCCAGCCTTCCACTTGAATGTTCCGGCCCTTGGCCTTCATACCCATGTGGCAGCAATAAGACGAGCCCAGATTTTTGCCCCCATTTTGCCATGCCCGCTGCGATAAACTGATCAAAAATGACCTGCGCAGCATTTGCAAAGTCACCGTATTGCGCCTCCCAAATAACGAGTGTTTCGGGAGAAAATATTGTATACCCATATTCAAAACCAACTACCGCTGCTTCTGTTAATGGGCTGTTATAAACGGCAAAGGAAGCATTTCCATCGGACAAGAGGTGGAGGGGTAAAAATGCCGCTCCGGTTTTGCTGTCATGAAGCACCAAGTTACGTTGGGCAAAAGTACCCCGCTCCGAGTCTTGCCCCGATAATCTTATCGGCGTTCCATCCGCTAAAATAGTTGCAAATGCAAGAGCCTCCGCTAATGCCCAATCCACTTTTCCATTTTCATTCAGCGCTTCGGCACGTCTATTTAAGATTTTTTCTAGTTTGTTAAACACGTTAAAATCTTTTGGCCATGCAAGTAGTTCATTATTTATTTTTTGAAGCTTTTCTAAAGGGACATTCGTGATAATCGATGCCTCTTCTTTTATAAAAACAGGAGGTTCAGGTACCTTTACTTCACCATCCTTCGAGATAAGTGAAACTTTCCGGAAAGCAGCATCCAGTTTTTCCTTAATTTCATTTTCCATTCCCGCTGCATCACTTTCGGTAATTATTCCTTCATTTTTTAAACTTTTCGTATAAATCTCTTTAACGGTTGGGTGACCCTGAATGATTGTATACATTTGCGGGCTTGTCGTCATCGGCTCATCCATCTCATTATGACCATATCTACGGTATCCCACTAAATCAATGAGGAAATCCTTTTGAAAAACGGCGCGATATTCTGCTGCTAAAAAGGCTGCTTTCATGCAGGCATCCGGATCATCTGCATTAACATGAATAATCGGAATTTCGAATCCTTTCGCCAAATCACTAGCATAACGAGTGGATCTGGAATCCTCTGATTCCGTTGTAAATCCTATCGTATTATTTGCGATAATGTGAATAGTGCCACTGGTTCTGTATCCTTTTAAGCGGCTTAAATTTAATGTTTCCGCTACAATTCCTTCGCCTGGAAATGCTGCATCACCATGAATTAAGATGGCAAGCGCTGCTTTACTATTTTCATTTGGGTAACCTGGTTTATTTCTATCGTCTTGTGCAGCCCTTGTAAAACCTTCAACAACAGCCCCAACATATTCAAGATGGCTCGGATTGTTCGCTAGAGACACTTTGGCTTTAACTGAATTTTCAACTGGAAGCTGTCTATTTAAACCGAGATGATATTTGACATCCCCTGTCCAGCCAAAATTGATTCCAATTGAACCTTCTGAGGGCACGAGTTCTTTATTAGGTGCGTGCTGAAACTCCGCAAATATCATTTCATATGGCTTTCCAAGCACATGTGCAAGCACATTTAATCTTCCCCGATGTGCCATGCCAATATTTAGGTATTCAGCGCCGTTTTTAATGGCATCCGAAATAATTTCATCAATGATTGGTACCATCACGTCAAGTCCTTCAATGGAAAAACGCTTTTGACCGACAAACGTTTTATGAAGAAACCTCTCAAACTCTTCTACTTCATACAGCCGTTTTAATGTTTTTAGCCTTTTGTTTTCGGAAATAAAAGGACTATTTCTACCTGCTTCGATTTTTTCAATCAGCCAATTTTTCTCTTCTACGGCATGAACATGGTCAAACTCATAGGCGATGGATTTCGTGTAAACATCCTTCAAAAATCGATACGCATCTAAGGCCGTTGCCAAATCACAATATGAACAAAGAATTTCCGCTGGTAAGGTGTTTAAATCCTCCTCACTTAGCCCATAATTTCCAAGTTCAAAATGTGTTTGATCTGGTTTATGATTTCCTAACGGATAAATATTGGCAGCAAGGTGCCCATAGGTCCGAATATTATCAGCAAGTTTTACAGCTGCTATTATTTTTCTCTGCTGAGTTAGTTCAGAAGCTGAAATCGTTCGATCCAAACCCGAAACCGATTTTGGTATTGTTTTCGCAAAAGCAGAAAAGTCTTCCTCATTCATTTGTTCAAAAAGTTCTCTCATATCTACTTCAACTGAAAGCGGTTCCTTTATATACCTTTCAAATTGATCGATCAAATAGCCAAGATTAGGACCTGAAAAATTATTTAGAAAGGCTCCTTTTTCTAAATCTCTTCTTTCCATTCATCGAACCCCCTTAAACCATATGTTTCTGTAAACCATCTTTATTACTATTATCATTTCACAATAAAACGAACCAGAAATTGATATAAATCAAAAAAAGATGCCATTTAGGTTATTTACCCTAATGACATCCCTTGAATCTTATTTCTATTTATTTTCCGTTAAAATGGGCTGAAATAAAAACTCATTCAGTTTACCTGCAATTTGGATCGCGGCGTCCATTGGATCTTCAGCAAATATGTCAAAGAATTCTCCTTCATACTCTTGTCTTGCATGGTCATAGCGCGGGTCATAATAGTGTTCGAGTAATATCATGATCATTTCTCGATAATTCTTTTCATGCAAAGATTCCATGAGTTTTTTTCTTATTTCTATATCTTTCACACGTTTTAATACCTTTTCAATACCCAATGAGATTTGTTCGAAATACCAAGGCTCCCGTTCATATGGCATCACATATTCAGAAACAAGCTGCGTAACTCTTTGTTCAAGAGATGAATGGATATAAATGTTAATCCCTTTAAATTTAACATCCATCAATTTTTCTGGCTGAACGGCTTTGCCAATTCGTTTGCTTTCTGCTTCCACAAGAAAATAATCGCTGCCCTGGATTTTCTGAAGTCCCTTAAATAAAAGGGAATCAAATGTTTTTTGATTATGGCCCTCCCCAAGACCAATTGTACCGAAAATAGACCCACGATGACCTGCCATGTCTTCAAGGTCAAGGATTGGATAGCCTTTCCTTTCCAAAACCTTCAACACCTCTGTTTTGCCAACACCTGTCATCCCATGAAGAACAACCGCCTGATTAGGAATGATGGTGGGGACTTTTTCAAGAATATGATGACGATATGCCTTATAACCGCCAAGTAACCGCCATGCATAAATTCCGGCAAATTCTAAAAAAGTCACTACCGCTTTACTGCGCATCCCGCCGCGCCAACAATGGATCACTAATTCTCCCTCGGTATGATGGGATTTTATCGTTTTAAGAAGCATAGGGATTTTCGGTGAAACAAATTCCATTGCTCTCCACTTTGCTGCTGCCTGCCCTTCGTGTTTGTAAATGGTTCCGACTTCTTGACGTTCTTCATCGGAAAATAAAGGAACATTGATCGCTCCTGGAATAGCGCCTTCCTTAAATTCAATTGGTGAGCGGATATCGATGATCTTTGGTTCTTTCAAATTAAAAAGCTCTTCCACGGTTAAATCCTTCATAACACAACGCCCCTAGAAAAAATAATCTTATTGCATGTGTAAAAAATATCTATAAAAACAAACAAAACTTCCACAACTGGAAGTTTCATGCAAAGGTATGAAAACAAAGACTAAGAATTTTCAAGTTCTTTTTCATAAAGCAAGTATACACATATTATAAAGGAGATAACCGTTCTTATCAAGAAATTGTCGACCTATGTCAGCATTTAACACTCTTTCCTTTTATCGAAACGGGGTTCCCGTTAACTTTTCCACCGCACTGCAAAACTGACCCCAATTAGCAGGAAAACATTCAGTTCCTTCGCTACCATAAACCTTCCCCTTCGTTTTCACTTTTACAGACCAGTACTTCCCTTCCAGAATAATCCCATCCTTTTTGCAATAAAATGACTTCCAATTCCAAATATTTAGTGTGTAAACTTCCCTTTTAAACTCCTCCAAATTGCCAGGTTTAACTATTCGGAGATCTGAAAATGGCTGACAAACTTCTTTATTTCTCCATTCCAAGGAAGCAAACGTGTTTTTTTCAAAATCCACTCTTAGTTGATAGGAAATTCCTCCAAACCCTTCAAGTGTAGCCATAATAGATAGGATTGGTTCATAAATCATCATAATCCCTCATCCTTATTTACCATTATAGTTTTTCGGTATATATCAAACCAAATTATAGTAAAACTAGACCCATCCTGCTGTAACAAATGACACGTAAGAGGAAAAAAGTCTACTTCGTGATGAAGTAGACTTTTTTACCCTTAAACTAATTTTGTTTCCTGTTTGAAACTAGACATTAATTCTTCCATTTCGCTTAGACCATTCTGTGCAAATAAATCAACTATTTTGCTGCCAACAATAACTCCATCACAGTATTCTGTTAATTCCGCCATTTGTTCTTTTGTTGATATCCCAAATCCGGCCATTACCGGAATAGGGCTTATCTCTTTTACCGTTTTAAGAAATTGCTGTAATTTAGCGTCATATTCATTTCTTACCCCTGTAATCCCTTTAACTGTAACAGTATATAAAAATCCTCTGCCCTTACTTGAGATTGTTTTTACTCGCTCAAGGGGTGTTGTAAGGGTAACTAAACGAATTAATTCAATTTGTGCCTCCTCAAGCTGGGGTGTAATGATCTCTTCTTCCTCAATGGGGAGATCGGGAATAATACACCCATCTACCCCTGCACTTCGGATATCGTGAACAAATTTATCGATTCCGTAAGAGTAAATTGGATTTAAATAGGTCATAAGGAGAATAGGGATAGAAATGATTTCTCTCGCTTTTTCTAATTCTGCAATAATCCCCTTTAATGTCGTACCGTTTTGAAGTGCTCTTAATCCCGCTTGTTGTATGGTTGGCCCATCTGCAACTGGATCAGAAAAAGGTACTCCAACCTCGATTGCGCTTGCACCGAATCGTTCAAGTATTGATAATCTGTCTACTAAACTATTTAGCCCTCCATCCCCTGCCAATATGTAAGGAATGAACGCCTTTTTGTTATTGCTTTGCAATATTGAAAATGTTTGTTCAATTCGATTCATGTTCATTTCCCCCTTCTAGCCTGGATTTCACAGTATCTACATCTTTATCGCCACGACCCGATAAGCAAATAACGATGTTTTGTGTATCGTTCATTTCGGCGGCAAGCTTAACGCAAAAGGCAACGGCATGGGCACTTTCAAGTGCAGGAATAATTCCCTCAAGCTTTGATAAAAGTTGAAAGGCATCCAAGGCTTCTTGATCTGTAATAGAATAATAGCTTGCCCTTCCGCTATCCTTTAGATGGCTGTGTTCCGGTCCTACGCCGGGATAATCGAGGCCGGCAGATATGGAATGAGCTTCTTGAATTTGACCATCATCGGTTTGCAATAAATACATTAAGGCACCATGTAAAACACCTGGTCTGCCTTTGGTTAATGAAGCGGCATGAAAATCGGTTTCAACACCGGCGCCAGCGGCTTCAACCCCATATAAACGGACTGACTTATCCTCAATAAACGGATAAAACATCCCCATCGCGTTACTTCCACCACCAATACAGGCAACAACTGCATCAGGGAGGCAGCCTTCCCGCTTTAGGAATTGTTCCTTTGTTTCTTTACCAATTACACTTTGAAAGTCCCTGACCATGACGGGAAATGGATGTGGACCCATGACAGAACCTAACAGATAGTGAGTATCATCCACATTGGCTACCCAGTATCTTAATGCTTCGTTAACGGCATCCTTTAATGTGGCGCTCCCTGAGGTAACCCCAACCACCTTTGCACCCAGCAATTCCATGCGAAAGACGTTCAATGCCTGTCTTTTTATATCCTCTTCACCCATAAAAATAATACAATCTAGATTTAACAATGCACAAACAGTTGCCGTCGCCACACCATGCTGACCGGCACCGGTTTCAGCCACAATCCTTCGTTTTCCCATTCTAACCGCAAGTAATGCCTGACCAATAGCATTATTGATTTTATGCGCACCCGTATGGTTCAAATCTTCTCTTTTAAGAAAAATATTTGCGCCGCCTGCATGTTTAGTAAGATTTTCTGCAAAATATAATGGAGTCTCTCTCCCCACATACTCTTTTAATAATTGGGCAATCTCCGCTTGAAAGGCAGGGTCTTTTTTTGCTGTTTCATATGCTTCATTTAGTTCAATAACGGCCTTCATTAAGGTTTCCGGTACAAATCTTCCTCCAAAAATACCGAAATTTCCTTTCTCATTTGGTAATGTATAAGTGCTCATTTTCGTTCCCCCCTAGTTTTTTTACCTTTTCAATAAATTCTTTTATCTTTACTAGATCCTTTACTCCCTCGGATTCAACACCGGAGCTTACATCCACCATATCCGGTTTAATGATGTTGATCGCCTGCTCCACATTGTTTACATGTAAACCACCTGCTAGAATAACCTTTTTCTCACTTAAAAGGGCAGTATTTACTTCATTCCATTCAAACGCAGTACCATTTCCACCCCGATATTTTTCTTTTGGGCTATCGAGCAGTATATACTCCCCCGGAAATTGAACACTTTCTGCCAGACCATCATTCCCCTGAAAGCTTATTGATTTAATTACAGGTAATGAAAGCGATTCGCAGAATGAAGCGGGTTCGTCGCCATGTAATTGGATATGTGTTAAACCGACGACTGAGGTAATTCTTTCGATCTCTTCCCTTGTTTCATTTACAAAAACACCAACCTTACATACATCAATTGGTAAAGACGCAACAATTTCTTTTGCTTTTTCTATCGAAACCCTCCGCTTACTTTCAGCAAATACAAAACCAATGGCATCCGCCCCATATCCGGCTGTCGCAAGTGCTGTTTCGACATCGGTTATTCCGCAAATTTTCACATTCATTCATTTATCACCTGCCGAAGTGGCAGACGCAGGTCTAGGAAGGCTTTTTTGACATCACTACTTGTCATTAACGCTTCCCCTACTAAAATTCCATTCGCGCCGGCATTTCTAACCCGCTCCGCATCCTCTTGGTGATGAATACCGCTCTCGCTAATTAGGTAAGCACCGGATTTTTTTACTGCTCTGGCCAATGCTTCAGTCACTTCAAGTGAAACATTGAAGGTTTTTAAATCCCGATTATTTACCCCAATTAGCCTGGCATTTGTGTTAAGTGCCTTTTCTAGTTCTTCCTGATTATGGACTTCTACCAAAACCTCCAAGTCTTTCGATCTGGCATATTGAAATAACTCGTTTAATCGGGTTTCATCTAATGCGGCTGCAATTAACAAAATCAGATCGGCACCATTAGCGGCTGCCATATCAATTTGCAACGGATCGATGATAAAGTCTTTACAGAGAATAGGCAGATCCACCGTTTCACGTACTCTCTGCAAATCGGAAAATGAACCTTTAAAAAAACGTTGATCTGTTAACACAGAAATGGCGGATGCACCGGATTCTTCATAAATTGCTACCTGTCGGGCTGGTTCAATTCCGTTATTGATGATTCCCTTTGAAGGCGATGCTCGTTTAAATTCAGCGATAATCGACAATTGATTCGCTTCTTGCAATTTCTGAATAAAGGATCTTTTTGGGAATTCTGTTTGCGGAATCCTGTGTATACTTTCTTGAAGAAGAGGCACCTCTTTCTTCTTCTGTTCAATGATTTGGTCAAGAATTGTCACCATTTAAATCGCCTCTCTCCTGCTTGCTCGTGATTTATCAATGAGCACGGTAAGTTTTTCATATGCCGCACCCGTGTCAATCATCTCTTTTGCAAATTTTATTCCTTCTTTCATCGTTTCTGCTTTCCCAGCGGTAAAAATTCCGATACCGGCATTAAGTAAAACAGTATCCAGATGGGCTCCTTTTTCCCCTTTTAAAACTTTGACTAGGATCTCAGCATTTTCTTTTGAATCCCCACCTTTTATACAACTGTTGTCATATCGAGTAAGATTCATTTCTTCGGGGAAAAAGGAATGATTGGTAATACATCCATCCTCCATAAGGGAAAAGTGGTTTTCCCCTTGAAGGGAGGCTTCGTCCATATACCCCGCACCATTAATGACCACAGCCCGTTTGCGGCCAAGCTTCTGCAGTACTTCCGCAAATACATTCAATAAATCCCTTCGGTAAACACCAAGCAATTGATAGTCCAAATCAATGGGGTTTGTTAAAGGGCCGATAAAATTAAAGATAGTCGGAATTTTTAATTGCTTCCTTACTGTCATCACTTTTTTTAATTTTGGATGTACATGTGGAGCGAATAAAAAGGCCACACCGATTTCCTCAAGAATTTCCTCTGTTTGTTCTGCCGATAAATTTAAATTTACCCCAAGGTGCTCTAGTACGTCAGCGCTCCCTGTTTTACTTGATATACTCCGATTCCCGTGCTTTGCAACAGGGATACCAGCCGCAGCAATAACAAAGGCAGAAGTGGTACTGACATTAAAACTCGACGATCCGTCTCCCCCCGTCCCGCAATTATCAAGAACATTCGGGAATTTCCGGTTAAATGTCAGCGTATGATCCTTCAATGCCTTCACAATCCCAGCAATCTCCTCGACGGTTTCACCTTTTGATTTTAAACCCATTAAAAAGGCACCAATTTCCGATTCAGAAACTTCTTCACCCAAGATAAAATTGAAGGCTTCTTTCATTTGATTTTCCGAAAATGATTGTTTGTCAGCTAATTGGAGTAAATAATTCTTCATTTGTCTTCTTCCCTTCTATTTCAAGTAAAAAGTTAGCAATCATTGCTTTTCCTAATGGCGTTCCAATTGATTCAGGATGAAATTGCAGACCGTAGACAGGAAATTGCTGGTGTTTGATTGCCATTACTTCATTATCATCACTTGAAATGGCGATAACCTTTAATTGCTCAGCAATATGGCTTTTATCAATGGATAAGGAATGATAGCGCATTACCTCAACAGGCGATTCTAGGTTAGCAAAAATCCCACTGCTGTCATGTGTAATGGAAGATGATTTCCCGTGCTTAATGGAATGGGCCCTGCCTATTACACTTCCGAATGCGGCACCGATAGCCTGATGACCGAGACATATACCCAAAATCGGAATTTCCCGGTAGAATGTTTGAATCACTTCTATACAAATACCTGCAGCTTCAGGTCGTCCGGGACCAGGTGATAGAATAATGGCTTTTGGATTCATATCTCTGATTTGTTCGATGGAAAGTTGATTATTTCGATATACAGCAGTTTTTTCTCCTAATTCACCTAAATACTGATAAAGATTAAATGTAAACGAATCGAAATTATCGATCAGTAAGATCATTGCTCACCCTCCAAAAAGGTTTTTAACTTATTTACAGTTTCCTCATACTCTGACTCCGGATTCGAATCATAGACAATGCCTGCACCCGCTTGGATACTAGCTGTTCCATCTTTTATGATCATCGTTCGAATCGCAAGGGCAAAATCGATATTTCCGCTTGCCGATACATACCCAATGGCTCCTGAATAGAGACCCCGTTTTGATTTTTCCAGGGTGTTGATGATTTCCATCGCCCTTACCTTTGGTGCACCTGAAACCGTTCCTGCCGGAAGGCATGCGGCAAGGGCATCAATGGCTGTCTTTTCCGGCAGAAGCTCACCGCTTACCTCTGACACTAGATGCATGACATGTCGGAATTTTTCCACCACCATATACTTTTCAATTTGAACCGTCCCGAATTCACAAACCTTTCCAAGATCATTCCTGCCAAGATCAACAAGCATTCGATGCTCAGCCAGCTCCTTTTCATCGGTTACTAATTCATGTTCAATCTGCAGATCCTCAAGTCTAGACTCCCCTCTCCGCTTCGTTCCGGCAATAGGATTTGAAATAACCATTTTCCCTTTTGTCTTTATTAAGCTTTCCGGGGAGGAACCGATAACGGTATAGTCATCAAAATCAATATAAAACATATAAGGTGTTGGATTATGACTGCGGTGTTTTCGATACAGGGATAAGGGTGTTCCTTGAAACGATGACTTCATCCGTCTTGATAGCACCACCTGAAATATATCCCCAGCTAAAATATGTTCCTTTGCGATTTCAACCTGTTTAATAAAAGTTTCCTTTTCCGTATCCGAATAAAAACCGGAGAAATGAAAGGGCTCCTCATCACGATAATAAATCGGCTGTTTTAACTCCTCTATCCTTTTCTTTAAACGGTTTTCAATCACTTCTTCCGTAGTTGTTTCTGTAAGCGGAAGCCCGCAAAGCATGATTTTCTCTTCTAGATGATCAAATACGATGACTTCCTCATAAAACATTAAGTGTACATCTGGCATGTCTAACCCGTTTGAATATTCCTCACCAATGATTTCGTAGGATCTGATAATGTCATATCCAACATACCCTACAGCACCGCCTACAAAGGGAAAGGCATGCTCCTCAAAATCTCTTGGCGGTAAAAGCTCCTTTAACACTTCCAATGGGTTGCCCGTAAATACCCTTTTCTTACCATCCCGATTGACAATTTCGTTACGACCTCCCTTCGAAATTAGTTCAAAGGCCGGGTCTGCCCCGATAAACGAATAGCGCCCGGAGTCATTGTATTTATGGGAACTTTCCAATAAGAATTTTTTGCTTCCACTTATCTTTTGCAAAATAGAGATTGGCGTTAATGTATCACCTTTTATTTCCCGGATAAAAAAACCATCTACTGTTTTCATGTCCTAGCTCCTCTCAAAGTAAAAAAAAAAAATCGTCCTCTATATGCGCAAATAATTTGCGCATATAGAGGACGATTCTGTTGACCGTGGTGCCACCTCAAATTTGAAACAGAAAAAATCTGCTTCCTCTTTCGGATACAGAAACAATGTCGTTCGATATCCTATCCTTTTAACGGTGGAACTCCGTGCATCCCTACTACAGGTTCAAGATGCCTCTCGCAAGTCCATTCCACAAATCTTATCTTATCGGTTCCCACCTGCCCCGACTCCCTGGAAAGAATCAAATATGTGTACTCCTCTTGCTCAACGATTTACTATGATTATTTTTTATCATGTTAATATACATTGCAGTCCACTGTCAAGGAATTATTTTTTGACTTTTCGCAAACCTGCTTTTCGAACTTCCATTAAAAGGATTTACATTTCATTGTTTTTTAAATCTAAATAAGTGAATATTAACAGTAGCAAATAAATGAAGGCAGGCTAGAATATTCATGGAACATATTGAACAATTAAGCCAAAATCCACGTGCTGCAAAAAAGAAGCAATCTGCAGCAGGACAAAAGCGATCCAATGAGGTATCTAAGCAAAAGTGGGCAATAATCTCACTGTCTTCCATTCCATTGGTTATGACGTTAGGAAATTCAATGCTAATACCTGTATTGCCATCAATGGAAAAAAAATTGTCGATTTCCTCCTTTCAATCCAGCATGATCATTACCGTTTATTCCATTGTTGCCATTTTTTTAATTCCGGTTGCCGGTTATTTGTCAGATCACATCGGCAGGAAAAAGGTTATTATTCCCAGCCTAATCATTGCGGGAATAGGAGGCCTGGTTTCTGGATTCGCCTCATGGAAGTTAGATGATGCCTATTGGCTTATTTTAGCTGGCAGGGCTTTACAAGGAGTAGGCGCCGCTGGGGCGGCACCGATTGTCATGCCTCTGGTTGGTGACATGTTTAAAAATGATGATGATGTTAGTACCTGCTTAGGGCTTATTGAAACATCCAATACCTTTGGGAAAGTATTAAGTCCGATTTTAGGTGCATTTCTTGCAGGGTTTATCTGGTTTTTACCCTTTTTCTCCTTTCCGATTTTTTGTGCTATATCCGTTATCATGATGATTTTTCTCGTCAAGTGTCCAAAAACAGATGAAAAGAAAATTCCCTTTAAAGAGTTTTTTGTCAATGTAAAAAAAACTTTTACCGAAAAGGGACGTTGGCTTTATGCCATCTTTTTTATTGGCGGAACCCTGATGCTAATTCTATTTGGAATTTTATTTTATCTGTCAGAGGTTTTTGAAAGTGAATATGGTATAAAAGATGTTAAAAAGGGATTATTTTTAGCATTACCGTTAGGAGCACTTTGTTTATCGTCCTTTATAAGCGGAAAAGTAATTAAGAAAAATAAAGTGCTGATGAAATGGTTAACTTTTGGCGGTATAGTTGCAGCAGCATTATCCATTGCTGCACTATGGTTTTCGATTAAACTATGGTATATGATTGCCATGTTTTTGATCAGCGGAGTAGGAATTGGTTTAGGCCTTCCATGTTTGGATGCCTTAATTACTGAGGGAGTGGAGAAGAAAGAACGGGGCACTATTACATCGATTTACAATTCGATGAGATTCATCGGAGTCGCAGCAGGCCCCCCGATTATAGCTGTGCTAATGAAATATGCGAATCATTGGATATTTATATTACTGAGCGGCCTTAGTGTTGCTGCGGCCATTGTGGCTCTCTTTTCGATTAAGCCGAAAGCGGAGGCATAGCAAAAGTGCTGAGGAAGACTTTCTCAGCACTTTTGTTTGTCTTGTTTTATACCGATTTTACCGGTTTCTTAAGGAAACCGATTAATAATGCCGAAACTACTGAACCAATGATGATTGCCAAAGCATACAGTAAGGCACCGCCTTCAACCAATGGAACGACAAAGATTCCGCCATGCGGTGCCCGAAGGCCAATACCGAATGCCATTGATAGGGCCCCTGCGATAGCAGAACCAGCCATTACAGAAGGAATGACGCGGAGCGGATCCGCTGCGGCAAATGGTATGGCACCTTCTGTTATGAATGATAGTCCCATCACATAACAAGCTTTTCCGGCATCTTTATCTTGTTTGTTAAACTTACTTTTGAAAACCGTGGTTGCAATTGCAATGGCTAGCGGCGGTACCATTCCTGCTGCCATAATCGCTGCCATTGGCCCATACACACCACTTGCTAACAATCCTGTTCCAAACACGTAGGCCGCCTTGTTAATGGGGCCACCCATATCAAAGGACATCATTAGTCCGAGGACAATCCCTAATAATACCGCATTACCCGTTCCAAGACCTGTTAACCAATCAGCAATTTCCTTGTTAATCCATGCCACCGGATTGTTGACAACGTAATGCATCAAAAATCCTGTAATGGCAATCCCTAATAGAGGATATATTAAAATACTTTTTATTCCTTCAAGCGAGCGTGGCAAACCGGCAAATAATTTTTTCAATAAAAGCACAATGTAACCCGCTAGGAAACCGGCGATTAAACCGCCTAGGAAGCCAGCCCCTCCACTTGCAGCCATCATACCTCCTACCATACCTGGGGCGAAACCAGGACGGTCGGCGATACTGAGGGCTATAAATCCGGCAAGAACGGGAACGATTAATGCAAATGCATTATCACCGCCAATGGCCTTTATGACTGCCGCAATCGGATTATAAGATGGATCGTCTGGATTTGCTGAGTTATAGCCAAACATAAAGCTGATTGCAATTAAAATTCCGCCTCCTACAACAAACGGAAGCATATTTGATACGCCATTCATCAGATGTTTGTAAAAGCCTTTACGAGAACCCTTTTGGTCAGTATCTTGAGTACTTTTAGCTCCATTCCCCTGATAAACAGGAGCATCTTGCTTTAAGGCCTTGTCAATCAATTTCTCAGGTCGCCGAATTCCATCTGCAACCGGGGCTTGAATGACATGTTTTCCCTTGAAACGTTCCATTTCCACATTGATATCGGCAGCAACAATAACAGCTGTCGCCTTTTCAATTTCTTCATTCGTGAGAATATTTTTAGCACCGCCGGAGCCGTTGGTTTCAACCTTTATATCTACACCCATTTCTTTCGCTTTTACTTTAAGTGAATCTGCAGCCATATACGTATGAGCAATTCCTGTAGGACAACCTGTAACCGCAACAACTAACTGTTCGTTATTTTTTGTAACTGGTGTTTCCTCTTCTACTTTGTCAAACCGATTTATTACTTTAATAACTTCTTCTGCAGTAGTCGCCATTAAAAGCTCGTATCGAACTTCTACTTTCATCAATAATCCTGAAAGACGTGCCAAAGCTTCTAAATGGGTATTATTTGCACCCTCCGGAGCCGCAATCATAAAGAATAGGTGGGAAGGTTTGCCGTCTAAAGATTCATAGTTAACGCCCGCAGCTGATTTCCCAAAAACAATCGCTGCTTCCTTCACGGCCTTCGTTTTCGCATGAGGAATTGCAATCCCGTCGCCAATTCCTGTCGTACTTTGTTCTTCACGCTTTACTATTGCCGCTTTGAATTCGGCGCGGTCGGAAATTTTATCCGCCTTTAATAAGACATCAACAAGCTGATCAATTGTACTTTCTTTTTCATTGCCTTTAATATTTAGTAAAATTGTATTCTTCGATAACAATTCTGTAATTTTCATGGCCTTTTCTCCCTTAAAATAATTCCTTTATATGAACCTGCGGCAGGAGTTCCTCTACTTTTTCCTTTGTACAAAGACCAAGCGAAAATGCAGTTGCACTGCCGGAGGCAACGCTGTATCGAAAGGCTTCCTCGATATTTTTAGTTTTTTCATAAACAGCCAAAAATCCCGCCACCATCGAATCACCTGCACCAACTGAGTTTTTAACCTTTCCCTTTGGAACCTCGGCCATGAAGGAAGTATTTTTGTTTATTAATACAGCCCCCTTGTCGGCAAGTGAGACAATAACATTTTGGGCTCCCATTGCAATCAGCTTTTTACCAAAGGGGATTGCTTCCTCTACACTTGAAATCGATGTTTCAAAAAGTTCCCCTAGCTCATGATGATTTGGTTTGATTAAAAACGGCCCGTATGGAAGGACTTTTTTAAGCAGCTCCCCTTCAGCATCGACAACAAATTTAGCACCATTTTTTCGGCAAACTTTTACTAAGTCTTCATAAGTGGTTTCCGGCAATGTTGCGGGAATACTTCCGGCAATTACCAGTAAATCTTCAGAACCTAACTGCTGAATTTTTTCTTTTAATTTTGTGAAATGGTGTTCAGAAATTTGAGGACCGGATGCATTGATTTCTGACTCCTGACCCGTTTTAAGTTTTATATTTATCCGGGTATCTTCCTCGACCCGAACGAAATCTGTATCAATTTGTTCTTTTTGTAGGAATTGTTCTACATATGTTCCTGTAAAACCGCCTGCAAATCCAAGCGCTTTACTTTTTGCAGCAAATTGATTTAACACCCTTGAGACGTTAATTCCTTTACCACCTGGAAACTTGGTTTCATTTATGGTGCGATTTAACTCTCCTAGCTGGAAGCTTTCCAGCTGGACAATATAGTCTACAGATGGATTAAGCGTTAATGTATAGATCATGGTGTCACTACCTTTATTGAAGTTCGATTTAAGTATTGCTCCATTGTTTCATCTTCTAATTCATTTGTGATGATGGATGCCTCATTGATATCGGCAATTTTCGCAAAAGAAATTTCAGCAAATTTCGTGTTATCTGCTAACACAAAGGCTTCTCTGGATAAAGAAATCGCTTTTTGCTTGACCATCGCTTCCTCTTGATCGGGAGTTGTGAAGCCAAACTGCGGATGGATCCCATTTACTCCGATAAAGCATTTATCAAAGCGGTAAAGGTCTAGGCTTGCTAATGCCCCTCGCCCAATTACAGCATTTGTTTTTAACTTTGTTAGCCCGCCAATAATATAGGTTGAAATCCCTTTATCTACTAACGGCGATATATGCATGAGTCCATTTGTTACCACGACAATATCTTTTAAAGGTAAGTACTCAATCATTTCAATGATAGTTGAGCCGGCATCAAGATAAATACAATCTCCCTCTTCCACTAAACTTGCGGCATATTGGGCAATCAGTCGTTTTTCTTGAAGGTTTTTGGATGATTTCTCTATCATGCTTGGCTCTTGTAGTTTCCCTTTCAATCTTTGTGCACCGCCGTGAATCCTTTTTAAGAACTTTTGCTCTTCTAATTGGGATAAATCCCTTCTAATCGTTGATTCTGAGCTGTTCGTCAGCTCCATGATTTCTTGGATTTTCACAATATTTTTATCTTTTAATAATTGAAGAATGATTCGATGACGTTCAGGAGTTAACAAGTCATCACCACCTTGATTTATTATTCATGTGTTTATTATACTGAAACCGATTCCAAAAATCAATCATTTTCTTTCAAAATCATTCAAACAGCGACTGCTTTTGAATGATTTTCCTTTTATTGGAGGATTTTCATTCATCATTTCTTCCTTATACTACATTTCACTTTTACTCTATTAATTAATATGCTATAATAATTGTTGTTCATTCATATCTGCGGGTGTGGTTTAATGGTAGAATTTCAGCTTCCCAAGCTGACGGCGGGGGTTCGATTCCCCTCACCCGCTCCATAGACTTTGGAGAAGTACCCAAGTGGTTATAAGGGGGCGCACTCGAAATGCGTTAGGACGGGTAACCGTTGCGTGAGTTCGAATCTCATCTTCTCCTTACATATTCTTTCAATAATACATGTAAAAAACGCCAGAGATTTCTGGCGTTTTTTGCTTTCCTTTATAAATAAGGACTTAACCATTCAGGATCCCTTCCGGTACAAACATGACATTTCTCCCGTTCCTGCTTAAAGGTATGAAAAGGCTGACCACAATCTCGACATTCTTTTTTACGAAAGTTTTCAAGTAGTTTACTTTTTTCTTGAAAATCCGCTATTATTTGAATGGCATGTTCCGGACAAATATCCTGACAATCCCTACAATTTACGCATTTTTCATTATTAATTTGTACAAAAGTGTCAAATACACGAAAAACTTTTTGCGAGCAAAAGGAAAAACATGCCTGGCAAAGTGTACATTTGTTTTGATCAATCTTTACTTTAAAAAATTGATAATCCGGGTAATAGTTTTTAAGGATCCACTCATCAGCTTCTATCTTCCATCGAGCAGGTGCCATACTTTTTGCCATATTCTTCCCTTCTTTTTGAAAGGAGCTAAAAAACGCTCTTCTTGAAAGGGTTGCTTCCTTATCGATTTGAATGACAACAATTGCTTGATCACCAAGGATTTTCAGTTTACAATTGGCTTCATTTAGAACGGATTCCCACCTTTGATTAAGCGCATTCTCTACAATGGCAATTGAGTATAATCCTCTTTTCCTATAAATCAACAGTTCTTTTACAGAAGGGGTGTAGTCCTCAATATACATAAGCCTTCCCTTGTCAAATTTCCTTGAAGCCGGTATACCTTCGATGGCTGACAATGGGCAAGAAATCATACAATCCCCACAGGAAGTGCAGCGTTCTGAATTTATCTCAATTGTTTGTTGGTGAATGATTATTGCTTCAAAATTACATTCCTCCACACAAAACGTACAGGTAGAATGAAGATTTCTCTTTCTTGAGCATTTGTTAGAAATTTTCACATCGACATGCAGGCTTTCAAGCCAATTAACAAGTAATGACATATGACCAGCTCCAAAATTTGTTAACTACTGGATAATTCCGCATCCTTATGCGGTGTGATCACTATGTTTGGATGTGTAATCGAAGCATTTGGCATCCCTTTAATTTGGCTGACATTTCCATACTTTTTCCGCAGCTCTTTTATTGGGCCGAATTCAATTGCCCTCATCGGACATGTCGAAACACATACCGGTTCCTCGCCCTTATCTTGAAGATCGATACAAAAATCACATTTATCAGATTTAAATATCTTTTTATTATATTGCGGCGCCCCGTATGGACACGCCCTCACACATAATTGTGTTCCTTGACAAACTTCTTGGTTAATCGTTACCACGCCATTTTCTTTATCTTTACTTATTGCCCCTACCGGACAGCTTTGTGTACATTTCGGATGTGTACAATGATTACAAGCAATGGAAAAGTAAAATGATTTAACGTTTTGGACAATTCCGCTGGACGGCTGCTGGATGAAGCTGCCCTCCTCATAGGTATATACTCTGCGGAAATTTATACCTACATTGAGATTATTTTTATCCTTACATGACACACTACAGGCCTTACAGCCAGTGCAAAGACTTTGATTTATATAAAATCCTAACTGGGCCAACTTCCTCACTCCCTACGCTTTTTTTACTTCAACAAGGTTCGTTAATTGCGGATTTGCTTTCGCAAGAGCTGTCGGCCGCTGCGATGTTAGCACGTTTATTGATCCCCGTTGATCTAATCCAGCTTTATCCGGTGTATACCATGCACCTTGGGGAATCCCAACAACTCCAGGAGTAATACGAGGCGTTACCTTTACAGCGATAAAGAGAGAACCGCGCTCATTCATGACTCTGACACGATCTCCATCGATAATTCCCCGTTTTTCCGCATCCTTTGGATTCATCCACATTTCTTGCTTAGCTGCTTCCTCAAGCCATGGCTGATTATCATAGGTGGAGTGACATCTTCGTTTATAATGCCAGCTTATTAACTGTAATGGGAACTTTTCTATTAACGGGTCTTCTGGCCCTTCCCAGGAAGGTATATATTTCGCAATTGCGGGAATTTCATCGAGCCTATTCATATCCCATAATGCTTTTGAGAACAATTCAATTTTTCCAGAAGGAGTTTCAAATGGATGATTTTCAAGGTCATCAATTTGCTCTTTGAAGCCGATAAGTGGGGCTTCAAATTTAAAATGGTGAACCCCCTTATTACGAAATTCTTCAAATGTCGGGAACCTTGAATCAAGTTCTTTCTTCGTTCTTTCCACACTTTCCTTAACTAGATCAAGGGTTGTTTTTCCCTCTGTGAATTTTTCCTTTAACCCCAATTTTCCGGCCACTTCAGCAAACACATCATATTCATCACGACATTCAAAAAGCGGCTCTATTGCCTTATCACCAAATACAACATAATCACCAAAACACCACGGAACACCAATATCATACCGTTCAAAAAAGGTTGTACCGGGTAATAAAATATCCGCAAATTTAGCACTTGGCGTCATAAAGAGATCGCTGACAACAATAAATTCAACTTTGCTTTCATCCTCAAGCAGTTTAACGGTTTTATTAATATCTGAATGCTGATTAATCAGCATGTTTCCAGCCATATTAAAAATACATTTAATGTTGGTCATTAATTTATCCGTTCCTTGTAAACCATCCTGCGCAGTCATTTCAGTACCTTTTTCTACTGCCTTTGTCCAAAGGAAACATGGGATGGAGGCCTTGATTGGATTTTCAAATGTAAATGGATACACAATATCTGATCGGCTCCAATAACCAGTTCCCGCTGCCCAACCGCCAAGCTTCCCAACATTCCCTGTCATACAGGCAAGCTGCGCACCCCCGCGCATGAATTGCTCCCCATACGCCTGGCGTTGTGCTGCCCAGCCTTGAATGAGTGCCGCTGGCTTCATTTTTGCATAGTCACGGGCAATTTCACGAATCTTCTCTGCCGGAACACGACAAATCTTTTCCGCCCATTCAGGGGTTTTTTCCACCCCATCTTCCTCACCAAGCAAATAGCTTTTTAACGACTCTTCCTTTGAAACCCCTTCAGGCATATGATCACCATCGAAACCAATACAGTATTGATCAAGGAATGCTTGATCATGTAAGTTTTCCGTTACAATCACATTGGCCATTGCATCCATCATTGCATTATCTGTTGTCGGCAAGATCGGAATCCACTCATCGGCAAAAGCAATTGCAGTATCCGTATAGCGAGGGTCAATCACAATAATTTTTGCGCCATTTTTCTTTGCTTGCATTAAATAGTCGCGATATGGCGTTGAAAAAATCATCTCTGATGGATTTTGCCCCCACAAAATAATATATTTTGAGTGTAAGAGGGAATCAAAGCTGCTACCGGTGTTATTTGTACCGTATGTATAGGGGGTGGCTACATTTCCTGCCCCGGAGCTGTAATCATTGTGATAATTTAAATAACCACCTGTAAGAGCCAAAAGTTTCCTTGCGGCGTTTTTACCTCCATGAAGTCCCCAGCTTTGCCCTGAAGCATAGTTGACATATCTTGACTCGGGGCCATATTGATCGCCAATCCGCTTTACTTCGGATGCAATGATATCGATCGCTTCATCCCATGAAATTTGTTTAAATTTCCCTTCTCCCCGTTTACCTACACGTTTCATCGGATATTTTAGCCGGTCAGGGTGGTAAAGCATACTTCGATAGTTCCGTCCTCTCACACAGGCTCTTAATGGCGGTGTTGAAAAGTCCCCGCTCTCCTGTGTATCAGTACTAACCCTAACAACCACACCGTCTTTCACATGCGCTTTGATCACACAGCGTCCACCGCAATTATTAATACTGCAGGTTGAAATAACCTTCTCCTTTTCTTGTGCAATCACTACCTCTGTTTCCTCTTTATGATCGACAAGCATTTTTGTACCGATTCCACCGGCAATAACGGGAATTCCCATTGCCCCAGACCATTTCAAAAAAGTCCTTCTCTTCATTTTTTTCACTCCCTTTTTATTCCTACTATTCCTTTATATTTATATCTTACCTCAATCTGCCATAGTCGGAATCACTTTGTGCAATTATTCACATATAATTCAAATTCAGCAAAATATCAATAGGCAGATGTATTTACTCTCTTATAAGGAAAATGTGTATAATAAGGAGGTCTAATTAAACCGTAAAGGATGATACTTTTGAATATTACTGGCCATGAAATGGAAAAACTGGAAGATCCATTTGGATTATTACCAGGGGATCGTTATGAATTTTTCCTTGAACTTGATGTTGACATAGAGGATGAACTTTATTCTGAGAACGGAATTGGCTTAAAAGTCATTTACGTAAGTGAGGAAAGTGGTGACAAAATTTCTAGTTATTATTTTTATGAAGGTGGCAGCGAGAAGATTCTTGATTTTGCCCTAGAAGAAGACGAGGAAGCAGTTGTCCTTACATATTGCCAACAGCATCAAGAAGAATAAAAAAAAATACAGGGAGAGTAGATTCTCCCTGTATTTTCATTACATAAAATTCTTACTGTGATTATGGATAACCTGTAGTTCTTTTGTTGATTGACTCATTTCACTTTTGCAAATGGGACAAAGCGGCAGTTCACTACTTTTAAAATTATCACGAACCCAGCATTTACAACTTTCTGAAGTACATACCCAAATTTTTGTTTCTTCTAATTTGATTTCTTCTTCATTTTTTCTACCAAACGCCAAAACGATCACTCCTTTAAATTAGTTATGACTGTTTTTGAACCTATGTTTGTTAGTTTTGAATTTATTATTCTAGTAATATTATATAGATAAAAAGGTGATGCCTTCATCGTCTGCATCACCCTTTTATGTTAAGGAATTAAACTGCCTGTACGTTTGCCGCTTGTGGTCCACGAGCGCCTTCAACGATTTCAAAAGATACAGATTGACCTTCTTCTAAAGTTTTGAATCCTTCTGATTGAATAGCTGAGAAGTGAACGAATACGTCTTGACCGCCGTCTGCTTCAATAAATCCAAAACCTTTTTCTGCATTAAACCATTTTACTTTACCGTTATTCATGAAAACTTACCCCCAACAATTTGTTCACTTTAAGTTACTCGTACATTAAAAATAATAAAAAAAACGTAATTACACGGTTGGGTAATAGACATTCCCCACATATTCGTGCAGTTACGGCTACTTACTAGTAAAAATATTAACGAACATTAAAGCGTAACTCTAGTTTATCGTATTTCCCTCCATTTGTCAATCTAATTTCTAAAACTAGGAAATACTGAAAATATTTTGTATTACACTTTACCAAAATCCCCTCTCATAAATATTTCAATAAAGTTGGTGGTAAATTTCGGTATATCAGCTTCCATTCCAATGTAATCAATGCTTTTTGCGGGCTCTTTATCTGGCTTAGGGCGGAAATCAGCTATACTTTTTCCTTTTGCGGTACCAAATTCCTCAACTCTGACACGGCGAGGTATATACTTAACTAGATCAGGATTCGTTAAAGCCATAAGCGGAACTACATCATGTAGTGGCGCACCTTGAATCCCCGGTACATTTTTTTGGTATGCCTTATAATAATAATCAAAGGCCGGTTTTATTAATGGTTTAAATGGAGTTGGACTATTTTCACCGAGAAAATTGATGATATCCGGTGTAATAATGGCTTTATTTGTAATATTTAGCGGATATAAATAAATATTGTGTGCTTTTTCCATTACTGTATTTGCGGCAATTGGGTCTACATAGAAATTGGCCTCTGCTTCAGCAGTAATATTACCAGGCACCAAAAATGCTCCGCCCATGATATAAAAAGCTGTGACATCCAGTAAGGCATTATTTCCATATAAGATAAACATCAATGCTAACTCTGTTAATCGCCCAACTGAAACAATTACCAAATTCCCTTTATATTGTTTAACAATTTCAAGGATTTTATTGATATCATAAACATGTGTATTTTTGATTGTCTCTGGTGGTTTAAGTGGCCCTAACCCTTCCTTTCCATGAATTTCCGGGTAATACTGGATAGGTTCACCTGATAAAGGACCAGCCGTACCAGCAATAATAGGAATATCTTCTCTATTACCTAAAGTTAACAAATAAGCGGTATTCTTTACTGACTGCTCCTTAGGCGTGTTTCCATAACCACTGACAATACCGACTATATTTATTTGCGGATTAAGTAAGGCATACATAATGGCAAAGGAATCATCTATACCCGGATCAGCAACCAGGAGTACATTATAAGCCATTACCTTTCCTCCCTTTTACTACGAATTATTGTCCTTTTTAAAATTATGATAAAAACATATGTGAAAGAACATAAATGAAAAGGAAAAACCGATTCGATGAATTTCGAATTGGCTTTTTCCCATTTTACTTGTCATGCTTCTTTCTTGATTTTTGAAGCAGCCTTTTTCCTTGGGGCTGCAGCTTTTTTGGGTTTCGTCCGATCAATCGATGCCTGCAAGGCTGCCATTAAATCGGTAACATTTGAAGCAGGTTCCTTTGTTGCGGCAGTAACTGTTTCTTTACCGCTGCGTTTTAATTCAATAAGTTCAAGAAGTGCTGTTCGATATTCATCAGTATATTTTTCAGGCTCAAAAACAGTTGTTAATTGATCGATTAATAATATCGCTGTATCTAATTCTCTTTTCGTTACCTTATCCTCTGAAGGAACATTCGGGACATCCCCGGCTTTACGAACCTCATCAGGAAAATGTATGGTTTCCATGACCAATGTATTTTCATACACTCGAATAACTGCCATCTGTTCCTTTGAACGGATGATGATTTTCGCAAGACCAACCTTTTGTGATTCCTGGAGTGCCTTGCGTAACAGCGAATAGGCTTTACCGCCACCTTCGTTAGGTGACATATAATAGCTTCGATCAAAATAAATCGGATCTATCTCTTCAATTTTGACAAAATCAATGATTTCTACGGCCTTTTCTTCATTTTCCTTCCGCAGCTTTTCAAGATCCTCTTGATCTAAAACAACAAATTTCCCTTTTGTATATTCGTAAGCCTTCACGATATCTTCCGGTTTTACCTCTTCCCCACAGACAGAGCAAGTTTTTTCATATTTAATTGGCGCATGGCATTTGTTATGCAGGGTTCTGAGCTTAATGTCTTTATCTTCTGTCGCCGTGTGAAGCTTGATGGGAATGTTAACTAGTCCAAAACTGATACTTCCTTTCCACATCGTATGCATAGGGATTCTCCATTCTTTTTCTTTTATCTTGCGGTATAGCATACGATTACATGCCTAAAAACAATTGGAAAAGGATGAAGTGGTCACCCATGAAGCAAATTAAAGAAAAGCGCAAGCGCCCTGGTCAGCGGCGTATGGCCTGGAGCACTCCAACTGAGATAAAGGAAACACGAAGAGCCGGAGGCG
>NZ_AJLS01000127.1 GCF_000307875.1 Neobacillus bataviensis LMG 21833
AACATCGGGCAGCGAAGCTCACCGTGTTTCCTTTATCTCAGTTGGAGCACTCCAGGCCATACGCCGCTGACCAGGGCACTAGCGCTTTTCTGGTTTACCCTACGTTTAAGCCGAAGTCTGTGGCGATGCGGCCGAGGCCGCCTTGGTAGCCGGAACCGACGGCTGAGAATTTCCATTCACCGTTGTGGCGATATAGCTCGCCCACGATGATGGCTGTTTCGATGGAGAAGTCCTCTCCAAGGTCGTAACGAATGATTTCTTGATTTGTTTCCTCGTTTACAATGCGGCAGAAGGCATTTGATACCTGTCCAAAGTTCTGACCGCGAGCCTCAGCATCATGAATCGTAATCACAAACGAGATTCGCTCCACTTGCGCAGGCACAGCCGTTAAATTAACTTTTACTTGCTCGTCGTCACCGTCGCCTTCACCTGTACGGTTATCACCTGTATGTACTACGGAACCATTTCCGCCCTCAAGCTGGTTATAGAAAACAAAATCCTTTTCAGAAGCACACTTTCCACTCGCATTTAATAGAAAAATGCTTGCGTCTAAATCGAAATCAGCCCCGCCATCATAACGGTTCGTATCCCAACCAAGACCAACAACTACTTTGGATAAACCCGGATTTGTTTTCGTTAGATCAACCTTTTGGCCTTTTGATAATGTAATTGCCATACTAACACCCTTCCTATCTTAAAATTTATTCCTACTATCTAAATAAATAGATAGCTACAACCATCGTACACCCATAGCGAATAAAATTCACGTAAGATGCTGTTTTGAATCCTAAAAATTCCAATACCTTCCTTAAGTGTACAAAATTTAGACGTAATTTACTACCATTTTTAAGCCAAAAATAGTATTTATCCCTATTAAAGCAGGTTTCGAACTGCAAAATATGGGCAAATTAAGAAAGATAAACCCAAATTGGCAACCTATGCTATAATGAACTGTTAGCAAAACGGGATCAGCCGTTTATTTTAAGCAAGGAGCGATTCATTTTATGATAAAAATCGAAATACCAAATCCAGATATCGTCATTACGAAAAAAAGACAAGTAGGGGAACCAGTTGAATCCGTACTAAGCAGTGTCTACGGTTTTACCGATTACAATAGAATTCCTCGTGATAAAGGCGGCATCATTTTATTTTTCAATGCCAACGATGATTTACTTTTTGTCGGTAAAGCTCGGAAATTAAGACCCCGCGTTAAGCGCCATTTTGAAGATACAGTCTCACCAATCAAAGCCCATCGCGATGAGGTCAATAAAATTGCGGTAATCGTGGTAGATGAGCCGATGGAAAGAGAAATCTATGAAACCTACATTATTAATACGCTTCAGGCAAAATATAATATCGACAAAGTTTTCTATAAATAATGAGTAAGGAAAAGAGCAGTTTTCATCATATGAAAACCCGCTCTTTTTTTATCCACATTAACTGATATCCCCATACTTCAGGATCATTTCTTTTTCAATATGACTGGCGCGAATGCCAAACTGCGGCTCCTGTCTTCCTACTTGTTCACCTAATAAAATCTTAATTGCCAGATACGGCAGGTTTATGCCGGAAAGACAACTGACATGCATCCCTCCGCTCATGCGCGGATTGATTTCGAGCAGCTTTGGCACACCATTGTTGTATTTTACCTGGATATTGAATATATATGGCAATTTATATTCCTGATGGAATCTGTGTGCCAAGTGGATGAGTTCAAGACTTTCAACCAGCTCCCTAACTCGCCCATCCCCCTTCATCCGGGGAATCGCAGCAAATAATTCTTTCTCTGAAGAAACACAGTCGATACTATATTCCCTGCCCTCTAGAAACTCCAAAACCATTAAATCAGGAAAGGTTTCCTGTTGGCTTAAGATCTCGCAGGCATAGGTATAGGGAATTCGATAGCCGATTCCCTGTTGAAAAAGCTGGGGAATAGACTCAATTTTATCCTTAATGACACGAAAACCATTTGCCCCTTCGCCAACAACGGGTTTGAAGCAAACCTCATGCCCTTTTTCCTTAAGTGATCTATAGGCCTTTTTAAAATCCGCGCAATTATTAACCACATAATAGTCAGGTAGAGAAAAGATAGGCTTCCCGTTGGCAAGAGTTTGGTAGGCGGCGGCTTTATTGTCCATTGTTTCCATTAAGACAGCATCAGGACAAACAAGAACTCTCACACCTAATGCCTCGAAATCTGACAACCGTTTAGAAATCAGCACATTTTCTTTCCGAGGAATAAAAATATCAATCCTGTGCATCCGGCAAAAATCAAGGCAAAATTCAATATATTCATTCCCGGAAATATCCGGCTCGACAAAGGCGAAATCGCAATTTTGTAAATAAAGTGCATCTTTATTCGGATGCGTTCCGTAAATAACAAATTTCCGATGGTCTTCGTTGTCACGAATCATATCTATATAATGCGAAACCGTCGTAAACCATCGATTAAACCAAATATTCATTTGAATCCTCTTTCATGATGTAGTTAAGTAAGACCTTTTCCATTATGCGCTAACATGATGAAATTTATAATCAAAACTTGATATTGTTGGTGAACAATGGAAGTTACGCATGATTTGCCACCCATATTAAAAAATAAAAACGCTCCTGCCAAAGCAGAAACGTTGATCATGTCACAGGATTACTTGAAATACCTAAACAAAGCTCTTCACCTGATTCAATCGTGAAGCAAACTCCATAATGGCTTCCATATCCAATTTGGTTTGGTCATTCATGACTCCGTCAACCTTTTTTACTACTTGTCTTTCAAAAAAGTTCATTTTCGACACCAGGAATTCTCCACCGAACAGTGCCATCGCAACCGAATTCTTCCGCAGATCCTGTGGATAGGCAGTGTTAAACTGCTCAATGGCCGTATCACCATCGCGCATACAAACGAGAAAAAGGCCTAATTCCTTCTCTAAGAGTTCATCATGGTGGGTTTGGATAAACTTTTTTATTTTTCTTTGAATCTGTCCGGCATGAATCGAGCCCCCAATGATGACCCTATCAAAATCCTTTAGGTCAAACATCGTTTTCTCCCTTTTTAAATCGACTGACAAAACGCCCCCCTCAAGGTTCTCACATAATAATCCAACCGCTTTTTCTGTAGTCCCATGGGATGAGCAATAAACAATTAAACTATTCATGTCCAATTCCCCTTCCTTCCTCAGTACAAAAAAACCAGCCGCGATTACCAATTAACAGGGCCGGAATACAACTATCCTCAACTCCATTATAATTCCTACAACAACAAGCGACTGCGTTTAATATTGGCAATATTATTACAAATAAACGGTGCCTGACACCATTTCCACCCTTTACATCATTAAAAAGCTCCACGGCTTATTAATGGTGTCAGGCACCATTTGCAAGGAATACAATGTAGAAATGAGATAAAAGCGAGGTGGTGTTCATGGGTTTAGTAGAGTTTCCCTTTATTCTGTCTGGGCCGATTGTTCGACGGGTTGAACCGGGAAGGGTGTTTATTTGGATTGCTACTAGCAGAAAAAGCGATATTGAGGCAGCCTTTTATCAAATCTCCAAAAATAGCAGCCACCGAACATTTGATTATCAATTAATGAATACTGTTAGTGAACCTCAAACAATAAGAGTCGGTGAACAGCTATTTATCCACCTAATCAAGGTTGTCCCCTTGATCGGGGAATTTCCAACGGATACGTTGATTGGGTATAACCTGCAATTCACTAACGGTTCGGTGCAGAATGATTTCCAAAGCCTCCACTTGCTTTCCCCGAATCATCCGCAGTCCATCGTTTACGGAAAACTAAAATACCCCACTTTTCAGATAAAAAGCGGGAACAGTCCGAGCAATATTCTCTATGGTTCCTGCCGAAAACTCCATGGTGAAGGTAAGGATATTCTCGCCCAAGCGGATGAAATTCTAGCCAATGAATATGACTCTACTTTAAAGCGACCGGATTCCCTCTTTCTAATGGGAGATCAAATCTACGCTGATGATGTCGCCGATCCCCTTATCCTAGCCATTTCAACTATCAGCCAAGAATTAATCGGTCAAAGGGAACCATTGTACCAATTGGAAAATCGCCTCAATCAATCACCATTCACGACCAACCTTCATCAAATCAACGGCAGACAATTGATCATGGAAAACTTAGCCCAATTTACCTCCAGCGAGGCCAATAACCATCTAATCGAGTTTGGCGAATTTGCAGCCATGTATTTATTGTCCTGGAATCCCGAGCTCTGGGCGGCAGCGCAAGCCCATCATTTATTTGAATCATTTGACGATGCACTAGAGAAAAATCTGATTCATTTCACCTTTCCAAATGAAGAAAAGTATAGTAAACAACATAAAACTGAACTAAATAATTTAAAAAATCGCTTCCACGATCAACAGGAAGCCATCATCACCTTTCAGGAATCCCTCTTTCGGGTTCGAAGGCTGCTCGCGAATATCCCAACCTACATGATCTTTGATGATCATGACATTACCGATGATTGGAATATCACAGGCAATTGGAAAAGGAACGTCCGCAGAACGCCCTTAGGCAGCCATGTAACAGCAAATGGACTAGCAGCCTATTGGGCTTTCCAAGGCTGGGGGAATGACCCTGATTCATTTGAAGCTGATTTTATTGATAACATGGCGGCATATTATAAAAACCTGAGGAAAGGAACCAGTCATTCTACAACACACGAAAAGTGGCTGCAGCAATTATGGAATTTCAGTTCCTGGCATTTTATCGCCCCCACCCATCCTAAAGCTGTGTTTCTCGACACCCGAACACAACGGGAATACCTTTCCGAACCAAAGCGTGTAAAATTTGGCCATACCATAAAGGAAACAGAAGGCTGCCCACAGCTCATTAACAAAATGTGCTGGGCACGCATCACTCAAAAGCTCCATCAAAGCGGCTGGAAAGCAGAGAGTCCAATCATCGTTGTATCCGCCACACCTGTATATGGAATGGGTCTTATTGAATCCTTTTTACACAATTATGTCTATCCGTTTCAAGTTATAGGGGTGGAGGTGCAAACCTCGTTTGATTTCGAAGCATGGAAGTACAATGGGGAAGGGTTCACGCACTTTCTGCAACAAATTGTCAAGTGGAACCCATCACAATGCATCATTCTATCAGGAGACGTCCATTATGCCTCGGCGGTCAAAGCCACTGTCACATTTCCAGATGGAAGAACGCTTCCCATCCAACAGTTTACAAGCAGCCCTTTAAAAAATATGAGTTTCACTGGGGTTTGGGGGTTATTGATGAAAATAGTTATTGGTATTAACTCAATTAGTAGAAAAAAGAATGATATATACCGGGTTTGTGACCCCTCATACACCATAACCCATCTTGAAAAAGAAAATGAACCTGCCGCCATGTATCTATGGAAGGATCAATTAAGATACCAAATAATAGACAAGAGCTCCATCATCGAAACCAACAATAATCTCGGGCTCATTACCATTATGAATAATGACATTCAAAATACTTTACTCAAGTGAAGGTCAGCTACTAGACCTTCACTTTTTAAATGTTTTCCTCACAAAATCACCTATTTCCCTGATTGCCTTTCTTGCCTCAGGTAAGGCATTCCCGCCAATTTGCCAGACATGCCACATTCCCTGCCATATTTTTATCCTCACCGGGACGCCTGCTTTCCTTGCCCGAGCTGCCAGGGTTTCCGCGTCACTTTGCAAAATTTCATGGTTGCCTGCCTGGATGAATAATGGCGGCAATCCTGAAAGGTCAGCGAAGATAGGTGAGATGAGCGGGTGGTCAGGAGCTTCTCTACCGGCATACATACGTACAGCTTCCCTAACCGCCTTCAAACTTAAATAGGGATCAACTGCTTCATTTTTCCGATAACTTTCCCCACTACCGGTTAAATCCACCCATGGTGAGAGACAAACAATCGCGGCCGGCAGCGGCTCGTTCTGGTCTCGTAACACCAATGCAGTCGCAATTGATAAACCTCCACCTGCCGAATCACCTGCAAATATAATGTTCGACGGATCATACCCCTGACTCACCAGCCAGCGATACGAGGTAACCGCATCTTCAATTGCTGCTGGAAATGGATGTTCAGGGGCAAGACGATACTCCGGAAACATTACCTTCACACCTGATGCCTTCCCAATACTCGCCGCCAGCGGCCGGTGAGTATTGGCTGAACAAAGTGCATAACCGCCGCCGTGTAAATAAAGGATAACCTTATCCGCCAATGCCTTATCGAGGCCAGAAGTAATCCACTCTGCGTACAATCCCTCAATTTCCAGTGGAGTAACCTTGCAGTTCCTTGGAAGCTTGCCCAGCCTCCTTGCGGCAGCATCAAGCATTTGCCGCTTTTCCTCCATCCCTTTTCCCTTTACACCCTTTCGTACTGCCCTCTTTACCGATAGCCGTATTGCTTTTTCAAAAAAATAACTTTGAAAACTTGGCATGATGTCTTCCCCTCTTTTTCTCCAATTATTGCTAATTTCATTATACTAGAAAAACCTCATTCGCAAATCCAGTTTTCGGCTTTTTCCGGCAAACCTCTAAGATTTTGTAAATATTCTGTAACAATTCTTCCATTTCCTGTTTCATATAGTACAATTATCTTAACCAGAACTATTTGCCTGGAGGTTGTCCATGACTCGACTTACCAATCATTTAATCATCATTTCTTTTGATTGCCTTTCAGCATTAGACTATCCGATTTTAAAAGACCTACCCCACTTTCAAACGATCTTGAAAAATGGCACATATGTGGAAAAAGTCGAAACGATATACCCTTCAGTCACCTATCCCTGTCATGCGACGATTGTAACGGGTAATTATCCGAACCGGCACGGGGTAATCAATAATACCCTTCTGCAGCCAGGCAACCCGTCACCTGACTGGAATTGGTATCGTGATTGTATTCATGGGACGACCTTATATGATGAAGCAAAGCTAGCAAATCTAACCACAGCAGCTTTATTATGGCCAGTTACCGGCAAAGCCAACATCGACTACAATATGCCGGAAATTTTTGCGAACCGCCCATGGCAAAATCAAATTCTTGTTTCCCTTATGAATGGGACACCCAGCTTTCAATTAGAGCTCAACAAATGCTTCGGACATATCCGCAAGGGGTTGAAACAGCCTGAATTGGATGACTTTGTTTTAGAATCAACCGTCCATACGATTAAAACAAAGAAACCGAATTTAGTAATGGTTCACTTTACCGATTTAGATACCCAGCGACATGAACATGGATTTTCATCAACTGAGGCAATCGCAGCCATTCACCGTCATAACCTGCGCCTTGGTAGAATCTTAGAAGCTATCTATGAAGCTGGCATTTATGAAAACTCCACAGTTGTGGCTTTAGGGGACCATAGTGCACTAGATGAAAATAAGGCGGTTAACCTGAATGTCCTATTACATAAAAAAAATTTCATCACTACAAACGCAAAAGGGAAAGTAATTAATTGGCTGGCCTATTGTAAAAGTTGTGATGGCTCCGCATATATTTACATTAACGACAAACAAGATTCAGCAACAATAAAAGAAGTCAAACAATTGGTAGATTCATTGCTAGATGATCCTGACTCTGGAATTGAACAGGTGCTTACAGGGGATCAAGCCGCGGCAAAAGGCGCAGATGGCTCATGTGCTTTTATGCTTGAAGCAAGTCACGGGTATTATTTTTTAGAAGACATCGAAGGGGAGTACATCAAAACGATTTCCCGTGAGGACGCAGCCGCAGATAAAAAGTATACCTTAGCCTGCCATGGTTATTCACCGGAAAAAGAAGATTACGGAACGATATTAATGGCAGTGGGCAAAGGAATTAACCAAACTACCCTGCCTTCGATTCGTCTCATTGATGAAGGCCCAACATTCGCCAGACTTCTCGGTGTCAGCCTAGGGAACACAGATGGAAGAGTTGTCGAAGAAATGTTGACCATATAAGCCTTTAAAGGGGGAACTTGAATGAGTCGGATGTCAAAGCAAGAAAAGAGCTGGGTGTTCTACGATTGGGCAAACTCTGCCTATTCGATTCTGATCACCACGGCCGTTTTTCCATTGTATTTTAAAGCAGCGGCTAACGAGGCAGGACTTGCAGCATCTACTTCCACAGCTTATTGGGGTTATGCCAATTCCTTTGCCACGCTGCTAATATCACTTTGTGCCCCAATACTAGGCAGCATTGCTGATTTCAGAGGCTTTAAAAAGCGATTCTTCACCTTTTTCTTTGCTCTTGGAATTATCTTTACCTTTTTACTTGCGGTGGTACCAAGCAATCAATGGCTGGTTCTCTTAATCTGTTATATGGTTACCGTTATTGGTTTTGGCGGGACGAACATTTTCTATGATGCCTTCCTAGTTGATGTAACCTCAGAAGAGCGGATGAATCAGATATCATCGAAGGGATTTGCGATGGGCTACATTGGAAGTACAATCCCGTTCATTCTTAGTATTGCCCTTATTCTTTTATCACAGCAAAGCATTATTCCAATATCCGTTACTGTCGCAAGTCAGGCTGCTTTCGCCATTACCGCCCTCTGGTGGGGCTTATTCACTATTCCAATGCTGAAAAATGTCAAGCAGGTCTATTATAAAGAACGTGTGCCAAATCCTGTCGCAAATGGTTTTAAACAGCTTTTTGTAACCTTTAAAAAGATTCGGCTTTACCGCCCTTTGTTTCTATTTTTAGTAGCTTATTTCTTTTATATTGATGGAGTTAATACCATTATCACAATGTCAACGGCATACGGATCCGATTTAGGCATCACCTCTACAAACCTATTAATTATTTTATTTGCGACACAGGTCGTGGCCGCACCGTTCGCGATTATTTATGGAAAGCTTGCCGATAAATTTAAAGGCAAAACGATGCTGCTCGTTGGAATCTTTATTTATATCGTCATATGTACGTATGCCTATTTTTTAAAAACGACTCTAGATTTCTGGATATTAGCAATGCTTGTAGCCTCTTCCCAAGGCGGCATTCAGGCACTGAGCCGCTCTTACTTCGCAAAACTGGTACCAAAAGAAAGTGCAAATGAGTTCTTTGGTTTCTATAGTATCTTTTATAAATTCGCGGCCATCTTAGGGCCATTTTTAGTCGGCCTTACAGCCCAGTTAACGGGCAATACGAATAGTGGCGTCTTCAGTCTGATTGTCTTGTTTATAATCGGCGGCTTAATTCTCCTCCGGGTACCGGAAACAACAAATATTTCAAAAACAAACTCTTTATCACAATAAAAATGGAGAGAGCCTACCAGCGTGTAAGCTCTCTCCACTTTATTTAACATCGTATCCTTGGTCGTCAATCGTTTCATTTTTTCATTAATTTTTGGATAGTAACTAGAACCTCATCCAAAACCTCGTAATCGCCTTCCTGGATTCTCTCGACCACACAGCTCTTCAAATGACCTTCGAGCAAAATCTTGGCTACACTATTCAATGCCGATTGGGTGGCGGATATTTGATGAATGACATCATCACAGTAGGTATCTTTTTCAATTAAGCCCTTAATGCCGCGGATTTGACCCTCAATCCGGTTAAGTCTTGTGACCAGATTACTTTTCACTTTATCCGAATGGTGACTCTTCCTGAGACCGCTCTCATGTGAACAGCACGAATCATCCATCAGTTCCTCTTCATTCCTGTTTTCCAAAGACATCCAACCCCTTCCTTGTTAGCATTATTATATCATACCCCCGTATCGTAAGGCGATGAACAGATAGAAGTATCATTCATTCAAAAATAACCCCATCACACGTCGACCAAGTGATGGGTCATTCACCTATTCCATATTATGAACAATCGTTTGCTGGATATTGCGAATCACATCACCACGGCTAATGACACCGACCACATGATTTTGTTCATCAACGACTGGAAGCTTCTTAAAGTGGTGTTTTGACAAAAGCTCCACAACTGTTCTCATATCATCCTCGGGAAAAACCGTTACGATTCCGTGTGTTTTGGCAATTTTGCTAATTTCCGTATTGGCTAATTCCTTTAGGCGGTTGTCCATATCTTCTTTGGCGACGTATGTGATAAAGCTGAAATAATCTGGTATTCGGCGATCGACCGGCTTAATCGCACGTAAAATATCTCCATCTGTTACCATTCCCAATAACGTGCCATCTTTTTTCAAAATGGGCACACCACCGATTTTTTTCTCGACAAACAAAGCCATAACGTCTTTTATGGATCTTTCAGGACTTACCGAAATAACATCTTTCACCATAAATTCTCTAACTTTCATGATCATCACATTCTTTCGTTTAGGATAGGGTTTTATTTTTTCATAAGTTTTACTTTGAGTGATTTCAGTTCTTTCATATCAAAAATGGGTTCGATATTCAAACGGTAACTTCCTCCCTAGATCGTACCTATTCCTTTTTTTCAAATCCGCTTTTCCGTAACTGTTCCAACGCTGCAGGGGGAAAAACCATCCGGCAAATCACCCTAGCCAATTCCTGACAATCTACCTTTTTCCCACTTTGGCTTTGTTTATCAAGACCATTCTCGACTAACACCATGATGGCCCATGTGACCGTGTCTAAATCTAAATCCGGCCAAGTTAATCCACTTTCGCTTGCTTGTTTTAATCCCGAATGCATTCTGGCATGGATTTTCCGCCTTGCTACACCAAGCACCTCTGCAAGTTCTGAATCTTTTGTCATCAACTCCGGAAGAACGCGCTGGAGTCCAAGTTCATTACGCCGGATATAATGGGCTTCTAATAATGCCGCCAATACAGATTCTGGGTCACGCGAAACCCAGCTTGGTTCCGGTGGAAGAAATTTTTCTAATTTATCCTCTAAAAGTGACATTAAAAGCTGCCGTTTATCCGAAAAATAGCGATAAAATGTTCCGGTCGCTACCCCTGCATGGGCAGCAATTTCCTTTGCCGTTGTTTGTTCATACCCTTTAGAATTAAATAAAGTATATCCGCTTTCAATCAGTGCATTTCTTTTTTGCTGGGCGCGTTCCTGTTTAGGGACAAATGGAAATTCACCAACAAGTTTCTCATCATGATCTGGCATTTGATCACCTCAGTGCTATCATAACACGATTTTATAATTTGAACCATAGTTCACTTTTTCATTGACAGCGCATCTAAAACATGTGATACTTGAACCATGGTTCATGTTATATTCATTCAATTGTTTAACACCCCTTGCAAAATAAATGAGTGTAACAGGACCAATTTTTTATTCATTTTTTCCATAAAGGTTAAACGGTAAAGCAGGAATTTAAATTTTTTATGCGAATAATGTAAAGTATTATTATAATTTATTTTTTTATAATACATGGGTGATAAAATTGAAAGGTGTTGATTAATTTGGCTAATCAAAGTGAATCGAAGAAAATCTCTGTTAATTCAACTATTTCATTAAAGGGAATTGTGAAGGCCATTTTCAACGATACCGTTCATGTCCAAATTGGCGGAAAAATCATTCCCATACCTGCATCAGATTTCATGCTCGATAAACCAAGAAAGTAACCAAAAAGCTCATCACTTATGTGGTGAGCTTTTCCTCATTTATCCCAAGTGAGTTGTTCCTTTTATGATAACAATCACAGCTGACAATATGGTCATTTACCATTCCCGTTGCCTGCATAAACGCGTAGCAAATCGTCGAGCCGACAAATTTAAAGCCGCGTTTCTTTAAATCCTTACTCATCTTATCACTAATTCCTGTTGTGGCCGGAACATCTTTCATTTCCTTGAAATGATTTTGAATCGGTTTCCCGTCAACAAATGACCATATATAGGTGTGGAAGGCTCCAAATTCTTCAACAATCTTTAAATAGGCCTTGGCATTCGTAACAACCGCATTAACTTTCAGCTTATTCCTGACAATGCCTTCATTATGTAAAAGCTCAGCGATTTTTTCTTCATCATACTGGGCAATTTTTTCTGCCTCAAATTGATCAAACGCCTGCCGGTAATTCTCCCGTTTTTTTAAAATGGTATACCAGCTGAGGCCCGCCTGTGCACCCTCAAGATTTACATACTCAAATAGCAGCCTGTCATCATAAACGGGCACCCCCCATTCATGGTCATGATAATCGATATATAAGGGATCCTGATTCACCCAACCACATCTGTTCATGTTCATTTACCTCCATTTATGCATACTCATTCATTAAGTATTACACATTTATCACAAAAAAGAACCTTCTAAACATATAAATACAAGTAGTAGACCAGCCCATTCATGTCCGTTCTTCAAAGCATAAAATAACTCATCTAAAAAAATGGAAGGTGGAATGTGGTATGGGATTATATATAAATAAAAGGAATCATCCCGAAGTATATAAAAATGAACAAAATCTCAATGAATCAAATCAGTCTTTTTCACGACAAGATTTCCTTGCAGAATTAATTAGTGACCAGCAAAAAGCTAATAATGCACTTAATCAGGCACTCGCTGAACTAGGATTGCGCTATTCCCAACAAGAGGAATCAAAAGTACATCAGTGGAATCAAATCGACACACAGCTGAAAGATTTAAGAAATCGTTTAGAGAAAAATGAGGAAGCTAACCAGCAGCTTGCCATGCAAATGAACGAACAACTGGAATTGCAAAAGACGGCAGCGGAGAAAATGGAAAAACAGGAGGAATTACAAGGCAGTGTCTTGAAACGGTTGGACAATCAAGACGCGCTATTAGACAAATTAGCTCGCCAAGTAAACCATATTCGCTCGATTCTTTTTGAACGAACCAATTACTTAGCATCGAAAATTGATGATGGCTACAAACTGACATCATCCTATGTCTATAAGTTGATGACAGGCTCCGAAAAGCCGTTGACCTTTTTCCTAATGAATCATAAAAATGAAGAAAGCCAGAAAAAAGCCGATTCCCTTTAAGAAATAGAAAAACCGTTCAGGAGTGAACGGCTTTTTCCTTATTTTGTGAAAATATCTGTTAAAACAGGTACGATTTGCTTCTTACGAGAAACGACGCCCTTTAATGTTGCTTTATTATTATTAAGTGTAACGTTATAAGCTTTTTCCACAGCTTCGGTCTTGCTGCCAAGAGCTAACCCAACCGAATCATTCGTTAAGATATCCGTAACGACAAATAGGAATAAATCCAAGTTCTTTTCTTCGATTATTGCAGAAATGGCGGCTTCCAATTCTTCTTGACGGGCAAGTGCATCATTAGTGTCCACGACATTCACTTGGGCAATTTCTACTTTACTAGCACCCATTTCAAATCCCTTTGCATCAAGGCTTAGAAGCTCCGCTACAGATTTATCACGGACATCTGCACCGGCTTTTAACATTTCTAAACCATAGCTGTCCGCATCAACACCCGCAATCTCTGCTAATTCACGCGCTGCTGCCACATCTTCAGGCGTGCAGGTTGGTGATTTAAACAATAATGTGTCGGAAATAATCGCCGATAACATGAGGCCTGCTATTTCTGGTTTAATCTCTTTACCGTTTTCTTTATACAATTTATTTAAAATAGTTGCCGTGCAGCCAACAGGCTCGCAGCGATAATACAAGGGATCACTTGTCTCAAAATTGGCAATGCGGTGATGGTCGATTACTTCTAGTACGCGAACTTCATGAATATCATTGGCACTTTGCTGGCGTTCATTGTGGTCAACTAAAATAACAGAGTTCACTTCAGTTGCGACCGCTTCAACCAACCGAGGAATCTCAGCATTAAATTGCGTAAGCGCATATTGTGTTTCGCCATTAATTTGTCCGAGACGGATCGGTTCAACGTCCATTCCTAATTGCTTTTTTAAGTCCGCATAGGCAATCGCCGAACAAATCGTATCTGTGTCAGGATTTTTATGACCAAAAATAAGTACTTTTTCCATGTTACTACTCCCAATCGTATTAAATTATGTAGGACAAGCCCAAACCTTGAGATTGACCCTAACGAAAATTATATCTTAATACGATGGTTGTTTCAAAAAAAAAAATACTTAGTTCATGTTAATATTTTTTAAAAGAAGAAAGGTACTCCAAAAAGTACCTTTCTTTCCTACTATTTATTTACTTTACCCCGACGGGCACGACCTTCTGCCCAATCGCAGCTATCAATTCTTTAGACATCGGGAAGCTCAAAGCCGCTGGATCCTTCATGACGGCTGGAATCGTCATCGCAAGATCCTCTTCTGTAATATTGAACTCTTTAAAATCTGCCGGCAGACCCACTTTATGCTGCAGTAAACGAATCTTTTCTACGATCTTTGCGAAGCCAACATCCTGGGTATCATCCTTCACGTCCACTTCCAATGCCTGCGCTAACTCTGCGACCTTCGGCAAATACAATTGCGGAACCATCTCCATCACCACCGGTAAAAAGACGGCATTGGCCAAACCGTGCGGGATACGGAACAAGGCACCATAGGCATGGGCCAAATTGTGAACCGGAATCGCATTTAACGCAAAACTAAAGGCGGTAATCCCCATTAGGCTTGCTTGAAGCAAATCCAACCGGGCATCAAGATTCCCACCATCCTCCACCGCCACAGGTAGATTTTTCTCAATTAATCGGATGGCATGCAGGGCATAGGCATCCGTAAGACCGGTTGCCGTTGGCGAGGCAAGTGCTTCAATCGCATGGGTTAAAGCATCAAAACCAGTAAACGCGGTAATCCTTGGCGGCAATCCGACCGTTAAATCGGGATCCAAAATGGCCATATCGGCGCTTATAAATGGATTGATGATATTAGTCTTCATTTGGATATCTTCATTAAAAACAACACAAATCGGTGAAACCTCAGAACCCGTTCCTGCTGTTGTCGGAATCGCAATATGCGGGATCGGCATATAATTTGCCTTCGGAAATTGTTCGTATAATAGTCCGCCTGGAATGGCCTCTTTAATATCAGATAAGCCCTTGTGGAGTGCATATTTAACACCTTTTACCGTATCAAGAACACTCCCGCCGCCAACAGCTAACAGTGCATCTGCTCCCACTTTCTTAGCGTAGCGAACTGCATCATTAATGCAGCGGCTTTCAGCATCTTGGGCAATATCGAGATAGGTTCCAACTAATTGGGGTCCGCTTCCATTACCTGTCAGCTCAAAAATGGAAGCTACTTTTTCAACCACGCCTGCTTTTTCTAATCCACGGTCACTAAGTAAAAGCACCCGTTTTGCTCCAAGACCGGCAAATAAACTTGGAACCATTGCCCGTGAATTTGAACCGCTGTAAATACACGTACGTAACATAAACTGCGATAAGGTTGTTTTCATTTTCATCTTCACCTCTTCTTAGTTTTGTCCAAAAAGATTCCGTACCAATTGCGTCTGTCAAGCTCAGGTGACATCGATGTGTGTACATGTTTTACCTGTGAATAGGTATCGAGTGAATGCTGACCAATTAATTTTTTTGTGACCTCGTTATAGTACTCCTAACTCGCTATCTGTATATCTATTAATCTCTTCGATTTTTTTACCTTTGGCCCGCGCTAAAATTTCCATTCGGACAGAAAGTTGTTTTAAGGTAAAGTTCATGATGTCATCTGGATTCCCTCCGAAGGAACTAACCTCCCTTCCAGCGATCCCCTCCTGATTCAGCCTAATTGCTAACGGAGTTAATTCCGCCATTTTTGCAGCAACAAAATCAAAAAGATGTGGGTGTTCACAAATCAATCGTTGCAGAAGGAAGGTGCCATAGCCGATATGTCTCGACTCATCCTTCTTTAAATTACCGACCCCTTCAAGAAGGGCTGGCATAATTCCTGCCGTTTCCAGTGCTGCATAGAAGGAAAAATAACCGGTTTCCGCCAAAACACCTTCAACAAACATGTTGTAGACTACGGATGCCTCAGCGATCGCTTCCGGTGATTGGTCGTTCACAAGCCGTTCCATCGCTGTAGGGAGAATTTCATAGAAAATCTTCTGATAGGTTTCCGTATGAAAGTGAGACAAATCGCCTTTCTCGCCAATGGCATTCAAAACAAGCCGGAAAAATTCTGTGTGCTTTGCCTCCTCAAATAAAAAGGTGGTTAAAAACATTTCCTCTTCCAGTCGCCCCTCTTTGGCGATAGCCATTATCAAAGGAAGAAGATCCAATGTAACAGCTTCCTCGCCAGCCTGAAATTGTGAAATTAACCGCAAAATATCTTCCTTTTGCTCAGCATTAAGCGTTTTCCAATCTTTTTGGTCCTGACTAAAATCAAGATCTGCCGGGTTCCACGTTCCTAATCTCTTTGCTTTTTGATAGAGACGATATGGGAAGGAATCCTCTAGCAAACCCCGTTTACTCGTCGTTAAAATGGTCCTCTTTTCCATATAAATCCTCCTCCTTTTTAATCATTACGGGTTGATGACAATTTCTATTGCCGACCTGCGTAGATGCGTTTTTAATATTTTCCCCACACCATTACGAGGAAGGGATTCTAGAAAAACAACTCTCCTAGGCGTTTTGTTTTTCGCTAAATGATCCTGACAATAACGGATTAACTCCTCCTCCTCAACTGCCGACCCCGGTTTCTTTACCACACAGGCGACCATTTCTTCCCCCATCCGTTCATCCGGAATCCCAACAACAGCTGCTTCGAAGACCTGTTCATGTGCATTTAACACTTCCTCCACATCACGCGGATACACATTAAACCCGCCGCGAATAATCAGATCCTTTTTCCGATCGACAATATATAAGTATCCTTCATCGTCAACCCTGCCCATATCTCCGGTATATAGCCAGGAATCTTTCAACACACGACTAGATTCTTCGAGATTTTGATAATAACCCGGCGTGACATTTTCACCGCGGACAAGTAGTTCGCCCACCACACCGGGCGGAACTTCCTCTCCATTATCATTCACGATCCTTATTTCCACCCCTGGAATCGGTATGCCAACAGATCCTGGCTTTATCTCGATTCGCTTAGAATGAGCTGTAACAACTGGTGCCGCCTCTGATAATCCGTAGCCCTCTAACACCTTTGCCGCAAATTTTTGTTCAAATGCATGCAGTAAAGCAACAGGCAGCGGGGCTGAACCGGAACCGATTGATTCAAGACTTGACGAATCATAATTGTCAGCATTTGGATAGGATAGCATGGCATGGATCATCGCCGGTACAGCCGAAAACGATCTAACTTGATAGGTTTCAATGGCCTTAAATACTTCTTTTACATCAAAGCTGGAAAAAACAACGATAGCGCTTCCTGTGATAAAACAAATATTGGAAACGGTTAGACCGTAGACATGGGCTAGCGGCAGAACACCTAGTGTTGTCCCACGTTCTGTCTCATTATGTTGTGCGGAATTTTTGGCATTGGAAAATAGGTTTTTGTGTGTTAACAGAACTCCTTTAGGATTACCGGTTGTTCCAGATGTATAAAGGATGACAGCTGTATCTTCAGCGCTGACATCATCGTCCAAGATATCATCGTTTTGAACCATCACATCATAAAAATTTATTGCATGATCGGTAGATGGTTGGTCTATCACGATAATTGCGGGTCTTTCTGGCAATCCTTCTAGCGATTTTTCAACATTTTGTAGAACATATGATGTGGTGATGATGGCTTTTACACCAGAATTGAGGATAATATAATGAAGTTCTTTCGGATGAAGGGTAAACATTACCGGAACGATGATCGCCCCTGCCCTTGTAATACCTTGGTAAGCAAATAGGACTTCCGGACAGTTAGGCATACAGACCATTACCCGGTCTTCCTTACCAATCCCATGCTTTCTCAAACCGCGGGCAAATTGATCTGCATACTTTTTCGTTTCCATATTCGTATACGTCTTTTCTTTGAAAAAGAGTAACGGATACTCACCAAATTCAGCAATATTGGTTTCAAGTAGATCCTTAAGCTTCAAATAATCCTCTCCTTTACATCATTTACTGTAGCACTGTTTATATGTAATTTTTCCCAGAAGAATGACCAATCCACTTAAAAACTATATTTCTAACAAGTAAGTAATATGAATGGTTGGTTCATATTTTTTAAAAGTCCCCCTTGATATGAAAGATTCGCAAATTTCTACAAGGGGGATTTTTAAACTATAATCTACTATTTAGCCACCTTAATTGGTACCACTTTTCCATCCTCAATCGCTGCTACTTCTAATTCACCATCGAAGCCGCCGCCGGTAAATTTGTTAAATTGATAAATTCTTACATTATCAGGAATATTACTTACACCATCCTGCATTTTTGCCTGAATTTTTTCGGCATCGTCCACTGATCCAGCCGCCTTCATCGCTTCAACGAAGATATACATGCCAATATAGTTTAGACCTGCTTCTGAACCAGGGGTTTCACCATACTTCTCTTTATATTTCTTTACAAAATCAGGAATGGCGGGACTGTTTTTTGATTCCGATAATGGCATAACACCAATCGAACCGTTCATCAAATCATAGGAACCAGTTACAGCTTTCATTTCATCAACTTTCGCCTGGTCCATCACAATGAAACCACCTTTAAATCCAAGTTCACGTGCTTGTTTGGCTACTTTTGCAGTCGGTTCAGAGGCTCCGCCGATAAATAACACATCTGGCTTTTCTTTTAAGGCATTTGTAACAATCGTGAAGAAATCAGTCTCTTTGGCAAAATCGATGGAAGAGTTGAAAACAACCTTTCCACCTTCTTTTTCCCAGTGCGCCTTCAATTTTTCAGACCAATCCTTGCCGTATTGCGAAGCAGTTGGAAGAAAGGCAATCTTCTTTCCAAACTTCTCCATTTCATAGTCTGTAAATGGCTTCAAATACCCATCATAACGAGGGGGAATTCGAACAGTCAATTCATTCCCTACCTCCGATACTTTTGGTTCACTTGTATAGGCACCAATTAGGAATTTATCCTGTTGATTGAAAACCTGCAGGGCAAAAACGCCGCCTGAGTGTGGTGTGAAAATAATTGGGGTTTTATTTTCCTGAATAAGTCTCTTTGCGTTAGCCCCGGCCTCATTTGGCAAGTACTTATCGTCCAATGATACGATATTCAGTTTGAATTTTTTTCCGCCAACTTCAAACCCGCCCTCGCCGTTAATCTCCTCCGCAGCCATCTTAATACCATTTAAGGTACGCTCCCCGTAAAATGCTGCCGGTCCGCTTAATGGCCCAGTGTATCCAATGTTCACAGTCCCTGCTTCTTCCGTTTTACTTTCCCCGCCGCCTGCCGCAGGCTTGGTATTAGCAGGTTTTTTCTCTGTACTATTACATGCTGCTAAACTGAAAATAATAACAAAGATCAAACTCAACATTAAAAGAGACTTCATTCTTTTCATTCATTTTCCCCCTTAATCATTTTTCTAATTTTCAGACAAATAGCGTAATGAAAGATCCGTTTATCACCCCCTTTAGCTGGTGTTTCGTGCCTTATTAAGCACCAATATAGGCCTTTCTTACTTCATCATTAGCAAATAACTCCTCGGATGTCCCTTCCAAAACAATCGAACCATTTTCAAAAACATAGCCTTTATCCGCAATTTTTAGGGCTGCATTGGCATTTTGTTCGGCGAGCAGGATAGTCGTTCCCTCTTGATTAATTTTTTGGATCACCGCAAACATTTGCTCCACAATCAGTGGGGCAAGCCCTACTGATGGTTCATCGAGGAGCATCAGCTTCGGTTTTGACATTAATGCCCGGCCGATGGCGAGCATTTGCTGCTGACCGCCGCTAAGGGAACCCGCCGCATCATTTCGCTTTTCGTTTAAAATCGGAAATAAGTCATAAACATGATCGAATAAATGTTTGATTTCATCCTTCTTCCTGCGCAGAACGTAGGCACCCATTCTTAGATTTTCATGAACAGTCATGGCTGGAAAGAGTTTTCGTCCTTCCGGGCATTGACCAATGCCCAAATGAACGATTTGATCTGCTGACCTTCTATTTACCTTCTTGCCCTCGAAGTGGATTTCTCCGATTGAGGGCTTGCTTAAACCACTTATTGTTCGGAAGGTTGTACTTTTTCCAGCGCCATTCGAACCTAATAAGACGACAATTTCCCCTTGGTTTACCTGGATATTCACGTCATGGACAGCGGTAAAACTTCCGTATTTGACAGAGACATTTTTTAGGCTAAGCAATGGCACTCCCTCCCAAATAGGCCTTGATGACCGTTTCATTATTGCGAATCTCTTCCGGTAATCCTTCCGCAATCTTCTCGCCATAGTTTAGCACCATAATTTTATCGGCTATTTTCATAATCATTTGCATTTTGTGTTCGATTAAACAAACGGTGATCCCTTTATCCACCATCTTGTTTATTAATTCTGCCAGACCATCTGTTTCATCAGGGTTCACCCCTGCTGCGGGTTCATCGAGAAAAACAATTTCCGGGTCGGTAGCAAGGGCCAATGCAAAGGCGGTTCGTTTTTTCTCTTCCTGCGTTAAACTGCCAACCAGTTTATCTGAAACATTGTTTAACTCAACAAATTCGAGAACTTCCATCGCTTTTTCTCGGCATTGCGCTTCTTCCCTTTTTAGCCGTGGGGTGCGAAAGATGGCGTCTGCCAAGTTTGATTTTGTCCGCAATCGATGCCCGACAATAACATTATCCAAAACCGTCGATTGCTCAAATAGATTAGTAGTTTGAAATGTCCGAGCCACTCCCAGCTCGGCAATTTTATTTGATGGGAGGGTGGAAATATCTTGACCTTTAAAGATCACCTGACCAGAGCTTGGACGATGAAATCCACTGATTAGGTTGAAAAATGTCGACTTTCCGGCACCATTCGGTCCAATGATGGCATTGATTTTTCCTTGTTCGATTGTAAAATCAACATTGTTTACAGCCACTAAACCGCCAAATCTTTTTGTTAAATTCCTTGTTTCCAAAAAAATCATCCTAGCCCTCCTTTACTTTCTTGTCAGGAATAATCTCACTTTCGATAAACGGTTCTCCCTTGATACGAGTCGTATTATGTGATAGCCGCTGTTCTTTTTTGGCGATGCGTTTTGTATTCCAGGCTGAAACAGCGCCGACAAGCCCCCGCGGATAAAAAATAATCAGCAAGGTTAACACTGGGCCAAAAATGAGCATTCTGTTTTCCTGAAAATCCTGCAGGTATTGTGAAAGCCAAACGATGATCAGCGTGCCAACCAGAGGACCGCTCAGGGTACCGATCCCGCCAACGAGCAAATAGGTTAATAAATCAAAGGTGATCGAAATTGAGCCAATATCCGGGCCAATAAACCGAACAAATGATGCATATAGGGCTCCGGCTAGACCGGCAAAAAGGGTGGATAAAACAAATACGGTTAATTTGTTTTTCATCGTTGAGATTCCAATGGTCTGTGCTAAATCCTCGCTATTGCGAATCGCAATATAGGTTCTGCCTGACAGTGAGTGGACAATACGATACATAATCAGAACCACCAGGAGTAAGAAAAACAGGACAAGATAATAGTGGGAAACCTCTGTTTCAAATTTGATTGGGCCAATTCCTGTCGGTGCCGGTATCCCAATCAGTCCGCGTACCCCTTCTGTTAGACCTTCCCATTTATCAATGACGAGATAGATAATGTAGCCTAAGCATAATGTATAGATAGCGAAAAAATGTTCTTTCGTCCTTAAGGAAATTAATCCTACAAGGAGTCCGAGTAAACCGGTAATGACCAGTGATAAAAGAAAGGCCAGCCAGAAATTCAAATGAGCTTTTACGGTTAAAATTCCCAATGAATAGGCGCCAATCGCAAAGAAGCCGGCATGGGCCAATGAAAGGTAGCCTGTATAGCCTGCAAGTAAATTAAGGCCATAAACACCAATCATCCAAATAAAGGAACTGGTCATGATGTGAATCAGATAGTTGTTCTCTGTTAGTAACGGGAAGACAGCCGAAAATACGATTAGGGCAATTATGATATTCCTTTTGTTCAATACCTTTACCATTAGTGACCCCCCTTAGAAAAAAGGCCGGTTGGTTTCACTGTTAAAATAATGACCAGGAGAACGAAGGCAATAATGTCCTTGTAGTCATTGGAAATATAGGTTGCGCCTAGGCTCTCACTAAACCCTAAAATATAGCCGCCCACAATTGCTCCTGGGATACTTCCCATTCCGCCGAGAATAATAATAACAAACGCTTTAAGGATCACAAGCTGTCCCATCCCAGGAAATACGAGATTAATAGGAGCCGAAAGCGAAGCAGCAATCGCGGCAAGCCCGCCTGAGATCATAAAAGTGAGCATGGCCACCTTGTTCGTATTAACACCAACTAGGTTGGCTCCTTCGCGATTTTGTGACATCGCAATAATCGTCGCGCCGGTAAATGTTTTTTTCAAGAATAAATAGAGGAGAATCATCACAACAAGTGCAGCCACAACGATGAGGATTCGCTGCATGGTAAACGTTAATCCCATGATTTGAACAACCTGTCCGTACGGTGTTGGCATGCTTTGGTATTCATCCCCCCAAAAAAACTGCGCAAAAGCTTCCAAAAACAAGAGAATTCCAATGGCTGCAATCTTATCATGGATGGGCGGAGCCTCTCTGAGCGGATGAAAGACAAACCTTTCCATTAATACACCGATCAGTCCAACTATAATTATCGATACGAAAATGGCGAGCCAATAATGGAGTCCAAATTTTGTCATCATTGTTAAGGTTATGTACCCACCCATCATGTATAACGCCCCATGGGCAAAATTTGGGATGTGAAGGATACCATAAACGAGCGTTAAACCTAATGCGACAAGAGCGTAAACGCTTCCAATTGTTAGACCGTTAAAAAGTTGCTGGATCAAAATTTCCATAGCGAGCCCCCTTTTTATACTCTTTTTACTGTAAGGCCTTATTCTTTTCTTCTTCTTGTAAGGTACGCCATAAAATTTTTCCACTAGATGTCATCGGGAACTGTTTCCTAAATTCAATCTGCCTTGGGTATTTATAAGCGGCCATATGTTGTTTGGACCATTCGATAATTTCTTGCGGACTGATTTTTCCTTCAAAACCATCATTTAAAATCACAAATGCTTTAACAGTCTCACCTCTACGTTCATCTGGAACGCCGACAACACATGCCTGCTGGATGGCCGGATGTTTATAAAGATAGGACTCTACTTCTGTTGGCCACACTTTATAACCTGAAGCATTGATCATCCGTTTCACACGGTCAACCATGAAGAAATATCCTTCCATATCATAACGACCAATATCACCTGTTCGGAAAAACTTCTTCCCGTCTAGATCAATAAAAGAACCTCGATTTTCATCATCGCGGTTATAATAACCGACCATCACCTGTGGACCGTTCACGATGATTTCACCTATTTCCCCGACACCAAGTTCTTTACCTGTTGCCGGTTCAATGATTCTCGCATCGACATCAAATGATGGAATCCCCAGGCATTGCATTTTCGGCCGGTCTACTGGATTGAAATGTGTCTGGGCTATTGTTTCTGACAATCCATAGCCTTCTACAAACCGTAATCCTGATAGGTTGAATAACTTTTCGCCAACGGCTTCTGGTAAGGCGGCACCGCCACCGGATATGGCTGTTAATGAGGATATATCCTCTTTTTTCAAATTTGGATTGGCAATGAAATCAACAATCATGGTGGCAATGGTTACCCAGTGGGTACAACCCAATGTTTTAATTAACTCCACTGCTGTATCTCGGTTCCATCGCGTCATGATGACAATGGTACCTCCGCTAAAGATCGGCATATGCATACTATGGACCATTCCTGTCACATGGAAGAGCGGGAGCGACATTAAATGAATGGAATTCGTTGAGATGGGTGTCCAATGATAAGCGCCCACTGTGTTTGCATTTATTGTCCGGTTTGTGTGCATACATCCTTTGGGAAGCCCCGTTGTTCCTGATGTATACGGGAGGCAGACAATATCATCGCCCATTGCTGTATGTTCAGATGGCTTCATGTTCGCATGAATTGCCTCTGTCCAAAGATAATGGCCGGCTTCTATAAAATGAACTCTTTCTGCTTCTACCTCTTTTGGAAGCATTCCCTCGAAGCCATTACCGACATAATCTGAATAGGCTGTGATGACCATGCTTTCCAATGAGGTTTTCCCCAACAATGGACGAATTTGCTCATATAATTCCTGACCGGCTAAAGCGGTCTTAATTTCACAATCGCGCACGTAAAATTCCAATTCATCGGCCACCAGCATCGGGTTGATTGGGACAACAACGGCATTGGCCCTAACGATTGCATAATAGCCAATCACAAATTGCGGGGAGTTCTGCATGAAAAGTAATACCTTTTCACCTGTCTGTACGCCTAATTTGTTCTGCAAATATCCAGCCATTGCATTTACTTCGGCATCTAGCTGTTCGTATGTTAATTTATTTCCATAATAGAAAATAGCGTCCTGATCCGGATAACGAGTTGCACTAACTTTGAGGTTGTCATAAAGAGAAGTAGAAGGAACCTTTAGCGATTTGGAGATTTTTGGCCAATAATCATAATGCAAAGTTAACACAAACATCGCTCCTTTTGTAATAAAGTGGTAAATGGTGCCTGTCACCCTTCTTCCTTTTTTCAGCTTTTATACATTAAGAAAGAAGTTATTGGTGTCAGGCACCACAATCAATTATTCGCGTTCTAGGATGGTGGCGATTCCTTGCCCGCCGCCGATGCAGGCGGTAATGAGGGCATATTTTCCCCCGCTCCTTTTTAGTTCATAGACTGCTTTGGTAGCAAGGATTGCCCCCGTTGCTCCAAGTGGATGTCCATGGGCAATAGCGCCTCCGTTAACATTCACTTTTTCGAGATCCATCTCAAGTTCACGATTACAAGCAAGCACCTGTGCAGCAAAAGCCTCATTGATTTCTATGAGATCCATCTCTGCTAAGGATAGACCGGATTTTTCCAGCACCTTACGAACAGCTGGAACCGGACCAATTCCCATGATGTTTGGATCCACACCGGCAACAGCATAGTGGCGAATAACCGCTAACGGCGTGAGATTTAATTCTTCCGCTTTCTCTCGTGACATAATCACCAGCGCCGACGCAGCATCATTTAATCCCGAGCTATTCCCTGCTGTAACCGCCCCTCCTTTTAGGAACGCTGGCTGCAGCTTAGACAGTGCTTCAAGGGTCGTCTGCGGCCTAGGATGCTCATCAGTTTTAAATACGACCGGCTCCCCTTTTCTAACCGGGATAGTGATTGGAACGATTTGTTCATCAAAGCGCCCCTCTTCCATAGCTACAGCCATTCGCTGTTGGCTCCGTAAAGAAAATTCATCCTGTTCTTCTCTCGTAATCTGATATTTTTCTACGAGATTTTCAGCCGTTATCCCCATTGGCGGATCGCCAACTTCTTTTGGTGACAGCTGCGACTTCCTAAAGCTTGGCGGCATCGGGCTATACGGCTTTTCAGGGCGATCCATCAAATACGGCGCCCGGCTCATACTTTCTGTTCCTCCGGCAATATAAATATCGCCATCTCCTGCCCGAATCGCCTGGGCTGCTAGATTGACTGCATTAATTCCGGAACCGCACTGTCTATCGACTGTTAATCCCGGTAAATCTAGTGATAACCCTGTCTGTAATGCTGTTAATCTAGCAATATTGCCTCCGCCGGATAAAACATTACCAAAAATGACATCATCAATCGTTTCCGGTTTAATATTCGCACGTCTCACGGCTTCTTTGATTACCTCTGCTCCCAATATATGTGCTAGGACACTTGCAAGAGCTCCCCCCTGCCTGCCAATAGCTGTCCTTACAGCCGCAACGATTACAGCATCTCTTTTCATCCTTCTGGATCCCTCCTGTTCATTTACCGTCAGAGCACTTTTTTCCTTCGTTCGGTCAATGTAACCCTCTTCATTTACCGATTGAGCGCATTTTTCCTCCGTTCGGTCAATGTAACCCCTTTTCATTTACCGCTTGAGCGTTTTTTTCCTCGTTCGGTCAATGTAACCCGTTTTCATTTACCGTTCAACCGAATTATTCCTCACTTCGGTCAATGTAAAAGTTACATCGCATGTGCCCCGCCATCGACAACGACAACGTCTCCAGTCACGAAATCCGATGCCGGTGATGCTAGAAATAAGGCAACCCCTTTAAGATCCGTATCCGAACCAAACTTTCGCAATGGCGTTCCTTCAAGAATCGCCTCTCCGCCATGGTCGAGTAATCCTTTAGACATCTTCGTTGGAAAAAAGCCTGGAGCAATTGCATTTACATAAATTCCTTCTGGACCCCATTTCACAGCTAAATCCTTTGTAAAGGTGATGACCGCACCCTTGCTGGTGTTATAGCCAATGGCATTCATATATTTAGGATTGCTCCCTTTTAACCCGGCTACAGAAGCAATATTGATAATTTTTCCGGCATTCTGTTCGAGCATCACTTTTCCAACAGCCTGGGACATTAAGAAAGTGCCCGTCACATTCACATTCATCACCTTTTGCCAAGCCTCCAGTGGCATCTCCTCAACAGGAGCCCCCCAGGAAGCACCGCTGTTGTTAACGAGAATATCGATCCGTCCAAATTTCTCCATTGTCCGCTCAACCACATTTCTAACGTCCTCAGGATTGGTGACATCACATTTTAAGGCAAGGCTCTCCACTCCAAGCTTTTTCAAGCCTTCACTAACTTCCTCGCAGGCTTCGACTCGTCTTGAACAGACCACCACATTCGCACCCGCTTCGGCAAAGCCTTCAGCAATTTGCTGTCCAAGACCCCTGCCTCCCCCTGTTACAATCGCCACTTTTCCGGTTAAATCAAACAGCTGTTTGACATGCATGAATCATTCCCCCTATTAAAAAGTTCAACGATATTTCTTCAGTTCATGTCTGGCAACCGCTCTCCGGTGGACTTCATCCGGGCCGTCTGCCAACCTCAGTGTGCGAATATTTGCCCAGCTTGCCGCAAGCGGTGTATCCTCGCTGACACCTGCAGCTCCAAAGGCTTGAATTGCCCGATCGATTACCTTTAAAGCCATATTAGGAGCAACCACTTTAATCATCGCAATTTCAGCCTTCGCTTCTTTATTCCCGACGGTATCCATCATGTACGCGGCTTTCAGTGTCAGCAACCTAGCCTGTTCGATTTCAATGCGCGAATCGGCAATCCATTCCTGGATTACTCCCTGTTCAGAAAGCTTTTTCCCAAAGGCCGTTCGGCTCTGTACACGCTTACATAATTCCTCTAATGCCCGTTCTGACGCACCAATTGATCGCATACAATGATGAATTCGTCCCGGCCCTAGCCGACCTTGGGCAATGGCGAATCCTTTTCCCTCACCCCAAAGCATATTGGATGCAGGTACTCGGACATTGTTATATTCAATTTCGGCATGGCCATGCGGCGCATGATCATATCCGAAAACGGGCAAAACCCTCTTAATCGTGACACCTGGAGCATCTAATGGAACCAAAATCATCGACTGCTGTTCGTGCGTTGGGGCGTCAGGATCATTTTTCCCCATGACAATCGCAATTTTACAGCGCGGATCCCCTGCACCTGATGACCACCATTTGGTTCCGTTGATGACATATTCATCCCCATCGCGGATAATGCTAGCCTGAATATTTGTTGCATCCGATGAGGCCACATCTGGCTCCGTCATCGAAAAACATGAACGAATCTCGCCATCTAATAAGGGCTTAAGCCATTTTTCCTTATGTTCTTCGGTTCCATAGCGGACAAGCACTTCCATATTTCCAGTGTCAGGGGCTGCGCAATTGAATACCTCAGGGGCAATCGCTGACCGGCCCATGATTTCACAAAGCGGTGCATATTCAGTATTGGTTAAACCGGCCCCATATTCACTTTCTGGTAAAAACAAATTCCATAACCCTGCTTGTTTCGCCTTTTCTTTTAATTCTTCCATTATTGGCGGAATCTTTGAAAAAGGATCCTTTTTATCAATTTGTTCCCCATAAACCTTTTCATTCGGATAAATATACTCATCCATGAATGCTGTCAGTCTTTTTTGCAAATCGATTACCTTTTCAGAATAGCTGAAATTCAATTTTACTCCTCCTCCTTCATCTTTCTTCCAAATAGGGCCCCGCCCTAGCTTGACAAAAATAAACCCAGCAGCAAAAGGGATACCTTATTGGTGCTGGGGAAATTTTGTACGAAGCCAACCCTTCATCCTATTTAATATTGTTGAAACACAACCTCACCTTGTAAAACATTATTCCCCTGTTGGTTAACAGCTTGGACAGCGAAGCGCAGCGTCTTTTCCTGCTTTTCCTTTAATGTTGCTTTAAGCGTAACCACATCGTTTAAAAAGACCATCCCTTTAAAACGGATCGAGTAATCCTGAACAAACCCATCCTCATAATAAGAAGTAAACAGTTTCGCCAAATTTCCCATTGTCCACATCCCATGGGCAATGATTCCTGGTAAACCCGCTTTCTTAGCCTCTTCATCGATCGTATGAATCGGGTTAAAATCACCTGAAGCACCGGAATATTTAATGAGATCCATCCTTGAAACAGGCTCCAGTTGAATTTCCTTTACCGCCTCACCAACCTGCAATTCTAAAAGTGTACTCATTTTACCAACACCTTCCTCACAGCTTCCGATATGACAACCGTTGAGGTTGAACTGAATATGGGATTCCCGGCCAAATCTTCACCAAAGCTTTCAAGTACGAGGAATCCCATCTCACCAAAATTCCCTTTTTTCTCAAAATACTTTTTCACGATTGAGTAGCAGTAAATTTCTTCCCCCACCAGTAATGGCCGGACATAGTGAAAGCTTTGCTCTCCATGAATCAAGCCTTTATTTGGCAGGTTTAATCCTTCAATAACACCATAATCAAATACCCTTGGGAAGGTTGGCGGGGCGATATTGTTTTTATATCTGGAATGTCTTCCAGTATCCTCATCAACATAGATTGGATGAGGGTCGCCAATGGCTACAGCAAAGTTCTTAACCGCCCCTCTTTCAACGACATTCTTTACCTTGTTAGAGATCTTGCCTATCTGCTCTTTAAACATTTCAACTCCACCTCACAACAAATTAATTTTTTGGACCACCGGCCACATAAATCACTTGACCATTAACGAAGGATGATTTTTCATCAGCAAAAAAGGCAACAGCATTAGCGATATCCGCAGGCTTCCCGCTTCGACCGACTGGGATCGCAGCCACACTTGCTTGAATTAACTGCTCAAAAGGAATGCCAATTCTTGCAGCTGTTTCTTTCGTCATTTCGGTTTCAATAAATCCAGGTGCGACAGAATTAGCAGTAATTCCATATTTCCCCAATTCGATTGCAAGTGTTTTAGTAAAGCCCTGCAGGCCTGCTTTTGCTGCTGCGTAATTGGCCTGACCCCGATTACCAAGAGCTGAAGTGGAAGAAATATTGATGATACGGCCATATTTTTGTTCCACCATATATTTTTGAACAGCACGGGCCGCATTAAAAGATCCCTTTAAATGTACATCCATAACCGTTTGCCAATCGGAATCCGTCATTTTAAACAATAAATTATCACGGATGACGCCGGCGTTATTTACCAAAACATCAACAGACCCAAACGTCTCGTAAACCTCCTTAACAGCGGCTTCCACCTGCTCGGCCTCAACTACATTCGCAACCTTTGAATAGACGTCATAGCCTTTTTCTTTTAATTCACTTGTTGTCGCGCTTAATGCCTCTTCATTTAAATCAATGAAGGCCACCTTAGCGTTTTCTTGTGCAAATAGTTCAACAATCCCTTTTCCAATACCACGGCTACCGCCTGTTACCAATACCACTCTACCTGCAAATCTACCTGTCATTTTGCTTCCCCCTGAAATAAATATATTTAAATAGATAACGCTTACAGTAAAGATTTAAACGTATTGCCCAACCTTCACATGACCTTTAATAAGGTTACGTGCAATAATCATACGCTGTATTTCATCCGTTCCATCGTAGATCCTCCAAAGTCTTGCCTCACGGTACCAGCGCTCAATCGGCAATTCCCTCGTGTAGCCCATGCCGCCATGAATTTGCAGAACACGGTCAACGACATTGTTACCCATATTGGCACCATATAATTTTGCCATCGATGCTAAGTGACGATTATCTTCCCCATTATCAAGTGTAAAGGCAGCGTTCAAAACCAGCCATTTAGCTGCTTCAATTTCAACCGCAGAGTCTGCAATCTGCCACTGGATGGCCTGCCGTTCTGCAATTGGTTTACCAAAAGTAACCCGTTCTTTTGCATAGTCAATCGCCATTTGTAATAGACGTTCAGCGGAACCAACTGCTCTTGCCCCGACAACCCATCGTGCAAAGCCAATCCACTCAAGTCCAAGATTGTAGCCCTTGTGTAATTCACCGAGAATGTTTTCCTCCGGAACGCGGACATTTTCAAACACTAAACCGGCTGGACCCCATTCTCCCATCGTATGTATATACTCGGATTTCCAGCCCATCGCACGATCCACAATAAAGCATGTGACGCCTTCCCGGCCATTTGTTGATTGGTGCAACTCTTTATCGGTGATCGCAATCGCCATGACAAAGTCCGCTTCGTTTCCACCGGTAATGAAGGTCTTTTCTCCATTTAACACCCAGTCATTCCCATCTTTCACGGCGGTCATTTTAATATTTCTTGTATCTGACCCTGCACCAGGCTCGGTCATCGCGAAGCATGATTTCTTCTCGCCGTTAATAGTGGGAAGTAAGTATTTTTTCTTTTGTTCTTCATTTCCGTAATAAAGAATATTATCTGCAGAACCGCCAAACTGAAAAGGTACAAACGTTTTGGAAATTTCGATTAAGACAATCGCCATCATCATTTGCCCGAGGTCAGCACCGCCGTATTCTTCAGGTGTGTTAATTCCCCAAAAACCTGCTTCCTTCGCCTTTAATTGCAGCTCTTTTAGCTTTCCGGGAGGGAGACTTGGTTTGCCTTCTCGTTCATTTCTAAGTACATCGTTTTCAAGTGGAATGAGCTCTTTTTCTACGAATCTTCTAATGGTTTTCTGGACCATTTTTTGTTCATCCGTCAAACGTAAATACACACCAATCACTCCATTCTTATTCTTGAAATCTAGCTTTTACTTCTTAAAAAGAATATGCAAAATTCACCGGATACATACCTACCGGTTGGTATGTTAGTTTTATTTTATTCCGAAATTTCAGATAACACAAGGTTAAATTTAATTAAATTCGCCTTTCTTGTTTATTTTCCTGCTTTTTAACAAATAATATGTTTGATATTCATATGAATATCATCGTTTCAAATCCTATGATGAGGTGATTTTTGATGAGCTACAAAGATCAATTGGATCCGCACTCAGAACTCTTTCACCAAAATACGACGCGTCCAAAGTTTGCCAGATCACAGGTTAATGGACAAACGCAATTGACGCAAAATGCGATCATCTTAAGGAGCAATGCCAAGGCCCATCGCTGGTAGAGGCTAAGGCATTCGAAACGAAAATGACTGCCACCTGAAAATGCAGCCATTTAAGAAAAGGCTCTTTCTCGGTAAAACGGGAATGAGCCTTTTTTTTGCCAAAATAATGCTACCTATCTGATCAACTTTAAATTGAAAATATTGAATCTTAACGCTATGATAAAATCTAATTACACTAAAAAATACGGGAGTGGAATAGAAATGTTTGAAGCCTTCACCATTAGAGATGCAGAAATACAGGATATGCCAAAAATTATTGAAATATACAATACAACCATTGCGGGCAGAATGGTAACGGCCGATTTGGAGCCTGTATCAGTTGAAAGCCGGATGCAATGGTTTAATGATCATTCGCCCACTTTACGTCCATTATGGGTCGTAGAGATGGACGGCATTATCTGCGCCTGGGTAAGCTTCCAATCGTTCTATGGCAGACCGGCTTATAATGCAACTGCAGAAATTAGTATTTATATACATCAAGATTTTCGCGGAAAAAAACTTGGGAAATTTCTCATTCAAAAAGCCATTGACGCCTGCCCGAAACTTGAAATTAAGACCCTGCTTGGGTTTATTTTTGGTCATAATGAACCTAGTATTAATCTGTTCAATCGCTTTGGATTTGAAAAGTGGGCACATTTGCCAAATGTGGCAGTTTTGGATGGAATCGAAAGAGATTTACTGATCCTTGGGAAAAGAATAGTGTAAAATTTATTCCAAAATATTTCTATATCTTGTATGATAAACAATAAAAGTAACACTATCTTGGAATCGTTGTTTCCTTAAAAGAACTGGAGATTTTCATGAGCAAAAAAAAGCTAGTTATCCTTTATTTTATCACTAGTTTAATTTGGATATATGTATCGAATTTTCTCATCCATCAGCTAGTACCCTCTTCCTATATGTCATTGGTTGAGAGATCGAAAGAAATTTTTTATATACTCGTAACGGGCGGATTTATTTATTTTTTTCTCAATAAGAAACAAGAGCTATCGGTTTCTCAGGAAGATCAGAATCGTTTATCCACCTTAATCAATTCAATGGTTGACTTTGTGAACTTCAAAGACGGTGAAGGAAGATGGATTGAAGCGAATGATTTTGGTTTACAATTGTTCCAGCTTGAGGACGTAGATTATCGCGGAAAAAGGGACTCAGAATTAGCCGAATATACAGACTTTTACGCCGACGCCCTTAGGTATTGTGAGGTTTCTGATGAAGAAGCATGGGAAAATGGAGAAATTACCCGTATTGAGGAAGTTCTCCCCGTTCCTGATGGTACAACCAAAATATTTGATACGATCAAAGTCCCTCTTTTTCATTTTGATGGCTCAAGACAAGGATTAGTGATTATTGGACGGGATATTACCGAAAAAAAGGAAATGGCCAGACAATTGGCAGAAAGCCAACAGCAATATAAATCATTATTTGAGTACAGCCCAGATATTGTTTATATGTTGGATCTGGATGGAAAGATCACGAACCTCAACCCACACTTTGATGTGATCACAGGCTTCAATCGGGACGAGATGATTGGTAAAAATGTAGGAACTTTATTGCCGAAAAAATATAAACGATTTCTGCCCCGCTTTATTTCCACTGTTGTTGAGGAAGTAAAGCCGGTTATGTATGAGATTCAAATCCCACATAAAAATGGTAAAACGATTACTCTACAATGTACGTCACTTCCCATCATTATCGATGATAATATTACGGGAATCATAGGGTATGGCAGGGATATAACCACCTTGAGAAAAACCGAGGAGCGCCTAAGAAGAACAGAAAAACTTTCTGTAGTCGGCGAATTATCTGCTAGTGTTGCCCATGAAATTCGCAACCCACTTACCTCTTTAAAGGGGTTTGTTCAGCTTTTACAAGTGGAAGATGAGAAGCATCAATTATATTATCAAATTATGTCGGATGAATTAGATCGAATTAATCACATTGTTGGAGAGCTGCTGCTATTAGCTAAACCGCAGCATCTTAAATTTACAAAGGCAGAAATTCGAAAGCTATTGAATGATGTCATTTCGTTGCTCCGAACCGAGGCGATTTATTATAATGTTCAGATCGAGTCAAATTTCCCGGAACAGGACATCTACCTTGAATGCGAGCCAAACCAGCTAAAGCAATTGTTTATCAATGTTATTAAAAATGCAATTGAAGCCACGATCAATGGTGGAACTGTTTCAATCGGACTTGAACTGCTTGAGAAGGAAAAGGTTTTGATAACGATAAAAGACAATGGCTGCGGGATTTCCAAGGGACGATTAGAAAAAATTGGCGAACCCTTTTACTCTTCAAAGGAGAAAGGAACTGGCCTTGGATTAACTGTCAGCTTTAAAATTGTACAATCCCACCAAGGGGCGATTCGTTTTGAAAGTCAAAAGAATCAAGGAACCACAGTGCACATGACCCTGCCAATATATCAAGAAAATAAGAATAAACATAAAAAGCAACAAGCACTATGACGGGCTTGTTGTTTTTTGCTTTCGCTTCCGAAAAAAAGCAATGATAAGTAATAAGGTAGGAATGATAATTTGAAAAGGCCAATGTAAATAAACAGGTACCACTTTTAACCCTTCTTGAATATGTTCTGCATAAGTAGTTGCAATCGTTACAGAGGCTAACAGAATAATTAAACCAATCGGAAAGCTCATCTTCTGATGGTTTTTAAAACGAAAAAGATCCGTTGCCCCGACCACCGCTGCATAAAAAAATAGCGATATTTTAAAAAATCCTCCAATCACTAAATAGAGCATAAATAAAACATCGAGACGTTCGATAAAATTAGCCAATTGTATTTTTCCTATCGTAGTTAACAAAGGGAAGTTAGAGCGTTCAAAAAGGTCTACTCCCAATGTTGCTACATTTATGGCACAGGTAATCGTAACATTAATCCCTGCTAAAATCATCCCACCCATACAAGCAAGTTTTACTTTTTTATGATCATTTAAATAGGGAAGCAACATAGTAAAAACAATCATTTCCCCAAAGGGAAAGGTGATAGTTCCCCTAATAAATGTGATGAACACAGGCTTCCAGCCGTGTTCTAAAACTGGTTGAAGATATTCCAGATGAATTAATCCAGAAAAAAGAATGAGAAGGAAGCCAGCCGATGCCATCAGGTAGATGACACTAAAAAATAGTTCTCCCACTCTTGCTATCACCTCTATTCCTTTATGGATCGCATAAATAATCGTCAACATCATCAAGGAATTTATGACAATCAGCGGGGTATTAAAATAAATCGTGGTCGTTAATAATTCACCAAAATCACGCATTACCCTTGTTGCGCAATAAATAAAGTAGATAATATACATCAACCCAATAAAACGACCAACCCATTTACCAGTAATGTTTTGAACATAACTGGTTAAAAGCTGTTTCGGATAATACTTATAAAGCTGATAGTAGACAAGAAATAGTACTAAGCCGCCCATTAAGCCTAACAACATCGACATCCATGCGTCTTGTTTTGCTGACACTCCCAGTCCCACGAGAATGGCACTGCCCATTTCAAACAGAACCACCAAGATAAACAGCTGGGATGCTTTGATTTTTGCCTTTTCCATTGCATTATCCCCTTTTCCCAGCGCTAGTTAATGAGCTTATTGTTTTTTTCTTTCGATTTCGGAAAAAGGCAATGATTAGTAATAGGGCGGGAATGATAATTTGAAATGGCCATTGTAAATATATAGGAACCACTTTGATACCCTCTTTAATATGTTCCGCATAATTCGATGAAATCGTTACAGAAGAAAGCAAGATTATTAAACCAATGGGAAAACTTAGCTTTTGGTGGTTTTTAAAGCGAAACAGGTCAGTTGCCCCGACTACCGCTGCATAGAAAAATAAGGAGATTTTAAAGAAGCCACCGATCACTAAATAAAGCATAAATAAGACATCCAATCGTTCAATAAAATTAGCTAATTGAATTTTACCTATAGTCGTTAGCAGCGGGAAATTAGACCGTAAAAATAAATCTACACCTACCGTAGCCACATTTATGACAGCCGTGATAGTAACATTAATTCCCGCTAAAATCATTCCGAACATACAAGCAGCTTTTACTTTTTTTTGATCATTTAAATAGGGTAGAAGCATCGTGAAAGCAATCATTTCTCCAAATGGGCGCAGGATCGTTTCCCCAAGAAATGCGATGAAAACAGGCTTCCATCCATGCTCTAATATTGGTTGAAGATTTCCAAGATCGATAATCCCCGAAAATAAAATGAGAACAAACCCAGTCATTGCCATTAAGTAAATAACCGCGAAAAACAGTTCTCCGACTCTTGCAATCACTTCAATCCCCTTATGTACACCATATATAATGGTTAGCATCATTAACGAATTAATAACGATGAGCGGAGTATTATAATAAATTGTAGTCGTTAACAACTCTCCAAAATCACGTAATACTCTTGTAGCAAAGTACATAAAATAGATGATATACAACAGGCCTAGAAGCCGGCCAATCCATTTTCCGGTTATTTCTTGAACATAACTCGTTAATGGCACGTCAGGGTAATACTTGTAAAGCTGGTAATAAACGAGAAATAACACTAAACCGCCAGCTAAGCCTAACAAGATGGCGACCCATGCGTCTTGTTTTGCTGAAAATCCGGGAACTATAAGAATGGCACTGCCCATTTCAAACAAGACCACTAGCATAAACATTTGTGATGCCTTGATTTTTGCCTTTTCCATTACACTTGCCCCTTTTCTCAGGGTCATTGATTAAAATCTGACCAAAACGGCTTTGTTCGAATCCCTTCGCGGCGTATGTATGAATCGACCTTTACTTTTACTTCGAGATTAGCAAAATATTCCCCCCAATTCCTTTTTACTTTATTCCAATACTTAGGGTTTTTCCTGTGCACCCTCTCACCAAATCCAAATATATCACTCTTCATTTTTTGCGCTTCTTTTACGGATGCTAAAATTTGCTGTTTTATTTCTATTTCAACCTGTCTGTCAATTTTCTCTATATCTTTCGGATTCATTAAGTCTACTGCGGTATTCGCTTCGCTAATCCAGCCTTCATCTTCAATCGCAACATGTATGACAGGTTTACCATTTTTAAACTTAACGGACACATTGGTTTTTGATCGAATGATTGCCATAGTAATGGCATCCTTTTTTCCATTCCAATCTACATGAACAGACGTACCTTTTACTCTATCCAAAATCCAGACTACTCCACGGGCGTTTTCGTTTTCAACCCAGCCTGTTAATTCCCCTTTTTTAAAAACGGCTAGCCCACCAGCTCCAAGAATAGCTAATGCCTTTGTATGCTGAAGGTCTGCTGATTTCCCTGCCATTTCCGGTTCACCCTTTACTATAAAACCATTAACTATTGGTTCCTTCCCCTTACTGACAAGCCCGCTGAGGAAATCATCGATATTAACGCTCATATTTTCACCTAACATCATTTCAGTCGAATCTATCTCTTTTGTTATTTTGTTGACAGGCAGTTTATCAAGATTTGCAAGAGCAGATACCAATACTATTGCAGGGATTTTTCTCGTTACAACAAGTTCCGTTGTCGTCCTAAATTCCGGTTCTCTGTCTAAAGCATCTAGGATATCAAGAAGGCCATCCTTGGCTATTTCTTCACTTACAGCAATTAAATTGGTATGGGCATAATATAATCGGCGTGAAATTACTTTCGTCGCTTTCCTGGTTGCTTCTGTTAGAGTATCTCCTGAACTAGTATAAACAGCAATTGGAAGTCCCTGAGCCCCTCCATTTTGTCCTGTAGACACATTACCCGGAATAACGATTTGAAAGGAAACTTCAAACTTTTTGTCTTCACCTTTGTCAATCCCCATTGCCATGACAAAGGCTAAATCAGTCAACTCTTTTTGATTCCAGCATCCGCTGAGAACTGGCAGAATCAGAACCAACAGTAATGGCATAACGAAAACTTTTCTCATCATGATTCACCATTGGAAGTTTGATTGTTTTCCCCTTGCTTTGGCGGACCCGGTTTTTGATTTTCTCCGGATCGTATGATATTACCTTTGCTGATAAACATAGGTCGATATTTCATTGCCCATATAGGAAAACGAATAAATACATCTTGTTGGTTGCGAATGTTAAATGGGGCTATTGGGGACATATACGGGATTCCAAATGAACGAAGTGAACATAAATGGATCGCCATAAACATTAGCCCTAACATGATCCCATAAAAGCCCAATATTGTCGCCAAGCCCATCAAAATGAAACGAATCAGCCTTGCTGCAATGGCCATAGCAAAACTTGGTGTTGAAAAATTGGCGATAGCGGTAATCGAAACAACGATTACCATAACCGGTGACACAATCCCGGCTTGGACAGCTGCCTGACCAATGACCAAAGCTCCAACAATAGAAACTGCTTGACCAACAGCCCTCGGGAGCCTCAAACCTGCTTCTCTTAATATTTCAAAGGTTATCTCCATGATTAAGGCCTCGACAAAGGCTGGGAAAGGTACGCTTTCTCTTTGCGCTGCAATCGCGATCGCCATAGTGGTTGGAATCATCTCCTGATGAAAGGTTGTACCCGCAATATATAAAGCTGGTCCTATTAAGGCGATAAAAAAAGCCAAAATTCTTAAAATCCGAATCCCAGTTGAAATATCAAATCTGGAGTAATAATCATCAGGAGCCTGGAAAAATTGAATAAAAATAGCAGGTGCAGTAACAACAAATGGTGTCCCATCTACAATAATGGCAACCCTTCCCTCAAGAATATGTGAAGTTACTACATCCGGTCTTTCTGAATGGTATGTAGTCGGGAATGTTGTCCACGCTTGATCTTCGATTAATTGCTCGATAAACCCTGAGGCCTGAATGGAGTCAATGTCGATTCTTTTTAACCGCTCCATTACCTCCTGAACAATTTTTTCATTCGCAATCCCTTTTAAGTACATAATTGCAATATCCGTTTGTGATACCTTCCCTATTTTCATCGATTCTAACCATAAATTCGGACTTTTTATTCTTCTTCGGATCAGGGCAGTGTTCGTTCTTAATGTTTCCGTAAAAGAATCTTTTGGCCCGCGAATCGCTAATTGGGTGGAAGGTTCCGTAATGGAGCGCTTTTCCCAGCCCTTTGTCTCGACACTAACTGCTTTATTGTACCCATCTAAAAAAAATATGGTATTTCCAGAAAGGATATTATCATATACCTGATTCCAATTGGTAACAGATTGGATATTCCCTAAATTCACTACTTTATCAGTTAATATCTGAAAAGAGTCATGGGGGCTGTCGTCCCATTCCCCTTCTGTTAACGATTCCATAAAAAAGGCGCTGATCAATTCTTCGTTTGCTAATCCATCAACATAAACACAGCTTCCTCTTTTGCGCCCAAATTTAAATTCACGAAAGACGATATCAGTACTGTTTCCAAATTCCCCCTTTATTCGGTTGATATTATCCTGATAATCCATAAGCACTGTTAAATCTTCCGGTATCAGAGGATCCTGCTTTTGCCTGTAATTATCATTCTGTCTCTTTTTTTGCTTTCTTTTCAACATACTTGATAAAATCGACACAAGCTCCACCTCAATTCAAAAAATCCATATTGGGTATTTTCCCCAAACCCTTCTGATATATCCATTTTTTCCTGAAACTTTCGTGCATATGGAATTCATTAAATGAAAAGATAAAGGTAATGTGATGGTAGGTGATGTTGTTGAAACAATTTTTTGTTGCCGTGTTGTTAGCATTTGGCATGCTCTCCTTCATGGTATTATTAGACCTCAAACTTGGAGTCGCTCCGAAAGGTATTATTTGGAAAACAATCAATCCTTTTAGGGTAATGGAACCGGCAGAATATATAATTCTGTTTTTATTTATTCTCTTCTTCCTTATTCAAGCTTTGTTTTCGTTTATAAAGAAGAAACAACAAGGAAATCAGGCTTAAATAAATAAAAAAGAGCTCAATCACATCTGTGAGCTCTTTTCATTATTTGTTTCTTGAATATTGTCGTACTGTTTTCGTTTTAAGAAACCCCTTATCGTTTTGAGTCTATTTTTCCATTTTCTCGTCCGTTCTTCATTTGGTCCATAAACATACCGATTCCAAAAATAATAGATGGATTCTTCTAACACAATTACTAGGCAAAAGCATCCCGCAATCAACATAATAGAATTCCACATGAGAAGGACTCCTTTTCAAGAGGATTGTTTATTCTATTGTATCAAATAATTTCCAAATTGTGGTTACATAGCCATCGGAATTTTCTGTCTTCTTTAGAAATACATAATTCGTATCATAACAAAAGTCAGGTTCACATTTGAACCTGACTTTTTAAGAATTGTCCAGCTCCAGTACCCTAGCGGCTAGTGTCCTTCGCTCTCCGCCCTACGATAAGTCAAGCACGAATGCGCCTCCGGCTCTTCGTGTTTCCTTTATCTCAGTTGGAGCGCTCCAGGCCATACGCCGCTGACCAGGGTGCTTGCGCTTTTCTTTTTTAATTTGGATCCTTGTAATTTAATGCCCGTTCACTGTCACCGTAACCCTTCGTAGTCGGATCTTGAACGATTCCTAACATGGACATCAGCACAAACACGGCATTTACAAATGTTAAAATTGAATTTTGGATTGCATCGGTAATTTGAAAATCCACCAAACCTAAAGAATGTAAACAGGATAACACCACTTGGGCGACAATTAGGATTTGAGAAACAAAGGCAATTACCCAGTTCTTATTTCTAAACCGGACTTTCCAGTTAATCATGACACCATCCCTTTCCAAAATGCTAAAGATCTTTCTAATAACATATGCTTGGACGAGAAAATGGTTGTCCACGTTTTCCACGTTTTCCGGTAATTCTTACACTTCTCTGCGCATCGCCTTTAATACATCAACTTTTGTTGCTCGTTGTGCCGGACGGTATCCTGAAAGAATGGTCACCCCAAAACAAATAACCACACAGATGATTGGCAAAACAAGCGGAATCTCACTAAATGTGATATTCATTTCAGTCTCCTGACCGAAAGCCTGTTTAATAATTAGCGGAATGGCGAAATTGACGGCGAAACTAATACCATAAGATACAATTGTACCGATAAAAGCCCCAATCAAGCCAATATAACTGCTTTCAAGCAGGAAAATCCGCTTAATCGTTTTTGGACTGGCTCCTATTGCTTTCATAATCCCAATATCCGGCGCCCGCTCCGTTACTGCCATGGTCATCGTATTATAGATACCAATTGAGGCAATGAGAATGGCGATCGTTCCGATAAAAATTAACCCGGCTTTTGCAATCAAAAAGACCATATTAACTTCCTTCAATTCGTTCACAACGGAATAGGTCGCATATTTCTTTTTTGTTAATTGATCAGAAATACTCTGGACGGCCTCCATATTTTTCGCATAAATCTTTACATCATCATAAGAATTTTCATGGACATTTAGATCCTTCGGTACTTCACTATTTGCATCTAATATGTATCCCTTAGGAGTCCCCGTAAAATCTTCAATCTCCTTTAACGTCTGATCCGAAATAAAGACACTTCGATCTTCAGCCCATACCTTAGTTGGCTTTTTAGAAATTCCGACGACTGTCAAAGGAATTATTTTTTCCACTTGTTTGCCTTCTTTAAACTGCATAACCGTTAATTCAATCTTTTCGCCAATTAAATGACCCGTATAGCGATACTCCGCATTGATTTTTCCCTTTTCATCAAACATATCATCTGGGGCATCCTTAAGAGCTAGATTAAGCGGAAAATTATAGCCAATCACTATTTCATCCTTACTTTTTGGCAAGCGCCCCTTTGATAGTTCAAACCCAGCTTTCACTTCTGATGGAAAGTTTGCCACAAACGTTTCCGTTGGTTCTTGATAATTCCCAATCGAATAGGTGCTGCCCTGCTGTAGCATTTTTCGTCTGGTAACCGCTTTTACATCCTTGAGCTTTTCAAATTTATGGACATCCTTCTCGTCTAGAGGCCGGAACCCGCCTTGTTCATTAATTTCTTGACCATGGACATCAATTTGCGTGATCACCCTGCGCTCGGTAATTTCCTTCACCACCGATTTCTGTAAGCCAAAGCCAACGGAGGCAAGAACAATAAGAAACGCACAGCCCATTGCTGTAGCGAGAATCGTCATAAACACTCTCGTTCTATTTTTCTGCATATTTTGACGAACAAAGCGGAATTGGTCTTTTAACTTCATACCAGCACCTCCTTAACAATGCGGCCATCTCTTAATTCAATCTTGCGGTTCCCGATTTCCGCCACCTTATCATCATGAGTAATGATCAAAAATGTGATACCCCAATCCCGGTTCAGTTCCTGGATGAATTCTAGTAATTCTTCTTCTGTTTCACTATCCAGACTCCCAGTCGGTTCATCGGCAAGAATGATTGGCGGATTGACAATTAAAGCACGGGCGATACTGACCCGCTGCTGCTGTCCCCCTGATAACTCCCCGGGGTAGTGATCCTGATAATCTAGTAATCCCACTTTCTTCAACATTATTTCGGTTTGCTTTTTTCTTTCATTCTGGTTAACCCCTTTTAAGATCAAAGGAAGTTCAACATTTTGAAAAGCGGTCATACTCGGGATCAATTGAAAGCTTTGAAAAATAAAGCCCAAGTTTTTTATCCGAAAATCCGCAAATTTCGTTTCATTTAGATCGGTTACTTTTTCCCCGCTAATCCATATTTCCCCTTCTTTTGGATGGATAAAACCGCTGACAAGATTTAAAAGTGTCGATTTCCCCGACCCGCTTCTGCCGACAATGGTAACAATTTCTCCTTTTTCAACTGTAAAAGAAATATCCGCTAGTACCGGAATAATCGTCTGTCTTCCTTTTTTTCCAATGACAAAATCATGACGTAAGTTTTTAATTGTAATCATTTTTTCCTCCTGCTCCCAATCACTTCACCTTATTAGACGTAACAAATTTCTACGACCCCTACAGTTTTTTTAAAAATCCCTCAAAAATATTTAAAAAAACAGTTTTGTTGGTCTTTTTCTACCAGAAAATTTATAATAGATGAAGCGAAAATTTCTTTTTAATAGTCAGGAGATAACATGGAGAAATTACACCCATTTAGGGATATGATTGTTCGTTTCTGGAAAAAGAGACATCTAACACAAATCATCTTATTATTACTGCTTGTCGTTGTATTAGGTACCATCCTTTATTTTGGCTGGCTGGCAACAAGGGCAAATGTGGAATCTTTGAAGGAAGGCCTTAGCCAGCCGACAGTCATTTATGATCATGATGGAAAAGTGGCCAGTAATGTTGCCACCAATCGGACGAAAGGCGTGAAAATCGAGGAATTGCCGAAATATGTTCCACATGCAGTTGTCGCAATTGAAGATGAGCGTTTTTATGAACATAGTGGTTTTGATGTAAAGGGAATTGCCCGTGCCTTTTTTGGCAACTTATTTGCCGGAAGGGTTACTGGAGGCGGCAGCACATTAACACAGCAGTTAACCAAAAACGCCATGCTCTCACCGGAACGCACCTATAAGCGAAAAGCAGAGGAATTATTTTTAGCGGTAAAAATCGAAAAGGTTTATACAAAAGATGAAATTTTGCAAATGTATATCAACCAGGTTTATTTTGGCAGCAATTCTTGGGGCATTAGCAGCGCTTCGAAAAAATATTTTAACAAAAATATTCAAGATGTCTCGATAAGTGAGGCGGCGATGCTAGCAGGACTCCTGCATGCACCGAACTACCTGAACCCTTATAAAAACTATGACTTGGCTATGAAACGACGAAACGTTGTTTTAGGGAAGATGAAAGAGCTTGGCTTTATTTCTGCCCCGGAGTACAATATGGCGAAAAATGAAAAAATTCGTCTAGAAGATGGCGGCGGCAGTTTTGTGGAGCGGAAATATCCCTATTATGTGGATGCTGTTTTAAATGAGGCCATTTCTAAATTTGGAGTTACTCAAGAGGAAATCTTAACAAGAGGATATCAAATCTATACCGAATTGGATCAAAACCTGCAAACAGGACTTGAAAAAGTATATAGTAATAACTCCCTGTTCCCAAGAGGAAAAGGAAATACATTAGTTCAAAGCGGATCGGTTCTTATGGATCCTGCTTCAGGTGGTGTGCGGGCGCTTGTCGGCGGCAGGGGTGAGCATATGTTCCGTGGCTTTAACCGCGCGACCCAATTACAGGCACAGCCTGGCTCAGCGATTAAACCGCTTGCTGTCTATACACCTGCCCTTGAAAATGGCTATACCTATTCTTCTGAACTTGTCGATGAACCAACTTCTTTCGGGAATTATAAACCAGAGAATTTTTCGAAAACGTTCCAAGGAAAAGTTCAAATGTATAAGGCACTTGAGGAATCGCTAAATGTTCCAGCGGTTTGGCTGTTAAATGAAATTGGGTTAGATAAGGGATTGGATTCGTTAAGCCGCTTTGGCATCCCGACGGTAAAAGAAGACAAGAATCTGGCCATCGCCCTTGGCGGCATGAGTAAAGGGGTTTCTCCACTGCAAATGGCGAATGCCTTTACGACCTTTCCAAATGGAGGAAAGCGACAGGATCAACACTTAATTACCAAAATCGTCGGTCCGACCGGTAAAATCATCGCGGAACGTAAAGCGAAAACAACCAAGGTTACGTCCAAAAAGGTCACAGACGAAATGACATCCATGCTATTGAATGTTGTGGAATCAGGAACTGGCAAGCGGGCACAAATCCCTGGGGTGCAACTTGCTGGAAAAACAGGGTCAACCCAGCTTCCATTCGGAGATGTGAACGGAACGAAGGATCAGTGGATGGTCGGATATACCCCAAACATTGTTGGCGCCATCTGGATTGGCTATGATCAAACGGACAAAGAACATTATCTGCCTAGCTCTAGCTCAGCAAATATTGTCCCGATTTTTAAAGAAATTATGAAGGAATCATTGCCATATCTTCCAAAAGAAAACTTTGATGTAGCTTCGATTAATGCCCAGCTTGCCGGTGAGGCATCGCCTAATAGCAGCATTAACGATCAGGCGAAGGAGATTGGCAAAGAATTAAATGAAAATGCCAAAAAACTTGGCTCAGCAATAAAAGAACAAGCCCCTGCGTGGAAGGAAGGCTTGAAAAATGCTTTATATACCATTGGCAAAGGGATAGATTCATTGGTGGGAAAAGTGAAAAGTTTAGGAGAATAGCACGCTTTATTGCGTGCTATTCTATTTTTATTTGATGAAAAAAATCCCCTGCAAGCTTTCTTACTTGTTCTTCATGATTGGCATCATAAACAACAATAAAGCATGTAGCAGGACCTGAAGATTTTAACAAATCTATGTTTGTGGTGATCATTTCCGCTGTAAACTTTTTTTTGGCGAAGATTTGATACAATTCAGATAAGACTCCTTTTGAGCCAACAGGCCATATCATCGCATCATCTAGATTATTGATATCTTGAAAAACTGAAAGAGGAACAATATCATCAGATTGGGTAATCACTTCAGGGCCAACTAATGGCAATCCAATTACGGCTACATTCAAATGGTTTGAGAACAATAACTCAGTCCTTTTATCGAGATATTTTCGGCCAAGCACCATTAATCCAACTGCCGATTGCAGCATAATAAAGTTACTTTCCGTGCTCCCTGTTATGGAAATATCCTTTAATCCAAGTTCCTTTACTCCTTTTTGGATGCCTTGTAAAAGCTCTTCCCATGGTTCGTTACCGCAAAAGTTGTGGAGAACTACAGACATGGGCTGCCCCCCTGCTGCCATACATTCCATGACGGCAACTCTAAATGAATAATAGGCAACCGTTTCGTATGGGACGTGGACAATGTCCTGTTCCTTCATTCCTATCGCACCGCTATTATCACAAGCAATCATAAGTGACTCCTCACCATTAATAGGAATGGTTATAATATCCCTCATTGTTTTGCCTCATTCTTAATGAATTGATTTGAAAACAGAGACGCTAGTCGTGGAATAGCCATTAAGGTAATTCCTGTATTTATGATCGAACCAATTAGCAAGGAAGGGACAATCGCCAAAAAAAAGCCTTTATTCATAAAAAAAATAAACGGGATTGGTGCTACAATGGCATTCCCAACGATAAAGAGTGCAGCTGCTAAAAACTTTTTGCTGTTTTTATAAAGATTTCCAAAAATCCACACAAGCACCGCCATTTCCGCTGCAATTAAAAAGTGCATGGGACCTAATGGAAACCCGCTTAAAACAGCTGACAATAAATGACCGAATGCAGCCACCATTGCTCCAGCACCGCTGCTAAGTAAGACTGCAGCCAAAAGGGCTGGAAAGGCATCCAATGCCACACTGCCAACAATTGCGGGAATCTTTAACGCAGCCCCGACAACAGACAATGCAATGAACATAGCGAGCCAGCTTACAAATTTACCCTTCATCTACTTTTCCTCCTTGCGCTTCCCATCCCTAAACACTTTAGCACTGCGCACATATTCTACATCACCCACATGTAGTCGGTGGTTAATGACCCTGGCCAAAGCAAAGAAATAATCTGATAGGCGATTTAAATATTGCAAGGCAATTTCAGGCGTTTTTGGGTCTACCTTTACTAGTTTTACAACCAATCTTTCAGCTCTCCTTGTAACCGTTCTAGCAATATGAATGGATGCTGAAGGCTTCGTACCACCAGGTAAAATAAAACGCTCCAGTTCTTTAGCCTCTGCAATATATTCATCAATTTTTTGTTCTAGGTAGTCAATCGATTCCTGATGAAGCTTTAACTCCCGTTTTTCCGTAACATTTGCAAGGTCGCCCCCGCAATCAAATAATTCATGTTGAATTTTTTCAAGATCAACGAGCACATCTTTGAAGATTTCCTGATCAAGTTCTTGGATTGCCTGCCCGACAAAACAGTTTACTTCATCAACAGTACCGTATGCTTCAACCCTCGTATCATCTTTATCTACCCTGCCGCCAATGATACTTGTTTTTCCTTTGTCACCTGTTCTTGTATAAATCCTCATTTCATTTTCCCCCTTTATTTAATTGTTTGGTTTATTCCATACCATACGACATCGACTTTATCTGATTTAGCCGCTAGATCCTGATAGGCCCACCCTGTTACATCGCGCCATACCCTATTTTCTTTTTCCACTGGGACAATTCCTTTTGTTATATCAGTCCCAATCACAATCAATTTTCGTCCTGCCTCTGCCTTTTCCCATGAAATCCAAGTATCTAAGCATCTGTTCCAAATTTCACGGCAGCGGTCAACCTCATATTGCTTCGTTAACTCTTTTAACCATAACTCAATTCCCTCAAGAACGACCTCAGCATGGTTGTTTTCTGGTAATTCGAAGGGTAGTGGAAAACAGTTATAGGCGGATAACCATTGTTCCTGCCTTTCAACATAAAAGTTCCTTTTTACCCATGCCCTTTTGCCATTAAAGGCACCTCCAGTAATGAAGTGCATCGTCTATCCCCCCTTAGGGCTTCTCTCGAAAAAACAAGTTCAATCCCTTGATCATGTCGCGCCTGGAAGCTCCAAAAGTCTTTCACTTCCGGTGCATATTTAGATAATAGGTATCTGATGGCTCCACCGTGGGTGATAACCGCACAGCTTTTTAGCTCGTGAGAAAGAATTATTTCAAGCATCTTATTCCAGCCAGCCTGAACCCTGCTAGTAAACTCGTAAAAAGATTCACCTTTAGGCGGAAGAACATTCTCAGGATCTGCTAACCATTGGCAATAGCGTTTGTTTTCCTTTAACTCCTCGTATGTTTGCCCTTCCCATTCACCGAAATTCATTTCTCGCAGCTCCGATAATAAAACTGGATATCTATTCGGAAATAATAGTTCAGAGGTAGAAATACATCTTTGTAAATCACTACTAAAGTAGGACTCATAGCGTTTTGTTGTCGACATTTCCATTGATTCAGCGGTTAATGGAGAATCATTCCATCCTAAATAGGCTTTCCTCTTGTTTTCTTCTGTTAGGCCATGACGAAATAATGCAATAACCACACGGTCATCCACAGGATAAACTCAGTCCCTTCCACAGTAGCACCTAATACATCACCCGTAATCCCGCCAAACCATTTCAAGGCATTACGGCGGCAAAAGAATAGGCAACCGGCAGGAGCCAAAATGAATAAGCCCACACTGTAATAATCTTTAATCATTACCATGACTGGAAACAGAAAGCCAACAAGGTATAAAGGATATATCCATAAAACCTTTGGCTTTGCTGCACTTTGGAACAATGAGCCCAGCCCTTCATTTTTAGCTGACTTTACCGTTAACAGCAGGACACCCATGACAGTTTTGCTTAAAAAGGGGATTCCCATAATAAAGATATAAGTTATGTATTCAACATTTACTGTAGCTTCATAAATAAATAAAAACCGGCAGCTTAATAAAACGACGAGTGATAGTACGCCAAAGGCCCCTGTTCTAGGATCCTTCATTATTTCTAGTCTTTTCTCTACATTTTGGTAGGAAAAGTAGGCATCACTCGCATCCATCCAGCCATCCAGATGAATTCCCCCAGTCAGTAGAATCGTTGCCAGCCAAAGCACGAAAGCAACAGCTAAATGAGAAAATGGAGTAAATTCATGAACAACATACAATAGACCAGCATAGATTGCCCCTTGAAAAAGACCTAGAAGTGGAAATGTTTGCACTGCCTTTCTAAGATGTTCCTTATCCATCGGTAATTCAAAAGGAAGCGGCAGTGCTGTGAAAAATTGACAGTTGATCAAGAATCCTTTAAAGAATTTAATCATCTTCTTTCACTTTGATATATGATTTCTTTAAGAAGCTCCCATTTTAGGTGACGTTTCATTTCAGCAGCAAGGTTCTCATATCTTTCATCTGTTTTATCTTGTTCAATTATAATTTCTGATACATTTGATAATGAATCCTCCACTTCAATCATATGATTTTCGATAAACGGTAAAACACCTAAGATGGGAATGCCTGTTTTTTCCTCAATCAGTTTCACTCCATCTTCGAATAACGAGATGTCTCCGCGGAATTTATTTATGATGATCCCTTTTACTCTTTGTCTCTCATCAGGTTTTAATAGATCAAGTGTGCCAATAATACTTGCAAAAACTCCGCCACGGTCAATATCTGCTACTAGCACCACTGGGACATCGGCCATTTCCGCAACCCTCATATTGACCAATTCGCGATCGTTCAAATTTAGTTCAACTGGACTGCCAGCCCCTTCGATGACCACCATCTCATATTCATGTTCAATTTGATTCAGGGATTTCTTAATTACCTCAATCCCCCTTTCATAAAATTGTTCACGGTATTCCTTTCCCGAAAACGTTTCAATTGTTTTCCCTAGAAAGATCACCTCTGCGTTCTGTTCAGTTCTTGGTTTTAATAGAATTGGGTTCATCCAAACCTGGGGTCGGATGCGGGCGGCTTCCGCTTGAATTGCTTGCGCTCTGCTAATCTCTTTTCCGTCACAAATATAACAAGAGAAATTTGACATGTTTTGCGATTTAAATGGCGCGACTTTTACACCCTCGTTTGCTAAAATCCGGCACAATGCCGTAACAATTAAACTTTTGCCGACATCTGAAGCAGTGCCTTGAATCATGATTCCCTTCATAGTCCCACTTCCTTCATCACGATGGGGATCCCAGCCTCTACTAAAAGAGCCCGATCCGCTTCTTTTACTAATTTTTGATGGATTTGTCCCAATAATCGTCCATATGAAAAAACGAGGTTTGTTTCCTTTAGTGACTCGTTTAAAACCTCATTACTAACAACAATCATGGCTCCCGCCCGCCTTTTTAGCGATAGAATTCCAGTTATAATAGAATCTTTGACAGATGTTAAAAAAGACTCATCCCACGTTCTTTCGCTAGAAAATAATTCATTATTCAAGAGGGTTGTCACACAATCTAACAAAATGATATCACTCTCTGAAACCGAATCGGCTAGCCTTCCAATCTGAATGGGCTGTTCAATTGTTTTCCAACGATATCCCCCAGCGGCCCGATCGCCCTTGTGCATGTCGACGCGTTGCTGCATTTCTGTATCTGATGGAACCCCCGTTGCCATATAGGTTAATTGTCCTCCTTTATTGCCAGCTATTTCTACTGCCAGTCTTTCAGCCAACCTGCTTTTTCCGCTTCTAACACCGCCGGTAATGAAGATTAATGATGATGACGCCAATCGGCCAGCACCTCCATTAGCGCATTATTTTCTTCCCTGCCTTTTATGGCAAAACGAAGCCATCTCCCCTCCAAACCGGGGAAATTAAAGGTATGCCGTGGAATGACAGCCTTCTTAATAAGAAATTCAAACAACGGAAATTGATCATTCAACAGCGGATCCTTTAATAAATAGAAATTAACTTTGGATGATGAAACGTCAAATTCATTATTTTTAAAAAAAGCAAACAACCTTTTCCGTTCGTCACGGATATACTTTTGGGTCATATTAATAAATGATTCATCTTGTAAACACAGTTCACCTGCCAACAGAGCAATGGTATTAATACTCCAATGCGATTGCAGCTGGTTTAGACTTTCGATCACAGTTGGCTGTGCAACTAGATATCCAAGACGGATACCAGGAATTGCAAACATTTTGGTCATTGAACGAATAATAATTAAATTTGAAAACCGATTTATGTATGGAATGAATGAATCATATTCTACTAAGAAATCAAAAAATGCCTCATCCAAGATCACCAAGCAATTTTGCTGTTCACATTCCTCAATTAACGAAATAATCGTTGAACCAGGATACTGAATTCCTGTTGGATTATTTGGGTTACAAAGGAACAATGCATCAGCAAATTCTATCTTTTTATGCAATTCATCCTGGTTTAATTCGAAATCCGGCCCCTTCAGATGGTGATACAATACTTCACATTTGTTTGCCTTGCAGGCTTTTTCATATTCCGAAAAGGTTGGCTGGATCAACAATACCCTTTTTCCCGCGAGCATTCTAGCAACCATGGTGATCAGCTCTGCCCCGCCATTCCCAATTAAAATAGATTGATCAGGAATCTGTTCTTGTTGTGCAATCCTCTTTTTTAGCTTTGTAGCATATGGATCTGGGTAAACAAAAATTTCCTGATAAAACTCCTGCCATTTTTCTTTCAATGCAGGCGGTGGACCAAGTGGGTTTATGTTTGCGCTAAAATCAGTATAATCCTCAGGAAGCATAAGACCCATTGCTCCATATAGGTATTGCGGATTAGAACCATGTGAAGGCCAATTCAACGAGCATCCCTCCGAGCCATAAGAATAATAAAAATAAGAAAACAGTTCTCCCTAAAATGCCATTCGCCTTTAGGATGTGGTCGGGTTGAATAGGTGAAAGAGCCTCTCCCATTTTTGCCCTATTAGAAATCATCCCTTTGTAATAATTTTTGCCGCCCAATTGAATACCTAAAATAGCAGCAACAGCCGCCTCACCCCAGCCGCTGTTCGGGCTCGGATGCTTTTTCGCATCTCGGAATAAAATCGACCAAGCCTTGCGATTATCTCTACCGACTGGGAGTTTTCCTATTAGCATAATTATTCCCGTTAATCGACTGGGAACCCAATTCATAACATCATCCCATTTAGCAGATGCCCAGCCAAACTCTTTGTATCTTTCATTCATGTGTCCCACCATCGAATCACATGTATTGGCTGCCCGGTAAACCATCGCGAGCGGCGCACCGCCAATGAGTGCCCAGAACAAAGGGGCTGTCACACCGTCACTTGTATTTTCAGCAACCGTCTCAATCGCTCCTCTTGCGATTTCACTTTCATCAAGGTCATCTGTATCGCGGCCTACAATATAAGAAAGTTTCTTTCTAGCTTCAACCAAGTCCCCGGATTTTAACGGTTGGTAGACTTCAAGTGCCGCTTCCTTCAAGCTTCTTTGGGCAATGGCTGTGGATATTACTATACTTTCCACAACAATTCCAACAATCAAATGAATCTGGTATCCTATTAAAACAACAATTAATACAATAGAAAATACAAATAGTAAAATAAAAAGGAGCATGATTACCCCTTTCGATTTTTTAAACTCTCCTGAATTCCAACGCTTTTCTAGAAATGCTATCATATTCCCAATCCACCTTACAGGATGAGGCCAATTGGGCGGATCACCAACAAAAAAATCAATGATATAAGCAATTAAAATGGCAATTAAGTGATAAAGAATCATTAGTGCTTCCTTTTTTGCGACTTTTGAATCGCCTCTGTTGTGCACTGATAAACAGCTTTACTAATAAGCCTGCCCAAAGGGGTAATAGTTCCAGCAAACTCCAGCACTTTTCCTGATTGGGTAGCAGCAATTAAAATGCTATCGGTTGAGGTACCCGTAGCAATCGTTTCTGTGACTTTATCCATTACCTTTAAATCATGCATCGCTTTTACCTTTGCTTCTGTTGCGGTTACGATGCTTTGAATAAATGCTTCCTCGGTTAATTCTCCATTTACAAATACCCACGTGTTAATCGTCCCGGGAGTGTGAATTAAGTCATGCCTCTCACTTTTTGAGGCATCAATTGCATTTCCAATCCCTGCTGTGACAACCACTAAAACCGAGAAGTCATCCAGTTTGACCCGACCGTAAGCAACGTCCTCAAGTACCACAGCGGTCATCATGCCCACAGTTTCTGATGGTTCAAAGCCCTTAGTCTTTAAAAAGGCAGCCATTTCCATCCGATGATCATCACAATTATAATCCTTACTGACATGCCGATTAACAAATGTTCGATGCCAGCCCGTTCCCGCCCCGACCACACCCGAAGACATTGTTCTTAGCGGTGCTGGGGATTGTAATTCGATAAATTCATTTGAAACCCATATCATTCCTTCATTAATTTCAAAAATTTCTTTTCTCCGTTCCACTTCCGGCAGTAACACCAATTGCGGTGCAGCCACCCTAGGGTGGGGATGCTTTTGAATTTTCGTATGATAAACGTCTCTAATTCGATCTTCTTGAAGGACTTCATTTGGAATATGGTTAATATTAATGGTACCTTTTTCTAGCAGGAGCAATCGATCACAATATAGTCCAGCAAGATTTAAATCATGGAAAATCGAAATAACTGTTAAACCTTTTTCCATTGTCCATTGTTTTAAAAGATCCAGTAATTCTTTCTGATACGAAAGGTCTAAGTGATTTGTCGGTTCATCCAATAGAAGAATTTCGGGCTCCTGAGCCAATGCTTGCGCAAGAAATACCCGTTGTTTTTCGCCACCCGATAACTCTTGAATATCTTTTCGTTGAAATGACGATATTCCGGTTTGATCCATTACTCGTTGAACAACATCCTCATCCTCTTTGCTCCATGTTTGGAACCAGCCTTTTTGGTGGGCATATCTCCCAAGTGAAACGGTTTCTTTAACGGTGTATGAAAAAGATTGTGAAGAATGCTGCGAAAGAACCGCAACCATTTGCGCAAGTTGTTTGATTCCATATTCCTGAAGCCTTTTTCCACGAATTAGTATTTCACCTTGTTTAATCGGTAAGATCCCACTAATCATTTTTAACAGGGTCGTTTTTCCGCTTCCATTTGGTCCTAAAATCCCGAACAATTCTCCTTGTTTCACTTGAAATGAAATGTCCTTTAAAACAGATTCATCTGCATAACCACCTGAAACGTGTTGAACGTTAAGCATGTTCTATCCACTTCTTTCCATCCGTTTTCTTTGGAGCAGGATCAGCGCAAATACAGGTGCACCGATTAAAGCAGTAATAACCCCAATCGGTAATTCTGTTGGAGATATTATGGTTCTGGACACGAGATCAGCTAAAATTAGGAACCCGCTTCCGATTAAAATGGAAAGAGGAAGAAGGTGTCGATGATCGGGGCCCCATAGCATTCTTGAAAGATGGGGAATAACCAGTCCAACAAAACCAATGGTCCCTGATACAGCAACAGCTGCTCCCGTTAAAATCGAACCGGCAGAAAGAATAATGAGCTTTCTTTTTTGGACATTTACACCTAAGTGCTGTGCTCTCTCTTCTCCAAACGACATCGCATTTAATTCTTTTGCATTAAAAATCAGTATGGCTGAACCCAAAATGAAAAACGGAAGAATGATTTTTATGTATTCCCAGCCTCGCATCGATACACTTCCTAAGAGCCAGCCAATAATTTGCCTAAGCTCATCCCCGGTTAGGGCAATCATGAGAGAAATAAATGCTCCCAAAAAGGAACTAAAAATAATACCTGTTAAAATAATCGTTTCCACCCTCATCGAGCGCTCTATTTTCCGGGCGAATGCAAGAACCAAAAAGATGGTAATAAAAGAAAATAGGATGCTAAATAATGGTAAAGTGAACATCCCCACAAAGGGAATCGAAAGATGAAAAAATAGTGTTAACACCGCGCCCACTGAGGCTCCGGACGAGACACCCAATGTATAGGGATCTGCCAACGGGTTTCGTAACAGACCTTGGAAGGCAGCTCCTGCTATCGCAAGAGCTGCCCCTACAAGACCAGCTAAAATGACTCGAGGTAAACGAATATTAATCACAATACTCGTATACATCGGATCGATAGAGCCCAGTGAAATGACCCCAAATACTTTAGCAACGATAATTTGAATAATCGTTCCAACCGGTACATAAACAGTTCCTATTGAAATACCTAATAAAAAAGCAATAATAAGGAAAATTCCCGCCAGACTAAAGGCTAAAAATTTATTATTTAAATACTTCTGGATAGACAGCCTTTGCAAGATCTTCTACTCCTTCAACGATTCTAGGGCCAGAGCGTGTCACCCGATCAGAATCTACGTCGATTACTTGCTTATTTTTTACCGCGTTGACATTTTCCCAGCCTTTTCTGCTTAACACTTGATCAGCTGGTTTTTCCTTTTCATAGCCGCCATATGTAGTGATGATTACATCCGGATTTCGTTTAATGATCTCTTCTTGATCAAGCTGGATCCAGCCCTCTTGATCATCTGCGAGGTTTTCAGCATTAATCACGGTTAACATTTCATTCATAAACGTATTTTTCCCAGTAGTAAAAATATCTGGAGCAGGTGATACTTCAACAAACACGGTTTTCTTTTCTTTTATGTCCTTTGCCTTTTCCTTAATTTCAGCTAATTTGTCCTTCATCCCTTTAACAAGCTCGTCCGCTTTCTTCGTTTCACCGGTAGCTTTCCCAATCATACTAATAGAATCAAACACTTGGTCAAAATTTTGTGCATCATTCACAACAAGAACTGCTATTCCGGCATCTTTTAACTGCTGAAGGCCAGCTTCAGAATTATGCGCAGTGGAGGCATGGGCTAATACTAAATTGGGCTGTAAAGAGATAATCTTTTCAAGATTAACTTCCATACCGCCTATTTTCTCTTTTTTCGTTACCTCTTCAGGATAATTATCAAAATCAGAAACACCAACAATTTCTTTACCCGCACCTAACGCGTAGGCAATTTCCGTATTACTTGGGATCAATGAGACGATTTTTTCAGGTTTCTTTTCTAAGTCCACCTCATTACCTATAGCATCCTTAATCGTTACAGGAAAAGCAGCCTCGGTTTTCTTCTCAACATTTGCTTTATTTTCCTCTTTGACTTGCTCCTTCTTTTCCACACAGCCCGCTAATGCCCCTATTGTTAATAAGACAATTAGCAAAAGTGAATAAATCTTCTTCATGTCATTTCCCTGCTTTCTGGATGAATAAATTTGAAACAAAAAATAAAATAACTTACGCCACACTAGACTCTATCTAAAATACAAAAAACATCCCCTTGTATGAAGGGGATGCGGGTATGATTAGATTCAAATACTAACACAAAGTAAATATAGTCTAGTCCTCCACACCTCCTATCCTCGTAGGTCTTTGGCGCAAAGAAAAAGGCAGGTTTCCTGGCTCATGTTCATAGCTCCCTAAGTCTTCCCATCCATTAAGACAGTGACATTTTATAGGTTGCTCCCAATTACAGTGGCGGGACCGCGTTGGCTTTAACCAACTTCCCTTTTAAGCAAAAAGTCTATATATTGACTTTTTTGCACCTTTTCCGAAATATTATTTTTTGTTTAAATCTATTATCAACTAAAAATAATCATTTGTATATATCTTTTTTGTCTATTCCTTATATGCTTTTACCGGCACATAAATTTCATAATGAAGGTCGCCTAAGGCACTGGGCAATTTATACTCTTCTTTAAAGATCTCCAGACTTAATGCAGAATAGTCCCGTTCATACCCGTATTCCTCCATCCAAACATACACCTTCTGGTAGGTTTTTTCAATATCCTCATGACTGCCTTTATGTACGGTAAATACATAGTTTTTACTTGGAATGGTAAAGCCAACCATACCCTCTGGGATCTCGTCAATTTTTTCAACAGGCTTGGTGACATAATAAGTAACCTCCGTTTCCCTATCATGAAACGGTGCAATCAAAAATGGTTCTTTCGTCTGATGGGATACCTCTTCAAGACGGTCTATCATTTTTGCAAATAAACCGGGAATTGTCCCCAACTCAGAATATGTACCATTCCATGAAATACCTACGACTTTTATTTCTTCTCTCTCAATCACTTGGATACCCAAGTAAATCCCCCCTTTACTTCAATCATATTTATATAATTCTAATAATATCCCTGAAATTCCTGCTAATAAAATTCGACGAAATAAGAGAAATTTTTATTTTCAAATAACTTTACACAATTAAAGAAGGTACTCTAATGACTCATGTACCTCCATTTCGTTATTTTAATATACTTTGCGGCACATCAAAGACATTCCATAAAAAGGTGGCATAGATGGCAGAAAGAATCCAAGCTAGTGCTGGCTTCTTATAATGTACAGCTAATACAGAAAACATAACAAAACTAAAAAAAGCCGACCATCCCAAATTCCAGCCATTTTTGTGAACCATCGCCCCTATTTTCAAATCAACAAATTCATTGATTGTATAAACCATTGTCCAGAAAAGGATATTTATGATTTTTTTCCAAAGTTCTTTAGACATATGTCCCAGGAAGATACAAACCGTAACAGGGTATTTGATTAACATGATCAGTAAGGCAACATGAGTATGTGTTGCCCAGCTCTTATCGTTTCCAAAAGGAACATATTCCCACATACTATGCTTAAAAAACAAAAATTGATACACAAGATCCCCGACCATTAAGAATAGGAAAGTGGGATAATAGTTATGCCAATTTTTCCAATCCCCCCATTTTATTGCAGAAAAAATAAAAATGGCTCCATAGACAATATTCAGGCTCAAAAAAAGTCTCCTTCACATTCTTCTTACCATCATTATTTCCAATTAAATGTAAAATAATTACATTTCACAAAATAGAAAAAAGGCCGTTAATCCAAAAATATGAAATAACGGCCTAGAATTTTTCTGTTTTTCCCCACAAAAAAACAAACCCCTAACAGGGTTTGTTTTATTCGCAGGTCTTATGCTTTCCGAACGTTAACCGCTTGCGGTCCACGTTGTCCATTTTCAATATCAAATGTGACCTCTTGACCTTCATCTAAGGTTTTATATCCTTCGCCTTGAATCGCTGAGAAATGAACGAATACGTCATCTCCACCTTCACGCTCAATGAATCCAAACCCTTTTTCACCGTTAAACCATTTTACTTTACCATGTTCCATTTCTTTGTAGCCTCCTAGCATGTAACAATTACATGATTTTGCAAAATATACTTGCCCAATTATTTTTACCCATAAATTATTGTCATATACCAAAAAAATCTAAAAAATTATTTTTTATTTATGAAGAATCCATTTATGAATTGCCTCTGCCACACCATCCTCTTCATTTGTTCCAGTGACCCAGTCTGCCGCCTTTTTCACTACATCCTGTGCATTCCCCATGGCTACACCAAGTCCTGCTTCTTTAATCATCATTAAGTCATTTCGGCTGTCGCCACATGCCATCACATGTTTCATTTCAATTCCAAGCCGGCCGCAGACAATCTCAAGGCCTTTCGCTTTATTAATTCCAAGCGGATTGACCTCAATATTCTTTAGGGTGGAATTACTTAGCTCGAATTCGCCCTTTGCCTCCAGTTCCTTTAAAATAAGCTCCCTTGTAGCATCATCATCAATATTAAACCCAAATTTTAACCATTCCATCGTATGAACGTCCTCGGGCATTTCATCATGCCAATTTCGCTCCGTGCTGATTGCCCAAAACTTTGTTTTATGCTGTTTTGTCAGTTCCCACATCCATGTGATTGATTCTGCTTTCATCAAATTCCTTTCGACTAGCTCCCGTTTTTCATCCCAGATTTCACTGCCATTAACGGTCACCAAATACGATGTCAGTTCTAGCGCATCTGCATGTTCTTTACTTGTTTTTAATGAACGACCGGTACTAAGAACCACATAGATCCCCTTTTCCTGAGCCGCTTTAATTGCCTGTCGATTCGCGAACGATATCTCCCCCTTGTTGTTTAAAAGGGTTCCATCCATATCAAGTGCCACCAATTTGATGTCATAATCATTCTTAACGTTTTCCATATGTAGTAAATAACTCCTTTCTTTCGTTTCACTTTTCTTAGCGTACACTTTTGATTTCCATTTTTCAAAGATTCAACCTCACTTAGTTTACATAATATATTTATATAAAACCAACAAAAAAGAACCCTGCACCATTTTGCAGGATCCATATACTTTTCAAGTATTTTGAAAATTAAACAGACAAAAAGACACTTGGCAGCATATGCTCCAAGTGTCCTTTATTTTCAATGGTGATGGTGGTGTGCGCCTTTTGCAGGATTGGTAATTAGCCATTCTTCTTTTGGTACATGGAAAAATTGAATCCAGATATCCTCCAGAAATTCATTGTTTTTCTCGATGATGAAATCAAGATCTTTATCCGTTTTCACTACTTCATCATTTTCTGTCGGTGTATCGAGCATCAAATCATAGTGTGCATGATCCCCGTGAACGCTTGTGACGTAAACACGGAACATTTTATCCTGTGCCTCTTCTTGTTCTAACATTTTCTTCAATGCTTTTGCCGCATTGCGATTAATTTTCACCTTCATTTTATGATCTCCTCTATTATGTATTCACCAATATTATCCCACTATGATATTAAAATAGACAGTTTCAGTCGACATTCCTGCACAGCCTCGAATAATACTTATTTTTGTTTCGGATTATTTTTCCTTTTTGTCTTGACCAATTGATATCCGATAAACGCGACATACAGCGGTATAGCCACATAAATAAAATACGGGAATCGGTGCTGCTCTTTTTTGAAGACAATGTATATGGCATATCCTAAAAATAGTGTAATGATAATTCCGTATTTCGGCAGCGGTATATCCTTTAGACTTGGGATTTTTATCGTACTTACCATCAAGTAACAAAGCAAAAAGAAGGCGATAACAAAAATGAATCCGGGCATTTTGCCATGGAACAGGGTTAACAAGGTTAACAACCCACCCGCAGCTGTAATCGGAACACCTGTAAAATACTTCAACGAAGATTTCACGGCATTGATGTTGAATCTGGCCAAGCGGTATGCACCGAATAATGGGAAAAGACCGGCAACCGCCATCCCAACAACGCCAAAGGAAGAAAAGTAGGAATAATAAGCCATCATTGCTGGTGCTACCCCGAAAGTGACTATATCCGCTAAGGAGTCAAGTTCCTTTCCTAAATCGCTTTCCACACGGAGCATTCTGGCAATTCGCCCATCCATACTATCAAGCATCATGCCAATTAATATTAAGATTGCTGCATTCTTGTAATCCCCTAGTGCTGAATACATAACTGATAAAAATCCAAAAAAAAGATTAGCTAAGGTAAATAAATTTGGAATACTGTTTCTAATAATAAGTACCACTCCACATTCAATTAGCCGGCTTTCGTAATTAATTAACCATCATGAGCCCGCTTTCTTATATTTCTTATATTCAGGAAAAACAAAAAACCTTTGACCAAAATAGTTTAGTACCGTGTACATTCCAGTTCCAACCAAAACAGAAAAATCTGTTATTACACTTTCATTAAACAGTTCATTCGCATGAAATAACCATACAACAAGGGTTTCTGCAACAAGATAGGAAAAAAAATAACAGCACAAAATCACGATCACAAAACGAATGGCACTCGTTGACACAGAATTTTGACTCTTAAAGGTAAAATTCCGATTCAAGAAATAACTTACGCAGGCTCCGACTGAGTTACCGAGAAAGGTGGACATCCAATATGAAAGACCCAGTGCATGCAAAAATAAATACATAAAAGATAACCCAACAATCGTATTAACAATCCCGACTAAAATAAAACGAACAAAAGAATACTTCATTCCTTCACCTGTATACCGATAGACCGGTCAATGATTTCAACTTTCATTATTGTACCCTAAAAGTTAACAAATAGAAATGGTTTAAGTGGGCATAGTTGATTTCCCTTCCTGGTGTGATGGAAAATATGCCCACTTAATCCTAATTTTATGAAGCTCTTTCGACCTTTTTTTGTGTAGTGTCCTTTGAAAAAAACCACCCTGCTGCGGCAATCCCCACTAAAACTAGATAAAAGCTCACCTTCCATTCTGTTGAATGGGCAAATTCCTCACTGAGAATCGCGAGCGATGGATGCGAAAGAGTGTAGACAGCAAGTTTAACACCGACCCAGCCGACAATTGTAAAGGCTGCGATTTCGAGACCAGGCCTTTTCTCCAGTAGCTTCACAAACTGGTTGGCAGCAAAACGCATGATAATCAACCCTATAATACCTCCAGCAAAGATCACTAAGAACTTACCCCCGTCAAGCCCCCCAATATTGGGAAGCTTGGTGTCTGGAAGAACCACTGCCATCGCCACGGCTGCAAGAATGGAGTCTACAGCAAAGGCGATATCCGCTATTTCTACCTTAAATACAGTCGTCCAAAATCCTCCAGCCTTACGTACTTCCTTCTCGTCTTTTTCTCCCGATTTCCCTTTCACTAACTTCCGGAAAATATGATTACCTGCCATGAATAACAAATATAGTGCCCCAATTGCTTGAACTTGCCACACATCAACAAGGAACGAAATCACAAATAATGATGCAAAGCGGAAGACAAAAGCCCCGGCAAGACCATAAAACAACGCCTTTTTCCGCTCTTCCTCAGGTAAATGTTTCACCATGATCGCGAGTACCAAAGCATTATCCGCTGCCAACAAACCTTCCAAAGCCACCAAAATCAATAAGACCCATCCATATTCCAGTAAAAGAGTAACATCCATCATTCATTCCCCCTATAAAATTTTCCTTTTCACCAATTACTCCCTCACGCCATAAAAAATAGGCCTTTACTGTATACAGTAAAGGCCTCAAAAATACACAAAAAGACCTTTACAGTAAAGTAAAGGTCTTGCTAACAACGTCCATGTTGCCAATAAAGCCGGAGAAATGAATCCTCGAAATGACGACTTTATTGTAGCAGCTACTCCCCTTTAAAAAGGAAATATTTAATTACTAATAATATATGATACTTTTAATCATTTGTCAAACTGTATAAATTTTACAACAAAAGACAAAATAACATGGAGAAAATCTAGGTCGTGAAACAACTATATTTATTTGCCAGGAGGACTTCGTTTTATGCAAGAAAAACCATGGAAATCGGTTGGAAAGTCCGAACAGAGAATTGACGCAGTCGAAAAAGCAGCTGGGACGGTGAGATACCTAGGGGATTACTCCATCCCTGGCCTAGCTCATGCCAAATTAGTGACCAGTACACATGCCCATGCAAAAATTAACAACATAGATCTTACTGAAGCATGGAAAGTTCCCGGTGTTCGTGCCATTGTGACCGGCAACATGTTCCCTTATCATATCGGCCCTATTCTTGCAGATCGTCCCCCGTTAGCTTTTGAAAAAGTACGATATTATGGAGAACCGGTGGCCATTATTGTGGCGGATCATGAACACCAGGCCAAAAAGGCTGCTCAGCTGGTAAAGGTTGACTATGCCCCATTACCGGTGGTTAATTCTGTTCAAGAGGCCTTCAAAACCGGCGCACCGTTAATCCATGAAAATTCCGGTCAGTATATGAAAATCATCAGCAATGTTTACCCTGTCCAAGGCACGAATATTGGAAGTCATATCAAAATTCGTAAGGGAGATTTTATTAAGACATGGGAACAATGCGAGACGAAGATTAAAGCTAGCTACTCTTTTAATTTATCTGATCACACAGCAATAGAGCCCCGCTGTGCCAGGGTGGAAATAAACCCGGCCGGCAAGGTTATCATTCATTCAACTACCCAATCTCCCTTTACAATTAAAAAGGTGTTAAATCAATTTTTTAATATCGATGTGGGAAATATCATTGTCCACACACCTTTACTCGGTGGTGCATTTGGCGGGAAAGGGAACGTTCAATTAGAACCGCTTGCCTACTTAGCATCAAAGGCAGTTGGCGGAAAATTGGTAAAATTAGAATATGAGCGTGAAGATGATTTAATTACAGCCCCTTGTCATATTGGGCTAGAAGCGACCATTTCTCTTGGCACTAATAAAGAAGGAAAGCTTATTGCTGGTCAATATACCTTCCTGATTGATTCTGGGGCCTACACTGATCAGGCTGCTGGGATTACCCGAGCAATGGCGATTGACTGTACAGGTCCATATCATATTCAAAATGTTTGGTGTGATTCTTATTGTATGTATACGAATCATCCGTTTGCTACTTCTTTTCGGGGATACGCACACCCCGAACTTACATTTGTCGTCGAGCGGACAATGGATCAGCTGGCGCAAAAATTAAACATGGAACCGATTGAGCTGCGTAAAATAAACGTGATTAAACCTGGGAACACCTCGCCTACTCAGACCGTTCTAAACGCTAATAACATCGGTGATGTCGAAAAGTGCATGGAACGTGCCAAAGAGCTTATACAGTGGGATGAAGGACAACGGATTGAAATTTCAAAAAATAAAATTAAGGCTAAAGGGATCAGTACCTTTTGGAAAACATCAACAACATCCACAAATGCACAATCAGGAGCCATTATTAAATTTAATGCAGATGGCAGTGTGTTTGTGAATTGCGCAGCTATCGAATTAGGTCAAGGAACCAAAACCGTTTTAGCCCAAATAGTTTCAGAAAGGTTAAAAATGGATATCAAAAAAGTTCATGTCACAATGGAGGTGAATACACAATACGACCCCCACCAATGGCGGACTGTCGCCAGCAGTACCACTTTTTTAGCAGGACGAGCGGTCATGGCAGCAGCCGACGATGCGATTTCGCAATTAAAACGAACTGCCTCCATTGCCATGCAATGTTCTATGGAAGATTTAGAGGTTGGCGGCGGCCGTGTATACCTCAAGCCCAGTCCTGAATATGGAATAAAAATTGAGGATATAGCTTTAGGATATAAATACCCAAATGGACATGCAGTGGAAGGTCAGGTTGTTGGACACGGAACCTATATTCAGCGCCATTTAACCCCGATGGATAAAGAAACAGGGTTTGGCAAACCTGGTCCATGGTGGTCGGTTGGGACACAGGCAGTAGAAATAGAATATGATACAAACGATTTTACCTATAAAATTTTAAAAGCTGTAACGGTCCTTGACGGCGGCACCATCATTAATCCGGCGATGGCCACCCAGCAAATGCGGGGCGGTATGTATTTGGGGCTTAGCTTTGCCAGCAGAGAAGCATTTATTTTTGATGAAAAGGGAAAGGTGTTAAATCCCCAATTAAGAACTTATCAGATTATGCGGTTTGGGGAGCAGCCAATTGAATATTTGGTGGACTTTATTGAGTCCCCTGCCGCTGACGGGCCATATGGTGCAAGAGGGATTGGTGAATATGGAGTGATTGGCATGGCAGGCGCACTAGCCAATAGCCTTTCTACCGCTGCACAAGTAAATTTAAATCATTTGCCGTTGATACCGGAATTAATCTGGAAGACACGGAAGGAGGCCCGAAATGATTCCGTTTGACTTTGAATACTTTAAACCAAACACCATTTCCGAAGCGGTTCAAACGTTTCGGGAGCTTCAAAATCAGGGAAAACAGGTTATTTACTATAGCGGTGGTACCGAATTTATAACTTTTTCCCGCATCAATCAAATGAAAGCCGATGCAGTTATCGATATTAAGGGAATCCCAGAATGTCATGTATTGGAACAGCAAGAGGATCAATTGGTCATCGGTGCTGCTGTTTCACTGAATAAAATTTCGGAATCTGCCTTATTTCCGTTGCTGGGGCAAACCGTTAAACAAATTGCTGACCATACTTCAAGGAACAAGATTACCATTGGAGGAAATATAAATAGCCGGTTAATCTATCGGGAAGGTATTTTACCGCTTCTTTTATCAGAGGCAAAGGTAAAACTGGCCGGAAATGAAGGGGAAATAGTCCTTCCATTAGCAAACCTTTTCGATAGAGAGTTAAAGCTCGATACAGGTGAATTCCTTGTACATATTTCAGTAAAAAAAAGCTATATGTCTCTTCCCTTTGCCAGCTTAAAAAAAACCAAAATCTCTAAGATCAGTTATCCTGTCGTTTCAATTGCGGCACTCTTGAAAGAACAGCAAATACGTGCCGCTTTTAGCGGTGTATGTGAATTTCCATTTAGATCCGACCAAGTGGAAGCGGCATTAAATGAAACCTCCCTTTCCAAGGTTGAAAGGATTGATAAGGTTGTTAGCCTGCTTCCATCACCGATTGTTGATGACATACAGGCGTCTAGCGAATACCGTGAATTTGTTTTAAAAAATGCCCTGCATGTAATAATAGATGCTTTGGAGGTGGCACCAACATGATCCAAAATAGTTTATCAAAAACAGTAATCAACCTGCATGTAAATGGAGAGACCCATGAGGTAATGGTTCGGTCGGCTGATACCCTTTTACATTCGTTACGCGATCAGTTGGGTTTAACTGGTGCAAAGCGAGCATGTGAAAATGGGGATTGCGGCGCCTGTACCGTATTAATTAATGGTGATCCAATGCATTCCTGCCTCTCCCTTGCCATCGAAACCATTGACCAGCCGATTACCACCATCGAAAGTCTAATGGATTCCCCAATTCAAAGGATATTTGTCGAAAAATGGGCAATTCAATGTGGATTTTGTACTCCTGGCTTTATCTTAAATTGCCACGCCTTGGCTAGTAAGCATCCCAATGCGGATGATGAAGTCATTGAGGAATGGATGCAATCCAACCTCTGCCGCTGTACTGGCTATCAAGAAATAAAAGATGCCGTAAAAGCGGCTGTACAAGCTTCGGCTCAGGCATAAAAAAATCCCAGCTTGCAGATGAAAGCTGGGTTCGTTGATTTACCCTTTTTTAAAGCTATAATCTCCTTCATTAAGTGACTCCATTAAACTAAGCGTCTGAGCGGCTTGCTCAATTTGCTGCTGGACTTGTTCTAATTGCTGCTGCTGAGCAGTGGTTGCCTGGGTCACCGCAATTCCTTGCAATTGGTTTAGCTGTTGAACTGCCTGTTGCAGCTGTTGTCCTGCCTGCTGCATTGCCTGCGGATTGGCCATCGAAGCATTTTGCTGGATCATTTGCTCAGCCTGCTGCATCGTCTGTAGTGCTTGCTGTTTTTGAGTTTGAAATTGCTGCTCCATCATTGCCTGGTTTTGATTCAGCTGCTGCTGTTGTTGCTGCATTTGTTGCTGTTGAAAGGTTTGTGACTGATTTTGCTGCTTGTTTTGTTTTTTCATGAACATACCTCCATTTGCGTCCCGTTTCCTCTAGTTTCTATTGATTTAATCTTTTTATCCTAATTATAAATAACAAAAAAGAGCAATTTAGTAAAAAGGATGTGCAACGATTTGGAGAAACAGAAAAAGAAAAAGTCTCATTTTCCTTTTCGCCTAAATGTACTTTTTTTTAGTGTTTTTTTATTATTTTCTGTATTAATTCTTCGACTAGGCTTCGTTCAAATTGTTTATGGAGAAAACTTCAAACGAGATTTGGAAAGGAAAGAAGATTTTACAGTTAGTCATCCAGTGCCTAGAGGAAAACTGCTCGACCGTGATTATCGTGTGATTGTCGATAATGTTCCGAAAAGTGCTATTACCTTTACAAATGAAGGTTTTAGCCAAACGGAGATGCTTGAAACCGCCAAAAAATTAGCTCAGCTAATTGAAAAAAAGCCAGATAAGGTCACAGAAAGGGACAAGCGGGATTATTGGTTGTTGAAAAATCAGAAGCGAGCCGACACGAAAATCACCAAAAAAGAAAGAGACTTATATGATGCCAAGAAAATAACAGATCAAGAAATCTATAAATTAAAATTAGATCGCATTACTGAGGAGGATTTGAAAGAATTAACAGCTGCAGACCTTGAGGTACTGGCGATTTTTCGTGAATTTACGAGCGGATATAAATTCACCTCGCAAATGGTAAAAAACGAGGAGGTTACCGAAAAGGAATTTGCCGTGGTTAGTGAAAATTTGCATTCCCTGCCAGGGGTGGAAACAACAACGGATTGGGATCGTACATATGCATTCGACCATACATTGAGATCTGTATTGGGAAAAGTGACCAATTACGGTGATGGTCTGCCTGCAGAGCAATTAGATTATTTTTTAGCGAGGGGCTATAGCCATAATGACCGAATAGGCAAAAGCCAGTTAGAAATGCAGTATGAAGATGTCCTTCATGGCTTTAAATCCAAGGTGAAGAATATTACAGATAAAACTGGCAGTGTCATTGACACCCAATCCGTTTTTTCAGGGAAAAAGGGAAAAGATCTTGTTTTAACAATTGATATGGATTTGCAAATGGCCATCGATAAGGTGGTTGAGGAAGAACTTTGGGCCGCAAAGAAATCACCCGGCACCTATTTATCCGACCGGGCCTATGTCGTTTTAATGGATCCTTGGACGGGAGATGTATTGACAATGTCCGGGAAAAAGATAGTCAAGGATAAAGATACCGGAAAGGTAGAAATGGTTGATGATGCCCTTGGAACTTTCACCACTACCTATAGTGTCGGTTCTACGGTAAAAGGGGCAACGATTTTAACAGGCTATAAAACAGGGGCGATTTCGCCCGGTACCACTTTTGATGATTCCGGAATTAAGATTAAAGACACTCCCATCAAAAAATCCTATGCCTATTTAGGCAGATTAAATGAAATTGAAGCCTTAAAAAAATCATCAAACGTCTATATGTTCCATACAGCGATCAAGATCGGCAAAGGGCATTATGAATACGATAAACCATTAAATTTCACGAACAGGATGGCGTTCGAAACCATGAGAAACTCTTTCGCCTCGTTTGGGTTAGGAACAAGAACCGGCATTGATTTGCCAAATGAACAAACAGGATTTAAAGGGCAAAGCAAGCTTCCGGGGTATTTACTCGACCTAGCGATTGGCCAATATGATACCTACTCCGCCATGCAGCTGGCCCAGTATGTTTCCACTATTGCCAACGGTGGTTACCGCATGCAGCCGCATGTGGTAAAACAAATTCGGGAACCTGCGGGTGAAAAGGACCAGCTTGGACCCGTCCTTCGAGAAATCACTCCAACCGTCCTTAATACGATTGATGTAAAAAAGGAATGGATGAATCGTGTACATTTAGGCTTCAAAAAGGTCATGCAATCCCCTGGTGGAACAGCCTATAATTTTTTCTCTGATGCCCCGTATGCACCTGCAGGAAAAACAGGTACTGCCGAAGCCTTTTATGACGGCCCTTTAAGGACTAATTACGGAAAAGTGCCGCCGCCCGTTATGAACTTAAGTCTTGTAAGCTACGCCCCAAGCTCTCATCCCGAAGTAGCCATGGCTGTTTTAGTACCTTGGGCTTATGAAGGTAAGGAAGACAATCGCGCAAACTTAAAAATTGGCCGAAGAGTATTAGACACGTACTTCCAAATGAAGAGAAAATAAGTAAAAATAAGAAAAGCGCAAGCGCCCTGTTCAGCGGCGTATGGCCTGGAGCGCTCCAACTGAGATAAAGGAAACACGATGAGCCGGAGGCGAATCGAT
>NZ_AJLS01000128.1 GCF_000307875.1 Neobacillus bataviensis LMG 21833
CGATGTTGACTTATCGTAGGGCGGAGAGCGAAGGACACTAGCCGCTAGGGCGCTGGAGCTAGACATTTCTCGAAGTCGGAACTTATAAATTCTGATATCAAATAAAAGGGTACGGTCTAGAAAAGGTGAGTTTCAATTGGAAGTAATTAAGCTTAATTTCCCATTAAACATAAATAAAAATGAAATTCCGCCCTTAGCTATGGCTTTGGGCTATTTTGACGGTGTTCATCTTGGACATCAACAAGTTGTGCTAGAGGCAAAAAAACAAGCAGATGAAAAGGGTTTACGTAGTGCTGTGATGACATTTGATCCACACCCATTAGTTGTGTTAAGTAAGAATAAGAATCATGTACAATATATAACCCCATTAGATGAAAAGGCTAAAATTATTGAATCCCTGGGGATTGATTATTTATTTATCGTCCATTTCACTGCAGAATTTGCCAACCTTTTGCCCCAGGAATTTATTGATCAATATGTCATTGGGCTAAATGCCCAGCATGTAGTAGCCGGATTTGACTTTACATATGGACGTATGGGGAAAGGTACAATGGAAACCATACTATTCCATTCTCGGGACGAATTTACTTATTCAATCGTTCCCAAGTTTGTTCATGACAGTGAAAAGGTAAGCTCCACAAGAATTCGTCATCTTATTAAGGAAGGAAATACAATGGGACTTCCAACGCTTCTTGGCAGGTACTATACAACTACCGGCACGGTCATTCACGGCGATAAACGGGGTAGAACAATCGGTTTCCCTACTGCGAATATCGACATGGAGGGTGAATATATTATTCCGCCACTCGGGGTCTACGCAGTGAGAATGAAAGTTCGTTCAGTTTGGTATAATGGAGTTTGTAATGTAGGATTTAAACCAACATTTAATGAGGAAGCTTTAAAACAGTCTGTTGAGGTTCATTTATTTCACTTTGAACAAGAAATATATGGCGACGAAGTAATCGTCGAGTGGCATCACTACATTCGTAAGGAACAAAAGTTTTCTGGAATCGAACAACTCGTCGCACAAATAGAAAAAGATAAACAGCAAACAATAAAATACTTTGAAAATAATCGACAATCTTCCTGACATTGCTGTTGAAAAGAAGTTTTTATTATAAGAAAGTAAGGTTTTAACTTGCTTTTTGACGGAAAAACATGTATTCTTAATTACGTATTAAAAACAACCTTTGCTTGGCAAGTCGAGTCACCGACGCTTGCTCGGTAACAGGGGATATGAAAATTAGGAGGTGAACTGGATGGCAATCACTCAAGAACGTAAAAATGAACTGATCAATGAGTATAAAACTCATGAGGGCGACACTGGATCTGCAGAAGTTCAAATCGCTGTCCTTACTGAATCAATCAACAATTTGAACGAGCACTTACGTACACACAAGAAGGATCACCACTCACGCCGTGGTCTTTTGAAAATGGTTGGTAAACGTCGTAATCTTTTAACATTCCTTCGTAATAAAGACGTACAACGCTACCGTGTATTAATTAATAAGCTTGGTCTACGTCGTTAGTTTACAGAAGCGGGATTTTTCCCGCTTTTTTGTTAGGTAAAAATGCGGTGGAGCCGGATCATTTAAGAAATTTCTATACATATTTTTAAGTCAGGACTAATTTGTGCATACTAGTATTAATTTGATTTAAACAATAAGCTTTTAAGGCTTTTTTTATATGATTCAAAAATTTAGTACGATGATTGCAGTGAAATGTTTTTTTGCATCATCCTCTAAGTGATTTAGATAGAGAGGGGTAAAAATATGGAACATACGAAACATGAATATTCGATGGACTGGGCTGGTCGTAAATTATCAGTTGAAATTGGTCAATTAGCTAAACAAGCAAGCGGTGCCGCACTGGTTCGCTATGGCGATACTGCTGTATTAAGTACCGCTACAGCTTCAAAAGAACCGAAGAATCTAGACTTTTTTCCATTAACAGTTAATTATGAAGAACGTTTGTATGCAGTTGGAAAAATCCCTGGAGGATTTATTAAACGTGAAGGCCGCCCAAGTGAAAAAGCGATTTTAGCAAGTCGATTAATTGATCGTCCGATTCGCCCGCTTTTTGCTGATGGGTTTCGTAATGATGTACAAGTTATTAGTATCGTTATGAGTGTCGATCAAGATTGTTCAACAGAAATGGCTGCGATGTTCGGGTCTTCCTTAGCACTTAGTACTTCAGACATTCCGTTTGAAGGGCCCATTGCCGGTGTCGTTGTCGGTCGAATCAACAATGAATTTGTGATCAACCCAACGGTTGAACAGGCCGAGAAAAGTGATATCCATTTAACCGTTGCCGGTACAAAAGATGCGATTAACATGGTTGAGGCAGGGGCGCTTGAGGTGCCTGAGGAGATCATGCTTGAGGCAATTATGTTTGGTCACAATGAAATCAAACGCCTGATTGAATTTCAAGAGAAAATTGTCGCAGAGATTGGCAAGGAGAAAAGAGAAATCAGTCTTTATGAAATTAATAAAGAGCTTGAAGCTGAAGTAAGAGAGTTATGTGAAGCTGAAATGCTCAAGGCGATTCAGGTGCAAGAAAAGCACGCACGTGAGGATGCCATTAAAGAAGTGAAGAACCAAGTTGTTGCCAAATATGTGGAACAAGAAGCAACTGACGAAGATATGAAACAAGTAAAGCAAATTTTGGACAAGATTGTCAAAGGTGAAGTCCGCCGTTTAATTACAGTGGAAAAGGTTCGTCCGGATGGGCGTAAAATTGATGAAATTCGTCCTTTATCTTCACAAGTAAGTATTTTGCCGCGTACACACGGTTCAGGCCTTTTTACACGTGGGCAAACTCAAGCCTTAAGTATTTGTACACTTGGGGCAATGGGTGATGTTCAAATTCTTGATGGGTTAGGGATTGAGGAAGAAAAGCGGTTTATGCACCACTATAACTTCCCATCCTTTAGTGTGGGAGAAACGGGTCCAATTCGTGGACCAGGCCGCAGAGAGATTGGACATGGAGCATTGGGTGAACGTGCACTTGAACCTGTTATTCCGTCTGAAAAAGATTTTCCATACACCATCCGTCTTGTTTCTGAGGTATTGGAATCAAATGGTTCCACATCACAAGCAAGTATTTGTGCAAGTACATTAGCAATGATGGATGCAGGCGTACCAATTAAAGCGCCTGTTGCCGGTATTGCTATGGGACTTGTAAAATCTGGTGAGCATTATACAGTGCTATCAGATATCCAAGGGATGGAAGACCATCTGGGAGATATGGACTTTAAAGTAGCTGGAACCGCTAAAGGGGTTACTGCTCTCCAAATGGATATTAAAATTGAAGGTCTTTCTCGTGAGATTTTAGAAGAAGCCTTACAGCAGGCAAAAGTGGGGAGAATGCACATTTTAGATTCTATGCTTGCGACTATTACAGAGCCTAGAGAAGAGCTTTCTCAGTTTGCACCGAAAATCTTAACGATGACGATTAATCCTGATAAGATTCGTGATGTTATTGGGCCAAGCGGCAAACAAATCAATAAGATTATTGAAGAAACTGGTGTTAAGATTGATATCGAGCAAGATGGTACCGTCTTTATTGCCTCAACAAATCAAGAAATGAACAATAAGGCGAAGAAAATCATTGAAGATATTGTTCGCGAAGTTCAGGTCGGTGAAATGTATCTTGGTAAGGTCAAACGGATTGAAAAATTTGGCGCCTTCGTAGAAATTTTTGCCGGTAAAGATGGTCTTGTCCATATTTCTGAACTTGCTGAGGAGCGGGTTGGAAAAGTGGAGGATGTTGTCAAGATTGGGGACGAAATGCTAGTAAAAGTAACCGAAATTGATAAACAAGGCCGTGTTAACTTATCTCGCAAGGCTGTATTAAAAGAACAGCGTGAAAAAGCAGAACAAAAGCAATAAGCAAAAAAACGTAAATTTTAAATATGAGTAAAAAAAGTCAGGGATCCCACCCTGACTTTTTATGTAATATAAACATGTCTTTCGTACTAGCACACCGGATTCAGTTCTACCTTGTCCCTTTTATACATAATCTGTATGGAAGGGGGAAAAGTAGATGAAAAAGGTCATGATAGTATTTGTTATTTGCGTGGCTGCGTGGATATCGGTAAACAATCCCATTGTGAATAAATATGTAGCCGCTTTAAAAGAATCGGCTCTTCCGGCAGTGAAGCAGTCTGATCCACTTTATCAAAGTATCATAAAAAATGCTCCTACATATGAAATTCCACCTTCCGATGCGAAAATTGATTCAGTCTGGAAGGCTATCCCAGGCTACAATGGGCTTAAAATTGATATTACTGCCTCATATAAAAATATGAAGAAAGGGCAAGTTTTTAATGAAAAGAAACTTGTTTTTGTTGAGACAAAACCAAAGGTTCATCTGCAAGATTTGCCACCTTCACCTATTTATAAAGGTAATCCGGAAAAACCAATGGTTTCTTTTATAATTAACGTGGCATGGGGAAATGAATATTTATCGGATATGCTTGCTACCTTAAAAAAACATAATGTTTCTGCGAGTTTTTTTCTTGAAGGGAATTGGGTCAAAAAGAATCCTGAGCTTGCAAAAATGATTGTAACAGCAGGACATGAGGTAGGAAATCACTCCTATAGTCATCCTGATATGAAGCGATTAACGGCATCGCAGGCGCGGGAACAAATGATAAAGACGAACGAAATTATTGAAGCTGCAACAGGAGAAAAATGTGTATGGTTCGCCCCGCCAAGTGGCAGCTATCGGGATGAGACCGTTAAAATTGCTGCCGAACAAAATATGAAGACGGTTATGTGGACAGTAGATACTGTCGACTGGCGCAAGCCATCACCTGAAGTTCTGATTAATCGTGTGATGTCAAAGATTGATAAGGGTTCAATGGTTCTTATGCATCCAACAGAATCAACCGCCAAATCGCTCAATCAGTTAATTACACTAATTGAGCAAAAGAATTTACAAATAGGTACAGTGACGGAATTAATGAGTGAGGAAAGAATTATGAAATAATTTAGGAAAAATATAACTGAAAATTGGAGAAAATACTTTTTAGAAAGTATAATAAATAATTGGAGTAGTAGCATCTGTTGTCTAGAGACTGGAGGAAGTCGATGATTAATAAGTATACATGCCAAAATGGAGTAAGAATTGTATTAGAAAATATCCCAACCGTACGATCTGTTGCTATCGGTGTATGGATTGGAACAGGCTCTAGAAATGAGAACCCGCAAACAAATGGGATTTCTCATTTCCTTGAACATATGTTTTTTAAAGGAACGACATCGAGAACTGCCAAGGAAATTGCTGAAGCATTCGATAGCATTGGCGGGCAGGTAAATGCCTTTACTTCAAAAGAGTATACTTGCTATTATGCAAAAGTCCTTGATACCCATTCAAAACTTGCTTTAGATGTCTTAGCTGACATGTTTTTTAATTCAACCTTTGTGGAAGAAGAATTAAATAAAGAAAGAAATGTTGTATTAGAAGAAATAAAAATGTATGAAGATACACCGGACGATATTGTCCATGATTTATTAACTAGAGCAGTATACGAAGACCACCCGCTTGGATATCCTATCCTTGGGACGGAAGAAACATTAAATACGTTTACAGGGGAAACACTAAAGACGTATATTTCTGAACGATATACTCCAGAAAATGTGGTTATTTCGATAGCAGGTAATGTTTCAGAAAGTTTTATCCAAGAGGTTGAAAATTATTTTGGCTCCTACCAGGGCGGGTCAAAAGAAATACCCGAAAACATCCCAGCGTTCCATTCCAATCGAATTTCAAGGAAAAAGGAAACAGAGCAGGCTCATTTATGTATTGGATTTGAAGGGCTAAAGGTTGGGCATGAGGATATATATAGTTTAATTACTTTAAACAATATATTGGGCGGCAGCATGAGCTCAAGGTTATTTCAAGAAGTCCGCGAGCAACGAGGATTAGCTTACTCCGTATTTTCTTACCATTCGGCCTATCAGGACAGCGGGATTGTGACCGTTTACGGTGGAACAGGGGCAAAGCAGTTGGATGTTTTATTTGAAACAATTCAGGAAACGCTTGATAAATTGAAGCAAAATGGAATTACTGAAAAAGAAATAACAAATAGTAAAGAGCAGCTAAAAGGAAGCCTCATGTTAAGTTTGGAAAGTACAAATAGCCGCATGAGTCGTAATGGGAAAAATGAACTTTTATTAAAACGGCATCGATCACTTGACGAAATTATTGAGCAGATTGACGCCGTATCTAAAAAGGGCGTTGACGAAATGGCAAGAGCCGTTTTTACCGATCAATATTCTGTTACTCTAATTAGCCCTGACGGCGAATTTCCAAATAAATTATCCTAATAGAAAAAACAGTTCACTTGTGTGGACTGTTTTTTCTTATGTCTAGCTCCAGAAGGAGCATTAAGCTTTTCCTAGTCTATTATGGGACTTCCTCTTATAAACTAATAGAAAGGGATAGAGAAGGGGGTTCATTTCCAGTGAGGTTAAGTGAATTAAGCGGAAAAGAAATTGTTGATGTTAAAAAGGCAGAACGACTCGGGATCCTTGGTCAAACTGATTTAGAAATTAATGAAGGTACCGGACAAATACAGGCGCTGCTAATTCCTTCATTAAAATGGTTTGGTTTTCGAAAACAAGGAGAGGAAATCAGGGTACCATGGCAGCATATAAAAAAAATTGGATCTGATATGATTATCATTGATGTTCCGGATGAGGATTAATAAATATAAGTGAAAAAAGCCTAGGCAAAATAACATTTGCATGGGCTTTTTTCATTTCGTAAGCATGGAAAACTCACCGAATGATGCAATCATACATAAGATGTTGAAGTAAATAAAAGATATGGAATTCATATTTGGACTTTTAAAAAAAAGAAGGTGAATGTTTTCATGCTGACAGGGATGCAGATAGCCGTGATTGGCGGGGATGCCAGACAGCTGGAAATCATCCGTAAGTTAACTGAATTGGATGCGAGATTATCGCTGATTGGTTTTGAACAGCTCGATCACGCCTTTACTGGTGCGGTCAAGGAAAAGTTGGATGAGGTTGATTTCTCGAATATAGACGCAATCATTTTGCCGGTAGCTGGTACAAATCTAGAAGGTAATGTAGAAACGATTTTCTCAAATGAAAAAGTGATTTTAACAGAGGAAGTCCTTTCAAATACTCCCGAACATTGCACGATTTATTCAGGAATAAGTAATCCATTTTTAAATGGATTAATAAAGCAGTCGAAAAGAACTCTAGTGCAGCTATTTTCAAGGGACGATGTAGCTATTTATAATTCAATACCTACTGTTGAAGGAACAATTATGATGGCCATCCAGCATACTGACTATACCATCCATGGTTCTAATATCACCATTTTGGGGCTAGGAAGATGTGGAATGAGTACAGCGAGGGCTTTCCATGCCCTTGGTGCGAAAGTAAAAGTTGGAGCAAGAAAAAGCGAACATCTAGCAAGAATTACCGAAATGGGTGTTACTCCATTTCATCTAAGTGATATCGTCAAAGAAATGACAGGGACGGATATTTTAATCAATACCATTCCCCATCCAATCGTAACTGCTGAAGTAATAGCGAAGTTACCAGCCCACACACTGGTTATTGATATTGCCTCAAAACCAGGCGGTACAGATTTCCGTTATGCAGAGAAGCGGGGAATTAAGGCGTTGCTTGCACCAAGTTTGCCTGGAATTGTTGCCCCGAAAACAGCCGGTATCATTCTTGCTGATGTACTTGCACAGCTACTCCAAGATGACCTGAAAAACCGAAAGGGGAAAGTAAAATGAGTTTAAATGGTAGAAGAATTGGCTTTGGTCTTACTGGCTCACATTGTACGTATGATGCAGTTTTTCCAGAAATCGAAAAGTTAGTTCAGGCCGGGGCAGAAGTATTGCCAGTTGTGACTTTTACAGTTCAAAATACAGAAACCCGTTTTGGCAAAGGGGAAGATTGGATTCAAAGAATAGAAGATTTAACAGGTCATAAGGTGATTGATTCGATTGTGAAGGCAGAGCCATTAGGGCCGAAAATCCCCCTTGATTGCATGGTGGTCGCTCCATTAACAGGCGTTTCAATGAGTAAATTTGCCAATGCGATGAATGATAGCCCTGTTTTAATGGCTGCTAAAGCAACATTAAGGAATTTAAAGCCTGTTGTCCTAGGGATTTCAACAAATGATGCCCTTGGTTTAAATGGCGTAAACTTAATGAGACTAATGGCGACAAAAAATATATACTTTATTCCATACGGGCAGGATGATCCTCTGAAAAAACCAAATTCGATGGTTGCAAGAATGACATTGTTATCTGAAACAGTGGAAGCAGCAATCGAAGGGAGACAGCTCCAACCCGTACTTGTAGAAAGATATAAAGATTCTGACTAATTCCCCCCCCCATATGTATCAAAAAAGGTTATTTCTTTAAAAGAATATGGTAAAATAAATTAATCTTTCATCAGGAGGGGGACATCCCCTTCTGAAATGATAATAATTATAGAAATAACCAGTACTTTATAGTGGAAAGATTGAAAGGGGAACTAGAAATGAATCAGCAAAATGGATATCACGTTGCCGTTGTTGGGGCAACAGGAGCAGTTGGACAACAAATGATTCAAACATTAATGAATGAGAATTTTCCAATCAGAAAGCTTACTCTTTTATCTTCTGCAAGGTCAGCAGGTAAAAAGGTTAATGTAAATGGTCAGGAAATCACAATTCAAGAAGCAAAGCCGGAGAGTTTTGAAGGTGTAGAAATTGCTTTATTCAGTGCAGGCGGCAGTGTGACAAAGGAACTTGGTCCGGAGGCAGTTAAACGGGGAGCCATCGTCGTGGACAACACTAGTGCATTTAGAATGGATGCAGATACACCACTAGTAGTTCCTGAAGTGAACGAAACGGACTTGCACCACCATAACGGAATCATTGCTAACCCAAATTGTTCAACGATCCAAATGGTAGTTGCCCTTGAGCCAATTCGTCAAAAATATGGTTTAAAAAAGGTGATTGTGTCCACCTATCAAGCGGTTTCGGGTGCAGGCGCTGCTGCAGTTGAAGAATTAATGAATCAAACAAAATCAATTATAAATGATGAAGGATATGAACCAAAGATTTTACCTGTGAAATCAGATTCAAATCATTATCAAATTGCTTTTAATGCTATTCCGCAAATTGATAAATTCCAAGATAATGGCTATACATTCGAAGAAATGAAAATGATTAATGAAACGAAAAAAATTATGCATTTACCGGAGCTACAGGTTTCTGCAACTTGTGTCCGTCTTCCTGTTGCGGTAGGTCATTCTGAATCCGTCTATTTCGAAATAGAATCTGACGAAGTTAGCGCAAATGATATTAAAGCGTTATTGAAAGATGCACCAGGTATCGTTCTTCAAGATGATCCGGAAAATCAAATCTATCCAATGCCGGCAAATTGTGTGGGGAAAAATGATGTTTTTGTAGGACGGATTAGAAAAGATATCGATGAAGACAGAGGCTTCCATATGTGGGTAGTTTCTGACAACCTCCTAAAAGGCGCTGCCTGGAACTCCGTCCAAATTGCCGAAAGTTTAGTAAAACTAGGATTAGTAAAATAAATAAAGTTACATCCAAAAAAGGCAGGTTTTGGTGTCACCATGAAAATTATTGTCCAAAAATTTGGCGGAACCTCCGTCAAAGATGAGCATAGCAGGAAACACGCTCAGGGTCATATCGAAAAGGCATTAGCTGACGGTTACAAAGTAGTTGTTGTCGTATCTGCAATGGGGAGAAAGGGAGATCCCTATGCAACCGATACACTATTATCGTTAATTGGGGGCAACCTAAGCAAAATCTCAAAACGGGAACATGATTTATTATTGTCCTGTGGAGAGGTTATTTCCAGTGTAGTTTTTTCGAATATGTTATTGGAGAGCGGAATTAATGCGGTTGCGTTAACAGGAGCACAAGCAGGCTTTCGTACCAACAATGACCACACAAATGCAAAAATAAACGAAATGAAATGTGATCGGCTTTTAAGGGAGCTTGAGAATAATGATGTCGTAGTGGTTGCCGGTTTTCAAGGTGCGGCTAAAAATGGCGATATTACCACTATAGGTCGCGGCGGAAGTGATACCTCCGCTGCAGCACTAGGAGCAGCGCTTAACGCGGAGTTGATTGATATCTTTACTGATGTAGAAGGAATCATGACTGCAGACCCGCGCATTGCCGAAAATGCCAGGCCGCTTCCAATTGTGACCTACACAGAAGTTTGTAATATGGCCTATCAGGGTGCCAAGGTCATCCATCCGAGAGCGGTGGAAATTGCGATGCAGGCAAAAGTGCCAATCCGCATTCGCTCCACATATTCCGACAACCTCGGCACGTTGGTTACAACACTAAATAAAGAGCAACGCGGCAGTGACATTAGAGAGCGTACTGTTACAGGGATTGCCCATGTATCAAACGTCACGCAAATAAAGGTTTTTGCTAAAAAAGATCAATACAATTTGCAGGCAGAAGTTTTTAAAGCAATGGCAAATGATAAAATTAGCGTTGATTTTATCAACATTTCGCCAAATGGCGTAGTTTATACGGTAACAGAGGAAATGGCGGATCAGGCGATAAAAGTTTTAAATGACCTAGGTCATGAGCCTGTTGTTGAGCGTCATTGTGCAAAGGTATCCGTTGTTGGTGCAGGTATTGCAGGTGTTCCGGGAGTTACCTCCAAAATCGTTACAGCCTTATCGGATCATGGAATACGTATTTTACAATCGGCTGACAGTCATACAACTATTTGGGTTTTAGTAAAGCAGGATGACTTAGTTAAATCTGTTAATGCCTTGCATGATGCCTTTCAATTGGAAGAAGAATCAATTGATTTTAATCTTGCAGATTTGTAAATAGAATTTCTTTTTGTTTTGAAAGGAGTAGGAAAATGGTTCATTTCGGGCGAGTTTCCACAGCAATGGTCACCCCTTTTGATAAAAAAGGGCATATTGACTTTGCTAAGACCACTCAATTAGTGAATTATCTGATAGAAAATGGAACAGACTCCCTGGTCATTGCAGGAACGACTGGTGAATCACCAACATTATCAAAAGAAGAAAAGCTGGCCTTATTTGATCACGTTGTAAAAGCTGTTAAAAAGCGAATCCCCGTCATTGCAGGTACTGGAAGTAATAATACTTATGCATCGGTTGAACTGACAAAAAAAGCAGAGCAGCTTGGTGTGGATGCGATTATGGTCGTTGCACCATACTATAATAAACCCAGTCAAGAAGGCTTGTATCAGCATTTCAAAGCAGTTGCGGAAGCAACAACGCTTCCTGTCATGGTATACAACATTCCAGGGAGGTCGGTTGTTAACATTCTTCCAGAGACGATAATCCGCCTATCTCATGTCCCTAATATTGTAGCTGTTAAGGAAGCAAGCGGGGATTTAAATGCTATGACCCACATTATTGCTAATACCGCGGAGGATTTTGTTTTATATAGCGGGGATGATGCCTTAACAATCCCGGTTCTTGCCATTGGCGGGGCTGGTGTAGTCTCCGTTGCCTCACATGTGATCGGAAATGAAATGCAAGAAATGGTCAAAGCATTTTTTGAAGGAGAAAACAGTAAGGCTGCCACAATCCATCAGCATTTGCTGCCAATTATGCAAGGTCTGTTTGCTGCTCCAAGTCCTGCTCCAGTTAAAACAGCATTACAGGTAAAGGGGCTTGACGTAGGTTCTGTCAGGCTGCCCCTTGTTGGATTAACTGAGCAAGAACGTGCCACTTTGATTTCATTATTAAAAAATATGTATTAGACCCTTGAGCCCGCCGATATGCTGTTCGGATGGCTCTTTTTTTTTGCACTTTTTGTGTGTTTGCTAATATTGGTTGTAAAGGTTTTCAACTTTCAAGTATAATAAATGTAACTGGTCTCGAGCGGGCTAAACAGCAGGTAGGAGGAAACGGAAATTGATAAAGAAAAAGAATACTTCCATTAAGTTAATTACACTTGGTGGTATTGGAGAAATCGGAAAGAATATGTATCTCGTTGAAGTGGACAAGGACATATTTATCGTTGATGCCGGCATCATGTTCCCCGAGGAAGGAATGCTGGGTATCGATATGGTCATCCCTGACCTAACGTATTTAAAAGATAATAAAGAACGGGTAAAAGCTATTTTTTTAACACATGGACATGAAGACCATATTGGTGCGCTTTCCTATGTGCTTCGACATGTTAATGTCCCTGTTTATGGTACGAAATTAACACTGGCCCTTGCACAGGCAAAGCTTAAGGAACAGGAATTTCGCGGAACTGCAAATTTAATTGAAGTTGATTCGGATACAATTGTGGAATTAGATGCTGTAAATGTTAGCTTTTTTAGAACAAACCATAGCATCCCCGATTCTGTTGGTGTTTGTATTCATACCTCAGAAGGAATTATTGTTTATACCGGTGACTTTAAATTTGACCAGGCTGCAACGAAACTTTATAAACCTGAAATTGGAAAAATGGCTGCCATCGGGGATCGTGGTGTATTATGTTTACTTTCTGATAGTACCGAAGCTGAAAGACCCGGATACACTACTTCGGAAGCTATTGTTGAACGCGAATTGTCTAATGCCCTTTATAATGCACCCGGACGTATTATAGCGGCATGTTTTGCTTCTGATATCAACAGAATTCAGCATATTTTTGATGTAGCAAGAGAAAACGGACGCAAGGTCGCAGTCGTTGGCAAGAGTCTTGAAAGAATTTATCATATTGCCCTTGATTTAGGGTATTTAGAAGTAGCGGAAGATGCTATTATCCCTATCAGTGAGATTAAAGATTATCAAGACCGTGAAATAGTTGTTTTAATGACGGGCAGTCAAGGGGAACCAATTGAGGCTCTCCAGAAAATGGCTAAGCAAACCCATAAACTTGTAAATATCCAGAAGGAAGATACCGTTTTAATTGCTGCTTCACCATTACGGGGAAGTGAAGTATTTTTATTCAAAACAATCGACATGTTGTTTAGAGCAGGGGCCAATGTCATTTCAGGCAAACGAGCAATTCATGTTTCCAGTCACGGAAGTCAGGAAGAACTAAAGTTTATGATTAACTTAATGAAACCAAAATTCTTCATACCGGTTCATGGCGAATATCGGATGCTGAAGGCACATCGAAAAGTTGCCCTGGAATGCGGTCTCGCCGATGAAAAAATCTTCATTCCTGACCGTGGTGATGTCGTTGAATGGAAGGAAGGAACTTTATCCATTACTGGAAAGGTTTCGTCCGGCAATGTCCTTATTGATGGTATTGGTGTAGGGGATGTTGGTAACATCGTGTTACGTGATAGGAAGCTCTTATCACAAGACGGGATTCTAATTGTGGTAGTTACCTTAACGAAACAAGAAAAGAAAATTGCAGCCGGGCCTGAAATAATATCTAGAGGATTTGTATATGTTCGAGAATCGGAAAAATTAATGGATGATTCGACGAAATTAGTGCGTGAGATTGTGGAAAGAAATACTGCCAAAAGTTCATTTGAATGGGCAAGCCTGAAGCAGGAAATTAGAGATGAATTAAATCGATCTTTATTTGAAAAAACAAAAAGAAGACCAATGATTCTTCCGATTATTATGGAAGTATAAATGTAAAGAATTTAAAGGTACCGGGGTTTTTCTCCAGGTACCTTTTTGCATCCTGATGGCATGAAATTATAGTAAAGGTAAACACTAACATATATCATGCTTGAAGGGAGTATTAGGATGAATAATGATATACAGAAAAATACGAGTAACCAAGAAGGGCAAGAGCCTCAAAAAGAGGAAAAGTCTTCTTCAGGATTGATAGAGAAAATTCAGCAGCTTGGACAAACAAATGTGCCACAGCTTTCACCAGATTCTAGAATTCATTGTTTAACCATTATCGGTCAAATTGAGGGGCATATGGCACTGCCGCCGCAAAATAAAACGACAAAATATGAACACTTACTGCCACAGCTTGTGGCAATTGAACAAAACCCGAAAATTGAAGGAGTTCTTATTGTTTTAAATACCGTAGGCGGGGATGTTGAGGCAGGACTTGCTATTTCCGAAATGATTGCATCTATTTCAAAACCAACCGTTTCAATCGTGCTCGGCGGCGGCCATTCAATCGGTGTTCCGATTGCTGTTTCCTGCGATTATTCCTTTATAGCGGAGACGGCAACGATGACAATTCATCCAATTCGCTTAACAGGCCTTGTCATTGGAGTTCCAGCGACTTTTGAATATTTGGATAAAATGCAAGAGCGGGTTGTTAATTTTGTCACCAAACATTCCAAAATACCAGAAGAAACGTTTAAAGATTTAATGTTTGCTAAGGGGAATTTAACGAGGGATATTGGAACGAATGTTATAGGAATTGATGCCGTGAAATCTGGATTAATTGATGAGGTAGGGGGTTTAGGCCCTGCGATGAAAAAGTTAAATGAAATGATTGATCTCCAAAAAGAAAATAATGAGGGGCTGATTCAATGATTCTTTATACGATGATGCCAAATGAACTTGTGTTTCCATATGAAGCAGAGGCTGCTAGCAAACAACAAACCATCACCTATCAAGGGATTCCACTTTTAGTAGAGTGTGTTGATCAGCAAAATGTTCAGGTTTTACGTATCTTAAGCAGCGATCCGCAGCATTATATGAATGATCAGATTTACCCTGGCTCAAAAATTTCTTTCGGTAACCTTGAAGGATTGTCCTCATTACACTAGTAGATTATGGTATAATTATCTATGCAAGACTAGAGCAGCCATATGGGCTGCTTTCCTTTTTATCCAATTTATTTATGGATTATTATGATAGGAATAATATACCAAACAGAAATGTGCAAGGTGATTAGATGGCCAAAAAAAAGCGAAGAAAACTAAAAAAGAGAGATAACCATTTAAAACGGACAGTTCAATATGAATTATCGGCACTATGTCTGTTGGCTTTAACCATTATTTCGATAGCAAAGCTTGGAGCAGTTGGGAAAGCAACCGTACTCTTCTTCCGTTTTTGGATGGGAGAATGGTATATGCTAAGTTTACTTGGATTAGTAGTCCTAAGCATATATTTGATGTGGAAAAGAGCTCTTCCTTATTTCTTCCATATTAAATTAGTCGGTTGCTATTTTATTGTTTCAGCTATTCTGCTATTAAGCCATGTAACCCTTTTTCACTTACTAACTAACAATGGAAAATTTAAAGATCCAAGTGTGATCGGAAATACATGGGAATTATTTATGATGGAAGTAAGAGGAGAAACAAGTACAACACATGATCTGGGCGGTGGAATTCTCGGAGCGATTTTGTTTGCTCTCTTTCATTACTTGTTTGCAGAAACAGGTACAAAAATTATCGCTTTTATTTTTATTTTAATCGGTATTATATTACTTACTGGAAAATCATTTGGTGATTTTGTCGGAAAAATCGTGATTACCCTATTTGATTTTTCAAAAAATCAATGGGATGCCTTTAAAACGGATATGACTGAATGGAAGCAAAAACAAGAAGAGCGTAAAAATGATAGAAGGTCGCAAAGGCAACAGGAACGGGAAAATCGCCAAAACGAGAGTGTTCCCGACATAATTAGTCAGCAGCAGCCTGAACCGGAAGAAACGAGAATTCCTGAGCCAATTATTTCAAGTTTCGCTGATAGAGCATACGTGGATGAGGCTCCAAAGGAAAAAACGGCAAAAGAACAAACAAAGGAAAGAAAAGTGAAGCCGCAAGATGACGAAGACGATCATACTCCGCCAATCACATTTACCGAAGTAGAAAATGTTGCATATGAATTACCGCCGCTTAGACTGTTAATGGCTCCAAAGAAAACAGACCAAAGTGGTGAATATGAGCTCATCCACGCAAATGCGGCTAAGCTTGAAAGGACATTTCAAAGCTTTGGTGTAAAGGCCCGTGTCACCCAAGTACATTTAGGACCAGCTGTCACAAAATATGAGGTCCACCCAGATGTCGGTGTAAAAGTTAGCAAAATTGTCAGCTTAAGTGATGATATAGCATTAGCCCTTGCTGCTAAAGGGATACGGATAGAAGCGCCTATTCCTGGAAAATCAGCCATAGGCATCGAGGTTCCAAATTCAGATGTTGCGATGGTTTCATTGAGGGAAGTATTAGAAGCAACCCAAAATGACAAGCCGGATGCTAAATTATTAATTGGTCTGGGACGAGATATTACAGGTGAAGCGGTGCTGGCAGAACTAAACAAAATGCCGCATTTACTTGTTGCTGGGGCAACGGGAAGCGGAAAAAGTGTTTGTATAAATGGCATTATTACAAGTGTTTTAATGAGGGCAAAGCCTCATGAAGTTAAATTAATGATGATCGATCCAAAAATGGTTGAACTTAACGTTTATAATGGAATTCCACATTTACTGGCACCAGTTGTAACAGATCCCAAAAAAGCTTCGCAAGCTTTAAAGAAAGTAGTAAGTGAAATGGAACGCCGCTATGAACTGTTTTCCCATACTGGAACTCGTAATATTGAAGGTTATAATGAACACGTAAGAAAACACAATCTTGAAGAAGATGACAAGCAGCCATTATTACCATATATCGTCGTCATTGTTGATGAGTTAGCCGACTTAATGATGGTTGCTTCATCAGATGTAGAGGATTCGATTACCAGGCTTGCTCAAATGGCTCGTGCAGCGGGTATCCATCTAATTATCGCAACCCAAAGGCCATCAGTTGACGTCATTACGGGTGTTATCAAAGCAAATATTCCATCACGAATTGCCTTTGCGGTGTCGAGTGCCACCGATTCAAGAACGATCTTAGATATGGGTGGGGCGGAAAAGCTGCTTGGACGAGGAGACATGTTATTCCTGCCGGTGGGAGCATCCAAGCCTGTTCGGGTTCAGGGCGCATTCCTTTCCGACCAAGAGGTTGAAGATACAGTGGAATTTGTTATTTCACAGCAAAAAGCACAGTACCAAGAAGAAATGATCCCGGATGATATTCCGGAAATAACAGGTGCTGTTGATGATGATTTGTATAATGATGCAGTTGAGTTAATCATCGATATGCAAACAGCATCCGTTTCTATGCTGCAGCGCCGCTTTCGAATCGGCTATACAAGGGCTGCCCGCCTAATAGATGAAATGGAAGCACGCGGTGTAGTAGGGCCATATGAGGGAAGTAAACCTCGTGCAGTTTTACAAACGAAATCAAATGAAGAGCAGAGTTCATAAAAAAAGGAGCCGTTTGGCTCTTTTTTTCATACTAATTTTTATAAAATCTGATACTATAGTAATAGGAGGTGGATGCCTGTATCAAGGATAATTCCTACTAATTTCCCGCAGTATTTATTCACTTTTTTGAAAGCGTTTTATTATAGCAGATTTCCGCAAAAATCTACCTTCATCTTTCCGATAATTTTTATCTTTCGACCTTTTTTCGACAAAATGGAGAATTCCTATTTATTTATTCCAAAAATAATGGTAATATAAACTTCGATTAGTAGGAATGATATCAGAGGTCTGATGTCTCAGGAAAAAGGCTGGAGGAAACAGCATGTCTATAAAGTCAGATAACCGGCATTTGTATTTACAAGTGATCGATCGGTTAAAGCAAGATATTGAACAAGGGATTTACAAAGAAAAAGAAAAATTACCTTCAGAATTTGATCTTGCTAAACAGCTTGGTGTAAGCAGGGCAACGCTCCGGGAAGCACTTCGCATTCTAGAGGAAGAAAACGTTATCATTAGGCGCCACGGTGTTGGAACCTTTGTAAACGCAAAGCCGATGTTTACTTCAGGGATTGAACAACTAAATAGCGTTACTGACATGATTAAACAAGCTGGAATGAAACCAGGTACGATTTTCCTAAGTTCATCAACGGAAGAGCCGACCGAAGAAGATATTCGCCGTTTCACATGTTCTGATAGTGAGGAAATATTCGTGATGGAAAGGGTAAGAACCGCAAACGGAGAACCAGTCGTTTATTGTATCGACAAGGTATTAGAGCGCATTTTGCCAGAAACATTTTCACATGAGAAAGAATCTATTTTTCAGATTCTGGAGGAAGGGGCAAATCGCAGAATTACATACGCGGTCGCTCAAATTGAGCCATTAGGCTATCATGAAAAAATTTCCCCCATTCTAGAATGTGATCCAGAAACAGCGTTATTAGTGTTAAAACAAATGCATTTCGACGAAATGGATGAACCTGTCCTCTTTTCCGTAAACTACTTTAAAGCGGATAAATTTAGTTTTCACGTTTTAAGGAAAAGAATTTAAATTTTTCCACCTTTTTGAAAACGCAATCAGATCTCATTTCATTATTTTCTACTTAATCAAACTAACAACATTCATTTGGGGGGCAATACCATGAAAAAGCGTAAAATTGGAATGGCGCTTTCACTCGTTCTTGCTGCTGGGACACTTTTAGGTGCTTGTGGAAAAAGTGATGACACAAGTAAAAAAGAAACAACTAAAGGTGGAGATAAAGAAAAAGCATTCTCCGTAGCAATGGTAACTGACGTCGGCGGTGTTGATGACAAATCATTTAACCAATCTGCATGGGAAGGTCTTCAAGCTTTTGGTAAAGACAATAGTCTTACAAAAGGAAAAGGTGGATTTGATTACCTTCAATCCAAATCTGATGCTGATTACTCTACAAACTTAAATAAACTAGCTCGTGAAGATTTTGACTTAGTATTCGGGATTGGCTTCTTAATGCAGGCTGCCGTGGAAGAAATTGCTAAACAACAAAAAGATGCACACTTTGCCATTATTGATGCGGAGGTTAAGCAACCGAACGTTGCCAGTGTTCTATTTAAAGAGCAAGAGGCTGCATTCCTTGCAGGTGTTGCTGCGGCACTTCAAACAAAATCAAATCACATCGGTTTCATCGGTGGAATGGAAATCCCAGTTATTGAACGCTTTGAAACTGGCTTCTTAGCAGGTGTTAAAGCTGCAAAACCTGAAGCGAAAGTGGATGTTCAATACTCAGGTGCATTTGATAAAGCGGAACTTGGCCAATCGATTGCTTCTAAAATGTATTCATCTGGTGCTGATGTTGTATTCCACGCTGCTGGTGGTACAGGTGTTGGATTATTCAAGGAAGCTAATGATCTAAAGAAAAAAGATCCTTCACGTGAAATTTGGGCAATTGGTGTTGATAGTGACCAAGCAAACATGGGTCCAGATATCGTTCTTACCTCCGCTCTTAAACGTGTAGACAATGCTGTTAAAGACCTTTCTAATAAGGCGAAAGATGGTAATTTCCCTGGTGGAGAGGTTGCCCTTTACGGTTTACATGAAGACGGAGTTGGCTTAGCTCCAATCAATGCCAAAGCAGATCAAAAAGATGCGATTGATACCGCTGTTAATGAATGGATTGAAAAGATTAAATCTGGTGCTGTAAAAGTTCCGGGAACTCGTGATGAATTAAAAACATTTAGTGCAAAATAATTTTGATGAGGAATAAGCGGGATATTACCTGCCCGCTTATTCCTTCTTAATGAAGTCTTAACTGAAGAGTAGAATTAATTTCAATTCTACTTTTCATTTAAGATTTTTAGTAGGGAGAATATCCCTGTTTTTTTAAAAAACGAAAAGGTCTGACCTCTTACTACTGCTGGTCAAAATTTCCTTTTATCTTATCACAGGGAGTGAGAAAAGATGGAATACGTTATTGAGATGCTCAACATTCGTAAAGAGTTTGGCGGTTTCGTTGCGAATGATAACATTACCCTTCAGCTGAAAAAAGGGGAGATTCATGCTTTACTCGGAGAGAATGGGGCGGGAAAATCCACGCTCATGAATGTTCTTTTTGGATTATATCAGCCAGAACAAGGTGAAATCCGTGTAAAAGGCCAGCCAGTAAATATCACAAACCCAAATATTGCAAATGATTTAGGGATTGGAATGGTGCATCAGCACTTTATGTTAGTGGATACTTTTACTGTTACAGAAAATATCATTTTAGGCCGGGAAATAACGACAGGGGGCCGAATTGATATCAATAAGGCGGAAAAAGAGGTTCGCGATATTTCTGAACGCTATGGTCTATCCGTAGACCCGCAGGCAAAAATCTCTGATATTACAGTTGGAATGCAGCAAAGGGTAGAAATATTAAAAACACTTTATCGCGGTGCTGAAATTCTTATTTTCGATGAGCCGACAGCTGTACTAACGCCTCAGGAAATCAAAGAACTTATTCAAATTATGAAAACACTTATTAAAGAAGGAAAATCCATAATTCTGATTACCCACAAATTAAAAGAAATTATGGAAGTAGCCGATCGTTGTACGGTAATTCGTAAAGGTAAAGGCATCGGCACCGTAAATGTTAGTGAAACCAATCCAAATGAGCTTGCAAGTTTAATGGTAGGCCGTGAAGTTGTTTTCAAAACAGAGAAAAAAGAGGCAGCACCAAAGCAGGATGTACTTGAAATCCACGATTTGGTTGTGAAAGATACCCGTGGTGTTACTGTCGTAAATGGACTTAATCTCTCGGTAAAAGCCGGAGAAATTGTAGGGATTGCAGGTGTTGATGGAAACGGACAATCCGAATTTATTGAAGCCATTACTGGGTTGCGGAAATCAGAAAGTGGCAGCGTAAAAGTAAATGGAAAAGAATTGATTCATCTCACCCCAAGAAAAATTACTGAATCCGGTGTTGGCCATATTCCACAAGACCGTCATAAACACGGTTTAGTGTTAAATTTTCCGATTGGAGAGAATATGGTTTTACAAAATTATTATAAAAAGCCATTTTCAAACGGTGGGATCTTAAACTTTAAAGAAATATATAAACAGGCTAAGAAACTAATCAGTGAGTTTGACGTTCGAACACCAAGTGAATATACATTGGCACGGGCTTTATCCGGCGGGAATCAGCAAAAGGCGATTATCGGGCGTGAGGTTGATCGTAATCCTGATTTACTTATAGCTGCCCAGCCTACTAGAGGATTGGACGTTGGAGCCATTGAATTTATTCATAAGCGCCTGATAGAACAACGAGATAACGGAAAAGCTGTCTTGCTGGTATCGTTTGAGTTAGATGAAATTATGAATGTCAGTGATCGGATTGCGGTTATTTATGAGGGGCAAATCGTCGCTGTAGTAAATCCAAAAGAAACAACGGAACAGGAGCTTGGATTGCTGATGGCCGGTTCGAATAGAAAGGAAGCGGGTGAAGGAACACATGTCTAAACGCTTAAAGGGTTTATTAACTCCCGTTATTGCCGTATTGTTAGGTATTTTGGTTGGAACGATTATCATGTTAGTGAGTGGATATGATCCTGTTTCTGCCTTTTCTGCGCTGTGGAATGGGGTATTTGGAGATATCTATTCTTTTGGTGAAGCAGTCAGACAGATTACTCCCTATATTTTAGCAGGGTTAGCGGTTGCTTTTGCTTTCCGTGTAGGCTTATTTAATATCGGTGTTGAAGGTCAATTTATTGTCGGCTGGCTTGCAGCGGTATGGGTGGGGGTTGCTTTTGATCTTCCTCGTGCTATTCATTTACCATTAGCCGTTATCGCTGCCATGATTGCCGGGGCACTTTGGGGATTTATCCCTGGATTTTTAAAGGCACGTTTTCGTGTTCATGAAGTTATTGTAACGATTATGATGAACTATGTGGCACTCCATGTTACCAATTATATTATAAGAAATCTCTTAGCATCAAAAAGTGGTGATAAAACAGAGATGATTCACGAATCAGCGTCTTTACGTTCTGAGTGGTTACAAAGCTTAACAGATTACTCACGTCTTCATTGGGGGATTGTTATTGCCATTATTTGTTGTTTTATTATGTGGTTTTTACTTGAAAGAACAACTAGAGGTTTTGAATTAAGAGCCGTTGGGTTTAACCAGCATGCTGCACATTATTCAGGGATGAGTGTAAATAAAAACATTATTCTCTCTATGGTGATTTCAGGGGCATTTGCCGGTCTTGCAGGATCTATGGAAGGATTAGGGACATTCGGTTATGCTGCTGTTAAAGGTGGATTTACTGGAGTTGGATTTGACGGGATTGCCGTTGCCTTATTAGGCGGTAATACAGCTATTGGTGTATTTTTATCCGCTATTCTTTTCGGTGTTTTAAAAGTAGGCGCCTTAAACATGCCGCTTGAATCAGGGGTTCCAAACGAGCTTGTTGATATTATAATAGCACTCATCGTTTTCTTCGTAGCCTCAAGCTATATCATTAGAGTGTTACTTGATCGACTAAGTAAGAAGGAGGTGAAGTAAGTGAGCTTAATGGATATCTTAATGATAGTTGTTCCATCCACGTTGTTATGGGCTGCTCCACTTGTCTTCACTGCATTAGGCGGTATTTTCTCGGAACGATCCGGTGTAGTAAATATTGGACTTGAAGGATTAATGGTTATTGGTGCATTTACAGCAATTGTGTTTAACCTTACATTTGTTACTACCTTTGGAAGCTTAACACCTTGGATTTCCATTTTAGTGGCAATGGTTGCAGGGGCTATTTTTTCCCTTTTACACGCGGTTGCTGCGATTACATTCCGTGCTGATCATACCGTTTCGGGTGTGGCGATTAACTTACTTGCAACAGGATTAACCTTGTTCCTTGTTAAGCTAATCTATGGTAAAGGTGAGACTGGTATTATCAGTGAAGGCTTTAGTAAAGTGGATATTCCGATTTTGAAGAATATTCCTGTTATTGGAAAAATATTTTTCCAAAATACGTATTGGACTTCCTTCCTAGCTATTTTTGTAGCTATCATCGTTTGGTACGTTGTTTTCAAAACACCATTTGGTCTTCGTCTTCGTTCAGTCGGCGAGCATCCAATGGCAGCTGATACAATGGGTATTAATGTAACGAAAATGCGCTATTTAGGGGTAATCCTCTCTGGGGCCCTAGGTGGTATTGGCGGTGGAGTTTATGCCCAGTCCATCACTTCTAACTTCAGCCACTCAACTATAAGTGGTCAAGGTTTCATGGCCTTAGCTGCTATGATTTTCGGAAAATGGCACCCACTTGGTGCTTTAGGGGCTGCCATATTCTTCGGTTTCGCCCAAAGTATCAGTATCATCGGGTCAAGCTTACCTTTCTTAAAGGGAATTCCGAATGTATACTTGTTAATCGCTCCATATGTGTTAACTATTTTAGCATTGACTGGGTTCATTGGCCGTGCCGATGCACCAAAAGCAAGTGGTACTCACTACGTTAAAGGTAGCAGATAATATAATGGAACCTCCAGTTCACACTGAACTGGGGGTTCTTTTCGCTTTTTAATTGGTAATACTTGTATTGTGCAAGCCTTTCAAATTATAGTAAAGAGTATAGGTTTTTTCCACAAGGAAAAGATATAAAGAAAAATGTTTACATATGTTTAAGTAAGCCTTTAAACACATAAGGAGGAATGTAGATGGATGCTACTACGGAAAAAATAACAGAAATGAGCGGGTATAAACTTCATGTCATTGCAACAGAAAAATATAAAACGAATACATTAGTTTGGAGAATGAAAGCCCCATTGACAAAAGCGGATGTCACAAAAAGAGCCCTCCTTCCCCATGTATTACAAAGCAGCTCTAGTAAGTATCCCACGACAACGGCATTACGGTCTTATTTAGATGAACTATATGGTGCGACTCTTTTCGTCGATCTGGCAAAAAAAGGTGAATACCATATTATGAGCTTTTCATTGGAAATTGCCAATGAAAAGTTTTTGAGCGATTCCAACCCGTTGTTGAAAAAAGGGTTTGAATTACTGACGGAGATTTTAACTAGTCCTAACATTTCAGGAAATGCCTTTGACAGAGAAACAGTAGATAAGGAAAAACGAACACTTAAGTCACGAATCCAATCTGTTTTTGATGATAAAATGCGTTATTCTAATGTCCGCCTTTTAGAAGAAATGTGTAAAGGTGAACCGTATGCTCTCCAAGTTAATGGAGAAGCAGCCGAAGTTGAGAGGATCACAGCGGAAATTTTATATGAATATTTCCAACAGGCCTTTTTAGAGGATGAGATGGATCTTTATGTCATAGGTGATGTAAAAGAGGATGAGGTAAGAAAAATTGCTGAAGAGCTGCTTCACTTTGAAAGCAGGGAACCGAAACAAGCAGAAGTTGAGAAAGTGGACAATAGAACAGAAGTAAATGTTGTAAAAGAAGAGCAGGATGTAAAACAAGGGAAATTAAATATCGGTTATCGAACCAATAGTGTATACGGTGACTCCGATTATTTTGCGCTTCAGGTTTTCAATGGGATCTTTGGCGGCTTTTCGCATTCCAAGTTATTTATCAATGTGCGCGAAAAAGCAAGCCTTGCCTACTATGCTGCGAGCCGCTTAGAAAGTCATAAAGGCTTAATGATGGTGATGTCAGGTATTGATCTAAAGAACTATGATCAAGCTGTTGGGATTATCCATGAGCAAATGGACGCCATGAAAAAGGGAGATTTCACTGATCAAGAGGTAGCGCAAACAAAGGCTGTTATTCAAAATCAAATCATGGAAACCATTGACACTGCCCGTGGCATAACTGAAATTCTTTATCATAATGTGGTTGCACATAGCGATATCAAACTTGAAAGTTGGATTCCAGAGATGCAAAAGGTGACAAAAGAAGAAATTATTGCCGTTGCTAATAAAATAAAGCTTGATACCATTTATTTCTTAACAGGATCGGAGGCGGGCGAATAATGGAGAAAATTTCGTTTGATCAGCTTCAGGAAGAACTTTTTCATGAAAAAATGACAAATGGGCTGAATGTTTATATTTTGCCAAAAAAGGGGTTCAATAAAACTTTTGCAACCTTTACGACAAAATATGGTTCGGTGGATAACACGTTTGTTCCATTAGGAAAAGATGAATATGAAAAGGTTCCGGATGGGATCGCCCACTTTTTAGAGCATAAGCTATTTGAAAAAGAAGATGGTGATGTGTTTCAGCAATTTAGCCGTCAAGGTGCTTCAGCCAATGCCTTTACATCGTTTACGCGTACAGCTTATTTATTTTCAAGTACATCCGATGTGGAAAAAAACCTTGAGACACTGATTGATTTTGTCCAAGAGCCTTATTTTTCCGAAAAGACAGTGGAAAAGGAAAAAGGTATTATCGGCCAGGAAATTACGATGTACGATGATAATCCTGATTGGCGTTTATACTTTGGCTTAATCCAAAACTTATATCAAAATCATCCGGTTAAAATTGATATTGCCGGCACGATTGAGTCTATTTCCCATATCACAAAAGATTGGCTTTATGAGTGTTACAATACCTTCTATCACCCGAGTAACATGCTGTTGTTTATTGTCGGTCCAGTAGATCCGGAAAAGATTATGACGCAAGTTCGCGACAACCAGGCGAAAAAGGACTATAAGGATATGCCTGAAATCAAACGAAAATTTGCTGAAGAGCCTGCCAAGGCTGCTGAAAAGAGGCAAGTACTTGAGATGAATGTACAAACATCCAAATCACTCATTGGTATTAAAGCGCTTCATGTCGACCAAACCGGTGAGGTGTTACTGAAAAATGAGTTAACGATGAACGTATTGCTTGATTTGTTGTTTGGGAAAAGCTCCGAAAATTATAATCGGCTCTACAGTGAAGGACTTATTGATGAAACTTTTTCATATGATTACACGCAAGAACAAGGTTTTGGGTTTGCTATGGTTGGAGGAGACACAGGGGAACCAGATAAACTTGCAGATGAGCTAGAAAAAATGCTTCTTGAGGCAAAAAAGGGCAGCATGTTTTCTGAACAGCAATTGGAAAGAGCGAAAAAGAAAAAAATTGGCGCCTTTTTACGTGCGGTGAATTCGCCTGAATATATTGCCAATCAATTTACTCGCTATGCATTTAATGATATGAACCTATTCGATGTAGTGCCAACACTAGAAAAAATTACATTGAATGATATTCAAACATTAGCTGCGGAGGTTATCTCAGAAGAACGCTTCTCCGTTTGCCAAGTAGTACCAAAGAAAAAATAGAAGAAGAAGCGTCGACTACCCGACGCTTCTTCTCTGTTTCATGTTTTATTAATGTCTAGCTCCAGCGCCCTAGCGGCTAGTGTCCTTCGCTCTCCGCCCTACGATAAGTCAACATCG
>NZ_AJLS01000129.1 GCF_000307875.1 Neobacillus bataviensis LMG 21833
AGCCGATGAAGGACAAAACTCCAAAAATCCTGAGCAAAATGGTCTTCATCAAGTCATCGAAGGCGAGTTATTCACACTTGGAGGAAAGACGAAATAGGCTGTTGGAATAAGAATTAAAGACAAAATATAGGTTCCTTTCGCTAGAAATGTCTTTAAGAGCACTTTTTAAAGACAAAATGCATGTTCCTTTCGCCAGAAATGTCTTTAAGAGCACTTATTAAAGACAAAATGCATGTTCCTTTCGCCAGAAATGTCTTTAAGAGCACTTTTTAAAGACAAAAGACATCACAACTCATGCACAAATCCTCCTATTTTACTAAATAAATCCACTATCTTATTAGTCTTTTACCACAACAAACCTTTCATTCAATCCTTTTCTAAAAGTTGAAAACCCTACCAAAGCATAATTTTCCAGATTCTCACCGATATAATTTTAGTAAAAATACATATAAAACCGTTTACATTTAGTAAAATTCAGAATATAATGGGGATGTCATAAAAAATGGAGGTCATACGATGAAGCTAGTAAACTTTAAATCTATTTTCGTTTTATTTATTGCTGCCATGTTACTCTTAGCAGGTTGTAGTTCCTCATCTAGTAAAAAAAGTGATACTGCGAAAGATGGGAAAGTAAAACTGCGCTTTGCCACTTGGGATGTTGGAAGCGATGTTGACTTACAGCAAAAGATGATTGACAAATTTAATAAATCTCACGATAACATCGAAGTTACTTTAGAGGCTTATGGAAGTGAATATGATACAAAAATTACTGCTGGTATGGGGGCAAAGGATGCTCCAGACATTATGTATATGTGGAACTACCCGCAATACAAGGATGCATTAGAGCCACTAGATTCTTACATTAAAAAAGAAGGCGCTGAGTACAAAGACAATTTCTATGAAACTCTTTGGAACTATAACTCCGCAGATGGAAACGTCCTTGGATTACCAGTTGGATACACAACACATGTTGTTTACTACAACAAAGCATTGTTTGATAAAGCAGGTGTTGAATATCCAAAAGCAGGATGGACGTGGGATGACCTTCAAGCAGCTGCTAAGAAACTAACAAATAAGGAATCAAAAGTAACTGGATTTGCCTTTCCAGGAAAACCTGACCCATATGATTTCGAAATGTTCCTTTGGGGTAACAACGCGGATTATATTGATAAAGAAGGTAACTTAAAAGGAAACCTTGATTCGAAAAAATCAATCGAAGTGTTTGACATGTTCCAAAACATGGCGAAACAAGGTATTGCCATCACTACCGAGGGTTCTGGAACAACAGAAATGAAATCAGGTAAAGTTGGAATGTTCGTATACGGAGCATGGGGGCTAACTCCTTTTAAAGAAGCTGGAATTGATTACGGTGTTGTAGAATTACCAACGTTTAAAAATGGGAAAAGCGTAAGTATTTTAAGTTCTTCAGGTATTTCCATTTCTAAAAACTCAAAACATAAAGAAGAAGCATTTGAATTTATAAAATTCTGGACAAACGAAGAAGCAAATAAAGAAAGAATTGGTTTCGAACTGCCAGTTTTAAAATCAGTAGTTAAAAGTGAAAATCTTGAGCAGGATGAAATGAAGAGTGTGTTCTATTCCATGCTTAAAAAGAGTGACGGATATACACCAGCATCCTTCATCGTTGATGACTGGAGCGAAGTATCTGACAAACTAAACGATGTTTTCGAATCTATTTTTAACCCGAGTACATTTATGGAACCAAAAGAAGCATTAAAGAGTGCTGCTAAGTAAAACTTTCATTTCTTCATAAGTTAAGAAAGTATAAAATTTTCAACTTCGAGAATTGTCTAGCTTCAGCGCCCTAGCGGCTAGCGTCCTTCGCTCTCCGCCCTACGATAAGTCAACATCGGTTCACTACGTTCACCGTGTTTCCTTTATCTCAGTTGGGGAGCTCTAGGCCGTACGCCGCTGACCAGGGCGCTTGCGCTTTTCTTAGGTGGTAAAGCACTTTGCAACTAGCTACTAAAGTGCTTTACCTTATTTTCTTATTCTGACTAAGGGGTCATCTTCATGAAATCGAATAAATCGAATAGCTATCAGCTAGTAAGTAGGAAAGTACCCTATTTATTTATATCACCGTGGATTATTGGATTTTTGGTGTTTACCTTAGGGCCATTGGCTTTTTCATTAGTGATGAGCTTCTATAATTGGCCGATTACAAGTGCACCAACCTTTGTGGGAATCGAAAACTATAAAACGATGTTCACTGGCGACCCACAATTCTATAAATCTTTAGCTATTACCTTTAAGTTTGCTGCCATTTTTGTACCGTTAAACTTAGTTAGTGCCTTAATCCTAGCACTCCTCATTACGCAGCCATTAAAAGGAATGAAATTTTTCCGTACCATTTTCTATTTACCTGCGGTTGTTTCTGGAGTTGCCATTTCAATTATTTGGGGCTGGATTTTCAACTCTCAATACGGGATTTTAAACTATTTACTATCATTCATTGGCATTGAAGGACCAAAATGGCTTGTGGATCCGAAATGGGCGATTCTTACCATTGTCATTGCGAGTGCCTGGGGTGTCGGAACGATGATGCTGATTTTTTATACAGATATTAAGGGAATTCCACCAGAATTATATGAAGCAGCGGCGATTGATGGCGCTGGTCCATTTCGTCAGTTCTTCAGCATTACCATTCCAAGTATTACACCAACGATTCTATTTAACGTCATTACATCGGTCATTGGAGCCTTGCAGCAGTTAGCATTAGTGTTACTTTTAACCGGCGGCGGTCCATTAAAATCAACCTATTTCTACGGAATATATGTGTTTAATAACGCGTTTAAACACCAAAAATTAGGATATGCAAGTGCAAACGCGTGGTTTATGTTCATCGTCATCCTCATCTTAACGATGTTCATCTTCAAATCATCATCTACATGGGTATTTTACGAAAATGAAGTGAAAAAAGAAGGGAAGAAGAAAAAATGAGGATGTCAAAAAAACATAAAATCATCATGTACAGCCTTCTTGGGTTATTTACCCTTTACTTCTTACTACCATTTGTATGGGTAATCCTTTCAGCATTAAAAACAGAGTCAGAAGTGTTTAGTTTCCCACCAAAGATTTTTCCACATGTACCACAATGGGGGAACTTTATTGATGCGTGGAACAGCCAGCCGTTCGGCACTTATTTTATTAACTCCGTTATTGTAACGGTGATGACGACGCTGGGTCAGCTGATTTCATGTTCATTAGTTGCATACGGATTTGCACGATATGATTTCAAATTTAAAAATGGACTTTTCGTCCTATTGCTTGCAACGATGATGATTCCTTGGGACGTAACGATGATTCCGTTATATATGGAATTCAATTTATTCGGGTGGATTAATACCTTGAAACCATTAATTGTCCCGGCGTTTTTTGGATCAGCCTATTATATCTTTTTATTACGGCAATTCCTGATGAATATACCAAAGGATCTTGAAAATGCGGCGAGAATTGATGGGGCAAACGAATTTCAGATTTTCTTTAAGATCTTCGTGCCGATTATGAAAGCACCACTTATCCTAATCGCGGTATTAAATATTTTATTAGTCTGGAACGACTACCTTGGTCCATTAATTTACCTTCAAGATCAATCGAAATATACATTAGCACTAGGACTTGCAGCATTTAAAGGGGTTCATGATCTGCAAATCTTACCGATTATGTCAATCACATTAGTCATGATTATCCCACCTGTTCTTGTGTTCCTAATTGCACAGAAGTATATTGTCGAAGGAATCAGTGGTTCCATAAAGTAAGAAAGACAATCAACATAGAGTCATCGGAGGAAAATTACTATGCGACGAGAGATGAAAAGATGGGAGAACATTCACCTAACGGGAATCAACAGACTCCCTGCCCATACCGATTTTTACAGATATGAAACGAGAGAGAACGCAAACACATTTAATCGTGAAAAAAGTATTGGATATACATCACTAGACGGCATGTGGAAGTTCCTGTTTGTTGACGCACCAGAACTTTCACCAAAAGGATTTGAAGCGGAGCACTTCCCAGTTGAAGGATTAGATGATATCGAGGTTCCGTCTAGTTGGCAGATTAAGGGCTACGGAAACATGCATTATACGGACGTTTTATACCCTTTTGCCATTAACCCGCCGTTTGTCCCACAAGAAAATCCAACCGGGATTTATTTTAGAGATATCGAGGTTTCCGACCTAACTGGCGAACAAGCACTTATCTTAAAATTCAATGGAGTCGACTCTGCTTTCGATTTATATGTGAACGGAAAACATGTCGGCTTCAGCAAGGTGTCAAGATTACCGTCTGAATTTGATATTACAGACTATGTAAGACAAGGAAGTAACCGTCTCACGGTTCGGGTTTATCAATTTTCTGATGGCACGTACCTTGAGGACCAAGATATGTGGTGGCTATCTGGAATATTTAGAAGTGTAGAGCTCTATAAAATCAACAAAGATGCCCTACAGGATCTCTATGTGGAGACACTTCCTGATGAAAACTATGAACACTTCACATTAAAAATGGACGGAATGTTTTTAACCAGCCATGTAAAAGATGTAGTCGCTACTCTTACCTTTCAAGGCGAAAAAGTAGATGAATTTGAAATTGAAGTGATCGATGGCAAATTCGAGATCAGTAGAGTGGTCGAACATCCACTTCTATGGAATGCCGAAGAGCCAAATCTCTATCATCTCGTCTTTGAATATGGTTTACCAAACGGTCAACAGGAAGTCGTGCCCCTTCGCATTGGTTTCCGTGCCATTGAAGTCATCGATAACGAAATTCGTGTCAACGGTAAACGGATTTTCTTTAACGGTGTGAACCGTCACGACTCGCATCCGAAGACTGGTCGAACCGTAAGCTATGAGGATATGCTTCAAGATATTAAAATGATGAAACAGCACAATATCAACGCGGTACGTACAGCGCACTATCCAAATAATGATGTATTCTATGATTTATGTGATGAGTACGGCCTCTATGTGATTGATGAAGCAGACCTTGAGTGTCACGGCTTTGAAAACACGGGTAACTACAATTGGATTTCTGATAATGAGCTATGGGAACAACAATATGTAGACCGTGCCGTAAGAATGGTGAAAAGGGATCGCAACCATCCAAGTGTGATCATGTGGTCACTAGGAAACGAGTCAGGTGCTGGACGTAACTTCACGGCCATGTACAACGCAATCAAAGCACTCGACTCTACTAGATTGGTCCATTACGAGGGGGACAGAGTTGCAGCCTATAGTGATATTTATACAACCATGTACACTCGCCTAAAACCGCTTGAAGAGATTGGTAAAGATACAGAAGGCAAGAAGCCTCATATCTTATGTGAATATGGCCACGCCATGGGGAACGGCCCTGGCGGCTTGACGGATTACCAACAAGTAATGAGGAAGTATCCTAGATTACAAGGTGGTTTCATCTGGGAATGGTGTGACCATGGAATCGAAACGACAAACGAAAATGGGGAAACCTATTATTTATATGGCGGTGATTACGGGGATTTCCCTACAAATGGAAACTTCTGTATTGACGGGCTTGTGTTCCCGGATCGAACGCCATCACCAGGACTTTTAGAATACAAAAAGGTCATCGAGCCGATTGTAACGGAAATCGTAAACCTGGACGAAGGAAAAATTCGCTTGAAGAACCTGTATGATTTTAGAAATTTAAGCGGAACCCTTCTTCATATTGAAGTAAAATCTTTTGGTACACTTATAGAGGAAAAAGAAATAAAGCTTCCAAGCATCCAGCCGCATGAAGAAGCAGAAATGATTTTACCAATCAATTTGGAAAATGCCGCTCAGTATGACGATGTTCGCATCTACCTGAGCTACCGAGAAGCTGAAGACACTCTCTATGCTGAAAAAGGTCATGAGATCACAAAGGAAAGCTTCTTATTAGAATCGACAAAAGTTGAAAAAGTAGTGAAAATGGTTGCTTCAACGGGATCCAATTTCATGATTGAGGAAGATGGCGCCCAGCTTACCATTGAAAACGATCAGTTTAAGGCTATCTTCTCAAACGTGTTCGGAACATTAGTGTCCTTCGAATCTGAAGGAGAAGAAATCATCAACAAAGGACCTGAAGTTACCCTTTGGAGAGCGATTATTGACAATGATATGTATAAAAAGGATGACTGGGTGAACAAGTACTTCCTAAAAAATACAAAAGAACAGCTAGGCGAAGTTTCTTACGAAATGGCAGAGGATCATGTCGATGTCGTCATCACGAAATACCTATCTACGGTGAATCAAGCATGGGGCTTCCACCTAACGTACAACTACCGTATGACGAAGAATGGTGCCCTACATGTTGACCTGAAAGGTGAAAAAGTCCTACGTGGTCATGAAATACCGGAAATGCTGCCGCGAATCGGGATCACCTTGCACCTTAATCAGGATTACAACCATGTTACTTGGTATGGCCGGGGAGATTCCGAATCCTATCAAGATACAAAGCGCAGCCAGCCAATAGGCCTTTACAGCAAGACCGTTCAAGAAATGCATACTGATTATGTGTATCCGCAGGAAAATGGTTCACGCTGTGATACTTCCTTCCTTGCGCTTGCAAAAGGTGATCATGAGTACCTGATCAATTTTAAAGAAGAGTATGACTTTACGATTCATGACTATGAAACCAGTGCTCTTGAAGAGGCAAAACACCGCGGTCATATTGATAAGTCACCATTCAATGTGTTGACGATCGATTACAAACAAAGCGGCGTCGGAAGCAATAGCTGTGGTGAGGAACAGCTTCCTCCCTATCGAACCGTGATTGAGGACTTCCACCTTCAATTTGAACTAAGAAAAGTTCAGAAGGATCTTCTAGTAGAAGAAAGTAAATTCTTTACAGCACGTTAAGAGATAAGCAGGGGAAACCCTGCTTATTATATAGAAAGCGTATAAAGGAGAAATAAAGTCTATGAAATTAGATATAAGTGAAATTCCTTTTTCCAGATTCGGTTCTTACTTTTGCGTATCGCAGGAAAAAGATTCAGGGGAAATTTATATACGAGATGTTCATGGCGGGGATGACGCCCCATCAAAGCTTTTTAAGCTTGATCTGTTACAGGATGGAGTGGAAAAAAAGTTTGACATCCTTGCAACTGAAACGTCCCTCCGCTTTTATCTAGTAGAGGATTTAGAGAAATATGCAGAAATCATCATCCCGGAAGAGGACGAGCTTCAACTTGAAACAAAGGGTGTCGAGGTCCGCCTGCAAGCAAGCAAAGTGAAGTACGACACCTTACACGAATATGAGGATGGGATGTATGAATACCACATCTATCCAAAGGAACTAAAACTGATGATTAGCAAGCTGTCCGGTGAGATGTCTGTTCATGCTCCTTGGAACGTGATTGGCAATGATTTTATCGATATACGCATGAAGGATGGTCACTTTGTGATGGAGAGCTACCGTACTGTTTTTAAGCCAAAGAAATATGGAAGCTTTGAAGCGGGAAAAGAAAAGGTGGAGAAACTCTATCAGGAGTGGCTAGAAAATAGTACCGAGAAGAATGAAGTCTATGAGGCTTCCATTGACCGTGCTGCCTATATTACTTGGTCAAGTATCGTTCATCCGGATGGCCTCTTAAAAAATTACGCGATGTATATGTCAAAGCTATGGATGTATAATATCTGGTCTTGGGACAACTGTTTTAATGCGCTGCATCTTGGAGCGAACTATCCAGAGCTCGCCTATTCACAGCTAAAAATCTTCATCGATACACAGGATGAATCCGGGGCGTATCCGGATTTTGTGAATGATAAATTTGTTTCTTATAACTGTATTAAACCGCCAATTTTCAGCCTTATTTATGAAAAACTCATGAATATGAATGACTATTTTATGGAGGAAAAACGTCTAAGAGAGGTTTATGAATCGACAAAAAAAGTCATGAAGTATTTTGAATTATATAGAACCTATGAAGGCAGACTGCCGCATTATAAGCATGGCAATGACTCAGGCTGGGATAATGCGTCTTTATTTCACCGTGGAATGCCGGTGGAAGCACCGGATCTTGCAAGCTTTTTAATTCGAACACATGATATTTTAGCAAAATTTGCCGGCCTTCTTGGGGAAGAGGAAGAAGCGAAACAATTTACAGAAAAAGCGGATGATCTGTTTGATCTGTTAATGAAGCGACTTTATGACGAAAAAGGCTTCTTTGGCCGTGTGGGCAAGGACGCTGAAAAAATTGACATCCGCTCAAGCTTGATTTTACGATTGCCCGTTTTAATTGGGTATCGACTAGATCAAAAGGTGATGGATCAGCTTGTGGATGACCTTGTGGAAAACTTTGAAACGAAATACGGATTCGCAACCGAAATGCCATCAAGTCCATTTTATAAGGAGAATGGCTATTGGCTTGGCCCCATTTGGGCTCCTGTTACGTATCTTTTTGTTGATTCATTAAAAAGCTATGGCTACAGTGAGATTGGTGAGAAAATAAGAGAGAAATTTTTAAATCTTACACTTGCCGGCGGAATGGCGGAAAACTTCGACCCGCATAATGGAAAAGGGCTTGTTGATACCTCCTTTACGTGGACGTCAAGTGTCTTCCTAGAATTACTTGAAAATAAATAGGCGGCGGATTACATGAAGAAATATATCGGGGAAATAGGCCTTACCATTGTAGCTGTTATTTGGGGAAGCGGTTTTGTCGCAAGTGCGGTGTCACTTGATCATTTTACACCCTATCAAATTCTTGCGATCCGTTTCCTGATCGGTGTCATTTTGTTAGGGCTTGTCTTTTTTAAAAAACTAAAGAATATCAAAAAAAGTACGATTATGAAGGGTTCGATCATTGGCATCTTTTTATACTTGGCATTTGCCCTGCAAACGGTCGGCTTGGTCTATACCACACCATCGAAAAATGCCTTTTTAACCGCAGTGAATGTGGTGATCGTTCCGTTTATCGCCTTTTTTATTTTTAAACGAAAAATGGATAAGTTTGAGCTTCTTGGCGCAATGCTTGCTGTTACAGGTATTGGGGTGTTGTCATTGAGGCTCTCAGGAGGCGTCAATTTCGGGGACTTCCTTACGTTATTATGTGCGGTCGGATTCGCGTTCCATATTTTCTACACAGCACAGTTTGTAAAAGATGAAGATCCCGTCCTGTTAACAATCATTCAAATGGCAGTTGCTGCCGTTTTAGGTTTTATCGTTGTCCTGTTCAAGGGTGAAACGCATCTTACAGCAAGTTTTGAAGGGGTATCTGCCGTTCTGTACTTAGGCGTGTTCTCAACAACAATTGCCTTTTTACTGCAGACAGTCGCCCAGAAATTCACAACTGAGACAAATGCAGCCATCATTTTATCTACAGAAGCCTTCTGGGGAATGGTCTTCTCCGTCATCATTTTAAATGAAGAATTAACGGTAAAAATGATCGCTGGAGCAATCCTTATCCTCACAGCCATCATCATTTCAGAAACGAAACTAAAATTTCTGAAAAGGAAACGCTTCAAAGAAGCAACGTAGCCAATCGATTTTATTTTAAGAAAAGACATTAATTGTAATATAATAGAAGTATATAAGAAAAAGTGGGTATGAAAAATGGCGACGATTAAAGATATAGCAGATTTAGCACAGGTCTCCATGGCAACGGTTTCTCGGGTGTTAAATTATGATGAAACACTAAATGTGGCGCCTGAGACAAGAAAGCGAATTTTCGAAGCGGCTGAGGAACTTAACTATGTCATCACATCGAAAAATAAGAAGACAAAGAAGAAAGGGATTGTAGGGCTCTACTATTCCTATTCACTTGAAGAGGAATTGGTCGACACCTATTATCTCTCCATTCGGGTCGCGTTAGAAAAGAAACTCAAAGGTATGGGGATGGAAATTCTTAATGTCACCAATGACGACACAAAGAAAAATCTTTCTAAATTGGACGGAATCATCTGCCTTGGAACCTTTAAAAAAGCAGATATTGAATTAATCAAGAGCTTTGATAAGCCATCGGTGTTTGTGGATGCCAACCCAGATGAGAATTGTTTCGATGCTGTCGTCATTGATTTTAACTCAGCAACGAAAAATGCGCTCAACTATTTAGTTGACTTGGGTCATCAAAAGATCGGCTTTATCGGCGGAGTCGAAACCGATATGTATGGGAACCGTTTCAAGGATTTACGGCAGGACGTGTTTGAATCCTATCTTAAGGAAAAAGGTATCTTCAATGAGGATTTCGTCAAAATTGGCGGCTACAATCCAAAGGAAGGCTATCAGATTTTGAAGGAAATGCTTAGCCAAGATGAAAAGCCAACCGCTTTATTTGTAGCTAACGACTCTATTGCAGTCGGCTGCTACAAGGCGGCCTATGAACTAGGCGTAAACATTCCGGATGACCTCAGCATCGTTGGCTTTAACGACGTATCCTCCGCTCAATACATGATGCCACCGCTTACTACGGTGAAGCTGTACACAGAGATCATGGGAGAATCTGCAGTTGACTTACTGCTTGAGCGCATCGCAACAAAGCGTGAAATCTGTAAAAAACTAACCATTCATACCAAACTCATTTTAAGAGGCAGTGCGGCTAAGGTAAAAAAGTAAGGATGGAATCTAAATCCACGAGACAGAAAAGGCTCGTGGGTTTTTTGCGTTAATCAGGGGGACGGCTCTAGTGGCATTTAAGGAAAAAGGTTATAAAATCGTCCCGGTGGATTCCCTGTTTGTCTAGTGGCGGAATGGTCATCATGAGTGAAAAGTTGTTTAAAGCTGTAAAGAATGAAAGAAAAAATAAAGGGTTCAGTTTCCAGCTTGTGCCGGAGGCTGAACCCCATTTATTTGGATTTTAGGATTTTACTTGATTTTCGATTACTGCCGGCATTGTTTTTCGGCGTAGGAAGAAGATGATGCTCACGACGATGATAAAAGGCACTCCCACTATCCATGCGACTCGGAAGTCTGGGGAAAAGGCCATCGTAATTAGAATGGCACTTAATAAAATAATCCCAATCCACTGCAATAATGGAAACAAAGGTGCTTTTACTGGCAGTGGTTCCGGGTGATGCAAATGAACTGTCTTTCTAAAATTCAAGTGGCTTACTAGAATGATGATCCATACGAGAATCCCACCAAAAAGGGCAACCCCAAAAAGATAATTAAAAGCCATGGGACTAAAATAGGAAACTAGACTGGCAATCAAGACTCCTCCGCTAGACGCTAAGATCGCATTCACAGGGGTTCCCGTTTTGCTTAAATTCCCTAAAGCTTTGGGAGCGTAGCGGCCACGTGATAAGGAGAAAAGCATTCGTGATGTGAGATATAGATTTGTGTTCATACTTGATAACGCGGCTGTTAATACGACAAAGTTCATAATACCGGCTGCATACCGAATGCCAGAGTTTTCGAATACTTTTACAAACGGGCTCTGTTCCACTACTTGTGCACCGGCATGTGCCCAAGGGACGATGGCAAGAATAATTGCCAACGACAAGATATAGAAGAGGAATAATCGGATAATCATGGTTTTCATGGCTTTTGGAACGGCCTTTTGTGGGTTCTTTGACTCACCGGCGGTAACGGCAATAATTTCTACTCCATAAAAGGAGAAAATGGCCATCAGCACACCCATCCACACCCCTTTAAACCCATGTGGAAAGAAACCCTGGTTGTCTGTATAATGGCTAAAACCTACGGATTCAGAATGTCCAATTCCAAATACGACGGTGATTCCGAAAATGATAAAGAGAACAATGGCAACGACTTTAATCATAGCAAACCAATATTCAATCGTTCCAAAATTACCTACAGAACGGCTGTTTACATAGAGGATAATGGCGCCAAATCCCAGTGCCCACAGCCAAACAGGGATCGAAGGGAACCAATATTGCATATAAATTCCTACCGCTACAGCCTCACTCCCGATGGCAATCACTTGGGCGGCCCAATACGTATACCGAACTAAAAATCCTACCCAGGAATTAAGATACATTTCCGCATAGGTACCAAATGAGCCAGCTGTAGGGTGAACTACCGCCATTTCAGATAGACTGAACATCATGATCACAGCAATGCACGCAGTAATCACATAGCTAATAAGTACACCCGGACCTGCATAGCCAATCGCAATTCCACTTCCCATAAACAATCCAGTTCCTATTGCCCCACCAATGGCAATCATCGTTAGTTGTCGGTCAGTAAGGGCACGCTGCAACCCTTCTTCTTGCTTGATTAAATGATCCTTCATAAACTGGCCTCCTCATTTTTGTATCGTTGAAGTAAGGATATCGATGAATCCACGCTTTTTCCTGCAATGATAATGCTAATAAATGTAAGAACAGTATGATCAAATCCGTCTGTTAAAAAGGTTAAAAAAAGGACAAAGCCATTGACGACCATCATCGTTTTTCCAATCGTGATGAAGGGGAAATGCTTGGCAATCACGACGCTGGCAATATCGAGTCCACCGGTGGTTGCGCCCGCTTGAATCACGATGCCTATACCGATCCCAGAGAGAACCCCACCTAAAATACAACCGATTATGGGTGAAGGTAGGGTGGGGATTGTCGTTAAAATGGCTAAGAAGAGAGAGAGTGCCCCCATTCCAATTAAACTAAAGAGAGCAAAAGAGGAACCGATGGAACGGTATCCGATTAAAAATAAGGGAATATTGAGTACAAAATAGATTAGTCCTAAGGGAGAATGCAGGGCGTTCGCCACTATGACGGCAATTCCCCCTAATCCTGGTGCTGTAATCCCGTTTGGTTTTTGAAAAACATAGTAAGCAGCAGCTACAAGGAAGGTTCCTAGTAGAATCGCTGCTATTTTTTTACTTTGTAATAAGAGCATGGGCAATCGCCTCAATGGTTTGGACTATTTCTTCTTCTGTGTTGTAGAAATGTGGAGCAATTCTAAGCACATCATTACGGGCTGATACAATAATTCCTTGGGATTTCAAGTGACCTTCCAAAATGCCAGCATTTTTAACCCGTATGGCGGTATTACTTCCTTTTTGCTGAATATCTAACGGACTTGCGATCTCCAGTCCATGTTTTTGCGCCGTATCTATACAAACGCTAGATAGCTGTTCTAAATAGGTTTCGATTGGTTTGATGCCAATATCATTCAAGAGCGAAATTCCCGCATGTGCTGCATAGGCATTGATCATGGGCGGTGTACCTGTATCAAATCTCCGAGCACCATCCGCGTAGTCTAAAATTTGATTGGTAAAGGCAAAGGGATTTTGCCGGCTAAACCATCCGGTTGTCAGGGGTTCCAATTGATTTGCTAGTTCCTTTTTTATATACATAAAGGCGATTCCCGGAACTCCTAGTAAAAACTTCTGGGCTCCCGCAACAAGGGCATCGATATTGCTGTCTTTGACGTCAATCGGAACGCTTCCCGCAGACTGGTAGGCATCGACAAATAAGAAGGATCCTTTGCTATGTGCAAGGGAGGAAAGCGATTTCAAGTTTTGCTTGAAGCCGTTATAATAAGATACATGTGCGATGGACGTGACAAGCGTATTTGTATCAATTGCTTTTTCATAGGATTCAAATGGGATTGTATGATTCTCATCAGCAGGTAGAAAGGTTACTTGAGCATTTCTCTTTTTGTGAGAAAGCCAAACATGTCCAATGCATGGAAAATCAATATCTGTTGTCACTACTTTATTTCGATCGGATGTAAAGGAAAGTGCACTTGCGAATGCGGAGGCGGCGTCCGAAACACTAGATAATACAGCGATCTCTTCTGGATCTGCATTGATCAGTGCGGCAAATTCACTTTTTGCATCTTGAACCCGCTCCATCCAGCCGTTCCAATCCATGCCGTTTTCAGTCCAGCTTTCCAAGTAATGATTTATCGCATCTTTCACTGGTAAGCTGATCGCGCTTTGTGAACAACTGGATAAATGAATGGTATTCGTAAGTGTTGGGAAAAGTTTTCTTTGTTCTTTAAAAGGATGACTCATCGATTTTCTTCCTTTCTATAAAAATATCAATTTCAATTTCATTAGGTTAAAGGAGGCGTGTACAAATGAACTTATGGGTGGAACAAGGAAACTGGGACCCTGAACTTTTTAAGCAGCATGGAACGAAAAAATTCTACTCAAAGGGTACCTGCCTTTTTATGGAGCATCAGGCCATGTCGGATATTTATTTAATCCTAACTGGACGAGTAAGGGCGTACCTGTTATCCCCCTCTGGTGAAGAACGGCATTTGTTTGTATTAGGGTCGAATTCTATCATTGGTGAATGCAATGTTTGGTCTGGTGCAACTTATCCGTATTGTGCTGCTGCTTCAACAGACATAGAAGTCATTCGAATTCCCCATGCCCCATTCCGAGAAATTGTTAGAGGAACCCCAGGCCTATTTGAACGAGTGCTGCAATCCATGAGCCAAAAACAAAACGCCTTGCTTGTGCAAACACACCTAATGAGTTTTTCAAACATTGGAGAACGTGTCATGTTTGTGCTGGCGCAATTGGCTGAAACATATGGGGAAAGTTTGGGCGATGGTGTTTTGATCGCCATTCCCTTTACACATCAAGAACTTTCCCAGGTCGTTGGCTCCTCAAGAGTAAGCGTCTCCAATGTCATGCTTTATTTACAAGAAAAGGGCTTAATTAGTAAAATAAATAAACAATACCTGATTCACTCCATAAACGCCTTCAAACTTTTAACCTATGACAAGTTTAATTCTAAACACGATTGAATTCTGTAAAGTGTTTTACAAAACTTCCGAATTTAGCGAATATTGTGTAGTATAGGTAAGATGAACTTCAGTCGTGCAACGTGGTGACATTTTTCGACGCCTTTTATACTAGAAACCCTCTATTTATCTATGGTGAGGGGAGTTTAACTAATCGTTTGATTAGTATCAAAATGTACTACTTTTTGCTGATTATTAGTTTTTATAAGGTACTAGTGAAGATAGTGTCGAAGATTGAGAGCGATCTTCGACAGAAATTTTACCGACCCACAAGCCTGAGTAAGTTTTACATAAGGGTTTTGGCCATATTTAATCAAACGATTAATTAGTAAATTTCATGCTAATCAAATGTTTGATTGGATTTGCCGCTTTTGCTGTTAAAAGGGGGGGGGAAGTGACTTTTTGGATGAGAAGTTTGTCGAGAAGCGGTTTGGTAATAACGAGTGAAAAGTGTCAACTTACCGGGCGACACGTCTTGCGCAAAGGTTCGTGCTTCCTTATTATTTCTAAAATTGAATTCCTTCCGATATCACCCCCAAACATGCTGGTTTTCCAATAAAATATTATTTACGAATTCTTTTTTATGATTCTATAATTACAAAGCTTATGAAGGTAGAATTGAATAGTTATTAAGTTTACTAGGTGATTCAAGGGAACTTGTTCTTTTTATTTTCCAGTTTTGCTGTATTACGGAATCGTGATTAAGGGGTAATGTACGTGTTACGTGTGATGCTAATTGATGATGAAGAAGATGCACTTGATCTATTAGAAATATTATTGTATGGGAGGCTTTTATCTCCATTTGCCTGGTGATCAGAAACGGACACTATCATGGAAAACAAAAAAGGAGAAAGAAGTGTGTGCCTTTTTGGTTCATCATCTTGATAAACCTGTCGATACCGATAGTATCATTGAAGAATATAATTTTGAAACACCGGTAACAAAATGCCATCAAGTTGTTAGGACAAGGGGGAGCTGTACTCCAAATTCAAACGAACGATGTGAATATTTCGGTGCCTAACAAGTCTATTATGGACTTTGAGGAAGACTTGTATTTCCGTGTCGTTCCTGTTAAAGATGAAGCTCATCGACAATTGATTGAGGAACAAGCTGAGCAGGGACAAATCGTGAAGAATATTATCGAAGATCAAAATAAGGAAATTCAAGCACTAGGCCGTCCCATGGAAATTGAGACGAATATGCAAAATCACTTGGTTACAATTATGATGCCATTACCAACTGATGTTCAGCTAACGAATAAGATGCTTGAGAATCTAGCGATTTTTATTCAGCATAGCGATGGTACAAAAGAAGTACTTCCTGGGAAAATGGGCTTTTGTCCATTTACTGCTAAGAATTTCGGGGTTAGGCCCCCATGCAATCAAATACTGTACTTATGCAAAAAAATCGCACCTAATTATCCGTTTTTGAACGTATGAGCGGACAATCAGGTGCATTTAGACATTAGGGACAGACTCCAGGTTATTGATTGTTTCGTTAAATCAACTTGTAAATCATGACTTAAAAGATAGGTCATTGTGTTGATGTTTTTTCGGTATCGCATCATTATACGGCATATTGCTATGCCCGTAACTGTGATGAATCATCATATAGAGTAAGCCAATACCGACTACCACGACTCCTGAAACGAGCACGATATAGTTATCATACCAGGGCGCATCCGGTGTTCTTGGCCAACACATGTTGATCATGGCGACGATTCCGTAGATAAGTGCACCAATATTAACAGGCAATCCCCATTTGCCTAAATGGTATTTGCCACTTGGATTCCATCCTTTTAGTCTAGCCCGAAGTGCAGCAAGGACAACCATTTGAAAGCCAATATAAATGCCAAGTGATGCAAAACTGATGATCTTTGTGAGTGCATCCTCTGACACTTTTGAGCCAAGAACAATGATCGCTGGAATAATAGCGGCTAGAAGCAATGCATATGGTGGAATGTGACGAGCAGATGAGAACTTTTTTAAGAGTTGACTTCCTATAATCATGTCATCACGGCCATATGAATAGGCAAGTCTACTGGCTGCAGCCTGTAAACTTATGGCACATGAAAGGAAAGAAATCAAAACAATCCCTAGTACAACCTTTGCACCCACAGTACCAAACGCATTTGTTAAAATGGTATCAACTGGAGTCACGTCTTTACTGGCGATCACTGCTGGAATATCAGCAACGGAAAGGACTAAAGCAAGGGTAACAAAAACGGCGGCAGCACCTCCAATATAAATCGTCCTCCGCATGGCCTTTGGGATCAGTCCACCTGGATTGGGTACTTCCTCTGCCACATCCCCACATGCTTCGAACCCGAAATAGAGAAAGGTTCCAATTAAACTAGCGGCAGCAAAAGCGTAAAAGTAGCTATGGCTACCCGCGGCGTCAAAAGAATCAAAGAGAACACTTAGACCATGATGTCTTTGTGTTAGTAGCAGCCAAAAACCAACGGCAAGTGCACCAATAATCTCAGCCGTAAATCCAATTAATGCAGCGGCTGCGAGAACCTTCGTGCCAAGAAAATTGATGATGGTCGATAGGACTAGAATACCGATTGCGCAATGAATGGTTGAGTTCACTGATACGTCAAAACCTAAAACCTGTGCCAGAAAAGGCCCAGCTCCATATACCACACTGGCAATCGTGACAAACAAAGCAATTAAATAAACCCAGCCGGTCATCCACGCATACTTGCGTCCCCATAATCTTCGGGCCCAAGGATACACACCACCTGCAACAGGGAATTGTGCAACCACCTCACTAAAGACAAGTGCGACTAGAAGCTGTCCGAGACCACAGATGATCAGACCCCAAATCATGGGCGGGCCGCCTTGCGCAAGTGCGTAAGCAAATAATGTGTACACGCCTACTACAGGGGAAAGATAGGTGAACCCAAGGGAAAAGTTTGCCCATGGACTCATGTCACGGCGAAATTCAGATTCATAGCCAAGCGCCGCCAGTTGTGAAGCATCACTATCAACATGTTCTACTGTAGATCCACCCATTGTCTTGGTTTGATTTTCTTGCATATTTGAGCCTCCTTAAAATAGTAGATATATTCTTATATGCAAGTACCATACCAATCCGAAATTGTGGTAATATTCAGCAAATTGAACCTAGATAGATAGAGAGTAATATTCAATTTTGAATATCCTATTCACTAATGAATTAACTTTACGTTTTTCCCCTGGTTTAGTCTTATTTGGTGTGTTAGAAGAAATGCCGCTGTAAATCTGGGTGGCACTTTTCGACGCGCTTTATAATAGAAACTCCCTGTTTATCGGTGGTGGGGAAGTTTTAATCAATCGTTTGTTTAGTATCATAACGTGCCAACTTTTGTAGGTTACTAGTTTTTATAAGTTACTATTGAAGGTAATTGTAGAAGATGGAGACCTTCTATCGACAGTAAATTTCCGATAAATTGCCCTGAGTTCTTTCTGCATAAGGGTTTTGACCACATTTAATCAAACGATTAGCTAGTAAATTTCTTGCTAATCAAACAGTTGAATGGATTTGCTGCTTTTGTTGGTAAAGAGGGGGTTAAGTGGTTTTTGAGGGACGAAATTTGGCGGGAGGAGGGTTGGTGTTAACGAGTGAAAAGCGGTTCGGTTTCACTCGTTTTTATTTAGGCTGTATATATTTTCGAGGAGTTCCGTAGTAAAGTACCTGATGAAATGGTGAATAGGTGGATTCGAAATGAAGATAGACGGGAGAATCCAGTAGCTGTGAGTAGTTGTTGAAAAAGGCGCGATCACCATAAAAGATAGCTGTTAAGGCAAGTGGGGCTTCACGCTGGAAGATCATGAAGCGCTTTTTAGCTGCCTGTTCATCATACTCCCCTCCGCTTACATAGACATGGGCCACCAAAGTAAATTGATCCTGTTGCTGGGTCCATTCTGCTAAAACCTCATCACGCATATCTACATTAATAGCGGTCAGGTTATAGTAAGGGCCAATGGTCAAAAATAAATGACCCGTTGTATCAGAATGTGTCAAGGTATACTTCCGACCACTAACAGGCAGTCTCTCGTTGGCTGAGGGTAAAAATGTAGTATGGAGCTTTGAAGATTGAAACTGGCTCATCTTAATCACCCTTTCATAAATCAGTTAAATTTCCGACCTAATAGATTTCCTAATAGAAAAATGGGTACCATTAACAGGCTAAAGGGAATACTCTTCCCCAGTAAATGTCCATCGATGAAACCTCCTTTAAACAAGAGGCAATACATGAGTAGAGAATAGGGAATCATGAGGCCTATCGCCGTTATCACACCCGGTGTATAGCCCTTAAGTACGATGGTTTGCCCAATATGTGAAAAGGCCTGTAGGAAGAATAGGTTCAGAATTGCCGTATAGAGCAGAAAGTTTGCCTTCCCGATTGGAAGCAGGCAGGCGGTCATCGGGGTAATCAGGGAAATGAACAGTAAGATTCATGCCATACTAATAGAAAGCTGGGGGGAAGTCGCACCCAACTTTTTTTTTATGGTTAAGGTCATTTTACCGAGAAAAGTGGGTGGAACGTTATGTTTGTGCTTTCTTAGAAAATTCTCAATGGTGATGATCTCCTCTAAGGCATGAAACATGAATGTGATAGGGAACAACCAAATGATAATTTCAAGATAGAGAGGTTCATGGACTATCGCCGGCATCTTTTTCCTCCTCGGTTGGGGTATGTGAGCATGTCTACTTACTACATGATATGCTATAAATTGGTGGGGCAGACCTCCACAAAGCTAATCTTTAGGGTGATGAGTTAGAAGAGATCTCGTTGTGTATCGGGGTAGCCTATTTCGACATGTTTTATAATAGAAACTCTCTATTTATCGGTGCTGGGGGTAGTTTTAATCAATCGTTTGATTAGTATCAAAACGTGTCCATTTTTGTAGGTTCATCGTTTTTATAAGTTACTATTGATGATCTTTGTCGAAGAGTGGGACCTTCCATCGACAGAATTTTTCTAGGGAACTGGCTTAAATACGTGAAACATAAGGGTTTTGCCCACATTTAATCAAACGATTCATTAGGTCATTTCGTGTTAATCAAATGTTTGATTGGATGTGCTGTTTTTGCTGTTAAAAGAGAAGGTTGAGTGATTTTTTAGGTGCGAGGTTTGTCGAAAGGCGGTTTGGTCATAACGAGTGAAAAGGGGCTCGGCAGCGCTGCTTATTGAGGAACCAAGTAGTCTTCCAAGCGGACATTATAGCAACAAAAAAACAGCTTCAACTGGAAGCTGTTTTACATTTATTAGATGGCTTGTTTCAAATGTTCCTTATTTCCGGCCATGTGTTTAAGTGTTGATTGTAGGTCAGCTAAATCCTGTGCATCAATTTCTTCAATTCCATCGAATATAGAAATGGTTAAATACGTACAAATGACAAAAACAGTGATGACAGTAAACCAAGCAACAAACATTTTATGGTCCCCCTTGTTTAAAAACTTACACTCATTTTAATTGATTTTTTTAAAATTAAATGTGATTTATGTCACAAAAAACAGGATAAATATTGACTACTTTTTCCCAAATAAACAAGCGGATAAAACGGCTATATATGTAGGGGTGTTGCCTATGAATCTTGCGCTTTTCTTCCATAGTCCTGTGGACATTGGCTTCAAGTCATTTATCAAAGTGTATTGTACGATGCAAATGTTCCGCGCTATAATGATGTGAGTTTGTGCTTAAGAAATTATTGTGAGGTAGTATATGAAAAAAACAACCAAAGATATTATTATTATCATAATTGGTGCATTTTTATTTGCGTTAGGTGTTAATGTGTTTGTTATTCCGAATGAACTTGGGGAAGGCGGGGTAACGGGGATCACGATTATTACCTACTATTTATTTGATTGGTCACCAGGTTTAATCAACTTAATTTTGAATGCCTTTTTGTTAATTGTCGGATATAAATTTTTGAATAAGGTCACAACGATTTATACGATTATTGCCGTCGTGTTTAATTCACTTTTTCTTCATCTGACAGAAGGCTGGACGATTGCTTCTGATGAGGTGATGGTGAATGCCATTTTTGGCGGAATTATCATAGGAGTTGGAATTGGCTTAATTATTCGGGTTGGCGGAACAACAGCCGGTACGACTATCTTAGCGCGGATTACTCATAAGTTTTTAGGCTGGAGTATTAGCTATGGTTTATTGTTTTTTGATTTAATCGTTGCAGGTTCATCTTATTTTATCATTGGCGCGGAAAAGCTGATGCTGACCATTATTATGTTGTATATAGGGACGAAAGTGATGGAATTTGTCATTGAAGGCTTGAATCCCAAGAAGGCGATTACGATTATTTCTGATAAACCAACTGACATTGCTGAACAGGTGACGACTTCTATGGACAGAGGGGTAACCGTGTACTCGGGTCATGGTTATTACACCAAAACCCCTAAGGAAATTCTTTATATTGTGATTAGTAAGCAGGAAGTCATCAAGTTGAAACGAATTGTTCAATCGACGGATCCGAATGCTTTCATTGCGATCCATGATGTTCGTGATGTATTCGGGGAAGGATTTATTGATATTTCGAAGTCATGAAGTAGGGGATGCTATTCATAGAAAATGTAAAAAGGCGGGAGATTATCTGCAAATTTCCCCGGCAATTATCGACAATGATTGTTAGCGATTCAGAGGTGGAATCTTTATAGATTCCTATTTTGCTACTGATTAATCATACGATTGGTTAGTAAAGCCTAAATGGAAATTCGTCGAAAGGGTGTCGATTAGTGAAAATAGAGGGTACGGAAAAGGCGGGGGCAGATCCCCGCTTAACCAAACCGCAATTTACTATCTTCATCGAACCTTCCTATTACTGAATGAGGATATTCCCTACATATTGAGCATTGCCTGCTGAATTAATAAATTCCACTTCCAGGACGTAACTTCCTTTACTCGTTGGGATCTGGAATTCTCCAGAATCATCTAATGCAAGTTCGATTTGTTTGTTATCTTTTAATAGGGCAACTGTTATCGTTGGGTCAGTCCAAATATCTCCGCCATTTTTTTCGTTCTCTTTAAATTCCAATGACACCTTCTGGCCTGAAAAAACCTTTATTTCATCCAGTGAGGATGCGAATTTTTCAATATCCTCTATCTTTTGTTTTACATCTTCACTTGCAGTGTTCCACCTGATATTAGCTTCTGTTAATTGTACAGATACAAGATCCAAATCTAAATGAGCAGTTGGCACCCCGACATCATAATCTTCACCAAAACAACCTGTTAAAGAAAAGACAAATAACAAGCCTATCATGAATTTGAAAAAATGGTTCATCTATCTTCACTCCTGATTATTTTTGCTCAAATTCATTCTAACAAATTTTAACAATCATGTGCTTATTTTTTATATAATTAATAGGGCACTTTAGGAAATATGAGTATTTCCTAATTTAAACGGAATTTTTCTATTTATTTTTCAAACACAGTGAAATCGAGCCATTTAAAAAGGAGACAATATTCTATGTGTTAGAAAAAGGTACTGATTGAATTTAAATGAGCAGGAAAGATTTTAATCAGCGTTGAATATTGGGCAATGTAAAGAGGGCAAGAACGGGGAATATTTCCCCATTCTTGCCCTCTGTTTATATTTATTCCTCTAAGATTAAGCGGCAGTAGTGTTTTCTCTAACTATAGTCGGTCTTGTCAAAGAGAAGATGGCACATAGCAACGCGATGATGACAATGATACTTCCCACCCAAGCGGTACTAGAAACGGTGCCGGTTTGGTTTAGCACGAGGCCGCCAATGGCTGACCCGAGCGAAATACCGATTTGCAATGCGGAATTATTAAAGCTTTGCTGGATATCGGATGTTGCAGGGTCGGTTTGGATCAAATAGCTTTGTTGCGGTGGCGCCAAACTCCAACTTAATGCTGCCCATATCATCATCACCGGAATAAATACGACAAGTGAAAAAGTGGTTAATGGTAATATACCTAGTACAATCGCAAAGGCACTAATGACAGTGATGATGCTTTTGCGAGCGCCAATCCCATCCGAAAGTGTTCCACCGAAAGCTCCCCCGCCTACAGCGGCCAAACCAAATACAAAATAGCAGATACTAATCCAATAAGAATTCAGATGAAGATTTGTTTCCAAAAATGGTGTGAAATAAGCATAAATCGTATAATGTCCCGCTAACATAAACAAGGTAGCAAGATGGGCACTTCCAATTTTCGCACTGGCTACAGCTTTTAATTGTTGTGAAAGTGGAATCGTCCTTTCTCCAGGAATACTCTCCAAATAGAGGGAGATCAGCACCATGGATCCGATTGATAACACAGCAATCCCAAGGAAGATTACGCGCCATCCCACTGTATTGGTAATGAGGATTCCCAGTGGCACACCCAACACAAGTGAGGAACTAATCCCCATATAAATGAGACCCACGGCCTTTGCTCGGTGAGCAGGAGCCACAACTTTTGCAGCAATTGTCAAAGAAAGGACGACAATCAGTGCAGTACTTGCTGCCGTTAACACCCTTGCAATCATCATAAAGGTAAAATTCGGACTGAAATAAGTCATGACATTACCGAGGAAAAAGACGAACAAGGATGTAAGATACAATTTCTTCCGTTCTATTTTGCTGGTTAGTACAAGCAAAACAGGGCCGGCAATGGCATAAATCAGCGCGAACACTGTGATCAGCTGTCCGGCAGAGCTTAAAGAAATGCTAAAATCATCGGCAATGGTGGGCAAGATCCCTCCTACGATTAATTCAACTAATCCAACTGCGACAGTGGATAAGGCTAATATAAAAACTTTAAAATTCATCGTCTGTTTTCTTCCTTTCTATATTAAAAGTAAAAAAAATAGGCCTTGAAGGTTCTTTTCGGAAAATAAAAAAAATCCTGATTACAAAAAACGAATAAATTCATTTTCTGTAATCAGGATTTTATGGTTCCTGGTAGAGACCCTCAAGCCATATTCTTGAAGTTATACAGGTAGTTATTTAGTTTATTTATGTTCACTTTGAAAATAGTACTATGCTTTATGCTATTTTTCAAGTGTAGGATTTTTCCAACATTGCGAGTTTGATGAGGATTTAGAGATTGAAGGGACTTTTGACGTATTCGCCACCCGATCTGATATAGACGAAAAAGTCGCTTAATTAGTAATTATTATGAAAGAAGGCTTAAATAGACGGAGAGATTCCGCCTATTGACTTGAAAAATGCGAAAATGGGGGATTTTGCTTGGCATAATCGGAAAACCTCCGTTTATTTTACCCGAAATGAGCTCCAATCTGCATCCAACCGGAAAACCTCCGCTTATTTTGCTTTTTCTGATTTCTCGATTAAGACCAGCACCTCAAAACGGAACTATTTCCTTGTAATGAGGAATGACCTTTTTGGGGATATTCGTATAAAACAAAAGAGCCCAGGGGACGGTTCTCCTGGCATTCACAAAAGTAAAAAGCCAGGGTGACCGTAATCATGGGTGAACCGCATGAGTTCACCACAGACTAGTCAGACGCCAGCTTTTCTCTTTCTGGTGCATGCGGTGCTTGCTCCATCCACCCTTTCCCAATATAAATTTTGGCCGCATCTTCAACAAACGCTCCAATTTTTAAAAATGACTTTGTGTAAAGGAGACCAATATCACGCCTGCCATTTACAGCTACTGAATTTCCAAAGGCTCTTATTTTCATTGAAAACATATCCATCTTATGAAATAGCATTAATTTATCCGAAAAAGGAGAAAAGGTAGATGTTGTCACTAAATCATCAAGAAAAGATGGTGCAGGTAAATGCTCATCATAGAGTTTTTGCATATAGTCTTCAATAGTTGATGTTGTAAGGTCTCTGCCTTTTTCAAATAATTTCCGAATCTTTTCATCTTTTGCTACTTGAGCAAATGCCATAATTAAGGCCTTACTCGTGACATTATTTTCGATGTTATCATAAAAGTGAGTAATCTCTAATGCGTGCATAGGTCGTACATGCCCAAAAAAACCATTGAGAAAATCCTGATGAATAAAATCCAATTTATCTGGGATTGGAATTAAAGGTGGCTTCATGATTAGCCCTTTATTCATTAGTATTTCTTTGATTTGCTCCATTAAATCCATAGTGGAATCCATACAATATCTAAAAAATTCCTTTACATCTTTTCGGTAAACAAGAGGAATGGCTATAGTATAAATACTCATCCCAGCTTTCGCCGTGTATTTTAGATAATGGACATAGAATTCGTCTTGAAATAAACGGGGAGCCCCTAGGTTCACGTCCTCTTCAGAAAAACCTTTGGGAATAGGGAAATTCTCCTTTTTGAAGATTTCCTCTGTTTTTTTCAAAAAATCTTCGCTTAATTTTAATGCATTTTCTAACAATGTCTTGATATCACTATCTTTAACATGTTGAAGATAATAACTTATAACACATTTTCCCATACTGTTTCCCATATAGGTTGCCCATAGTTTTCCCATTTCTGCTGATGTTAAATGTTCATTTGTGTCGATTTTATAGGAGCTTAATTTAATCGGTTTAATGGTTTTCATGATTACTCCCTTCGCCTAATTTTTCCTCTAGTATTTTCTTCTTTTCAAAGTCATATTCTAAGATTAGCGATATCCGTGAATGGGGAAAATGATCGCCATTCCCAAACGTATGGAGCTGCTTTTCAACCGGTCAGTCATACTCTTGGATCGCGGGAATGACCGTATTTTAAGCCAACTGTGACTTAGTTGTTATCGAGAACCCGATGAAGACCATTTTACCGGTATTTTTCGGCGTTTTGGTCTTCATCGGCTGGATGAAGACCATTTTGCTGTGATTTTTCAGAGTTTTGGTCTTCATTGGCTTAATGAAGACCATTTTGCTGTGATTTTTTAGAATTTTGGTCTTCATCAGCTTGATGAAGACCATTTTGCTAGTATTTTTAAGAGTTTTGGTCTTCATAAGTACCAAGAATGATATTACGACGCAGTTTCCTCCAATTACGACCTATTTTCAAATACTTATAACATCATTTTGACCAATTACTACGTATTTCACAAAACTTACAACATTTACTGGATATTAATTGGAAACAACCAAGGAATGCTCCTCTTTTGGAAGTGGATTAATAGGGAAAGTTCTAGGTCTGAGGTCGTAGTTAACATTACATCACCTGCCCGATGTTGATGATGAATTGGAAAACTTATAATAAACAGGGGGAATTACCCAGTTGATGAGAGTAAGCCAAGGAATAAACGGAGGGGAAGAGTGTAATGAAATCATGGATTAAATTTTCACTAAGGAACGCAGGGGTTATTTTTATTGCCATGTTAATGGTGATTGCCGGGGGGATTTATTCAGTCAGAACGATGAAGATGGAGTCAATGCCTAATGTCGACATTCCTTATATTGTCGTCCAGGTTCCCTATATCGGGGCGACTCCTGACCAAGGATTAGAGGATATTGGCAAGCCGTTGGAAGAAACCTTGTCGGGCATCAAGAAACTAGATAATTTGTATATTGAAGCACACAGTAATATGGTCGTGGGGATTCTTGAATTTGACATGAGCAAAGATATGGACGAAGCGGAGAAGGATGTCACATCGGCCGTCGCATCGATGAAGCTGCCTGCCGGTGCAGAAAAGCCTGCCATTTTAAAGGACGGCCCATCTGCTATGCCTGTATTTTCGTTTGCTCTTTCATCTGATACAGCAAATCAATCAGACCTAACACAATATATCAATGAACGAATTAAGCCGGCCTTGACAGGAATTGATGGCGTCGGAGCCATTGATATTTCGGGTGCGACGGAAAAAGAAGTGGCAATCAAACTTGATCCTGAAAAAATGAAGCAGCATGGAATCACGTACGAGACAGTGAAGCAAACGCTCCAAGCACACCATTTTTCATTCCCGGCGGGGCAGGTAAATGTGGATGATAAGACATTCAATGTGCAAGCCGATTACAAGCTAGAATCAGTTGAGGATGTTAAAAAGATTCAAATTTTGGCTCAAGGATCTGCTGGAGTCGAACAAGTGAACTTGTCGGATATCGCGTCCATTTCTTATAGCAACAAAAAGGAAACGGTCATCACCCGATTGAATGAAAAGCCAGCTGTTCTGGTAGAAATGTTAGCGCAGCCCGGCTCTAATACAGTTGAAGTAGTGGAGCAGGCGAAGGAAAAGCTGGATGCATTAGATCTTCCGGCTGGTTACACCTTAACGAAATTATATGATACCTCAAAAGAAGTAAAGACATCTGTTGATGGGATGCTTCGGGAAGTACTGCTTGGCACTTTGTTTGCCGTGATCGTCACGTTCTTATTCCTTCGTAATATAAGAGCAACGATTGTCGCCGTTCTTTCGATTCCTTTATCGATCTTAGCATCGATGATTACCTTAAACTATTTTGGCTATAGCTTAAACATGATGACTCTTGCTGGAATTGCGGTCGCCGTCGGCCGGGTTATTGATGATTCAATTGTCGTGATTGAAAATATTTACCGGCGAACCTTATCTAGCGCTAAACGTGATGAGCGAATGGTTCTGACTGCCGCCAAAGAAGTAGGAGGGGCGATTACCTCGTCCACCCTTACGACCATTGCTGTATTCGGTCCGCTTTCTTTTGTTCCAGGGATCATTGGCCGCTTTTTTGCTCCGTTTGGTATCACGGTTATTGTGGCGCTCGCGTTTTCCCTGATCGTTTCGTTAACCGTTGTGCCATTATTGGCGAAACTATTTTTACTAGGGATCAAACACCAGGAGGTCAAAGAAACATTTTTTGAAAAAGCTTATAAGCATGTTTTGTCATGGGTCTTAAATAAACGGGCAGTCACCATTGTTCTAGCCATCATCTTGTTTGCCGGATCATTGGCATTAGTTCCACGGATTCCGCAGAACTTCTTACCGCAAGAAAAAGCGGTCTCCTACCGTTTAACAGGTGATTTACCTGCCGGAACTTCATTAGAAAAAGCAAATGAGATGGCGGTTAAGGTAGAAGATATTTTGAAAAATGAAAAGGATATTAAACATACGCAAACGATTGTGAATGGGGAACATATCCGTTTTTCAATCGATTTAAAGGATGGCGTTACGAAAGAGCAAACAAGTGATTTTGAAAAAAGTGTAAGAGCAAAAGTAGAAAAATTGGATGATCAAATGCAGGTAGCCCTTTCTCCAGTTGGGATTGTTGGAACATCTGGCCTGGCGTTAATGGTCGAGGGTGGGAATGCTAAAGATTTAGAGACGGCCGGGAAGCTGATCACGGATAAAATTAAGAATATTGATGGCTTAGAAAATGTCGAATCCAATCTCTCGGGAGTGAAGGAACAGCTCCAATTGAAAATCGATGATCAGCAAGCGGCTGAAAAAGGGTTAAGTCCGATTATGATCGCAGGCTTTGTGAGAGAGCTCATTTCCGGTGACCATGTCGCAGATATGCAAGTGGAAGGGAAAACAACGAGTGTCAATTTGTCATTGACTAGCACCTCCGGGGGCACCATCAATGATATGTTGAGTCAAAAGATTACCAATCCGATGGGGCAGCAGGTAAGCCTCTCAGAAGTGGCAACCCTGACAAAAACGCCAAGTCCATCCGCTTTGTATCGTTTAAATCAGCAGCCATATGTGCAGATTACAGGCCGAATCACGACGGATAATTCTTCCGGCGTGCAGGCAGAGGTCGATAAGCGACTGAAAACCTTAGATTTACCAAAAGGGATAAGCTATCATTCAGAAGGTCAAGCGCAAGCGATGAATGAAGGATTTACCAATATGATGGTGGCGATGGCCGTTGCGGTAGTGCTAGTGTTTATCGTGATGCTGATTGCCTTTGGAAATATGTTAATGCCAGTAGCCATTCTATCTTCGTTACCATTCTTATTTTCCGGTGGATTACTAGGATTATATCTGACTGAACAAGCACTTGGTATGCCGGCTTTAGTTGGTTTTCTGATGTTAATCGGTATTGTTGTCACAAATGCAATTGTCTTGATGGAGCGAGTGAAGCAGAATGAGAAGAAGGGCATGGCGGTCGGTGCCGCGTTACTGGAAGCCGGAAAAACCCGACTCCGTCCGATTCTCATGACGGCTTTTGCAACCATCGGCGCCTTATTACCATTAGCCCTATCAAGTGAAGGCGGATTAATTTCAAGATCGCTAGCGATTGTGGTCATTTCAGGGTTGTTGACATCGACTCTATTAACTTTGGTGATTGTCCCAACGACGTATCATGTGTTGAAATCGGTAAAGGCGAGATTTTCTAAGAAGGATACAGATCAGATTACTGAAAAGGAATCCGCGTAGAGTTCATAGATGATTAAATCAAAAAAGTAAGAGTATGCTCTTACTTTTTTGGTTTAACCGAAGCAGGGAGTGCCTGTTTATTTCATCACCTCATCCCATCGCACTTCAGCTTCCTTTTTTAAGCTTTCGAGATGGAGTGTTAATGTTCCTAAAATAGTTGGTAAGTCTCGATCCTGCATGGCTTCAAATAATCGTCGATGATCTTTATGCCTTGTTTTTGTACTTTCCAATGAAGTGGAGTGGACGATTCGCGACAAGGACACATGTGTATTTAATGAGGAATAAATCTCCGCTATTTTTGTATTTTCTGCCCATGTAATTAACATTTTATGAAATTTCATATCTAATTTACTATACATTTCAAAAGGAAATGGGCTAACTTCAAGCAGGGAATCCATTTCTTGAACAATTTGTCCCCATTCCTCTACTTGATCATCCGTTATTTTAGGGATTACCCGTTGTGCTGCCCACATTTCAATCATTAACCGAGCATCAAGTACTTCAATAAATTCGCTGAAATTGATTTGTGTCACATACGTTCCTTTTCGAGGTAAAATCTCAATTAGACCTTCGTGAACAAGCTGATTGATTGCATCTTTAACTGGGGAGCGGCTTACGCCAAACTCTTCTGCTAATTTATGAATGTCTAGCTTTTCACCGGGGGTGTATTTTCGTCCAATAATTTTTCCGCGCAAAACATCATATACCTGTGTCGTCAAAAGTGAAGTTTCAATTTTAGACAAGTGACTATTCCTCCTGTTTGTCAGATGATGCTTGATCAGCTGAAAGGATAAAATTTCAAAATTGTTCTAACATGTAACATATTAGATAACTATTTTACAAAATCAAATTTATGGTTCTTACTTTCAATTATAAATTTTTATTGGTAAAAAAGAAACCATCCATGATGATATTTTGATACAAATAAATATTCACAATATAAAAAAACTATTGACGGGGGAAAACATAAGAATGTATGATAACAATGTGATATGTAACATTTCACATATTAGGAGCAAAATTGAAAACGCAACCAGTAGTGTGAATTATTTGCCTTTTAGTAGATAAGGATCAAGCTGCCGAATTTGTCGCTTTCATTATCCAACATCGACAAAGGATTAATTTTTTTACCACCATAAGGAGATAGACGACATGAAAAGTTTAGTTTGTGAGGAGCCAAATAGGTTTACCATGAAGGATTTGGACATTCCTTCATTAAAAGAAGGGGAAGCATTAATACGGATCCGACGTATTGGCATTTGTGGAACTGACTTCCATGCATACAGGGGGCGTCAGCCGTTTTTTACGTATCCACGCATTTTAGGTCATGAATTATCTGGAGAAATTGCCGAAATTCCTGCAAATGCAGGTGATTTCACGGTAGGGGATCAGGTAGTCATTATTCCTTATCTTGAATGTGGAAAATGTATTGCCTGTCTTAGTGGAAAAACAAATTGCTGTACAGAATTAGAGCTTATAGGAGTTCATATTGATGGGGGGATGCAGGAATATCTTGCGGTTCCGATTACTCACCTCATGAAAACAAATGATATTACATTAGAGCAAGCTGCAACAGTTGAATGTCTAAGTATTGGTGCACATGCTGTAAGACGTGCTGATTTAAAAAAGGCAGAGTTTGCGATTGTAATTGGAGCAGGCCCGATTGGACTAGGTGTCATGAAATACGCTAAACTAGCTGGTGCTCAAGTAATTGCGGTTGATATGAATGAACAGCGCTTGGATTTTTGCCGCAAGTGGGCTGAGGTTGATTTCACCGTGAACGCAGCAAATGGAGATGCCTTAGAAGAGATTAAGAAAATAACAAATGGTGATTTTGCAACCGCTGTCTTTGATGTGACTGGAAATGTGAATTCCATGAATAATTCGTATACATTTGCCTCTAATGGTGGGCGATTAATCTTTGTTGGACTTGTACAAGCAGATTTTTCCTTCCCGGATCCAGAGTTCCATAGACGAGAACTCACGTTATTATCAAGCCGGAATGCTACCAAGGAAGACCTTGAACATGTCGTACAATCAATAAGACAAGGACAAGTTAATACAGATAGTTTCATTACTTCTAAGACATCGTTTCAAGAAATAATGGAGAAATTTGAAACGTTCATGGAACCTGAATCAAATACAATCAAGGCCATGATCACAATAGATTAAACAAAAAAAGGGGAGTTTACGAAAATGAAAAAGTTAGGAATCGTTTTAGCACTATTTCTTGTATTCGGATCCATTTTAGCAGCTTGCGGAAAAAAGGAAGAAACTGTATCAAAGGAGACTACTGCTAGCAAAGACAAATCCTACACCATTAAGTTAGCTAATTATTATGCACCAGATCATCCGCAAAACGTTGCATTGCTTGAAAAATTCAAACCGTTGGTTGAAGAAAAATCAGGCGGAACGCTCAAAGTTGAAATTTTCGAAAATAACAAGCTTGGTGGAGAGAAAGATTTTTATACGGCTGTTCGTAATGGAACAGTTGAAATGGGACTTCCTGGTATGATCATGCAAGCGGATGTTCCGAAAATGGGAGTTATTGAATGGCCATTCTTATTAAATGATTTTAACCATGCCAAAACAGTATTAGATGGACCAATTGGGAAAGAATTGACTGACGAACTTGCAGCAAAACATGGCGTTCATCCATTGGTATGGAGTGCGAACGGATTTAGAATGGTTTCCTCTAGTAAGGAAGTTGCAAGTATGGCTGACTTTAAAGGACTTAGACTTCGTATGCCAAATACACCTGTATTTGTAAAATTAGGTCAATTGCTAGGAGCTAACGTTTCGCCAATGCCACTTTCAGAAGTATTTACCGCACTAGAGCAAAAAGTAGTTGATGGACAAGATAATCCTATCGGGGTTGTAAAATCTTCTGGTTTCTATGAAGTTCAATCCCATATTTTAGAGTCACGTCACGGTTTTACACCAAACATCTTAATTATTAATCAGAAATTCTGGGATAAATTATCTGACAAACAAAGAAAAGCGATCGAAGAAGCGGCAAAGGAATATTCTGATTTTGAGTGGAAGTTATCAGAAGAAAGCTATGAAGCGGACAAGAAGTTCCTCAAGGAAAAAGGGATGAAGTTTATTACCCCTGATGATAAGTTCAAAAAACAAATGGCAGATGCCGTTCAACCAATTTATGAAGATTACTACAAAGAATATCCATGGGCTAAAGAAATGGTCGAAAAGATTAAAGAAACAGGAAAATAATCATTCAGTAGAGACCGGGGTTCTATAGGAACCCTTCTCTACTTTTTGGAACGTCATATACGTTTGGTAAGGAGTTGTCACCTATGAAAGGATTAGTGTCCAAGATCGATGCTCTATTGAAACTTGTTATCGTGGTATGTTTGTCGCTAATGGCGATTTTTGTCTTCACGAATGTTGTCTTGCGATATGTGTTTAATTCAGGAATCACTTGGTCTGAAGAGGTATCACGATTCTTATTTGTTTGGTTAATATTTTTAGGTGCCATCCTTGCGTTTAAAGATAATGAGCACTTAGGAGTGGACTCACTTGTTAAAAAGCTGCCAATAGCAGGAAAAAAAGTAATCTATATTGTTAGTAATCTTATATTGCTTATTACACTCGTATTCCTTTTTGACGGAAGCTGGAAACTAACTTTGCTTAATACGGATCTGTCTGCACCGGCAACTGGAATGTCCTATGCCTATATTTATGCATTCGGGATGATTATGAGTGGAGCTATGATCCTTATTATTCTATTTAAGCTATTTAGACTTATTTTTAAAAAGGATGTTAGCGAGTTAATTATGTCAACCGGTTCGGAAGAACTAGTAGATTCAGTTGAACGGGAAAACAGCAAAAAAGAAACGGGGGCGAAGAAGAAATGACAATAGCAATCTTTGTTGGTTCCTTGCTAGCTGCCATGGCTTTGGGAATCCCGATCGCATTTGCACTTTTAGTTAGTGGAATTGTCCTTATGTTATCAATGGGTATTTTCGATACCCAAATACTAGCTTCTAATTTAATTCAGGGAGCTGACAATTTTCCGCTTATGGCCATCCCTTTCTTTATTCTTGCTGGTGAGTTAATGAATGCAGGGGGAATCTCCAAACGGATTATTAATTTTGCCATGTCCTATGTAGGTCATCTCCGTGGAGGATTAGGATATGTTGCGATCATCTCGAGTGTATTGTTTGCCGGATTATCCGGATCCGCGGTGGCTGATACCGCAGCACTAGGAGCCATTTTAATCCCAATGATGGTAAGCCAAGATTATAATCGAAATCGTTCAGCTGGTTTGATTGCGGCTGGGGGGATTATCGCTCCGATAATTCCGCCGAGTATTCCCATGATCGTTTTTGGGGTGACAGCCGGCGTTTCCATTTCGAAGTTATTTATGTCGGGAATTGTACCTGGTCTGATTCTTGCGATTGCTTTAATCGTTGTTTGGACCGTTGTGGTTAGAAAAGATAAAGTAAAAACACAGCCGCGAAGATCCGGTAAAGAAAGAGTACAAGCCACCATTTCTGCCTTTTGGGCACTTCTTTTACCTATTATCATTATTGGTGGGTTACGTGGTGGAATCTTTACACCAACGGAAGCTGCTTCCGTTGCAGCTTTTTACGCTTTATTTGTTGGCATGTTTATTTACCGAGAATTAACATTTAAACAGCTTTATGAGGTACTTGTGGCTGCTGCGAAAACAACGAGTGTTATTATGCTCCTGGCTGCAGCTGCAATGGTATCAGGCTGGCTCATTACAGTTGCAAACATACCAGGGCAGTTAACCGCAATACTGGAACCTTTTATGCATAATCAAACATTATTACTTTTCATTATTGTTCTCATTGTACTCATTGTAGGAACTTCGATGGACGTGACACCTACTATTTTAATTCTTACACCAGTATTAATGCCAGTGGTCACTCAAGCTGGAATTGACCCAGTCTATTTTGGGCTCATCTTTGTGTTAACCACTTGTATTGGGTTATTAACTCCACCAGTAGGAACGGTTTTAAACGTCGCTGCCGGAGTTGGAAAGATTGGAATAGACGATATTTTGAAAGGCATCTGGCCATTCCTAATAGCAGAAGTATTAGTTGTTCTTCTTCTCATCCTGTTCCCATCATTAGTTTTAATGCCATTGGATTGGTTCACGAAATAGGAAGAAAGGCTGCTGCGGCAGCCTTTTTTGTGGTTGGGTAGACTAATTTTCACGAACGTTTAATCGTGAAAAAATAGGCGATTTAAAAAAATAGCTTGGCCTGAAGAATATCTAGCGCGCTGTTAATCTCCTCTAAATCTTCTTTTGAAGCATTTTGTATTCGATGTAGGAAACGTGATTCTACATGGGCAAAGGCTTCGTTCATCATGGTTTCTCCAGCCTTTGAGAGACGAATATATTGTTTTCGACGATCTTCGGTATCGCTTATTTTTTCAATTAAATTTTTTTCATTTAATTTTTTCAATTCACGACTCGTATTTGGCATAGACATATGTTGGCAATCACTGATTTCACTAAGGGTAACAGGCTGGCTAACGGTTATATATTCAAGAATGTTATATTGCACGGGTGTGATGGAATCAGATTTTGCCTGTTGAGTTAATTCGTGTGTCACACGATGAACCGATGTCGTAAAGGACACACATTTTAAAAAAAGAGCTTTTTTATCCATATCTCTCACCTCTTACCATGAAGATAACAAATTTGTTGTCATAATACAATTATCATTTGACAACAAAAAATACGACTGCTATGATTTTATTATCAAATGAAAAGTAAAAGGGGTGCTTTATGAAAATCCTTGTAATTTACACCCATCCTAACCATCAGAGTTTATGTTACGCATTTTTACAAAAGGTCCTCAAAGGAAGTCATGAAAATCCAAATATAAAGGACATACAGGTGTTAGATTTGTATGAGGAGGGTTTTAATCCACTTCTTGTGTTTAACGAGCATAAACGAAGACGTGATATGTATCGTGATCCACACCTTGAAAAATATCGACAGCAAATTTCTTGGGCTGACAAGATTGTCTTTGTCTATCCCATTTGGTGGGGTAGACCTCCAGCCATGATGTTAGGATACATTGATCAATTATTTGCTGCAAATTTTGCCTACAAGGATAAGAAGGGACTACTACCGGAGGGACTATTGAAAGGAAAATCAGTTGTATGTGTGTCCACCATGAAAGGGCCTGCAAACTATCCACTTCTCTGGTTGAATAATTCACATAAAATATTGATGAAAAAAGCCTTATTTAGTTTTGTCGGAATTAACCAAGTTAAGTTTTTTGAGTTTGGTAATATGGAAAGTCCAAAGGGAAAACAAACAAAAAAACTAGAAAAGATTTATCGTTATTTTAAAAAGATAGATTGTTAAAGTTCCGCTTCACTCGAAAAATCTTGTTTCATAGAATTACCTACTTGGATTGTTAGTAAAAAGTTAAGGGAGTGGTTGATGCGTATTTTGTGCCAAGTGCGACTTACTCACTTGGGTCTTTGGCCTGGAATGAAGGACATTTCGGCCTGGATTCTTGGAGTTTGTCCTTCATCGGCTTGATGAAGGACATTTCGGCTTGGATTCTTGGAGTTTTGTCCTTCATCGGCTCGATGAAGAATGAAGCGAAAGAACCGTCCCCTGCCTCAAAAAATCTCATCCAATTCTTTATATTCGTTATAGCCATTTACGACGCTTTTGATGGAATGTTTAAAGTGATTTTCTAGGGCTGTTTTTAATTCAGTTTCTTTTTTCTGTTCTATTAAGCTTAATATATGACTGTGTTCATTAGGACTGTAGGGCTCTTGTGTCTGATTGTTAAAAAACTCATCATAAAGAATGAGATAGATATTGGTTTGAGTAATGAGCCGTTCAATAAATTCGTTTAAAAACTTGTTGTTGCATTTTTCGGTTATAGCCAGATGGAAATCTTTATTTACCTTAACGAAGGTTTCCGTATTTTTATCGGCTAAAGCCAGTTTCTCCTTCTCAATATTTTCCCTAATAGTAGAGAAGTCCTTTTCAGTCAAATAGTCCATTGATTTACTAGCTGCAATAAATTCCAAATTTCCCCGCAGTTCATACGCTTGGATGATCTCATCTAGTGTTGGGCTTGTTACAAAAGCTCCTTTATTCGGCACGATATCTACTAATCCTTCAGATGCTAAATTTTTTAACGCATTGCGAATCGGCGTCCGACTTACCTTTAATGTGTCAGAAATTCTATTTTCAACTAGTTGTTTTCCTGGTGCTAATTTACGTGCTAAAATGGCTGTTTTAATATGGTTGTAAACAAAGTGCTCTACAGTGTCTATTTTCATAAAATCCCCCACCTGCTTTCTTTCCTCTTACTCATGTTTATTCCTAATTTTCTAAATATATTGACAACGTTATTTTTCTTAGTATACACTATAAATATATAAATTGTACTACAATTTTGGACAACAATGAATATTCTTCAGAGCCTTTTTAAGATTAAACGGAAGGAGATTAACGATAAAGGGAAATGAATGCGCTATCAAAATAATTTAAAGGGGTTGTTATGATGAGGAAGAAATTGTATTTGTCTTTTATTGCTATTCTATTAATCGGTATTATTGCAGGGTGTAGTGGCAGCAAAGAAACAGGCGCAAATAAAAAACAAACGGTTTTAGAAAGAGTCGAAAAATCAAAAGTTTTAAAGGTTGCCTTTGAAGGAACCTACCCACCCTTTAACTTCGTAGATGATAAAAAAAATTATATCGGTTTTGATGTAGATGTTTCGAATGAAATTGCCAAGCGTTTGGGAGTAAAGACTGAGTTTATCGCAACAAAGTGGGACAGTCTTATTGGTGGATTAAAGGCAGATAAATTTGATATTATTATCGGCCAAATGACGGTAACGGAGGAACGGAAAAAGAGTGTGGATTTCACTGATCCATATGTTGTTACTGGATCTGTCTTGGTCACTAGAGAGGATACAAATGATATAACAAAGCTTGAAGATATAAAAGGGAAAAATGTTGGTGTAGGTGGCGGAACAACATTTGAAGAAGTGGCAAAAAGCGTGGATGGAGCAAATGTTAAATTATATAAATCCGTAAGTGATTACATCCAAGACCTACAGAATAAACGATTAGACGTTATTATCAATGACCAATTATTGATGGGCTACAATATTAAGGAAAATAAGTTACCAATCAAAATTACAAGCGGCATATTAAATAAAGATGAAATTGGTATGGCCATAAAAAAGGACAATGCAGACTTTGTGAAAAAAGTTAATGAAGCGATAGCTGCCATGAAAGAAGATGGTACCTATGACGAGATGTATAAAAAATGGTTTGGAGATAGCAAATTATAAACGGACAATGTTTATTTTTACAAAAAAAATAAGAGTTTTCTAGACTGATATGAAAACTCTTTTACTCACCATTCCACGGAAAAGTTAAGAGGAGGAGTCAAAAATGCGAGCAGTTGTTTTAGGAACTGGAATGATTGGTACAACAGTAGTCAGTGAGTTAGCAAAATATCCAACTATTGAATCCGTCACAGCAGTCGATGGTATCAAAGCAAGTGTTGAAAAATGCTTAGAAATTGCTGCTAATCCAAAGGTGATTGGCCAAGTAGCATCACTGCAAACCGAGGAAGATATTGCAAAGGTGTTAAAAGATGCAGATGTTGCGGTGGCTTGTCTGCCTCACTCCTTAAGTTTACCAGCTATTAAAGCAGCGATTTCAGCCAAATGCCATCTTGTCGATTTAGTTGGATCCAAGATCGAAGAGAAAATGAAACTGGATCAGGCAGCAAAAGATGCCGGTGTTATTATTATGCCAGGTTGTGGGGTGGCGCCGGGAATCACCAATTTTTTAGCGGCTCAAGGAATTGAATTATTGGATGAGGCGGATGAAGCTGTCATGATCTGTGGGGGAATCCCAAGATTCCCAGTCCCTCCATTATGGTACCAGGTTGTTTTTCGATTAGAAAGTGTATTAGGTCTATATACAAGACCAGCGTTAGCAGCGGAAAATGGGGAGCTTGTAGAATTGCCTCCGCTTTCAGGCTTGGAAAAGTTAACATTTCCTGATCCTGTTGGGAATTGTGAAGCTGTCATAACAGACGCTCACAGTACAGCCTATACACTTAAAGATAAAGTAAAAAAGCTGTATGAGAAAACGGTTCGTTACGAAGGACACTGGAATAAAATGGGGGTCTTGGCTGAACTAGGATTCCTAGATGACAAGCCTTTAGAAATTGACGGGAATTACATAACGCCAAGAGCTTTTGCCGAAAAAGTGTTATCACCAAAGTTACAAGGAAGTTCCAAAGAGGACATTACGGTTGTGCGTGTTGAAGTTAGTGGGTTTAAAAACGGAAATCAGACAAAGTACACATGGGAAATGGTTGATTTATATGACCATGAAAGAAATATTACATCCATGGCGAAAACAACAGCATTACCAGCGATGCTGCTGGCCAATTGGATTGCACAGGGGAAGATCAATGCTGTTGGAATTGTACCAATTGAAAAGGTCATTATTAATGAACACTTTGGTCCTTTTGTAGAAGAGTTAAAATCATTGGGGATTGAAATAGCATTTAAAGAAGAAGTTTTAGTTTAAGGCTCTGTATCTTTAGGCTTTGTAAAAAGAGCCTAAAGATACGCTCATATATGATGATTGCAGATTGTTAGATCGGAGGAAACTTAATGAATATATCAATTATTATTGAGTCCTTGCCAACTTTACTAAATGCTACTTTAATGACTATTTTTTTAGCGGTAATTTCCATTATTATTGCACTCTTTCTAGGATTTTTCACGGCATTAGCCAGAATATCTAAGATTAAACCTTTAGAGATCATTGCTAGAACCTATGTGTCTATTATTCGTGGAACCCCGTTATTAGTACAAGTTTTTGTTATTTATTACGGACTACCACAAATTAATATCGAAATGGATCCAATACCTTCAGGGATTCTCGCTTTAAGCTTAAATGCGGGTGCCTATTTATCAGAATCTTTCCGTGCGGCGATTCTATCCGTTGATAAAGGGCAGATGGAAGCAGCTGCATCTCTTGGTATGACTTACGGGCAAGGGTTACGTAGGATTATTCTTCCGCAAAGTCTTCGTATTGCTATTCCGACATTGTCCAATACCTTTATCATCCTAATTAAAGATACTTCCCTGATCTCGGTCATTACGGTTACAGAATTATTGCAAATGTCCTCCTTACTCATTGCGAAGACATTCGAGCCATTAACGATTTATTTATTGGCTGCAGCCATTTATTGGGTTCTTATTACTGTTTTAACCGCTTTATTGGACAAAATGGAAAAGCGGACATCCCAACATTTAACGCTCTAAATTGACTTGAATCCAGAAAAAAGGGGAGGGAGATGGGTATGAGCATCATTCAGTTGAAAAACATTAAAAAGAAATTTGGAACGAATGAAGTACTTCGGGGTATTGACCTTTCTGTAAATAAAAGTGAAGTAGTCGTTGTTATGGGGCCAAGCGGGTCTGGAAAGTCGACATTATTACGTTGTCTGACATTTTTAGAAGAACCAACCGAAGGGATCATTCAAATCGGCAATCATAAGGTTACCGCAGGAGAATTAACTCGTAAACGAAAGACTATTATAAGAGAATTAAGAAAAACGACAGGCTTTGTTTTTCAAAATTTCAATTTATTTCCTCATAAAACGGCCCTTGAAAATGTGATGGAGGGTCCCATCGTTGTCCAAGGAAAAAGTAAAGAGGAGGCTATGAAAATAGCTAGACCCCTTCTTGAGAAAGTAGGGCTAGGCGAACGCTGTGATCATTATCCCTCTCAGCTTTCGGGAGGTCAGCAGCAAAGAACAGCCATTGCTCGGGCACTTTCTATGAAACCGATGGTTATGCTTTACGACGAACCTACCTCTGCATTGGATCCAGAACTAGTTCGAGAGGTTCTCCAGGTCATGAAGGATCTCGCTCAAGAAGGAATGACAATGGTCGTCGTCACACATGAAATGAACTTTGCTAAAGAAGTGGCTGATCGAGTCATCTTTATGGACGGTGGTGTCATTGTCGAACAAGGAACATCAGCCGACATTTTCGACCATCCTAAAGAAGAAAGAACAAAGAGATTCCTTTCGAAGGTTAGTGGTGAATGAAGCAGGGGACGGACAGTTCTCTTGCTTCGTTTTTATTTTTAATCGAAATAATTAGGGTGAAGCCCCGCTGCTGAAAAGCAACGGGGCTTCACTTTTATAAATTGCAATTTTATGTCAATGGCTTAGGATGATAAGTTAGAAATGTCGTCGTTTATCGGGGTGACATATTTCGATGCGTTTTTATAATAGAAACTCTCTATTTATCGGGGGTTGGGCTATTTTCAATTAATCGTTTGTTTAATATCAAAATTTGCAGATTTTTGTAGGTTAATAGTTTTTATAACAGGTTCTTTGTGTCTTATCAATCGTGGTTCGGTAAATAAAACCAGGAACCCTTAGTATCTGCTACTTTTGTTCCTATCTGTTATAATGGAACATATTTTTTAAAAGAGTAGTTTCACTTAGGGGGACTCCTATGGATCAATTATTGCAATTAAATACAATTTTTATCAGTATCGTGATAGAAGCCATTCCCTTTATTGTGATAGGGGCGTTTGTATCTGCGCTTATCGAAGTATTTGTATCTGAAAATATGATTGTCCGCATCATGCCTAAAAATCGGTACTTATCCGTTATAACAGGTAGTTTAATAGGGGCCGTATTTCCGGGATGTGAATGTGGAATCATTCCAATCACTAGAAGATTAGTTGAAAAAGGAGTGGCGCTTCCGGCGGCTATTTCCTTTATGCTTACGGGGCCTATTATTAATCCAATTGTTCTGTTCTCTACTTATATTGCCTTTGGTAATAGTTGGATCATGGTCTGGTACCGATCCGGGTTTGCCGTTGTGGTTTCCATTTTAGTCGGAATTGTTCTTTCTTACGTGATTAAGGATAACCAATTGAAACTAAACCCTGACAAACACATTCATGTGCATGACCATTCGCAACAAAGCGTTAAGCAAAAATGGTGGAGCGTAATCACGCATACGAGCGATGAGTTTTTTAATGTAGGGAAGTACTTGGTTATGGGTTCGCTCATTGCTGCTGCCATGCAAACCTATATTCCAACCGCTGCACTGGCTGCACTTGGACATACAAAAGTAGCTGGTGTGCTCGTCATGATGGCGCTCGCTTTCATCTTATCAATTTGTTCTGAGGCCGATGCTTTTGTGGCATCCTCATTCAGAAACACGTTTTCGCAAAGCTCGATTACGGCGTTTTTGGTGTTCGGTGCAATGGTTGATATAAAAAACCTGCTTATGATGTTTGGCACGTTTAAACCAAAATTCGTGATCCTTCTTGTTTCATTAATTACAACAATCGTGTTTGTTGGCTCACTCTTACTATAAAGGGGGGAATCAAATGTTTCGTGTAGTCATTCTATTAATGTTTACCTATTTGTTTTTTTATTTGCATATGTCTGGAAATATTTCAAAATATATCAATATGAAATATTCCTTTCTTACCAATAGTATGATTTATGCGTTATTCTTCCTCACAATTGTCGAAGGAATCAGGTGGTATCTTTCTGAGAAAAAGTCGGAGAAAGATGGAGATTGTCACGTATGCCATCACGATCAACCACATGCGATAAAAAAACCTGCATTGGGCAAAAGTATAAAAAGAATGGTTTCGTATACCATGATTATTCTTCCTGCACTTACAGGTGTCCTTTTACCTGTTGCAACCCTTGACTCCAAGTTAGTCAATGCTAAAGGCTTTCAATTTCCCGCGTTAGAGGATGGGGCAGACCGTTATGGCATGCACCAAATTTTAAATCCTGATATGAGTCAATTCATGGGGAAGGACGGGTTTTTGGATTTAGTTCATAAAGAATTTAAATCCTATAAAGGAAAGGAACATATCACCTTAACAGATGAGGACTATTTAAAAGGATTAGAAGTCATCTATAACTTTTCTGGCGAATTTGTTGGGAAGTCCATTACGATGAAGGGCTTTTCTTATAACGGTCCGGGTATAGATGGAAACCAAATCTTCTTATTTCGTTTTGGTATCATCCACTGTATTGCTGACTCTGGCGTTTTCGGCATGCTGATTGAATTTCCTGATCAGGTACAGATACCAAATGACCAGTGGTACCAGGTAACGGGAACAGTGGATACGATGTATTACCAACCCTTTAAAATGAAAATCCCCATTTTAAAAGTAACTGATTATAAAATCATTGAACAGCCTAAAGATGCCTATGTTTATCGAAATAGTTTTTAATGCTCGAAAATTCCTCTTAAAGAAGAGGAATTTTTTTGTTTGTATTGTTGACATTTAATCAACATATCAACGTTTGTCGATTGACTAAATAAAATTATAGAATTTTTTTAAAAGGTGAATAGGTCATATACTCAGAAATCAAACTTTATATGTTATTTTTGTGTCAAATGAAAATATGTATATTGACAAAACGTCAACACGAGTATATATTTCTACTAAATGATGGTTTTTTTGAACAAGGGATATGGACTTTCATGAAGAATGTTACTAGTGTCCTATACTCATTTCTACTTGTGGATTAGGTTTTTAATAGAAAGGAAGGTAGAGATGTCGGATATGAGAATGGAAAATAGGTTTGGAGTGTTTTTGAAGAAATTGATCGAAGAACGGTTTTTATCCATGCGGAAGCTTAGTGCGCTTACTGATATTGATACTGCCACAATCTCACGGATTATTAACGGAAAGCGCAAAGCGACTCCTCAACATTTACAAAAATTTGCTAACTGCCTTGACGTTCCGATTGCGGAATTATTTGAAGCTGCCGGCTATACAGTGAAACAGGAGCAGAACAGTCATTCTTCTGATATTCAAATGTCGATTGAACATATTCAACATGTCCTTAAAACCTCTAATGTATACGATCAGCAGTTTAGTATTGAAAGTGTGAAACAGCAATTAGCTCATTATGAACAATATGTTCAAACGGAAGAGGGCAAGGAGATTATACATAAGAGCTTTACGGATAAGCTTAAGAAACTAGGCAGCATAGGCCCATTTATTAATCAGTTGAAGGAAATGTTTGAGCGATTTCAACTTCAGAAGGGAACAACTCGTGATCTTGTCATCATTGGTAGTGCCATATTATATTTTATTGTACCAGTGGATGTTATTCCAGATTACATTTTTCCAGTCGGTTTTATTGATGATGCGGTCGCTGTCCAAATGATTCACAGCTTACTTTCGGTAAAGTAAAGAAATAATCCTCTAAAAAATACACTTTTGTAAATGGTAGGCGCTGCATGTTGACTGATAAAGAACTTAATTTAGTAGAACATCTTGGTGAGTTGCGAAAAAGATTGATTATTTCGTCGCTGGCTTTTCTAGTGTTTCTTGTAATTGGATTTGTTTATGTCAAAGAGATTTATCTTTTTTTTATGGGGAATCTTGGATATAAGTTACTGATATTGGGGCCGAGTGATATTATGTGGATTTATTTCCACATCGCCGCCGTTGTGGCCGGAGCTGGAACAATCCCGGTAGCTGCATGGCAGGGTTGGTTATTTGTAAAACCGGCTTTAAAGCCAATGGAAAGGAAGATTGCATTCGCGTATATCCCTGCCTTATTCTTTCTTTTTATTGCAGGCATGGCATTTGGTTATTACTTTATCTTTCCAAACATCATGAAGTTTCTCATACATCTGAGTAACGATATGATGACGACCTCCTTCACGGCAGATAAATATTTCAGTTTTTTAATTAATATGACGTTACCGTTTGGCGTTGCTTTTGAATTGCCGCTTGTCGCGATGTTTTTAACTACTTTAGGCATCGTGAATCCTTATCGAATCGGAAAACTCAGAAAGTATGCGTATTTTATTCTAGTAATTATTGCTTCAATGATTTCTCCCCCGGAATTTATATCTCATATTTCTGTAGCGATCCCACTGATTCTTATATATGAAATAAGTGTAGTTTTATCCAAAATCGTTTTTAAACGAAAGCAGGCGCGTATTCAGGCTATACATGCGGATGAAGAACCTTTTACCGATTAATGGATTTTACGAATAAGTAAGAAGGGGATTATGAAAATGAATTCCAACCGAACATTTTCTATATCAAAAAGTCATTGTAATTATTGTCATAAGGAATTTTATGAATTTAAGCATTATGAATTAAACAAATGTCCGAATTGTAATGCTGAATTTGATAACAAAGGCGATTGTTACATTGAAGAAAACGTGGATGTTGAAATTGAAGTTGATTCTAAAAATGGGAAATTAAACATTAGCTTACATATAATATAGATTGACAACTTGCAGAGAGGAATGTCCTGACACTTCTCTCTTTTTTAGGTTTAAAATACCGAAAAACCGATGCCTGTCACCGCCCGGGAAACTTAACACTGTCCTATTACTTGATAGCAGCCCCTTTCATGTAGCCCCTTTCATGTCCAGCGGCTAACCTGAGTTCCATTTACAGCAGTCTTCGACATATTTTTCACGCATTTGGATGGTGATGTTCAGGATTGGGGCAGGTTTGGGCTATTTTCAATTAATCGTTTGATTAGTATCAAAACGTGGTGATTTTTGTAGTTTGCTAGTTTTTATAGGTTACTATTGAAGATTGTTGGCGAAGTTGGGGACCTAACAACGACAGAAATTTTACCGACAAACTGGACAGAGTTCTTTTAACATAAGGGTTTTGGTCCCATTTAATCAAACGATTAATTAGTAAATTTCTTGTTCATCAAACGATTGGTTGGAATTGCTGCTTTTGCTGTTATTGAGGGGGTTACGTGATTTTTGTGGTACGAAGTTTGTCGATGGGTGGTTTGGTATTAACGAGTGAAAATTAAAATGTGTTGGAGGCGGAAAAGGGCCGTGAGAACCCACCCCTTGGTATTACTCGCTCATCCCAAGAAACTCCTCTTGTGCTACTGCTGTTCGTTTTGTTAAAATCTTAGGCTCCGTAAAAAGTGAATTCCTAATGAAAAGATTAATAGTGATAACGCCATTATGGTAATTAACCATGCCCTCTCAAACAGGTTGTATCCCTTTTTTTCCGCAAACCATTCTCCAAGTAATATAATAAGATAATAGATAATAAACTGTTTTACAAACAATAAACTAAAGCTCCATAATCCTTGAGCATCCATATAATTAATCCCCTTTCACTTGATAAATATATTCGGTGGCTCTAGGGGTTATTCTGGTTGGTATACTATGGAAAATGGATATATAATTAAACTACCTTTTTATCATCCCTTCTTTTTTATTACCTTACATATATAATCAAAATCAATTAGAAACTGGGGTTGCAATTTTTGGAAACTGATTGGCAAAAAGAAAAGATTAAAAAGCTACTGATGTCTTTAGGCATCCTTGTTCTTGTGCTGATCATTGCTGCTTTTGCTGTTTATAAAATCAATGCTAACGCTCGTGCATATGAATTAAAGCAGCAAGAGAAACAACAGTACGAAGAAGAACGACGTGCTGCATTAGAAAAGGAACAAGAAGAAGAGGCTAAACGTGCTGAAGAAGAGGCTCTTAAAAATCTTGCAGGACGTATTGGTTTCATTGAGGGGATTGAATATGACACAGGACTTACCCCGGAATCTACTGAAGGTCAAGTAATGAAGGTGATGCACGAAATGACGCATCAAAAGGTTAGGGCAGAAAGAAAATATGGTGCCATTCCAATGGTGGAAGACACAGTGAATCAAGTGATCGAAATCGTTTCTGCCAGTAACTTTACTAATAAAGAGAAGATGCTTGAGATTGTAGAAAATTGGAAGAAGGGTCGGTTCAATATCATTGATTCTGATCACAATTTCCTTTGGGAGCAACAAGAGGGTTTAGTGGGCAGGGCATATGGAGTTCTAAGTTTTACTGAAGAAAAAGAGTTTGTAAGGGAGAAGTTTCCACAATTTGTCCAAAAGTAAGCAGAAGAATGCTTGGGTGAGTAGGGGGTACAGCCCCCCCTCAAGACTCATCCCAGAGTCTTTAAATCGTCCCCATTATACATTTCTAATTGGTGCCGCAACTCTGTTATGTAATGCATCATTGCCAGTCTTACGACAGATGGGTAGTATCGATTGTTAAGCTCATGTTCACATTCCTCTAAATCCATCTTTTTCACTGTGATAATTTTAGTTAATTCTTCAATACTCATAGATTCATCCCCCTACATATTAAAAATTCACCATCACTATAAGGATTCAGCTTTGACCGGGATTGCCAGGGCAAAACCACCACATTTTACTCACTCTCCCAAGCTATTTCTATAGCTACAGGATGGACATTTTTTTCGTAGTTTATACAAAAATTTGTCTCTGAAAATAGTAATGATATTTGAGGGGGAACTCCTAAGGATAAATATTAATCTGATTGTAAAGATGTCATAAAAAAATTGTAATTATCTTTTTATTGATAGTATACAATTATGTAAAATATTGGATTCTAATTCCTGTTTTATGCATGCTCTATAGTGGGGAATAAATAGGGCCAAGGGTAAGGTTTGGGTGATATTTTGGTTTGTTCGATTTGGTGAACAAAACGAAAGAGATAGACCAAGAGAACTGTCCCCTGCTTCGAAAAAAAAACCATAAAAACCGTCCCGGCGGTTCCGATTGGTGACCCTTTGGATACTACTTCCATTGACATTAAAATACCGTTATTTTAGAATATACACAATAATTGAATAAGCCTCACTTTAACCTAGTGGGGTAGAGGCGCGATGTTTAATAGTCTTTAGTGGAGCTTGGGAACGCTGTGATGCTAAGGAGAAGGGGATGTCGCCGAAGTGTGGAATAGGTCTCGCTATTACATGCTGGGTCTGCAGTGAATAATTGCAGGACTGTCTTAATAAGCTGACAGGTTTATTAAGTTGTGCTATCTCTTGTGGGATAACGGGTGGGGACTTTAGAATGACTACAATGTTTTCTGAGTTCATCTCAGAATGGGTTTGTAGTTTTTTTATTGCAAAAAAAGGGAATGACGGGCAGATTTCTGTTATTTCTTTTTGCACATATCGAAATTCTAGGAGGCTATCAACATGGAAAAGCAACAAACGTTATACTATGAATTTGTCCCGGCGGGTGAGGAAAGGATTCAACCAGATCCAAGTAAAACCGCTCTATTAATCGTGGACATGCAAAATCAGTTTATCAGTAAGGATTTTGGGGATGCCGATGTAGCGAGAGAAAAAGGCATGTGGGATAAATGGGAATATTTTTATAATCGCCTAGAAGACATCGTTATACCAAATAATCAAAAACTATTAGAGTTCTTTAGAACCAATCAATTAGAAGTTACTTTTGGCAGGATTGCCTGCCATCACAAAGATGGGCGCGACCGATCTCCTGTTCAAAGAAGACCTGGCTGGAATAATATCCTGCTGCCAATCGGGCATTACGGGGCAGAAATGGTAGATGAACTGAAACCATTAGAGGATGAAATTGTCGTTAATAAAACTACTGATAGTGTTCTTTCTGGAACGAATTATGAATTTCTCCTTCGAAATATGGGGATTGAAACAGTCGTCTGCACAGGTGTTGTGACCGATCAATGTGTGGCCTCTACTGTCAGAAGTTTAGCGGATGCGGGATTTGAAGTGATTTTAGTAGAGGATGCCTGCTGTGCAGCAACACAAGCATTACATGATGCTGAAATTATGATTATGAATCAAATTTATTGTGAAGTCATGAGCACGGATGAAACGATCCGATTGATAAGTAATCAAATGGGGAAAACGTTACAGGAAGCCTAAGTGAGAGGAAGCTTTTTTTATGAGTTTGTCAAATAATAGCGGAAATCATCCGCAGTTTAAGAGAGTTCTAAGTTTAAGGGATCTTGTGATTTATGGGATCGCCTTTATGACACCAATTGCGCCTGCGTACATTTATGGCTATGCGGCAGTTTCCACTAGAGGAATGCTCTCGTTAGCGTATTTAATCGCCATGGTCGCGATGATGTTTTCTGCCTATAGCTATGGACGGATGGCCGCGGCTTTCCCTGTGGCAGGTTCAACGTATACGTATACACAGCGTTCTATTAATCCGCATCTCGGTTTTTTTGCCGGATGGGCGATGTTCATGGATTACGTTTTAGTCCCACTGATTGTTTTCATGGTAGGTGCCTCTTATGCAAATGCTCTTGTTCCTTCTATCCCTTATTGGGTGTGGGTACTCATCATTGCTGTAGTGATTACCTTTATCAATATTCTTGGGATTGAAATGGCGGCAAAAACAAACAACATCCTTGTCCTCTTTATGGGCCTTGTGGTTGTTATTTTTGTGATCTTCTGCATTAAGGCTATTGTTGGCGGGGAATCAGCCAATAGCATTATTTCAATCAAGCCGTTCTTTCACGATGAAACGTTTGCTACTTCTGCTATTATTGCAGGGGCTGCCATGGCCTGTTTTTCGTTTTTAGGATTTGATAGTATTACGACTTTGTCAGAAGAAGCAATCAATCCAAAGGATGATATGTGGAAAGCAGCTATGCTTGCATGCCTGATCGGCGGGTTACTCTTTATCGTACAAGCCTATGTCGCTCAGCTTGTGTGGCCGGATGTGAATTCCTTTAGTTCCGCAGATACAGCCCTATTTGATATTGCGAAAAAGGCCGGCGGGGCAGCACTAGCTACGATTTATACGATTGCGATTATCGTTTCCACCTTTACGGCAGGTTTAACCGGGCAAGCAAGTGCCTCCCGATTAATGTTTAGTATGGGGCGTGATGAAGTACTGCCGAAAAAGTTCTTTACGTATGTACATCCTAGGTTTAAAACGCCTATTCTGAATATCTTGTTAATGTGTATCATTAGCGTTGTCGGAGCACTTGCTCTTCCGATTTCCTTTGTCGCGGAATTAATGAATTTTGGCGGGTTAACAGGCTTTATGTTTGTGAACTTGTCTGTAATTGTGTATTATTACTTCCGAAAAAAAGAGAAAAAGTTCGTACGCTATTTCTTACTGCCCGCATTAGGATTTTTAATCTGTTTTTATTTGTTTATTAATCTTTCTGCCTTAACATTGAAAGTAGGCTTCGTGTGGCTGGCAATTGGATTTGTCTACGCACTCATAACAACAAAAGGATTTAAGAAAAAACCGCCTATTATGGAAGGGTTGTAAAGGGGAACCGCGGGGACGGTTCTGCTGGCATTTTCCAATGCGAAAAAGCCAGGAGAACTGTCCCTTTTGGTTTCTTGCAATCCATTTATTGATTATAATAGAATAACTTATCATCCACTTTCGAAATGGTCAGGCTGTTCCAATCGAAAAGGGAAAACGAAGCACAAGAACCGTCCCCTGCTTCAGAAATGAGGTTGTTCCATGGATAAAGAGGCTCAAATTTTACATTATATTAAGATGAATCCTTTTATTTCACAGCAGGAGTTATCGAGTAAGGTTGGATTATCACGGCCTGCTGTTGCGAATTATATTGCGAGTCTGACGAAACGCGGTGAGATTAAAGGGCGTGGCTATATTCTCCGCGAGGAATCGGCGATTGTTTGTATTGGGGGAGCCAATACAGACAGGAAAGCGCGGTCAGATCAAAATGTGCGTTTATATTCATCTAATTCAGTAAAAATTACGGAAGCTTGTGGCGGTGTAGCACGCAATTTGGCTGAAAGTTTAAGCCGGCTCGGACTTACCACTTCTCTTATGGCCTGTGTCGGGGATGACAAAGAAGGTAACTGGATCCTGAAGGAAACGAAAAGTCAGGGAGTGGATGTTAGCCAGGTTTGGGTGTTACCAACCGAACAAACGGGAACCTTTACTACCCTTTTGGATATCAATGGTGAAAGCGTTGTCTCCATGGCGGATATGAATATATACGAGAAACTAACCACTTCCATGTTTGAGGAAAAATGGTCCCATATTAGTGCCTCAACTGCGGTGTTTTTGGATACAAATATCCCTGAGGAAAGTATTAGTTATGTAATGAAGCGCTGCAGTGATGTAAATATCCCTATTTACATCGATCCAGTATCTCCAGTCAAGGCAAGAAAACTTCCTTTTCGTCTTGATGGTGTCGAACTTCTGATTCTAAATCGTGGAGAAGCAGAGATCCTAACTGACATAAAAATTGACTCCATCAAGAATTGTCAAACAGCCTGTGAAAAAATGAGTCAGCGTGGCGTTCAAAAAGTGTTGATCACACTCGGTGATCAGGGGGTTTATTACTATTCTCCTGAGGAATCTGGGCACTTGCTTCCTTTTAAAACGGAGGTTGTCGATGTCACGGGGGCTGGTGACGCATTTGCGGCATGCGCCATCTATGGAATCATGAATAAAGAATCACTAGTTCGTGCTTGCCAATTAGGACTTGCCGGTGCGGCTCTTACCCTTCAAACCGAAGAATCTATTTCATCCTTTTTAAAGCCTGAAAAAATTGAGGAAATCGTAAAGGAGTATTCGTGACTTTTTCTTAAGGCTCCGAATGTTGATTTCACTATATTTGAAAAATAAACGGAAAAATTCCGACTATTTTGGGAAATACCCATATTTCCTTAAAAATAAGAGAAGTTTTTCCGGTTATCTTATCCAAAATCGTTGGATTTTGTCTTATTTAGAGCAGTTAATCGGAATATCTCCGCTTATATCTGCTTCTTGAGCTTCCTCTATATACATTA
>NZ_AJLS01000130.1 GCF_000307875.1 Neobacillus bataviensis LMG 21833
GACTTATCGTAGGGCGGAGGGCGAAGGACACTAGCCGCTAGGGTGCTGGAGCTGGACATTTCTCAAAGTCGAATGATATTAATTTTGATAATATAAGAAAAAAGGAAGGTAAAAAAATAATGAAGCCAATGCTGCCGAGTTTAACCTTTGATTTGCCTATCCGGCCCGACTGGCTGTACGAGGTTAAATATGATGGGTTTAGGGCCCTTTTAGAGTGGAATTCAAAAGGCATCACATTAACAAGCAGAAACGGAAAAGAACTATTTCCTCAGTTCCCTGAGATCAAAGAGTTTTTATTCCAATATGAAGAAAAATTAAAACCATTTTTGCCGCTGCAGCTTGATGGAGAACTAGTATTTCTTGAAAATACACACAAAGCGAATTTTTCTGCTATTCAAGTTCGTGGCAGGATGAAATCTGAAAAAAAAATTATCGAACAGGCAACCCATTCTCCATGCCGTCTGATGGTTTTTGATTTACTTATGTTAAAAGGGAAACCGCTCTATTCCTTGGACTTTCATAAACGAAAGGCCGAACTGGGCAAATTACTTCAAACACTCGAATTTCATTTAGACCCTGATCCGTATGATGATCAACTCATTCAATATGTAAAAGCTAATGAGGATTTTAATGACCTGTGGGAAAAGGTGGTTTTATATGATGGGGAAGGCATAATTGCCAAATCGAAAAACAGTCTTTGGGAGGAAGGGAAACGCTCGTTACAATGGCTAAAGTATAAGAATTGGAAATATGTCAGCTGCTTCATTACTTCCTTTGAAAAAACGAATGGCTATTTTTACGTTGGGGTCTATAAGAATAAAGAGATTTTACCAATAGGTCAGGTTCTTTTCGGCTTTAAACCTGAAGAAAAAAATGCCCTAAAGCAAACAATTAAACAAAATATGACGAGTGAGGATGCTCAATTTATTTATGTTGAACCTGCAATCTGCCTTGAAGTGAAATATTTGGAGCTTTATGACCGGCAGCTGCGTGAGCCTCATTTTGACCGCTTTCGCTTTGATTTGGAACCAGCCCAATGTACATATGACCTCTTCATGTTTGCGCAAAAAAACTTGCCCTCAGACTTGGAAATCACCCATCCTGATAAACCATTGTGGGAAAACCTTTCCATCCAGAAGGCAGATTATATCCTGTACTTACGCGAAATTTCTCCCTATATGCTGCCTTTTTTAAAAAATCGTTTGTTAACAGTTATTCGGTATCCGCATGGTATGTTTGGCGAAGCCTTTTACCAAAAAAACTGTCCCGATTATGCACCAAAATTTGTTGAGACACAACCTTCTGATGGAATTGATTATATTCTGTGCAATAACTTAAAGACACTTGTTTGGCTCGGGAATCAACTTGCAATTGAATTCCATGTCCCGTTTCAAACCATTAACAGCAATGGACCAAGCGAGATTGTTTTTGACTTAGACCCACCCTCAAAGGATGCCTTCCAATTGGCGGTCAAAGCAGCTCTCTTAATAAAGGAAGTCCTTGACCAATTAAATTTAATTGCGTTTATTAAAACTTCCGGCAATAAAGGATTGCAGCTTTACCTTCCACTGCCGGAAAATGTTTTTTCCTACGATGATACAAGGCTATTTACTAGCTTTATTGCCGAGTATTTAATATCCAAGGATCCCGATTCTTTTACGATTGAACGAATGAAAAAAAATCGTAGAAACAGGTTATATGTAGATTACGTTCAACACAGTGAAGGAAAAACGATTGTCGCCCCATACTCTATGCGGGGAAATGAACATGCCGGTGTTGCCACCCCGCTTTATTGGGAAGAAGTAAATGAAAAGTTAGAGCGCGTTTCCTTTAATATGGAAAACGCCCTCAAACGAATTCGCAGTCAGGGTGATCCATTTCAGAATTATTTCCAAACGAAGCAAATTCAAGCTTTTGCACCTGTTCTAGACATTTTAAAGCAAGGTAAAAAAGGATAAGGCGAGCGCCTTATCCTTTCATTGTTTTTTCTATAAATTGCTGTGCCTCTGCCTGTAGCAGCTCATATGTTGGCTGTTCAGTATAATCGTTTTTTGATTCTAATCCAAACGAACCCTCATTAAGATTAACCTCGATAGATGCATTATATTGATAGGTAGCATTTCCAATTAGATCTATTGAGTAGATTCCCTCGTATTTATGAACAATACATTGAACCCTGCCGCCATTATTATACACATCAATTGCCTTCTCAAATTCATTTAGTCCTATTAAACAAGTAACAAGTGATGAAGCAGACATGGCGGTACCACAGGCATTTGTAAAACCTACACCGCGTTCATAGGTCCTAACATAAATAGAACCTGGCTGCAGCGGTTTTACAAAGCTTACATTTACACCATCCGGGAATAACTCATTTGGCCCATTTACTTTTTCACTAAGTTGTTGTTGGAGATCCATTTGCAGCTGATTGGTTTCGACAATCGCAATTAAATGTGGATTAGGAACCGCAAGTGCCGTAAATCTTAAGTCTTCAGACAGTTCTGTAATTCTTTCATTGAAAAGCGTTGGTTTATGTAAATTCAATGGCAACGCCTTTAATTCAAACAAAACCGGTGAAATTTCCACTTGATACGTATGGACATCTCGGAAAAGGTCATGCTGTTTACGAACCTTAAGATTTGCTTTCATGGTTTCAATCACTGCTTCAGTCAGTCCTTTATGTTCACAAACATATCTTGCTACAAGGCGGAGTCCATTTCCACACATAGAAGCCTCTGAGCCGTCAGCGTTAAATACACGCATTCTTCCATCGGCAAGATCACTCTTCATGACAAAAAGAATCCCGTCCGCGCCTAAATCAGATTGACGATTGCATAACATCCGGGCGAGATTTGCACGTTCGTCTTCAGAAAAAGAATAACCATTTGTTATTTCATCAATGATTAGAAAATCATTTCCAGAACCATGACCTTTAATTAAGTCGATTTGCAAAGTAAAACCCCCACTATTGTTTTATTTACCATGATATCAAACATTGGTATCGAGGGGAACTATTCAAATCGCTATCTTTCGATAAAATATTCGTTTATGAGCAATGACATTCGAAGGAGTTTGTCCCCTTCTGAAAGGGTCTCTTTCAATGACAGTACAGGCGTGTTGGGTTCTGGAAACAGCGGACTCCATTCCAACGGCATCCAGCCTCTTCGAAGCCTCCCCACCTGCTGTTGACCAAGATCCATAACTTGTTCATCCATAAAAGTGGAAGATCCTTCAATTGCACCAACATATCTTCCTAAACCATCAAACAATTCCTTTTTATATTTCCGCCATCCCAGATTCTTTTTTTCAAACCTGCCCAAAAACCGTCTGTTACGACCGAAAACGTCAATCTTACTAGATTTTCTTCCTTTAATCTTAAAGAACCCAAGGACTTCCTGATCATAATTGTAAAGGGCATATATTTTTGATGGCTTTAACCGTTCCCAACCATTTCCACGATGTTTTTTTACTATCCCTGCCAAATGACCGTCTGGAAAATAGAGGTGTAAGCAAGAGAATTGTGTGTTCATATACAATACCAAAAGATGCCGTGCTTCGAATATAGACTGATTGACCCTCCCAGATTTTACAAGGTTCCTACTTATTTCTAGCGATTGTCTCATTCTAAAAAGGTAGAGTTGAAAACTGATGATGCTATAAATTAAAAATGGAATGGCACTTAACATGAAATCCCTATGTTTAATAATAGAAAGATTGATTGTAACGATCATAATTGTTGGAACCAGTGCTGCAATACTACCATTTAAGTTCAAATTAGCTGTATCCCGGTAATATTCATATATTTTCATTCATAAAACTCCTTATCATTTCCTCTACTTTTAGTTTATTTACTAGTAATCAAAAAAATGATAGAAGTTTTTTTGTGCCAAAAAAAAGAGGAGAGCTATTGGAAACTCTTCTCTTAGGCATTGATATAGTTTAAAATAGACGTCATTGAATTTTTTGCATCTTCATAGCCTTGATTGTACAATTCTTCTAACCTTTGAGGGTTTCTTTCCATTCTTCCAACCTTTAACGGCTGTGTCGGGCGAATGATAAGGGCTTTTCCGGCTCTCGCTTCACCTTCCAAATAGGCAACTGTTTCATTGTATTTTTGGTACCTTTTCTGAAGAGACTGTTGCAAGCCTTTATATTCTGGGTACTTCCGGTTAACAAGAAAATGAAATTTTGAAGGTTTTTTCAAATATCCTTCATTCCTCGTTAAAATGACGATATTTTTCTTATAACCATCTTCTTGCGCTTTTTTGATTGGAATCGGATCACTTATACCGCCATCTAATAAAACCTTGTCTTTAAAGCGGATTTCCGGTGCAATAAACGGCAGAGAGCTTGATGCCCGTAAAACAGTAAGCAGCTCCTGATCATAATCCTGCTTTTTAAAATAAGCAGGCTCTCCTGTAAGGCAATCTGTCGTCCCAACGACAAATTCTGAAGGACTATTATAAAACACATCATAATGGTATGGAACATGCCTATTAGGAATTTCATCAAAAATAAAATCCATTCCAAAAAATTGCCGATTTTTCCAATAGTTTTTCCACGAAATGTATCTTGGATCAGAAGCATATTCAATCGTGACCGTTTTATTCCGTCCTTTTTGTTTCGACAAATAGGAGGCAGCATTACAAGCACCTGCAGAAACTCCAATCACATATGGAAAAAATAAATCCTCTTCTAAAAAACATTCCAGGATTCCAGCAGTATACACACCGCGCATTCCGCCGCCTTCTAATACCAAACCGACTTGATCTATCACACTGCCTCGTCCTTTCTATCTTACCATTGCAAAAATATAATAATAGATATTATAAAATACCATTAAACATTTCGCAAAGCGAAAAGACTTTCTTAAGAGGCTAACTCCTTTTTCTTAAAAATAATTACACTTAACGATAGTAAAATTAAAATGCAGCCTGCTGCTATTAAACTAGCTGGTAAAGTATCGTCTGGGATACTACGATTTATCAATATTTCGTTCGCATAGGCAGTTAACTGCGCTGGGCTCCATTCAAACACACTTGAAAGGGAGCTGCTTACCAAACTTATAACAATGACGACTGCTAATGAACTAAATCCTGCTGTCCCCGGTGCCAAAAGTGCCGCACTAAAAAACAGGGTAATCGTTAAAATCACTGAAAACCATAGTCCGTAAAAAAAATACGACTGGAAAAAGTCCGTTACCGGAACCCATTCAAATAAAATACCGGTATAATACCATGTAGCAAGATAGCCGATTAAGAAAGAAAACCATAGTAATAAAAGACTCCCCGCCCATTTAGCCGTGATAAAAGAACGATATGATACAGGTTTTACGAGAATCATAGCGGCCACACCGCTTTTCCTTTCCGCGGCGATAATTCCCATTGTTGAAAGGACAATAATTAACACACCGAGGGTAGTATATTGTCCAAGTCCTTGCGCTAACACTTCAGCAGCCGATGGAGTAGGAATCTTGATCACCGCTCCTTCCGGCAAATTACCGACTGAATCGAGAATTTGCGGCATGTAATACGTTGTAATGGGTTGTTGGACACCAATTAAAATAAAGGTAATCGGCACCCAAATCCATTTGAAATTTCTCCACATTTCCAATAACTCTTTTTGCAGCAATGTCATCCATTGGCTCATTTTCCCACCACCTTCATAAACACATCTTCAAGGGTCATACTGCTTATTTCAAATTTCTCAAGCGGCAGATTTTGCTCGGATATCCTATTTAGGAATGACTGTCTTGCTAAAGCGATATCCTTAACAAAAATACTCACCCGATTTCCATCCTTCATTATGGAATTTGTTAGTTCATGGGATGAGAAGAACGATATATATGCATCTGGTTTCCCTCTAAAGTACAAATCAATTTTAGCCTGCTGATGCCGTTCCCGGAGTTCAGTCATCGTCCCCGATTCAACAATTTCTCCCTTATGTAGAAACAGAATTTCGTCACAAACCTCTTCGGCATCACTTAAAATATGTGTTGAAAATAATATGGTTGTTTCCTTCTTTAACCCTTCAAGGAGATCCAAAACCTCCCTTCTGCCAATCGGATCCAGGGCAGAGACAGGCTCATCAAGCATAATTAGCTGCGGGCGATGGATCAGAGCTTGAGCAATTCCAAGCCTTTGCTTCATCCCCCCGGAATATTTAGCTACCTTACGATTTTTCGCCTCCAAAATCCCAACCAGATCCAACAATTCCAGAGATCGTTCCCTTGCTTCCTTGGTGGTTAATCCTGCTAACCTGCCTACATAGGATAAAAATTCAAGCCCGGACATCCATTCGTAAAACACAGGAAATTGTGGAAGGTAACCAATTAATTCTCGGATATCCTCCCCTTTTTTAGCATCGGTAAAGATAATCCTACCACTAGTCGGGTTCATGAGTCCTGAGAGCATTCTAAGCGTGGTGGTTTTACCAGCACCATTTGGACCTAATAAAGCAATACATCTTCCTTTTTCTAATGTGAAATTAAGTCCTTTAATGACTGCAGTCCCTTGAAAGCTCTTTTTTAACTCTTTAATTTGAATAAGGGACATCAGTTAGTTCTCCTTCCAATCACAAAATAAAGGATGGGTCCAATTATATTAATGAACAGAATAATGAGTGCCCATAACCACTTTGGCCCATTTGTTTTCTCTATTTTGACAAGATCAATAATGGCAACAATCAATAAAATAAGCTGAATCACAAGAATTGGTGCAATAATAGGTATATAACCTGCTAAAGAATCCATGTTTTTCCCCCTTGGTTTGTTTTTACATTTATATGACGTATGAACTAGAAAAACGTTCAAAAACCCGGCAAATATTTTTTGCCGGGTTCAAATGGTTCCTTATTTAATTAACCTAAAGATCCATGGAAATTGATATTCTTTACCTTCATAGGCTTTAACGGCTGCCATTATGCTAAAAATAAGTGCTGCAATCCCAAGTGCCCACAATAGGAAAATTCCAATAATGACGACGGTTAAGATTCCCGCTACTACTGAATAAATCAGATAGGAAATAAAAAAATTAAAATATTCTTTTCCGTGATAATCAATAAACGACGACTCTTCCTTCTTTAATAACCAAATAATTAGTGGTGCAATAATTGGAAAAAATAAGCTTAACACATAAATACCGGCGGCCAGCAACTTTTCTTCACTTTTCACCATTTTCATTTCCCCCAGTGGAACAAATTTTCCTTACCATATTATTTACGTTACGTCGCTATAAAGGTTTCATAAATTCCAAAAAATTCCGCAAAATAATTAATTATAAACAAATTTTCCGCTTTTCCTTAGGCACATCTGTTGCTAAAATAAATAAAATACTATTATCAAGGTACAGAAAGGCCTTATTATGACAAAAATCCTCTTAAAAAATGCACACCTTTTTCCAGTTACATCTGAACCGATAAAAAATGCAGATGTTCTAATTGAAGATAGCAAAATAAAAAAAATAGGAAGAAATCTTACGACAGATCTTACTGTTAAAATCATTGATTGTGGAGGCTTGTTCCTTTTTCCGGGCTTTATTGATGTTCACACCCATTTAGGTCTTTATGATGAAGGTACGGGCTGGGCCGGTAATGATGCTAACGAAACAGCAGAAGCCTTGACTCCCCATATCCGTGCCATAGATGGTGTTTATCCACTGGATCCCGCCTTCACTGATGCAGTAAAAAGCGGAATCACTACCGTTCACGTTATGCCGGGCAGTGCCAACGTAATCGGTGGAACGACCTCAGTTATTAAAACAACTGGAAAAAACATCAAAAAGATGATTATCCAAGAGGTGGCAGGATTAAAAATTGCCTTAGGAGAAAACCCAAAAAGAATCCACAGCAGTGGTAATAGTAATTCAATTACCAGAATGGGAATTATGGGAATGCTTAGAGAGGCATTCTATCAAGCCATCCATGCCGATAACCCCGAAGAACTTAGAATTATGCCGGTTATAATGGCTTTAAGAAGAGAAATCCCAGTTAGAATCCACGCCCATCGTGCCGATGATATTATCTCTGCCATTAGATTCGCTGAGGAATTTAATCTTGACCTACGGATTGAGCACTGCACCGAAGGCCATTTAATTTCAAATGAATTAGCTGGAATGGGTTTAAAGGTATCTGTTGGACCTACCTTAACCAGAAGATCCAAGGTCGAATTAAAAAATAAGACATGGAAGACGTATCAAGAATTGACAAACCACGGTGTCGAAGTGTCGATTACAACAGACCACCCTTATACGCCAATTCAATACCTAAATATTTGTGCCGGCATTGCCGTCAGGGAAGGGTTACCAGAGCAAAAAGCCCTGGAAGGAATCACGATCCTTCCGGCAAGAAACCTAAAAATAGACGAGAAAGTTGGAAGTATTGAAGAAGGGAAAGATGCGGATTTAGTGCTTTGGAGTCATCATCCTTTCCATTACTTAGCAAAGCCAAAATGGACGATGATTAACGGTGAAATCGTCTATATGGAAACGTAGAATCTTGCCGAAGTTTGGTAAAAAATATTATCGAAAAATCAACAAAAAACCTATTTATTTTTTTCGTTTTTTCTTGTATCATACTCTAAGTGAAACTGTTTTAGACCTGAAAAAACATGGGGGTTTAAGAACATAATCTATTAACAAAAAAATGAAATAGGGAAGGCAATTGGTGCGCCACCAGTTTTTACTGGTTCTAGTGGGTTCGATTCCCACCCCGAAATTTTTTTACGTAACTTTATAAAAAATTTCGAGGGTGGGCCGCTTCTTTAGACATGGGATCGGTATGCCCTAATGGAGGGATAATCATGCTGAAGAAACGTGATCTTCATGACAGCCACACATTGTACGAATTAATGACGCACCCTGATGTCTTCCCTTTTGTACGTCAAAAAGCTGATTCTTATGAAGAATTCATATTTATTACAAAACAAACCATTGAAGCGGAAGAGCGCGGTGAATTAATTTCACGGACGATTCTCGATGAATGGGGTACTCCAATTGGTACGATTAATTTGTATGATATTGAAGACAACGCCGGGTTTTTAGGAACATGGCTGGGAAAATCATATCATGGCAAAGGCTATAACAGCCCTGCTAAAGATGCCTTTTTTCAAGAGCTATTTTACGAATCGGGGATTGAAACAGTTTTTATGCGGATTCGAAAGGTAAATATTCGTTCCATTAAAGCTGCAGAAAAACTGCCATATGTAGTGAATGCAAATGAGACGAGAAAATCAATTTATGAGCAATTGAACGCAAATGGCGAAGTCTACGATTTATATGAAATCCCAAAGGATTTATACACTTTCCATTTGTTACGAAATGGCTCACCGCAAACAGATTCTTCGCAATTGTTAGAAGCTTAAAAAGCAATCGGCTTATGCCGATTGCTTTTAATTATTTCAAAAATGAAAAGTCCAAGTTATTCCAGTACATTTTGTTCGAATGTTTCATTAACATCGCTAAGACCCATTTGGAGCAAAAAATCGTCCAGTTCCTCATTTGTTAATGTTTCAAAGCGGCCATCATGAAAAAAAACTTGGGTTTGATTAGGATTAATCCTGTTCATGTTAAAACTCATTTCTTTGCTCCTTTCATAGATGATTACTTCCTATTATCCACAAAAGAAACAGTTTTCATTCCTGAAAATCGAATAGTTTGAAAAATGATTAAAACGATATTTTTACCGCTTTTCCGAGCACATCCACTCCGCCTGTCACGGGAATAATACTCCCCGTAATAAAATCTGATTTTTCATCTGCAAGAAAAGCAATCACACGGGCAATATCCTCCCCTGTCCCCTGTCTTTTTCCGCTGTTTGCCACGATAGACTCATCAATGTCCTTTTCCTTCCACTCATTTGTTATATCACCGGGACAGACCATATTAGCCGTTATACCATGCTCCACTTCTTCCATGGCAATAGTTCGGGTAAGCGAGGCAAGACCCGCCTTCGCCGCAGCAAAAGCTGAGCGATAAATCCATCCAGGCGCCGTTTCAACCCTGTCATATCCCAGTGTAATAATTCTACCCCAGTTTTGGTTTCGCATGACAGGAATGATTTGCTTTGACAAATGGAAAACGGCTGATAAATTTCCTTGGATTAAATAATCCCATTCTTCGAAGGTATAGTCTGTTAATTTTTTCCGTTCATGTATGTATGGACCTGCATTATGAACTAAAACATCCACGGTTGAATAAGCCAAGAGGGTCTCATTAACAATTCGAATACAATCTTCCTTGTTGGCCACGTCACCCTGGACAGTGGTATTTTTCGTACCGAAACAATCATTTAATTGCTTAGCTAAGTAAACCGCTTCTTCTTCGCTATTTCGATAGTTGATCATGAGCTGATAGCCATTTTCCGCCAGCTTTATTGCAGTTTTTCTGCCTATACCTGAAGCTCCTCCTGTAATCAAGGCCGTTTTCTTGTTCACAAATTATTACCTCTCTACTATTAAGAAATTCGTCTCTTTACTATATGTTAAAAAGAATTGTTTATATATGCAAATTTTAAATAAAGGGTTAGGGCGTTAATTTGCTCAGATGAAGGGTATCGGAAGTTTTAATAACGGATGGGCAAGGGTTTGCATATGATGGGATATATTACAAAATGGGTTGGAACGAAAGGATGAATGGTTATGTTCCCTTGGAATATGTTTCCTTTTAATAAGGATATGAAGGATAGTATGCAAAAAATGAAGCCTGAAGAAATTAATAATTATGTTCAAGATATAATTGGTAAGGTCATGCCCGGAAATATGAGAGGAATGATGAATCCACAGGAAATGTTTAGCGGTTTTCAAACCTCAGGATCCCAAACGCAGCCGGCAACAGGCGTATTGAATTCGACCGCTTTTGAAACACATGATTTTGTATTCGTGAGAATTCCAATAAATAATGAAGAATGGATTAGACAAATGCGCATCTATCATACATCGAATCAACTGATTGTGGAACATATCCCGAAGCAAGAAGATAAAAACATTATTACCCTGCCGGCGATTGTCAAAAAGAAAGGGGCAACGGCGAACTTTAAAGATGGAATGCTCGAAGTTAAAATCCCCAAAAATGTTGATATGCAGTTTTCACAAATTGACGTGACAGAAATTATGTAACCGTCGTTTTTTTTTGCATGTTTCTCATCCTTGAAAATATGATGAAAATAGGGATTCACATAAGGGGTGGATTTAATGGAAATGGATAAGCTGAAAAAATGGCTTGATGTGGCCCAGCAATTTAAATCGGATCATTTTTGGAATCAAATTTTTGAAGAAGATAAAAATGGCAGTCATAATTTTGAAAATCAAGCCTCCCACAATCCCCTAACAATGGTTAAAGAACTATTTCCAAAATGTGATTTATATGAATCAGATCAAGAACTTGTGGTTGAAGCAGAAATTCCCGGCTTGACAAAGGAAGACCTCCACATCACTATTCAACAGCAGCTTTTGACTATTGCGGGCGAATTTAAGGCCTTAAATCAGAATCAAAAATATTATCTTAAAGAACGTGCCAATCGTCGGTTTAAAAAGGAATTAACCCTTCCCTATCCGATCCTGATGAATAAAGTAAAATCAGAAATTCGTCATGGTGTCTTATATATTGTTATGCCCTATTATCGAGACGATTTGGAAAAAATCCCAATCGCGTTTGACCAAACCAATTCTGAATAAAAAAAGTATCATGATACAGTGAAGACAGCCATTACGGCTGTCTTTTTCATTTGGTATTTTTGTGCCCCGTAGTTGATTGGTCGTGGTCATCTTGATCCTAATGATTATCCATTTTCATATCATCCATTGAATCTTTTGCTTTTGGATCCTCCGGTTCACTTGGTGTCCCAACGATAAATTCCTTTTTCGGCATATTATGCATATCCCTTGCCGTAACATGTGAAATTATATAATACGTTCCCTCTTGAGCAAATGTCTTCTCAAGACGGTAAATCCCATTTTCGGCATGTTTTATTTCTACCTTTTCGTGGTGTTCATCTTTTGCCCGCCAAATCTCGAAGACCACCGCATCGGCATCATTTACATTTTCCTTTCCCTGTGTAACCTTTGCTTCAAAGGTAATGGGTTTATTTAATTCTCCTTTCTCAGGTTTAATGGACAAGTGTACATCTATCATTTCAGGCAGTTTTCCTGCATTTTCTTTTTGCTGCTGACCACAGGAAACAACAATGCTTAGAAATAGGACAGTTACTAAAATAGATAAAATCCTCTTCATGGTTATTCTCCCCTAACTAATTTCTTCCATCATTTCAATATGCATTTCTATAAATTTCACTTTTGACTCGTTAGAAATTTGTGACGCCGTTACCCTCTTTACTGCTGAATAAAATTTTTCGTATTTGTCTTTTCGGATTCTTGGATGGGAGTTTTCATCTAACAGTTCCCGCTTTATCGCCTGGATTAACGTCTCTTCACTCGTTTGGTCCTTTGCTGTTAATAATCTGTTGTTCCATATTGAGCGATATTCCTCTAATAACTGCTGATAATTCACGTTTTCTTTTTCCAAACAAATCCCCCCTTTACTCTACATTTGCATTGTTACATATTTCCTAACATTATTGCAAAAAATAGATATTTACCATACCTTGAAAGGAGAAACCTATGTCCACACCATACAAATGCCCTAATTGCAAAACGAATCGGAGCCGGTTTAATATCATTCAGCAAGTATCACAATCTGTTAAGCTTGACCCCCAATCAGGAGTCGTTGTCCGGGAATATGGTGAAAATGAGTTAGAACCCTTTCATCTCCCCTACAACGGGCCGGATTACCGGATTCAATGTGGTGCCTGCGGCTTAATCGAAGATGAACGAACCTTTATCAAATTCGGTGAGCAGGGATAAATACGCTAAAAAACACCTTTATCAAGGTGTTTTTTTCTTACTGTAAATGGTTTTCCTTTAAAAAATCCAGCGAATCCACTTTCCATGGGTCGCCAGGTGAAAATCTTACTAGATGAATATTCCCGCTAAATATTTGCCTGCCTCTGTCTTCTATGTACCAATCAACCACAGCAGGAACATCTAAGCTAATTTCTTCCGTTAAATCCTCCGGGGGCAAAAGCTCTATTCGCGATAGTCTCACATTTTCAACCTTCTGTAAAATAGGCTTCCATTTTACTTTTTGCAAAGAAGCTTGAGAGGTAATCCGGGCATCCTGCTGCTTAAAGCCGGCAATATAAGCGTTAATTACTTCGTACGGTTTTGCCTTACCGAGGTAATCATCTAATTTACCTGAAGCCTTCAGAACCATGAGCATATGGGATAGATCCATTGTATTGGTGCGATGCGTTGTACTCCCATAGAAATGAATACAGAAATGACCAGGAAAATTATTTTGCAGTGCACCAGCACCATGCGGCATCCCGTGCATGGAAGCGGCAATCCAATTATCCTTGTGAATAACAATAATAGCCCGGCGTTTCCAGCTCCACTTTCCGCTGTATACCTTTTTCATTATTTTCGTATCTTTTGCCGTTAACGGCTGCACATCAGCATGATGACTCCCTGCACGTCTCTGGACTTTGAATCGTTTCCCTGTTTCCACATCCAAAACCGTGAATTTTGTGTATTTTGGTACTAGATGATTCACTTCTTTCCAGTTCAGCATTTCAATTTTATAACTGATATCTGCTGCAGCCTGAACCCCTTGCCCATAAAGGAGGAAATGAATGAATATGATGAAACTAGCTGCCCTTTTCATTTTAGACCCCCTTTTAATGGATTTTCGCTACATTAAAAGAGTTACCTGAAGAGGAAATGTTCATTCATCCCTAGTTGATTTTTTCGAGGCTGGCAAGTTGTTCTTGAATATCATTCCAATTTATATTTTCGCCAATAAAGACTAGATTCAACGGCAAATTCATCTCTTCCTTCATGTATAACGGCATTCCATAGGAAAATTGAAATAAAAACGGCTGCTTTGAATAGTCAAACTTCAGATATCCTTTAATACGGTAAATGGTATCAGGCAGCTCTCTTAAAAACTCCTCAAATTTCGTCTGATTGATTGCGATCTTAAATTGGTACACAAAGGTTGTTAAATTCAAATCAATCTTTTGTGATTCTTTTTCAAAAGATACAGATAGATGTCTAAGCTGTGCAATGGAAACCTGTGAAAAATTCGTCAGCAGACATCTTGCCTTTGGGTTTATTCCTTGAATTTCAAAGGTGATATTTGCCTGCTCCATCTCTTTTAAATCATCCATTTTATTAATGATGATAAAGTCAGCATGTCTTACCTGCTCAAGGATCAATTGCTGCAGCTGCGGGCTTAATGATTTTCGCCCATTCCATCTCGTGCCATCAACCGTCGTAATAATGCCTTTAATGATTAGCTCATCGGCAAATAATGGGGAGAGGATCGCATCCAATACCTCTACAGGATGGGCTGCTCCTGTTGTTTCGATATAAATAACATCCGGCTGCTCATCTTGCAATAACCCTTGCAGCTGTGCCTCAAGCTTGTCCTGAATCGAGCAGCAAATACAGCCACCTAACAACTCTTTCAGTGCAACATCGTCATTGATCGCATCAGAGTCTATCGATACCTTCCCTAATTCATTCATCATGACTGCTACTCTCCTACCGGCATCTCGTTCATCCTCAAGCAATCGTTTTAACAGAGTGGTTTTTCCACTGCCTAAAAATCCTGATAAAATATATACTTCTGCTTTTTTCATCTTATTTCCCTTCCATCTTTGATTGTAAAAAAAAATTTGACCCGACTCCTAGTGGAATCGGGTTATGAATTATTTCATTCTTTCTTTTAATACTTCAACAGCCTTTTGTAATTGTGTATCACTTGCTTTGATTTTTTCACGTAAAAGATCCATTAGTTTCATGGTGGAATCACCTTTTAACACACCATCTGCGGGAAGACCTTGTGCAGTTTGGAAAGCGATGACGGCTTCTTTTGTTTTTTCATCGAAGAAACCGTCTTCACGTTCAGGGTCATAACCCACAGCCTTTAACATCTTCTGGGCTGTTTGGACTTCTGTGGATGAAGTTGACAGTGCTAGCTCTTTCTCCGGATTAATAATCGGTAATGATGCATAATCTGGAAGGGCTACGTCAAAATCTGGTACGATTCCTTTTTTATGAATCCAATTCCCATTTGGTGTCAGCCATTTTGCGATTGTATATTTCAGGTTTGAGCCATCTTTGAAATCTTCTGCAGTTTGCACCGTACCTTTTCCAAATGATTTCTCACCAACTAGTGGTACACCGGCAGATTCCTTTACAGCAGCAGCAAAAATTTCTGATGCGCTGGCACTTCCCTTATCAATCAATACCACTAACGGAAGATTCGGGCTCCCTTCATTCTGTGAAGCGATTTCCTTCACCTTTCCGTTTCGGTCTTGTTCCTTGACAATGACTTTTCCTTTTGGTACGAACATGCTCGTTATACTTACTGCTTGGTCTAATAATCCTCCTGGATTTTGACGCAAGTCTAAGACAACACCCTTCATACCCTTTTTCTGTAAATCATTCAGGGTCGTTACAAGTTCTTTTGTTGTATTGGTTGAAAAACTTGTTATTTGAACTTTTGCAATCGATTCATCTACCATTTCACCATAAACCGTTTCAATAGGAATAGTATCACGGACTATAGGCACTGTCATTGGAGCATCCGTTCCAGGGCGTTGAATGGTTAATTCGACCTTTGTTCCCTTTTTCCCTCTTATTAAGGTAACGGCTTGGGTAGAATTCATCCCCTGTATGCTTTTTCCATTAACAGTTACAACAATATCATTCGGTTTTAAACCGGCTTTTTCAGCAGGTGAGCCTTTAATCGGAGAAACAATAATAATATGTCCGTCTTTTTCTTGAATTTCGGCTCCAATTCCTTCAAAAGATGAAGAAATACTACTGTGGAAGCTTTTCGCTTCTTCATTGCTCATGTAATCTGAATATGGATCATCAAGTGACGAAACCATTCCATCAATCGCCCCATTAATCAGCTTTTGCTGGTTCACATCCTTGTAGTATCCATTTTTCAATGTATCAAATGCTGCATAAAGTTTATTGAATTCCGATCTTTGCGGCGCGACCGTTACTACCTTATCTTTTCCAAATGCCAGAGCAAAGGTGGTAATCCCCGCAGATAGAAAAACGAGCAAAAATAACAGCATGATAAATGGAAACTTTTTCATTCTTATGTAACCGGATTTGTTTTCTGTCCCTTGCTCTACTTTACCTTCGTCAACCATCTTTTGTTCCTCATTATTTTCGTTCAAAGCTTTCACCACTTTCATTCACCATAAAAATATGTACTAGACAAGCAACTTTACAGCCTGAATGTTTTCATACTTTTTAAGAAGCTATTTTCAGATACTTTAAAAAGAAAAACCCTTAGTGATTAGAATAACATCTTTTTTATAAAATTAACAAAGAAAAGTTAATGAAAATAATGAGAATTGATGTAAAAACCCTTTTCACTGATAAAAGGCACCTCCCCAAAAGAGAAGTACCCTTATATTTTGCGTTTATTCATTTTAGTTTTACCCGCTTCAGTCGAAGTGAGTTTGTCACAACGGATACGGAACTAAAGGCCATGGCCGCACCTGCTACCCAAGGAGCCAACAATCCAAGGGCAGCAATGGGAATCCCTGCAGAATTGTAAATGAGCGCCCAAAAGAGGTTTTGGCGAATATTTTGCATGGTTTTTTTACTTAAAGCAATTGCCTTTGGAATTAACGTTAGTTCACTCCCAAGAATAGTAATATCGGCTGCTTCGATGGCAACATCAGTCCCTGTGCCCATAGCAATGCCAATATCTGCCACAGCCAGTGCCGGAGCATCATTAATTCCATCCCCAACCATCGCTACTTTCAACCCTTTACGCTGGAGTTGTTTCACTTGATAGGCCTTTTCCTCCGGGAGGACTTCGGAAATAACATGGTAAATCCCTACCTGGTCAGCAATCGCTTTGGCCGTACGTTCGTTATCTCCTGTAAGCATATAGACATCGATATCTAATTCAATTAATTGCTGAATCGCAAGCTTTGCCTGTTCTTTAACTATATCAGCAACAGCCACCATACCCATGATAGTGGTATTGATAGCAATATACATAGCGGTCTTTCCTTCGCTTTCAAAGCGTATTAGGTCTTCTTCAAACCCCTCATAGGAAATTCCTTTTAACTTCATTAACTTCCTTGTTCCAACATATATTTCATCAGTACCTATTTTCGCTTCAATCCCGTAACCTGGTATAGCCTTGAACCGTTTTACCGGAAGGGTACTCGATCTTTTTTCCAATCCATATTTTCCAATCGCCTCGGCAAGAGGATGTTCCGACGATTTTTCAGCCGAAACTAAATATTGGAGAACTTTCTTCTCGTCCTGGTAGGCAATAAAATCAGTAACGGCAGGTTGTCCTTTTGTAATCGTTCCTGTTTTATCAAAAACAACGGCATTGATTTTATGGGCCGTTTCTAAATGCTCTCCACCTTTAAAAAGAATCCCCATTTCCGCCCCTTTTCCGGTACCGACCATAATCGATGTTGGTGTTGCAAGTCCCATGGAACAAGGGCAGGCAATCACGAGAACTGCAATCGCCGTTTCTAATGCTGCAGGAAAATCCCCCGGACTGACAATTAGATACCAAACAATGAAAATCATTAATGATATGCCCACCACCACAGGGACAAAATAACCGGAAATAGTATCCGCGAGCCGTTGTATGGGTGCTTTGCTCCCCTGAGCTTCCTCGACAATCTTGATAATACCAGCGAGTGTCGTGTCTTTCCCAACCTTTGTCGCTTTCATTGTCATAGTTCCATTTTTATTAATTGTCGAACCAATTACCCTATCACCTACCGATTTTTCCACTGGGATGGATTCACCGGTAATCATCGACTCATCGACAGCCGATTGCCCTAAAAGGATTTCACCATCCACCGGAATTTTTTCACCCGGCTTCACAAGTAATCGATCCCCTGCCACCACTTCTTCAATTGGGATTAGACATTCCATTCCATCATTAATGACGGTTGCTTCCTTTACCTGAAGGTTTAACAGTTCGGAAATAGCCTTCGTGGTTTTTCCTTTTGCCATCGTTTCAAATAATTTTCCTAAAAGGATTAAGGTAATAAGAACAGCACTTGTTTCAAAATATAGATGCGGTATGTAAAATGGATTTCCGATCGTTTTGATTCCCTCTGCAAGACTATAGAAAAAAGCGGCTGAAGTTCCTAATGCGACAAGGACATCCATATTCGCACTTTTATTTTTAAGGGCTTTATAGGCACCAATGTAAAATGGACCGCCAATATAAAACTGCACGGGGGCGGCTAAGAGCAATTGAAACCATGGGTTCATGAAAAAATGAGGCATTGGTAGTCCACTATCAATAGGTAGATGGGTAAGCATCGTGTACAAGAGCGGGAGAGACAATAGTACAGAGAGGAGAAATTTCCGCCTTTTGGCATTTATTTCTTCCTCCTTTAATTGCGCTTTTGCCTCCCTTTCCACTTTCTCTATGGCACCATAGCCAAGCTTTTCGATTCTCGCTAAAATATCACTACTGGACACTAATTCATGATCATAAGAAATGGCCGCACTCTCCATGGCCAAATTCACATTGGCTTCGACACCGTCCATTTTATTGAGCACCTTTTCAATTCTTGCTGAACAAGCTGCACAAGTCATCCCCGAAATATCCAATTTGAGCTGCTCCTTCATGACAATCACCTCCCAATCCATTAGCCCACGAATCATTGTAATGGTCTTTAATAATTCTCCACTTGTTCCCGAAGTTCCTTTTCATTTTGAAAAAAGAAAAACCCCTTCCGAGTAGGAAGAGGCTTGATAGAGCAGATTATTCCTTAATTGCCGCTTCTAATGCGACTTCAATCATATCGTTAAAGGTTAATTGCCGCTCTTCGGCGGTCGTTTCTTCACCCGTCAGAATGTGATCGCTAACAGTTAACACGGAAAGGGCTTTCCGGCCAAATTTCGCCGCCAATGTATAAAGGGCGGTTGTTTCCATTTCAATCGCAAGAATTTGATATTTAGCCCATTTTTCAAGTTCTGCATTATCATTATAGAAAGAATCCGCTGTAAAAATATTCCCTACTTTTAAATTAAGGCCTTTAGCTACCCCTGCATCATACGCCTTTCTGAGTAAATCAAAGTTGGCAGTCGGGGCGAAATCTACATGTCCAAAGGTTAGACGGTTCATATTAGAATCTGTGGAGCTAGTCATCGCCAAAATTACATCTCGGACTTTTACATCCTTTTGGATGGCCCCACAAGTACCAACACGAATTAAATTCTGGACATTATAACTTTGAATTAATTCATTCACATAAATAGAAATCGAAGGAACACCCATTCCAGTGCCCTGAACCGAAATTCTTTTCCCTTTAAAGGTTCCAGTATAGCCAAACATATTTCGAACCTCGTTATAACATGTAGCATCCTCTAGGAAAGTCTCTGCAATATATTTAGCTCGAAGCGGATCCCCTGGAAGCAATACCGTCTCCGCAATTTCATTTTCTTTTGCACCAATATGTACACTCATAAATAAACCTCCAATCAAATGTTAGCACAACTATTAGTCTGCACCATAGTCACTATAGCATAAACAATTTTTAATGAAAATCGATTTACAGATTGGACATGTTTTTTCAAAATTGAGGGAAGCTATTGCTAGACGTAAAAAGGAGGGGTTATCGATGGGTAAAAAACACCGCGCCCGGATAAATGGACAAAAGAAAAATAATCACATCCCAGCTGAAGCTATCGAGGCAGAACATAATGCACATGTAAAAGAGCATAATGCAAGCGGACGAAAAAGCTAAAACTCGTAATAAACCTAAGGAAACCCTTAGGTTTATTGTCCGTTGTTCAGCTCCAGGCGCCATCGGCTAGTGTACTTCGCTCTTCTCCCTACGATAAGTCAACATCGGATCGCTACGCTCTCCGTGTTTCCT
>NZ_AJLS01000131.1 GCF_000307875.1 Neobacillus bataviensis LMG 21833
GCTCACCGTGTTTCCTTTATCTCAGTCGAAGCGCTCCAGTCCATACGCCGATAAGCGGGCGCCTTCCGCTTTTCCTATAACAAATCTGCTGCAAGTCTTGCCAGCCCAGATCGTTCTCCTTTTAATAGTTTTACATGACCAGAGATATCTTGATCTTTAAATTTTTCAACCACATAGGTTAATCCATTGTTATAGGCATCAAGGTATGGATGATCAATCTGTTCCGGGTCGCCCATTAATACAATCTTACTGCCCTCCCCTACCCTGGTTAAGATGGTTTTCACTTCATGCTTCGTTAAATTTTGTGCTTCATCGATAATAATAAACTGTTTCGGTAAGCTTCTTCCTCGAATGTACGTTAATGCCTCCACTTCGATTGAGCCCATACCGGCTAATATAGCATCAAGTTCACCAGGCTTTTTTGTATTAAAGAGATATTCCAAATTATCATAAATTGGCTGCATCCAGGGTCTAAGCTTTTCTTGTTTTTCCCCCGGCAAAAATCCTAAATCTTTTCCAACAGGAACAATAGGTCTTGCTACTAATAATTTTTTATATTCCCTAAAATCCTCTGTGTGCATTAATCCTGCAGCAAGAGCAAGCAGTGTTTTCCCTGTTCCTGCCTTCCCCGTTAAGGTAACCAGTGGTATATCCTTTCGTAATAACAATTCTATCGCCATAGTCTGCTGGACATTCCTTGAATGAATGCCCCAAACATGCTCTTGATTTAGCGTTAATTTCTTTACTTTCTTACTAGTTTTATCCACCATCCCTATTGCTGAGGCAGAGCTGCCAAGAATATCCTTCATAAGCAAGAATTGATTGGGGTAAAACGGGTGGTTAGCAACCTCTGAAAGCGATAGCTCGCCCTTTTCATAAAAACGGCCTAATAATTCAATTGGCAAGAGTAACTCAAAAAACCCCGTATAAATATGTTCTATTTCTACCACGCGGTCGTTTAAAAAGTCTTCGGCCGTTAATCCTATTGCATCTGCTTTTACCCTCACTAACGCATCCTTACTTACAATAATAACCGGCTTACCGTTTTCTTTTACTTGCTCCTCTAAAAATAAATTTTTTGCTACCGCTAGAATTCGATTATCATTTGTCTTTTCAACGAAAATATCCTGAAGCTCGTGAAAGGATCGATGGTTTAATTCAATTCTTATCGATCCCCCTCTATCGAGCGGGATTTTTTCATGCAGCTTTCCTGAGGCTCTAAGGCCATCAATCAATCTTGATACATGTCTTGCATTTCTTCCAACCTCATCCATGTATCTTTTCTTTGAGTCCACCTCTTCGAGAACGACTGCCGGAATAACAACTTCATTATCTTCAAAGGAAAAAATGGAATACGGGTCTTGTAATAAGACATTTGTATCCAACACGTATATTTTACTCAAAGCGACGCCTCCTGCTTCACTTGGTGTCAGGCTTGTTAATCAGTTCAACAACCCTTTGCTAGATTGGACTTTGGTAAAATATATGTTTATTGGAATAAAGATAGAAGACGTTTCACACAATAATTGTGAATGAAACCATATGACTAATCTTCTTGGAGGAGGTTTTAAGATGAAGAAACTATTGTTAACCATCCCAATATGTTTACTCTTAGCGGGATGTAATACTAATAAACATAAAGAGATTGCCAAAAGTGAAAATCATTCAATAGTAAATGTGAAAAATAGTTATATTGAAAGTGTGGATAGGAAATCTGGGCAGGAAATATCACAGCGGTTAGTGATGCTCGCCACAAGTATTCCAAATGTAAATGATGCAACTGCGGTCGTTTTGGGGAGATATGCCATTGTTGGTATTGATGTTAATGCAAAAATCGACCGTTCTCAGGTTGGCTCCATTAAATATTCGGTAGCGGAGAGCCTACGGAAAGACCCTTATGGCGCCAACGCAGTAGTTGTAGCCGATGCAGACACAACCGAGCGCCTAAAAGAAATCCAGGCTGATATTAAAAAGGGCAGACCAATACGAGGTATTATGGAGGAACTAGCAGATGTGGCAGGTCGATTAATGCCTGAAATTCCAGGTGATTTAATCACACCTAGTCCAAAAAACGCAACAGAAAAGCCTAATAAAAAACTTCCAGCAAATGAACAAGAAAAGCTAAACAAAGAACAAGAAGATCAATCCAATCAACATAAATAGAAAAGCGTAAGCGCCCGTTCATCAAAAAAAGCTTAGTTTATCACTAAGCTTTTTTCATTGCTTCCATCACTTGTCGATCCAATTTTTCAGCAGCATTTTTATCATAGGTCTTATCATACTGGACTTCAGTGACAATTTTGGATCCATAAAACATGACATCCCTTACTTCCCTTATAGTCACTTCCACTAAAGCGAGTTTTAATGGCACGTCCTGTAATCTTTCTTCTTTTAGCTGTGCTTCCCCTTGAATCGAATATGTAGATTCATTTGCAATCAAATTAATGACTACCTTGTTATTTTTATTGATGTTCTCTAATATCCGCGAACGATTATCAACAGCAAAATAGAGCGTACTGTCATCTTTAGCCAACACCCAGGAAATAGCACTAACATTTGGCCCGCTTGTTTCAAAATCAATTGTTGCCAACGTGACAAAACGTTCTTTCTGCATTTCATCATATAATGGCTTGATTAGTCTTGGTTCCACTTGATTTGCCATTTTTACAACCCCTTTATTTATCCTTCTGTTTATTTGTAAACAGATATTCTCATATTACTACTATCCCTTTTTTTCATCAACTCTAACCATTTGATTACATGTGGTGTTCACACATGGTATACTGTAATACAAACATTCAGATTTTAAGAAAGAATTGAAGAGGTGTATCATGCGAGTAAAGTGTGTAATTTGCGATAAAATTGAAGCGATTGAAGATGAGTCCTTAACAGCGAAACGTCTTCGTAATCGTCCAATCCATACATATATGTGCAATAGCTGCAGCGCTAGAATAACTCAAAAAACAAACGCCAGAATCGATACAGGAAATTTCCGATTATATCGGACAAAATCAGAAAAGGATGAATGGTAACAAAAAGTGCTGGCCTGTTTTGATAACAGGCCAGCACTTTTTTAGTTTTCTATCGGATAGTCCTCATACTTTTCAGGTTCTTTGTTAATTTGATCCAACATAATTTCAATTAATTCACGTGGATACCGCGCTTTTTTTGTTTCTTCACCCTGTTGATAGGAAAGATAATACATCACATCATCAGTAATAATATCAATGTTTGACACTTCATGCTCTGTTGATAGCATCCCATCGAAAAAATCTAGTGTTTCTTTAGCTGCAAGATCATCAGGCCGGGCATCAACTACAACTTTAATAGTAAGCCAATTATAGAGTGCATCCTGTAAGGATTTCATTATTTTCCCCCCGTTATTTCACTTCTGCCTGATTCTTTTTCGTTTGGTGCAGACGAATTTTATATACGATTAATAACAGAGCAGCAACTGCTAGTGCTTCTGCAATCGGTAAAGCGTAAGAAAAAATCAGCATTACCAAACACCCAATCATCAGGCATGCGTATATGACTATATTTTTTAACAAAGGCAATTTTTTAGCAAAGCCTAACCGATATACAATCACCGATAATAACACAATATATCCATACTGTAACCATACAGCAGTCTGTGTATTGGTTAGTTCAATGAAAAATCTAAGACTAGGGGAAAATCCTTCCATCTCTTACTTGCACTCCTTTTTCGCTTAACTCATTTCAGCATATTTTTTCTTTTTAGCTGATTTTTCACGTTCATTTTTATCAAGAATTTTCTTACGGAGACGAATAGATTCAGGTGTTACCTCACAATATTCGTCATCATTTAAATATTCTAATGACTCTTCTAATGTCATAATACGTGGTTTTTTAATGACTGATGTTTGGTCTTTATTTGCTGAACGAACATTTGTTGCTTGCTTCACTTTTGTGATATTTACAGTTATGTCATTTTCACGAGTGTTTTCGCCAACAATCATTCCCTCGTATATTTCCGTACCAGGTTCAACGAATATCGTACCACGGTCTTCTACCTGCATTATACCATATGTTGACGCTTTTCCGGATTCCATTGAGACTAGAACACCTTGGTGTCTACCTCCAACCTGTCCAGACAGCATTGGCTGGTAGCTGTCAAAGGTATGATTAATAATTCCATATCCACGAGTCATTGTTAAAAACTCAGTAGTATACCCAATTAAACCACGTGCTGGTACATTAAAAATTAGGCGGACTTGACCCGAACCATTATTAATCATATCAAGCATTTCACCTTTGCGGGCACCAATGGATTCCATTACGGAACCAGTATGTTCCTCAGGAACATCAATTTGAACTCTTTCCACGGGCTCACAGCGTACTCCGTCAATCACTTTAACAATGACTTCAGGTTTTGAAACTTGAAGCTCGTAGCCTTCCCTGCGCATGTTTTCAATCAGAATCGATAAATGAAGTTCACCACGACCGGATACAATCCAAGCATCCGGAGAATCCGTGTTTTCAACCCGTAAACTTACATCTGTATGCAATTGAGCAAGAAGTCTTTCTTCAATTTTTCGAGAGGTTAAATATTTACCTTCTCTTCCCGCAAATGGACTATTGTTTACGGCAAAAGTCATTTGCAATGTTGGTTCGTCGATTCGTAAAATTGGTAATGCTTCTTGATGTTCTGTTGGGCATACTGTTTCGCCGACATTTATATCTTCCATACCTGAAACAGCAATCAAGTCACCTGCTTTTGCCTCTTGAACTTCCTCACGCTTTAACCCGAAGAAACCGAAGATCTTGGTCACCCGGAATTGTTTCACACTACCGTCTAATTTCATTAAAGCAACTTGTTGACCAACATGCATCGTTCCGCGGAAAACACGTCCAATCCCAATTCTTCCTACATAATCATTATAATCTAGAAGAGCTACTTGGAATTGTAATGGTTCTTCGTGATTATCAACAGGGGCAGGGATATATTCGACGATTGCATCATATAATGACTGCATGTTTTCATCTTGCTTTTCTGGATCTTTGCTGGCAGTCCCGTTTATACCTGATGCGTAGATGACTGGAAATTCAAGTTGATCTTCTGTTGCATCAAGTTCAATAAACAAATCGATAACTTCATCCACTACTTCGGCAGGTCTGGCAAAATCACGGTCAATTTTATTTACAACAACAATCGGAGTGATTTTTTGCTCCAAAGCCTTTTTAAGCACAAAACGAGTTTGTGGCATACAGCCTTCATAAGCGTCGACCACAAGCAGAACACCATCAACCATTTTCATGATTCGTTCTACTTCACCGCCAAAGTCTGCGTGTCCTGGTGTATCCAAAATATTGATTCTTGTATCTTTATATTGAATCGCGGTATTCTTCGCAAGGATAGTTATTCCGCGTTCTCTTTCTATATCACCTGAGTCCATCGCACGTTCTTCCACGTGCTCATTAGAACGAAACGTTCCAGATTGTTTTAACAATTGGTCAACCAAAGTCGTTTTTCCATGATCAACGTGGGCAATGATCGCTATATTACGTACATCTTCTCTTAGTTTCAAAATTCCACTCCTACCTATTTTATAAAAATAACAGCTATTTTTAGTTTCCCAAATACAACTAAAATATTATACCATACTTAAAGTGGAAACTTATAATCATTTTATGTAGAATAAAAAATATACTTAAAAAACCTGTCAATCGAGGCAGTTTTTATTTTGATAAAGGGGTATAAAAAATGAATAATGTGAAATGGTCTTTGCTTGTTTACTCCATTCTTGCAGCAGCAGGTATCATGGGAATTGGGATTGCTATTAGTGAAAAAAGTCTAGTTGGAGCAATCGCCTGTATTTTGGCAGTTATTGTCATCATGGGTATGGGATTTAGAACCAAAAGGAAAATGCGTGAAAATGGGGAATTGTAAAAAAAAGAAGCCTATAGGCTTCTTTTTTATTGATCAATTTTTAAATAATTCTTTAAGACCTCTTGATGTAAACCAGGATTTGCTGTCAAAAGTGAATCTTGGGTAAGAAAATTAAGTTTTTCTCCCTTTAAATTGGTTACTACACCACCTAATTCCTCTACAATGACTGCCCCGGCACCAAAATCCCAAGGCGATAATCGCATCGAAAGATAGGCATCTACCCTTCCCGTTGCCACATACACCATTTCAAGTGCAGCAGTCCCGTAAGACCTTGACCCTCTGGCATCCCTAACTAATGGTATCAATAAATGATGATCGATACGATGATTTTCCATTACCCATGTAGCATTAAGGGCAATGATGGATTCCTTCACTGTTGATTCCTTAAGTAATGGTATCGGTTTTCCATTTATAAAGGCACCTTTGCCACGAATTGCATGATACAGTTCATCATGGGCCACATCATAAATGAGGCCGATTTGGCCAATTCCATTTTCATAAACCCCTATAGATATGGCAAAGTTCCTTTGCTGATGAATAAAGTTCATCGTTCCATCGATGGGATCAATTAACCAGACTATTCCCTCAAGGCTGTTCAGTTCATCACCAAATCCTTCTTCACCCATAATTCTATGTTCCGGATATACCCCTCTAATTTTATTTATAAAAAATTGTTCAATTTCCTTATCTATATTTGTAACAAGATCATTGGCGTTTGACTTGGATTCAATATTTAACGTCTTCTCAAAGGATAAACGGATCCTGTCTCCTGCTTCCTTTACCCATTCTTTTGCATGGGTATCAATTTCCTCCCAAATCATAATACTCCTCCATTCCTCAATTTATAATGTATGTAGTATGAAGCGTGATCGATTATTTGATGTATCTCCTACGTTCAAATTATCACATATCTGCACAATAATAAACGAACTCCTCACATTCCATTTTTGGAGTCCGTTTTAGATAAGCAAATAAATTATTCTTTTTTGGTTCATTCCAATTTATTACTCCTTTGATTAAAATAACTCCCATCAATCAAAGAGCTTTTAATCGTAATAATTCCTGGCGAATTTTTTCTAACTTTTGTTTACATTCTTTCATTTTCCTCTCATTCTTTTCCTCAATTGCTTCAAATAATACCGCCAATTCATAATCCATTTCTAATCTCAATACCGCTGTCCTCTCTTTTTCGCCCGCTTTTTTTAAAGACGTATTCATCAATTGTTTCACCTTTCTCCTCCCCTTCCTCTGCTTTGATTGACTTTTCTGATTATTTTTTTACTGTATCATATGAGTAATCTTGAAGTGTTGCAACAAATATGTGCTCTAACCTATATAAGCAACAAACTTCTTGTAATCTTGACAATATGCTACAATTAATGACGAATTGCGTGTGGGAGGGATTTCAGATGGATTTCAACGGATTTACCAATGAAGATTTTGATGTGTTTTTAATAGATGGTTTGGAAGCAAGAATGGACGCACTTAAAAGTACAATCCGACCTAAATTGGAGTGTTTAGGGGAGCACTTTGCTCCGTCCTTATCCTGCTTAACAGGCGATGAAATGTTTGTCCATGTGGCTAAGCATGCAAGACGGACAATCAATCCGCCAAAAGATACGTGGGTGGCATTTGCCAATAATCCCCGCGGCTATAAAATGCTGCCTCATTTCCAAATAGGCTTGTGGCATACCCATTTATTTATTTGGTTTGCCGTCATTTATGAAGCACCGCACAAAGAGGACATGGGCGCAAGATTCACCAAAAAGGCAGCTAAAATATTTAAAGAAATACCAAAAGACTTCGTCTGGTCGTTAGATCATATGAAGCCTGATACAATTAAACACAGTAAATTGTCAAAAGCTGATTTGCTTACAAACTTTGCTAGACTGCAAAATGTAAAAAAAGCAGAGTTATTATGTGGTTATACGATTGACCGGGATCAAACCATCCAGTTAGGTTCTGAAGGGTTATTACAGCAAATTGAGGATGTATTTAAAAATGTGGCTCCACTTTATAAAATTGCCCAAAACATGAAATTGGAAAAACTCCCGAAATAATTTTCCGGGAGTTTTTTCTTATTTCATGATGATTCTGTCACCTGATACGGATTCTTTTGCTTTTTTAATTGTACGATAGGAAGAATATCCACTTATTTCTTCGAATTCGCCGCAAATGGTTTTTTCTTCTGCGATACTAGGGACAATTTCTTTAAACCTTCTATAGGTCTTCATCATCTCGTCTCGTTCAATTCCCTTTTCATAGGCCTTCTCAACCGCTTCAAAAAATTTAATGACATCAACGATTTCATCTGTAGACCAACTGTAATCAATCGGATATTGGTATTCCATTTTTTCACCTGCCAACTATTTTCACTCATTGTGAATCATACCTTTATTTTCCCCATTTTGCACGAATTTGTTCCGCATCCCTGATCATTCGTGTAAATAGTTCTGCAACGGCAGGTACGTCCTTAATCAGCCCCATCACCTGACCGGCCCATGCAAAGCCTTCATTTGTTGCACCATCATATATGTATCGTTTATTGGCCGTTCCACTAATAAAATCCTTTAATTGGTCATAATCACCCTTTGTTCCCTCAATTTCAATAATTTTCTCTGTCCAGGTGTTGGCGATGGCCCTTGCAGGTGCACCTAATGTTCGCTTAATCACTACAGTATCTGACTCGGTTCCTTCCACTAATGTTTGTTTGTATATTTCATGTGCATGGACACATTCTTTCGTAGCGATAAATCTGGTTCCCATTTCAATTCCTTCAGCTCCTAAACTTAGCGCTGCCATCAAGCCCCTTCCGTCACCAATGCCCCCTGAGGCAATCACTGGAATGGAAACGGCATCGACTACTTGAGGGATTAATACCATGGTACCAATATCATCTCTGCCAAGGTGGCCGCCTCCTTCCTGCCCTACAACCATTACTGCATCTGCTCCCAGCTGTTCTGCCTTCATCGCCTGCCGTCTTGCTGCCACGAGGACAAGTGTTTTTATTGATGTTCCTTTTAACTGTTCAAAAATCGGCGCTGGGTTTCCGCCTGTCATTGAAACCACTGGTACGTTTTCATCAATCGCCACCTGGAGGAAATCAGCAAATGGTCTGCCATGCTGACCAATCGCAAAATTAACCCCAAACGGATTGTTGGTTAGCACTTTTACTTTTCGAATTTCCGCTTTAAGTTGCTCGGGGCTGCTTAATGACATTGCAGTAATTTGCCCCAGCCCCCCAGCATTTGAAACGGCCGCTGCCAATTCAGAATAAGCCAAATAGGCAAGTCCTCCCTGGATAATCGGATAACGAATATTCAAAATGTCCGTCACTCTTGTCTGCCAATTCAATTTAAATCACTCCTCATCATTTGTTAATTTGTTATTTCGGCTTATAAGGGTAAATTTCCTGTCTAAAAGGAAAACTAACTTGAAGTAATTAAAAATAATAAATAAAGTAATCTATGCAATCCCAGAGTTTAGTGCTATAATTCCATTGTTTTATGTTTTATTGACCATAGTTATTATGAGTAATTTTTATAAAGAGGTGTAGTAATCATTGTCACAAAATCAAACACCGTTATTCAGCGGTTTAGTAGCCCATGCAAAAAGAAATCCAGTTCAATTCCATATTCCAGGTCATAAAAAGGGTGCTGGAATGGATCCGGAATTTCGCCAGTTTATTGGCGATAATGCCCTTTCAATTGACTTAATTAATATTGCCCCCCTTGATGATCTCCATCACCCAAAGGGAATGATTAAACAAGCACAGGATTTAGCCGCTGAAGCCTTTGGCGCAGATCATACTTTCTTTTCAGTCCAGGGTACAAGCGGAGCCATTATGACAATGGTCATGGCTGTTTGCGGACCTGGCGATAAAATCATCATACCTAGAAACGTCCATAAATCTATCATGTCAGCCATTGTCTTTTCCGGTGCTGTCCCAGTCTTTATTCACCCTGAAATTGATATAGAATTAGGAATTTCCCATGGAATTACAACAGATGCCGTAGAAAAGGCACTTGAGCAGCATCCAGATGCAAAAGGGGTATTAGTCATTAACCCTACCTATTTTGGAATCTCAGCAGATTTGAAGAAAATTGTTGAAATTGCCCATTCCTATCATGTGCCTGTTTTGGTTGATGAGGCACACGGCGTCCATATTCATTTCCATGATGAGCTGCCGCTTTCAGCCATGCAGGCTGGTGCTGATATGGCCGCAACAAGTGTCCATAAGCTTGGCGGCTCCATGACGCAAAGCTCCATTCTAAATGTAAAAGAAGGGTTGGTATCTGTTAAACATGTACAGTCGATTTTAAGCATGTTAACAACAACCTCTACATCGTATTTGCTGTTAGCATCACTCGATGTTGCCCGTAAGCAGTTAGCAACCAAGGGGAAAGAATTAATTGGCAGAACGATTCGCTTAGCCCAGTCCATTCGTAAACAAATCAATGAAATCGATCATTTACACTGTATTGGCGAAGAAATCTTAGGCTCCAAAGCTACTTTTGATTATGATCCAACAAAGCTGATTATTTCCGTAAAAGAGCTTGGTATGACTGGCTATGAGGTTGAAAATTGGTTAAGAGAAAATCATAATATCGAAGTAGAACTATCAGACCTTTATAACATCCTTTGCATTATCACGTTCGGTGATACTGAGAATGAAGCTAATCTTTTAGTAAATGCCTTAAAAGAGCTTGCGGCAGAATGTGAACATCGTCCAGGAAAAATTGAACCAGTAAAGGTTCTTTTGCCTGAAATTCCTATTCTTGCCTTAACACCACGGGATGCTTTTTATGCTGAAACGGAAGTCATTCCTTTTGCAGAATCGGAAGGCAGAATCATTGCTGAATTTGTTATGGTGTACCCACCAGGGATCCCAATCTTTATTCCCGGCGAAATCATTACAAAAGAAAACCTTCATTACATTCATGAAAATCTTGAGGCAGGATTGCCTGTTCAAGGTCCTGAAGACGATGAAATTAAATTTATTCATGTTATCAAGGAATATAAAGCAATAAAATAACGATACCCATAAAAATACAGGATTCCGGGAAGGAATCCTGTTTTCAATTTTTATATGAATGGTTAATAAAATTTATTTCTCTTCTGCATTGTGATGGTCATCGCAACAGTTACACTTCGAATAAAGCACTGTTACTTTTTCATCTTCAAAATGATCAATAGTAGAGTTACAAGTTTGGCATACAAGAGTACCCATCTGTTCAATCCCCTTTTCTTAATTGAATGATCATGATTTTTGAAAGCGTTTAAACATCCTTAATGTAATAATAATATATCACATTTAATTTTTCAAGCCTAAATTGTATGTCACATTAAAAATATTTTATTAAAAAAGGACCCTTTTGGGGTCCTTTCTCAAAATATTTTACTCATATTGGGTGACAAAAGGAATAGATGGAAGTGTAGTGCTAAAAAAATCTGCTAAATCTGATGCCTGTTGTTTATCTGGGATACGGAATACAGTTTGAAGGTAGTCAATATCTTCAATGTCTTTAGGGTCGAGGAGAGTTGAACGGCCTGTTTGCATGCAGACAACCAGTGGTTTTCCAAAAAACAAATTCGTGTAAATAATACCGAAATCATAACGAGTATCTTCTGTGGTAAAGCCAATGAACCTCACCTTTGCATTTTCATGCTCATCATAGAGTTTATCAAATAGTTCCATATAGCCCCTCCTTTTCCTCAAGTATTTAGAATATTATTATAATTCACTTTTTTAAAAATAACAAGAAACTTGGTTATTTATCTCGGTAAGTGTTGTCAGTACTTTTTAATCAATGCTAGAATAGAATTGCATAATCAATTGACTATAGGGGGGGAATGATGATGGCTGAAAACGCATTTATTAAGCTTGTGCCCTCATCTGCTAAACAAACAGTAACAATTGAAGAGGTAAAGGACTTATTTCATTACTATAAAAATATTACTACTAAAACGGGCGATCAATTGAATTGGCAATACGGAGATACTGCCTTTCCGTATGAAATAAAAGAAACAGAGGATGGCAAAGGAAAGTGGTTTTATTTACATTCAGATCATGAACGCTATTATGCTATATTAATTGGTGTTGACACAGAAACTGTTCGCAGTGAGGATGGACAGGAAAGCGAGCAGGTGAACATTCAAATCACTCTGCCTGAAAAATCTACTCATGGAGACAAAGGTAAGGCAAACGAATTTGCTAAATTCCTTGCTAAAAAGCTGCAAGGTGAACTGCATCTCTTTAACGAAAGAATCATGTATTACTACCCAAGAAAGTAAAAGCTCCCTTTCGGAGCTTTTTTAATGCAAAAATTGAGCCATTGTATAGTGAATCGAAGTATAAATAACTAAACTAAGTACAGTTATGAAGAGTGTTTTTCGATTTGATTTTGTCACTTGGTTTCCTAATATAAAGGCCAAATAGAAAAATATAAAAAACATGATTACTTTATAAATGAGCTGATCATGTTTTGAAATCCATTCTATCAGCGTATAGCCGCTCCAGATAATAAACTGGAGCAATATGACCACATAGTTTCTCATATTTTATCACCACTCAAAATCCATTGATTTTAAGAATGAACAAAAACATCTAGTCTTACAAGTATATGTTCTAGTGGAAAGGGATATTTTTCATTTTTAACTAATTCTCCACAAAAAAATAAAGTCCTTTCGTTTTTTAACGAAAGGACTTTATTTCTTTATTATTTAATGATGTGAATTGGGGTTCCAAGAGCAACTTCTGCTGCTTCCATAGTTATTTCACCAAGTGTTGGGTGGGCATGGATAGTCATAGCTAAATCCTCAGCAGTCATCCCTGCCTCAATCGCTAATCCTAACTCGGCAATCATATCTGATGCACTTGCTCCAGCAATTTGCGCGCCAATTACCAGACCGTCTTCTTTACGAGTGATTAATTTTAAGAATCCATCACCGCTATCAAGGGATAAGGCACGTCCATTTGCAGCAAATGGGAATTTAGAAGCATTCACTTCAATACCTTCTTCTTTCGCTTGTACTTCTGTATAGCCAACTGATGCTAACTCAGGTTCTGAAAAGACGACAGCCGGAATTCCTAAGTAATCAATTTCAGAAGAATGACCAGAAATAGCCTCGGCGGCAATTTTAGCCTCATAGGATGCTTTGTGCGCTAATTGCGGTCCTTGAACAACATCACCAATCGCGTAAATATTGCTGACATTCGTACGGCATTGTTTGTCGATTTCAATAAGTCCGCGTTCGCTCATTTTTACACCAGCTTGTTCTAAGCCCATTTCATCAGTGTTTGGACGGCGGCCAACCATTACAAATACGTAATCGGCTTCGATTTTCTTCTCTTCGCCTTTTGTTTCAAATGTGACTACCACACCGTTTTCAGTTTCTTCTACACCTTTAGCCAATGCTTTTGTAAAGAATTCTGCGCCCTTTTTCTTCATATTGCGCTTTACAAGAGATGCCATTTGCTTATCAAAAATACCCATACCTAAAATCTCATCTGCACCCTCTAAAATAGTCACTTGGCTGCCAAAGTTTGCGTAGGCACCGCCAAGCTCAATTCCGATTACACCGCCACCGATCACAACGATTTTTTCAGGAATTTCATTTAAGTTAAGTGCTCCGGTAGAATTTAGGATACGTTTTGAATATTTAAAAGTTGGAAGCTCAATTGGACGGGAACCCGTCGCAACAATAGCATTTTTAAAGGTATACGTTTGGGCAGAATTTTCATCCATTACACGTAATGTATTGGCATCCACAAAGTATGCTTCACCGTTAACAATGTTAACTTTGTTTCCTTTTAATAATCCTGCCACACCGCCTGTTAATTTTTTGACGATTCCAGCTTTAAATTCCTGAACCTTAGAAAAATCAACTTTTACATTTTCAGCTGTTATTCCGAATGACTCAGAATGCATCGCTGTTTCATAACGGTGGCCCGCTGCAATCAATGCTTTAGATGGGATACAGCCAACATTTAAACATACACCGCCAACATATTCCTTTTCAACAATCGTTACTTTTTGACCCAGCTGGGCAGCACGAATGGCTGCCACGTATCCGCCAGGGCCTGAACCGATGACTATAGTATCTGTTTCAATAGGGAAATCTCCAACGACCATTAGATTACGCCTCCATTAACAATAATTCAGGATCGTTCAATAAACGTTTAATATGATTTAATGCATTTTGTGCAGTGGCACCGTCAATCATCCGGTGATCAAAACTCAATGAAAGTGCCAAAACAGGAGCAGCAATAATCTCGCCATTTTTCACAATTGGTTTTTCAGCAATCCGGCCAACACCTAAAATAGCTACTTCTGGATGATTAATAACAGGAGTAAACCATTGTCCACCGGCAGAACCAATGTTTGAAATTGTGCATGATGCACCTTTCATTTCATTCGGAGCAAGTTTACCATCGCGAGCTTTGCCTGCTAATTCATTAATTTCATTTGAAATAGTGAAAACAGATTTACGGTCAGCATCCTTAACAACCGGTACTAGCAAGCCTTTTTCTGTATCTGCGGCAATCCCAATATTGTAGTAATGCTTATGAATGATTTCACTCGTAGCATCATCAAGTGATGTATTTAACGCTGGGAATTCACGTAATGCACTTGTTAAAGCTTTTACGATGTATGGTAAGAAAGTAAGCTTAATACCCTTTGCTGCAGCTACTTCCTTGAATTTCTTACGATGTGTAACAAGTTTTGCTACATCCACTTCATCCATTAATGTTACATGTGGTGCAGTGTGTTTAGAGTTAACCATTGCTTTAGCAATTGCTTTACGAATGCCGCTCATTTTTTCCCTTGTTTCCGGATATTCACCTTGTGGAACCTGCGCAGCAGCCTTTGGAGCCTCTGTATTGGCTTCTTCAGCCGCTGTAGCTGACACTGTTTCTGGAGCTTGGGTTGCAGCACCGCCGTTTAAGAATGCATCAATATCTGTCTTAAGGACACGTCCGTTATCTCCGGAACCAGCAACAAGACGAATTTCAACACCTTTTTCACGTGCATATTTACGAACAGATGGCATTGCAATTACTCGGCGATTCGGATCTGCCTCAGCCTGTTGCTGTGCTGGAGCCGCCGTTTCTTGTTTTTCCTCTTGCACAGGAGCTGTAGGTGCTTCCTCTTGTTTTGGTGCTTCTTCAGCATGGTCATCGCCTTTAAATTGCAGGTTCTCATAACCAGGTGCATCAAAGGTAACAAGAACCTGGCCAACTGTAGCAACGGTTCCTTCACCTACTAAAACTTCCTGAACTGTCCCTTCAACTGGGGATGGGATTTCAACCACTGCTTTATCATTTTGTATTTCACATAGGACATCATCTTCTTGGACTTTATCACCTGGCTTTACAAACCATTTGACGATTTCCCCTTCGTGAATACCTTCACCGATGTCAGGCATTTTAAATTGAAATGACACTGAGATTCATCTCCTATTTTTACGTAAATTTTTGTCAACTTTGCTACGATGAAAACGGGAAAAGAAAAACCTTTCCCGAATATATTGCGAACTCTACAGGTGTAACCCCTGCATAGTTTTAGAAGTTTAATACCTTTTTAGCTGTTTCGATTATATCTTTATAATTAGGAAGCCAAACGGATTCCGCTTGCGGGAACGAAAATACAGTATCTGGTGCCGCAACTCGCAGTACAGGCGCTTCTAAGCTCAAAATGGCACGGTCGTTAATTTCCGCTACGACGTTGGCGGCAATACCAGCTTGTTTTTGTGCTTCTTGAACAACAATCGCACGACCTGTTTTTTCTACAGAGGCAATAATGGTTTCAATATCAATCGGGCTTACTGTACGTAAATCGATTACTTCAGCAGAGTACCCTTCTTTCTCTAGCTCTTCTGCAGCTTTTAAGGATTCGTGAACCATTGCACCATAAGTAACTATGGACACGTCTTTGCCTTCTCGTTTCACGTCAGCTTTCCCTAGCGGAATCGTATATTCCTCTTCTGGTACTTCCTGACGGAATGAACGATATAACTTCATGTGCTCAAGGAAGATAACCGGATCATTGTCACGGATAGATGAAATAAGAAGACCTTTAGCGTCATATGGTGTTGACGGAATGACAACTTTCACACCAGGTGATTGTGCCATAAGACCTTCTAAGCTGTCAGCGTGCATATCTGGTGTATGTACGCCGCCTCCAAAAGGCGAACGGAATGTTACAGGAGCATTAAATTTTCCTCCTGTACGATAACGAAGACGGGCAGCCTGACCAGAGATAGAATCCATTACTTCAAAAACAAACCCGAAGAATTGAATTTCTGGTACAGGACGGAAGCCTTGTAAACTAAGACCGACCGCTAAACCGCCAATACCTGATTCAGCAAGTGGTGTGTCAAATACACGATCTTCGCCAAATTCGTTTTGCAGTCCTTCTGTCGCACGGAATACACCGCCATTTAAACCCACGTCTTCACCGAATACTAACACATTCGGATCATTACGTAATTCCGTACGTAATGCATCTGTAATTGCTTGGATCATTGTCATTTGAGCCATGGCTTACTTCGACTCCTTTTCTTTATAAATTTCAAATTGTTCTTTTAAGTTAAAAGGCATATCTTCATACATAATGGAGATGAGATCTGTCACCTTTTGTTTAGGAGCAGCATCCGCAATTTTAATTGCCTCTTTAATATCTTCTTTAGCTTGTTCAATTACTTGGTTTTCCTTTTCTTCACTCCAAAGTCCTTTGTTTTCAAGGAACTTACGGAAACGGACAAGCGGATCTTTCTTTTCCCACTCATTGTCCAAATCAGCGGTACGGTAACGAGTAGGGTCATCACCTGCCATTGTGTGCGGGCCATAACGGTATGTTAATGTTTCGATAAGAGTTGGACCTTCACCATTAAGTGCACGCTCACGTGCATCATGTGTTGCCGCGTAAACAGCCAATGGATCCATACCATCAACTACGATACCAGGGATACCCGCTGCAACAGCTTTTTGTGCAAGTGTTTGGGCAGCTGTTTGTTTTTCGCGAGGTGTTGAAATAGCAAAACGGTTGTTTTGAATAATAAAGATCGCAGGAGCTTTAAATGCACCAGCAAAGTTAATTCCTTCATAGAAATCTCCTTGCGATGTTCCACCGTCACCTGTATAAGTAATAGCAACTGCTTTTGCTCCACGTTTTTTCATACCTAGTGCTACACCGGCAGTCTGAACATATTGGGCGCCGATAATGATTTGAGGAATAGCAATATTAACTCCTTCAGGAATCTGCCCGCCTTGAAAATGTCCTCTTGACCACAAAAATGCTTGCGATAACGGTAATCCGTGCCAAACAATCTGCGGAACATCACGATATCCAGGTAAAATAAAATCTTCTTTTTCAAGCGCAAACTGTGAAGCCAATTGAGAAGCTTCTTGTCCAGCAGTTGGCGCATAGAAACCCAATCTCCCTTGACGATTTAAAGAAATAGAACGCTGATCAAGAATTCTTGTATAAACCATGCGGCGCATTAATTCCTGGAGTTGTTCATCTGTTAGGTTAGGCATTGCTGCCTCGTTAACTACCTCACCTTGTTCATTAAGAATTTGAAGCGTTTGAAATTGATCTTCTACAGTCTCGAGCGCTACTCTCGCATCAAGCTGGGCGTTCTTAAGTTTAGAAGCCATTTTGGTCACCTCTTCCTTTCTATTCAGAGCTTAATTTTAAAAATAAATCCACTAAGTTAGATTACCCAAAAAGCAGAGATTAAAAGCGTAATGGAAATATGATAAAACATGAAAAGATTATTTCATCATCATTTTATTCTGTATTACTCTTTTATGTAACATCATTAATACAATTTTTCAGCACACTTATGAGTTTACATCAATATTTTTTACCCGTCAAATACTATGTATCATTATTTTCCATCATTAACACGATAAAAACTATAAATTCAAATCTAACAACTGTACCAGCATTAAACCCAAATCTGTTATATAAAATCCCGCCATAATTTTCATTGTTATAATATAGAAAAAAGCATCGACTCTTGTCGGCCGATGCTAATCGATGGAGAGACGATTATTTATTCGATTTTAATCCTGCCTTTTTATAAAACGATTGCTTCTTATCATTATATTGATCCGTCAGCATATTAAACTTTTCATTGGCGTCAAAAACCTGTTTATACTGATCGTTTAATTTATTTACCTGCGCTTCAAGATCTTCTAAGGGCAGGTTCTTGTTTTTAAACATTCCATATAATTCTTTATCATATGTTAAAGCATCAGAATATTCCTTATATAACCATTCATGTGCTTGATACCGCTGCATCATAACATCGTTTAATTCATTAGCCGTTTTTATAACTTCAGTATCATCAAATTCATCTTTAATGTCTGCAATCTTTTTAAATGCCTGCTCTGACTCTTTCAAGCTTTTTGTTTCTTTTTCCATATGCTTTTTTCTTTCATCGGTTAATTGGATTGCTTCATCTGAAAGCTTTACGATCTGGTCGTATTCTTTCATTCCAAGTTCAATAATTTGGTCATATATCCTTTTCTCTTTCTTTTCCAACGTAACAAGCGGATCCTGTTGTTCTTCAAAAACCTTTTCTTTTGCTACTACATCCTCTAATACGTCATACATCTTTTCAGCGGGTGTCTTGTTTCCAACACAACCCGATAAAATGAACACTGATATAGCTGCAATAGATAGTAAATAACGACTGCTTCGTTTACACAACACCTTGAAACCTCCTAACTGCTGCCAACTTTAACTATATCTATACTTTATTTGTTTGACAATATTCATGGAGTAAAAAATACGGATGTTCAATCAATCAATTGTTAACATTTCATCTAATGTTTGATAGACTAATGATTGCTAATAACTTTTTTGAACACAGGAGTGAAGGTTCATGGTAACGATGGAGGATATTATTAGAGATGGCCATCCCACCCTTAGAAAGGTGGCTGCGGAAGTCGCCATGCCGCCATCAGAAGAGGATCAACAAATTTTATCCAGCCTTTTAGAATATGTGATTAATAGCCAAAATGGCGAAATTGCTACGGAATATAGTTTACGCCCGGGAATTGGTTTAGCTGCTCCGCAAATAAATGTTTCGAAACGGATGATTGCCGTTCATTTATCTGACGACACCGGAAAGCTTTATAGCTATGCCTTGTTTAACCCAAAAATCATCAGCCACTCTGTTGAAAAATCGTATTTACAAGCAGGTGAAGGCTGTCTTTCTGTGGACGAACCAATTCCGGGGTTTGTTCCAAGACATGCAAGGGTTACGGTTAAGGGAATCACTCTTGCCGGTGAAGTGGTCAAACTCCGCTTAAAAGGACTTGCTGCTATTTGTTTTCAACATGAAATCGATCACCTCAATGGCATCATGTTTTATGACTATATCAATAAACAAGATCCATTTATGGCAATCGAAGGTGCAATTGCTATCGAAAGATAAGGTGAAACACAGGCCTTTATTTGCGGCCGGTGTTTTTTTTTGTAGTGGGGCATTGTAAATTCCATGTTTATCCATGAAAAAATCAGCGGATTCATCATATAATAATAGGTAAAAACATTTATTTTTTAAATAATTTCGATTATCTGCCCTAGCAAGCTTTACATTGGACAAGGTTCGTATAAAATAAGAGGTAAGGAGATGATCCACTATGTTAAAGAAGCTAAGGAAAAAGCTTTTAAAACAGTGGAAAGATTTACTCAGAAAAAAATCCATTGCCTAACTATTTTTAAGGGCCCTTCAAACTTGCGAAGGGCTCATTCGTTATTGTAAATTGTAAAAATAGGTGATTTTTACATACTTTTTCATAAATAGTCCATGGTCTTCCAAAGAAAATAAATGAAAAAGATGAAAATATTATATATAATAGAAAAAGTTATGATTGAGTAAGGAGCGAATTTGTCATGATATATAAAGTATATTATCAAGAAAGCATTAGTCAGGTCCCTGTAAGAGAAAACACTAAAACCCTTTTTATAAAAGGAGATTCAGCAAGAGAGGTTCGCATTAAAATTGCCGACCGAGGATATAATGTTGAATTTGTACAGGAAGTTACAGGGGCATTTTTAGAATACGAACAACAAAATGAAGACTTTAAAGTATTGGAGATTGAATAATTTATGAAATTTGTAAAAAATGATCAAACGGCTGTTTTTGCCCTCGGAGGTTTAGGCGAAATTGGCAAAAACACGTATGCAGTGCAGTTCCAGGATGAAATTATTTTAATCGATGCCGGAATTAAATTCCCTGAGGATGAATTATTAGGCATTGATTATGTTATACCTGATTACACTTATTTAGTAAAAAATGAAGAAAAAATAAAAGGTTTATTTGTCACACACGGACATGAAGACCACATTGGCGGAATCCCCTATTTATTGCGCGAAGTAAATATCCCCATCTACGGCGGCAAACTTGCGCTGGGGCTAATTAAAAATAAATTGGAAGAGCACGGTCTGCTTAGGAATGCTAAATTAATTGAAATTAAAGAAGACGATGTTATTAAATTCCGCAAAACATCGGTAACCTTCTTCCGAACTACCCATAGTATTCCTGATTCCTACGGGATTGTCGTAAAAACACCACCGGGACAAATTGTCCATACGGGTGATTTTAAATTTGATTTTACTCCTGTAGGGGAACCAGCCAATTTAACCAAAATGGCGGAGATCGGAAAAGAAGGTGTTTTGTGTCTACTTTCAGATAGTACAAATAGTGAAATTCCTGATTTCACCATGTCTGAACGCCGGGTTGGCGAAAGCATCCAAGATATTTTTAGAAAAGTGGATGGGCGGATCATTTTTGCTACCTTTGCTTCTAATATCCACAGGCTGCAACAAGTGGTAGAGGCTGCGGTGGAGAATGGAAGAAAAGTTGCCGTTTTTGGCCGAAGTATGGAAGCCGCGATCAATATTGGAATTGACTTAGGGTATATTATGGCGCCAAAGGAAACATTTATTGAACCAAATCAAATTAACCGATTGCCCGCTGATAAGGTCACCATTCTTTGTACAGGAAGTCAAGGTGAAACAATGGCAGCCCTTTCTCGTATTGCCAATGGGACGCACAGACAAATTCAAATTATTCCTGGCGATACTGTCGTATTTTCATCGTCACCAATCCCAGGAAACACAATCAGTGTCAGCAGAACGATTAATTTGCTATACCGTGCTGGCGCGGAAGTCATTCACGGGAAATTAAGTAACATCCATACCTCTGGACACGGAGGACAAGAAGAACAAAAATTAATGCTCAGGTTAATTAAACCAAAATTCTTTATGCCGATTCATGGTGAATACAGGATGCAGAAAATGCATGCAAAGCTTGCTGTCGATTGCGGTGTTGAAGAAGAAAATTGTTTTATTATGGACAACGGCGAAGTACTCGCTCTTTCTGACCAAACGGCTCAAGTAGCCGGTAAGATTCCATCTGGATCTGTTTATATTGATGGCAGCGGTGTGGGTGATATTGGAAATATCGTATTAAGGGATCGTAGAATTCTGTCAGAAGAAGGGTTAGTTGTCGTTGTTGTGAGCATTAATATGAAAGATTTTAAAATCGCTTCCGGCCCGGATCTCATTTCTCGCGGATTTGTTTATATGCGGGAATCCGGCGACCTTATCAATGACGCTCAAAATCTGATAACCAAACACTTAAATAAAGTAATGGAAAGAAAGACAAGCCAGTGGTCAGAAATTAAGAATGAAATCACGGATACATTAGCACCTTTCTTATACGAAAAAACAAAGCGAAGACCAATGATTTTACCGATTATAATGGAAGTGTAAGAATAAAAAAACGGAAATGCCCTAATTAGAGCATTTCCGTTTTTTATTCCAGCACTTTTTTTTCAAATCTGTCGATATCCGTGTCATTACCAATCACAATTAACACGTCATTTTCATATAGCGTTTCTTTTGCTTGCGGGGATACAATAATTTCTTCTCCCCTTTTAATGGCGACAATATTTAATCCATATTTCTTACGAATATCCATATCCATTATGGTGCGACCGCTTAATTTTCCATTTGCCACAATTTCGACAATACTATGTTCATCCGAGAGCTCAAGATAATCAACAACATTACTTGAAGCCATATTATGGGCAATCCTTCTTCCCATGTCCCTCTCCGGATGGACAACATGGTCGGCGCCTATTTTCCGAAGAACTTTTTCATGATAATCATTTTGGGCCTTTGCTGTAACACGGCCTACCCCTAATTCCTTTAAGATAAGGGTTGTGAGAATACTTGCCTGAATATCATCGCCAATCGCAACAATCACATGGTCGAAATTGCGAATTCCTAAACTTTTTAAGACGTTTTCATCCGTTGAATCACCAACTACCGCATGGGACGCAATCATGGCAAACTCATTTACACGTTCTTCATTTTCATCAATACCTAATACTTCCATTCCTTCATCAGTTAAAGTACGGCAAATACTTCCCCCAAACCTTCCCAGCCCTATGACAGCAAAACTCTTCTTCATAAATAAACTCCCCCGAAAAAAGCAATAATCCAATATGATGTTTATTGTAGCATTCTTCAGCTTTTTTTTATAGAGAGAGTTATCACTACTTAACCTTGACTATTTCTATTTTTCCTTTTTTTATAAAATACAAAAAGAAAAATTCCAATAATGATAAAAATGGCCAAAACTGGTATGTTTCCAATTATAAATACAACTAATCCTGATAGGCCGGCTAATAACAGATTGGTACTTTTCATAAATTGCTGTTTTGTTTTTTCCCAAGTATTTAACTTGTCTTTATCTATGTTCGGAATAATGACCTTATTTTCATAAAGGGTAATCGTCACTGTCGAAAGTGATGTTTGGTTTTCTAGGAACTTCATTCTTCCTTCAATCATTTCAATTTCTTCTTGAACAGCCGCTAAATCCGTTGAAATTTTCAGTAAATCTTCCGTTTTTACTGCGTCCTTCATAAAGGCCAGAAGCCGTTCCTCAACGACTCTTTTTGATTTCAGTCTTGATTCTAAGTCGACATATTCCTCTGTGACATCCTGACCGGTGATATTCCTCTGCAGCACTTCTGCCGCTTGCCCCTCAGCATCATGTAAAAAATCTTGAAAATACTTTTGTGGTATTCTTATTTTCAGACTGCCGCTAACCTGCTCATTTCCTTCTCTGGACACATTGGACTCAGCGATATAACCGCCATATTTCTCTGCTTTTTCCTCCAAGCTTCGGACAGTTTGCTCAAATTTTTTTACGCGTAACTGGAGGTCAGCCTGATAGATTACCATCTGGTTTGGTACCTCCAAATTTACAGTGGATGTTGATTGATTTGCCTTTGCTTTATTATCTGTTGCCACTAGAGCCGGTTGCTCACCACTGCCCGACTGCGACGAATCCATTTCTGTTTTATTATCCATACTCATTTTTGCACGGTCTTCGCTCTTGCTGCTCGAACTGCAGCCGGTTATTCCTATTATTATCGCGATTACAAAAACCGGAAATACCTTTACTAGCTTTTTCATTCCCTTGGCACCCCTTTTTTCTATAATTACTAATACGGACGATAAAAGGGAAACAAGGTTACAGCAGAAACAGAAAAATAGCTGTCCGTTAATGATAACGAACAGCTATTTTTCTGTTTCTATTCTGTTTTTTCCAATTCGTCTAATACACGATTGACGCGTTTCTCTAGCATTTTCATACCGCTTCCGCCAGCTTGGAAGTGACGAAGCTTGCCATCACGATCGAATACATAATACGCAGGAACGTATTGATTTTCAAAGGCTTCTGTAAGTTTATGTTCACTATCCACAAAAATAGGTTGTGTAATTCCGTGCTCTGCAGCTACTTTCTTGATTTCTTCAAGATTTAAATCATCTTCTGATCGTGGCATATGAACTGCAACTACATTTAATTTCTCTTTAAAATCATCACGGAATTGATTTACCTGCGGCATAGCTTCCTTACACAGATGGCAGCTTATTGACCAAAAATGAAGCAATGTTGGCTTGTCGCCGATTAGGTCTTCTTTCGTTACTTGACCATTTAACCATTCGGTTGCGCCGGTTAGCTCTGGCATTTGTTCACGTAATTTCATGGTAACCCCCCTATTTTAAAATAGACCTAACACTTATGGAAGGTTAGGTCTATCTTGTTTTGTTAAATTATACGTTTAATGTAGCTTGTCCTGGCTTCCAGTTTGCAGGGCAAAGACCGCCAGTTTGTAATGCTTGGAGTACACGTAAAGTTTCATCTACGTCACGGCCAATATTGTTGTGGTTGACAACAGAATATTTTAATTCGCCTTCTGGATCAATGATGAATAAACCGCGAAGGGCAATACCTTCTTCTTCAATTAAAACACCATAATCACGTGCAACAACATGGTTTGTATCTGCAGCTAGTGGATAGTTTAACTCACCAAGACCATTTTCTTTACGGTCTGTTTTAATCCATGCAAGGTGTGTATGGATGGTGTCAGTTGACGCCCCAATAACAACTGCATCTAGGTCATCAAACTCTTCGTAACGATCAGACATTGCTGTAATTTCAGTTGGACATACAAAAGTAAAGTCCATTGGGTAGAAGAACAATACAGTCCATTTATCATTTTTCATGTTTTCTTCAAGACTTACTTTTTTAAATTCTTTGTTTGGCATTACAGCATCCATTTCAAAGCGTGGAGCTTGTTTGCCTACCATACGTTCTGGCATCAGAATCCCTCCAAATAATTATTTAATACTAGCTAATCCCTTTAGTCAGTTTTACCTATTTCTAACGAGATTAAACGACAATATGTAACAATATTCCTTTTACATAGTAACATGATTAACTGCCAGAACCAAATAAAATGACTTGTATTAACTAAATTAAATAGAGTGATTCCCTTTGAAGGTTATATAGCGTGTCATAACTTTTATAGCTACATCAATCGCCGCCTCATTGGGATTTAATTTTGCATGATGCAGACCAAAAGTTGAGTCGACACCGAGCCAAAACATAAGTCCAGGGATTTCTTTAAGCATGTAACCAAAATCCTCGCCTGTCATCGCCTCGGTACATTCGATCACATTTATTTCCGGATCCTGATCAACACAGTTAATAAACTCTCTAGTAACGGTTTCCGTGTTATATACTTGATGGTACATGGAACCATAGTCAATAACCGCTTCACATTCAAAGCCTGTTTCAATCCCTTTAACAAGCGCATCAATACGATGCCTTACCTTTTTCATCGATTCCGGTGATAAAGTGCGAATCGTTCCCTCAAGTCTTGCCTTTTCAGCGATAATATTTTGAACCGTTCCACCACTGATTTTACCAACCGTAATAACTGCACTATCTAACGGATCGACATTTCTTGAGATAATGGTTTGCAGCTGCGTAACGAGCGTACAAGCTGCAATCACCATATCATTTGTTTCGTGTGGTCTTGCAGCATGACCGCCTTTACCCTTTAAGTCAATAAACAATTCAGAGGTATTGGCAAATAGCAAACCTTCTTTTAGAGCAATTGTTCCAACAGGATATTCCGGTGCAATATGAAGGGCAAAAATGAAATCAGGCATCCATTCCTGCATCTCCTCTGATTTCAACATGGGTTCTGCCCCACCTGGTCCTTCCTCAGCAGGTTGAAAGATAAACAGAAGGTCATCATTAATGGGATTTCGGACAAAATGTGTTAGAACGCCAAGTGCGATGGTCATATGAAAATCATGACCACAGGCATGCATTCTTGCCTCATGTGCAGATGAAAATGGTAATTCTGTATCTTCTTCTATTGGCAGACCATCTATATCCGTACGGTATCCGATTGTTTTAGCAGGTTTTAGACCATTGATTTTTACAATTAAGCCTGTTTTCCATTTTTTAATTAAAATGCGATCCTGAGGCAATGATTGTATGTAATCCAATAAATAGGCTTGCGTTTTAAATTCTTGAAAACCTAGTTCCGGTATCTGATGGAGGTCACGGCGAATTTTGATTAATGGGTTCATCTATTTAACTCTCCTTTTAAAAAAGAAGCGTGGACTAGGAATCCACGCCTGAAATCTTTTTATATTTGACGAAGCTCTTGCATGATTTCGGTTTTTGATTTTGTTTTTTCATCAATATCTTTAATTTTTCTTGCTGGCATCCCGGCAACAACTGTATATGGAGCGACGTCTTGAGTAACCACTGCCCCAGCTGCTACAACAGATCCCGTTCCTACTGTGACACCTTCAAGAACTACGGCATTTGCACCGATAAGAACATCATCCTCGATAATCACGGGTTTTGCAGATGGCGGCTCAATAACACCCGCTAAAACGGTACCGGCACCGATGTGACAATTCTTTCCGACTGTTGCTCTTCCACCGAGGACAGCACCCATATCTATCATCGATTTTTCACCAATTACAGCTCCAATATTAATCACAGCGCCCATCATAATAACTGCATTATCACCGATTTCCACTTGGTCCCGAATGGTGACGCCCGGCTCAATCCGAGCATTAATGTATTTTGTATCTAGCAATGGAATAGCTGAATTACGGCGGTCATTTTCGACCACAAAATCTTCAACTTTTGCTTTATTCGCTTCGAGCGCTGCGTTGATTTCAGACCATTCACCAAAAACAACACCTGTGTTTCCATTAATAAATGCTTTTGCACTGCTCCCAAAATCGATTCCTTCTAGCTCACCCTTTAAGTAAACTTTAACCGGTGTAGATTTTTTGCTATTTTGAATAAAAGAAATAATTTCATTCGCATCCATCATTTTCATCATTTTACCCCCTATTGTTATGTACTAAAAAATACTTTAACAAACAAAAGTATCGAAGACAAGAAAAACAACACTAATCTTCTGAAGATTCAGCGATGTGTTCCTTAATTAGCTCGACAAAGGCTGATACTTGCTTTAATTGAAATGCAGACTCATACCCTAAAAGCCATGTATCCCGTTTTAACGGTTCATTATTCTCATCCACTAGTGGTATTTTGAAAATATCCTTTTCAGCCTTCGTTAGGGTAATAGACGGCAAAATTGCGTAGCCAATACCGTTAAAGGCCATCTGCTTACAAGTTTCAATTTGATCAACGACAACAGTCCTCTTAGGAGAGGTTTTAAAGTTGCGCATCCACCAATCTTGAATCTCCTGATAATAGTTTGAGTCACTTTTAAATTGAATAAACGGACGATCGGTTGCTAGTATTTGTTCTGGTTTTGTAATTTCCCGATCAACTAAATATAGCGGGTCGTTAAATAGATGTACTTTTATCCCTTTCCAATCCGGTGTTCCACGGATAATTCCAATATGTACTTGATCATCGTATAAGCATTTCAAAATTTCACTGCTCCAACCCGTTATTAAAGAAATCTTTGCTTGTGGATACTTATCAATAAACTTCTTTAAAACTTGCGGCAGCCAATTTTGTCCTACAATCGAAGCCACAGCAATTTTCAATGTTCCGGAAACTCCTGCTTGGAGAGAATGAATAGTTTCGCGAACCTTTTCTTGCTTAATAAGAACGTCGTTAACAAAATCAATGACATGTTCACCTGAAGGGGTTAATGCCAACCCTTTTTGTGAGCGGATAAATAATTTCGTTCCCCACTCTTTTTCGATTGTCTGTAAACGCTGTGAAAGGGCCGGCTGCGAAACAAATAATCGCTCCGACGCCTTACGCATATTCATTTCCTGCGCCAATACAGATAATAATTGATATTCTGATAATGAGGACAAGAAAACACTCCTTAAAAAACCCTGAGAATTTATACAGAGCCATTGTTTTTTTTCGGAATAAATAGTATTAATAGTAAACTAACGATAGCAAAGGTGAGAACCACATAATAAACAGCGTGTAAAGAAAATGTCAGTCCATCCTGTAAAATACTTTTGACAGATTCACTCAGGTTATTCCGGTCACTTGCTTTTAAGAGCATGTTAGCGTCATCCACTGTTAAGGAATGATCATGTTGACTAAAATAGTTGATCATACGGTTATTAAGGATACCCCCCAACAAAGCGGCACCAATTGTGTTGCCAAGATTTCGCATGAACATATTTGCTGCTGTGGCAATTCCCCTTTGCTCCCAGCCAACAGAACTTTGAATCGAGACAATAAATGCAGTAGATGTCAGTCCCATACCTAGACCAATAAAAAAGGAACCAACTGCTGCCCAAACCGGGCCAGACGAAGCCGACATCGTCACGAATGCAATACTCCCGATAATTAAGAAAGCCCCACCAATGATCGAGGTTTTCCGGTACCCGATTGTGATCAGCATTCGACCCGACAGTGTCGATGCTATTGGCCAGCCGATTGACATCGTGGTAAGCGTAAACCCAGCTACAATCGGGGTTTGTTCCATAACACCCTGCACAAAAGTCGGTAAAAAGCTGGAGATCCCAATTAACATGACGCCAGTTGTCAGTGAGGTAATATTCGCGATAAAAATGGATCGTTCCTTCCAAATCGAAAAGGGCATGACTGGTTCAGAAGCGCGCCCTTCATGAACAATAAACGCAGTCAAAGCAACCCCTGATAAAATAATTAGACTTACAATTTGCCATGATCCCCATTTGCCTCCGCCCTCAACAAGGACAAACATGAGCGTTGAAACCGTTATGGTTAAAAGAATGGCACCCCAATAGTCTATTTCATGTTTTTTCTTTTCTATATTTTCATGTAAAAACAGCCAAAGTCCGACTAATGATAAAATCCCTAAAGGAATGTTAATCCAAAAAACATAATGCCAACTTACATATTGGACAAGTAATCCCCCGATTGCCGGCCCAGTAATGGCAGAAATCCCCCAAACACTTGAAAGATATCCTTGGATTTTTGCCCTTTCTTCTGCAGTGTAAATATCTCCGACGATAGTCGTTGCTATTGGTGTAACTGCTCCTGCACCAAACCCTTGAATGCAGCGAAAAATGATTAGCGTCTTCATGGATGTGGAAAAGCCGCAAAGAACAGAACCAATTAAAAATATAATAATTCCGACTGTCAGAATCGGCTTTCGGCCAAATAAATCCGACAATTTCCCATAGATTAGAACGGTAACAGCATTCATTAACAAATAAGCAGAAAATACCCAGCTATAAAGTTTGAACCCGCCCAAATCCGCAACAATTGCCGGCATCGCGGTTGAAACTATCGTCGCTTCAATCGCACCCATAAACATTGCCAGCATCACCGAGGCAAGCACAAGCGATTTTTTTGTTTGCCTTTTTTGAGTGCTATTCACAGGAGAATTTTCACGATCTGTTTCCATCAGAACACCTCTAACCGAAAAAATATAGCCCCCTTTTGGGAGCTAAATCTTTCATTGTTTTTTAAATCTTTTTACAATTTTATTTAATTGATTTAAAACGGTACTCCTTGGTAAAATTCCTTCAAAAAATCCATCTTCGTTTTCAACACAAAGAAACGGATGACTCACAAGTACATCTAAGCAGACAATGATTGAATCAGATACCACTACCCTTGGTATCAATCTCTTCATTACCTCTTCCACCCGTTTGTTTTCAAGCTTTTCAAATTCAATTCGTTCAAGCCCCAGAATTGAATCCATAATAATCGGGGTGCTAATTAACCCATGTAGTTTGTAATGTGGATCTAATACCGGTATAGCTGTATATCCACTTTTCGTAAGTACTAGCAATGCATGCTCAAGATTATTTCCGATTTGCACATGTGCAACCCGCTCTGATGGTATCATTAATTCTTTTATTGTTAACTCTAAAAATTCTCCACTGGGAAGACTAATCATTTCCGAAAACTCCTCAATGTTCGTTTTTCTACAGACCTATTTTACCATAGTTTTCAGGGGCCTGGTTAATTTAAAATACATAAAAAAAAGGAACCCCTAAAGGTCCCTATTGAATTAAATCAAAAATTTCGATGGTAATCATATCAATATTGTCAAATTGAAATCTTTTCGGCTTTTCTTTTTCATTATATACTTCTAATTCAAATGTTTCCGTTTTTGGATGAAATGTTACCTGACATTTTCTTTCACCATTTACCTCAAAATAGCGTTGTGCTGGCTCACCGCTAGTAGATTGTTCCTGAAGGTTTTTTAACCTTGTTAATATACCTTGGAGCTGTGACATAAGGCTTTTCCTCCTTTCAAACACAAAACAAACCGTCTGTAATTATGTTTCTCATTTGGCATGATTCTATCCTGATGGATTTTTCAAAAAAATTTCAGGCGTATCTTTTTAATGCCAATATTAAAAGAATAAAATAATAGACCTCATTTGTCCAAATAAATATAATAAAATGAGCAATTTTTTTTAAACGGATGAAAAAATAGGCCTTTTATGTTGCAATCTACAGTAATTGATCGTGTTCAAATAAATATTTATAAGATATATCAATAAATAAATAATCAGTTTCGTTCACTGGAAATGAAAAAGTCCTAATCGTCTCACCTGTTTCAATATCACAATATGGATCAGATAATCTTCCCTTTTGTTCATGGCGCAATTTTATAATATTTTCCAAAAAATATGGGCGCCAACTCCAATTTTTATCTAAGTATTCAGACTGTGTTCTCCAGCCAGTTTTTCCTTTAAAAATATTGGCTGACTTTTGAAATCCATCTTCATCACAGACATACATACGAAAAGCGATTTCGTCCATTTCCTTTATTAACGCTTGAAAAAGGGAGTCGTAGCCCGACTTTCTGTTTTTGACCACTATTTCCTGAACCGTTGCATGAAAATATTCAGTAGTTGTAAATATTGCTTCTAATTTCCGTTTTTCATATGCAATAAAGTCATGAAATTTTTCTTTTAAGCGATATTTTAATATATCACGACTAATAAAGTCTGCTTCAGGTGGACGCAAATAAAACCCTTGATAATAATGACCGCCATTTTTCCAAGCAAACTGAAGCTGATAACTCATTTCGATATTTTCAAACAAAAGGGTCGCTCCAATCTTTCTTGCCAGAAGGGACAATGAATACAAAACATCATTAAAATTCATACCTGTTGACGTAGATTTCAGCGCCTGAAGATTAATTTTGATAATATCCGGTTCAAGCTGCCCAATTCGTTCAAAATAATGACTTTCGCTGCCAATACTTGCTATCGCTATTTTTAATCCGTATGTCCGATAATACTGTAAAAGATGATTAAATTGATCGATATCCCCTTGATAGTTCCGGTCAGAAATTTCAAGAACAATCCGGTTTAAACGCAGTCCTTTTCTTTCGAATGCTAAAAGCTCTTGTAGAAATGGTTCCCCATGCCCATACATTAATAAATCCGCATTTCGATTCAAAAAAATATGGACATCCTCATCAAGTTGAAGCATTTTTTCAAGTGCCTTTTTCACTAACAATAAATCCACTTCAAATTTATATTCCTCTGGAATTTGATTATCCAGAAAAAAAGGACCTAAGCTAATCATACCATCCCCTGATTGATAACGACCTAGCACTTCATAGGCGATAATACATTGCTCATCGGCGCTAAAAATCGGTTGAAAATACGGAACACAATTTTCAAGATCCGATAGGATTTCCAATGCATCCATCCAAGTTCCTCCAAAAAATTATTTCTCATTATACCATACGCTTCGTTCATGCTTCTCGTTCTTTTCAAAAGGATACCATTATAGCAATGAGTATACAATTTTGGACTAATCCGAAAAAGTGTGAATACATACTTATAAGAACCTTTTTACTTGCAATATGACTTATTTTTAAAGAAAATACATATGGGCTCTTCTATTTTCGGGAAGGGTGAAAAAAGATAGGTTGGTAGAAAAATGACTAAAAAACAAACGAGGAGAACATTTCTAAAACGTTCATTTGGTTCATTCCTTACCGTTCTGGGGTTAGGTTCGGGGGGGTACCTCTATGCCCATCAAATTGAACCCGCACTTCTCGATATTTCTGAACTGGATATCAAACATCCCTTCATCCCAAAAAGCTTTGAAGGAATAAAAATGATTCAATTTAGTGATACCCACCTCGGTTTTCAATATAATCTAAGCCAATTTAAAAAATTAGCGGCTAAAATCAATGACCTGCAGCCTGACATTATATTATTTACCGGCGATTTGATGGACGAGCCAAATAAATATACGGAAATAAATAAACTAGTCCCTATTTTGGATAAATTACATGCCCCTCTTGGGAAATACTGCATTTTTGGAAATCACGACCACGGCGGCTATGGATCTGAAATTTACCGTAATATTATGGAAACTACCAATTTCACTGTCCTATTAAATGAATCCATTCCGATTCAATTGAAGGATGGCGGCAGCATATACTTACTGGGAATTGATGATGCCATGTTAGGAAACCCAGATTTACCGTTGGCGTTAAAAAGGATACCAAATAACCGATTTACGTTATTATTATCACATGCCCCTGACCTTGCAGAAACCGCTTCGCAATATCCAATTCATTGGCAAATTAGCGGACACAGCCACGGTGGACAGGTTAAACTCCCATTTATCGGTGCACTTGTCATTCCTCCATTTGCCCAAAAGTATCCTGAAGGTCTTTATACTTTAGGTGAAGTAAACCCGTTAACCCTATATGTAAATAGAGGAATAGGGACAACTAGACTCCCTTTCCGATTTATGGCTAAACCGGAATTAACCATATTTACTTTTAAATCAATATAATAAATAATAAAAATCCTTATCAAATGAATGGTAAGGATTTTATCTTTTATTCAAATCCTTATCCTACCGAGAATCATCCTTATTTAGGAAAGTTTAAAATGTTTAAAAATAATGTTTTTACTTTCTACCATTTCTATTTTTATAAAAAAAAGGTATAATCAAGATGTTTGAAAAAATGAAAGGAGAACATATGTTGAATCACGATCAGAAATATCCCCTACCAACAGATCTAAGTTTAACCATTGAAAACCTCGCACAAGCTGTCTTTATCGTGAATCGTCATGCAAAAACTGCAACAAATCCCAAATATTTGTACAAATTAAAACAGGAAGCACTAAAAAAGTTAATTACTGAAGGCAAGGCAAGAAAAGTAGGCCTCCATTTTTCCGAACATCCGCGAAATAGCCAACAGCAATCAGATGTACTTGTTGAATGTGGTCGATATACCTTTCATATTCCTCCAACTAAATCAGATTTTCATGATCTTCCACACCTTGGAAAACTAGATGGAAGTGTAAGAAATCCAAAGGCAACACTCTCACTTAATATGGCAAAGGCACTGTTACAATCCTATACTGGGCTATCAGAGTTTGGGAATCCACCATCAAATCATCAAAATAAACAACGAGCCTACCAAAAACCAATTTTCAAAAAATTAGGCGAGCGATACTCTTAAAAGAAATACAAAAAAGTCAGGAAAAGGGGATCCTGGCTTTTTGTATTTTCCTTCATTCAATGATTTTTAGGGAATGTCTTTTTTTTGCAATATCTTCTTGAGGGTTTTGTGAACAACATCACAAAACAATAGACGGCACACTCAATCAGAATTACAATACAGTCATAAGCTATACTAATCCATAACGGAGAAATAAAATTTAAATGAGGTGCATGTACATGAAGGGAACAGCCATTCTTTTTCAAGAGCAGAATATTACGTTTATTGAAGATGTTGAACATTCCTTATTCGAAGAAATCAAAGAGCAATGCGGTTGTGACCATTGCAGCTGTATGCTTGATGAAAAAATGGTTGAATTCGGTTCTGTGTCACCTGTTTTCTGGCATGAAAATGAAGTTGACTGGGATTATGGCTATTAATATTACTCTTTAATTTGATATATACTCCCCTTCCCCCAAAAAACGGTCTCGCCTGAAAACGCGAGACCGTTTTTAATTTATTCTACTGGGTCTGCCTTAAATAGTAGAATCTTTCGACATGTATGGTCTATAATCAACGTATTCACTTAGGCAGAGATTCTAATATAAAAGGATGGACAAAAATGGAGTATTTAATTAATCAACGAGTTAAAACAATTGAAATCTCGGGTATTCGCAAATTTTCTAATATGGTCGCCCATTTCGATGACCTTATTTCTTTTACCATTGGGCAGCCTGATTTCCCTACCCCAGAGCATGTAAAGAATGCCGGTATTGCTGCGATAGAAAAGGATTTTACTTCCTATACACACAATGCAGGTACGATGGAATTAAGGAAAGCAGCATGTGATTTTGTCGCAAAGAAATATGATTTAGACTATGCCCCAGAATCAGAAGTGATTGTGACAATGGGGGCAAGTGAAGCTATTGATATTGCCTTTCGAACCATATTGGCTGAAGGTGTAGAGGTGGTGTTACCAGGTCCAATTTACCCCGGCTACGAACCGATTATTCGCATGATGGGTGCTGTCCCAATTCATGTCGATATTCGTGAAAATCACTTTCGCTTTACATTAGAGATGATCAAACCCTTTATAACCGACAAAACCCGCTGTATTGTTCTGCCGTACCCGTCGAATCCTACCGGTGTCAGCCTATCAGCTGAGGAATTAAAGGAAATAGCCGACTTTTTAATGGATAAGGATATTTTTATCCTGGCAGATGAAATATACAGTGAACTCACTTTTGATCAAGAGCATACATCGATTGCCAACTTTTTAAAAGAAAAGACAATTGTGATCAATGGGCTCTCCAAATCTCACTCGATGACAGGCTGGAGAATTGGCTTTTTATTTGCGCCTGAAAACATCACAAAGCATATTTTAAAGGTTCACCAATATAATGTGTCTTGTGCGAATTCAGTTGCTCAGAAAGCGGCTTATGAAGCGTTAACTGTGGGATTTAATGATGCACTTGAAATGAAAAAGGCCTATTTAGCAAGAAGGGATTATGTATTTAGCCGTTTAACTTCCATGGGACTGGATGTTGTTAAGCCAGATGGTGCTTTTTACTTTTTTGTGAAAATACCTGCTCATATTCCGTTAAATAGCTTTGATTTTGCGCTTGATCTTGTTCATAAGACAAAGGTAGCCGTTGTCCCTGGCAGTGCATTTTCTGAGTATGGCGAAGGGTATTTTCGGCTTTCTTTCGCTTGTTCGCTGGAGACATTGGAAATTGGCTTAAATCGAATGGAGAAATATTTTATCCGCGAATAAAAAAAGCAAACCCTCAACATATAAAGTGAGGGTTTACTGGTCTTATTGTCCCTTATATTCTCCGTTATTTTTAGAGGCCTTTTCTTTTTTCGCCTTGTCTTTATGAATTTGATTAGCAGCGGCCGATCCCATTTCGTGGGCAAATTCTTCATTTAAAACAGCAGAATCAAAACCCTTTTTGTTCTTTTGCTTCGCATCATTTTTTTTCGTTCGTTTTGCCATAAAAATTCCTCCTATCAAGATTTCTTTCATAGTTTCCTGAAGTCAGGAGGAATTTATTCTTACCAGTTTGTGGCGTGCATTAAGCTATTTTTTCCAATATTTATAAAGGGCTTGCGTACCGCTGTTTTCCTCACCCTTTTTAGCTAATTGATCATATAAAGATTTCGCAAGCGACAATCCGGGTACATCCATATCCATTCGCTCTGCCTCGTCTAGGGCGATTTTCATATCCTTAATAAAATGTTTTATGTAAAATCCAGGCTCAAAATTACCATTTAGCATTCTTGGAGCAAGATTGGTTAATGACCAGCTGCCGGCAGCTCCAGTGGTTATACTTTTTAAGACATTTTCCGGATCTAAGCCTGCTTTTTCGGCATAAATAATGGCTTCACAGACACCAATCATATTTGAAGCGATAGCTATTTGATTGCACATTTTGGTATGCTGACCGGCACCGGGTTTCCCTTGATATACAATATTTGTTCCAAGAAATTCAAGTAACGGACGAACTGCTTTAAAGGCTTCCTCCTCTCCTCCAACCATAATGGAGAGCTTCGCTTCCCTTGCTCCTACATCACCGCCCGAAACTGGAGCATCAATTGCGTAGATCTCTTTCTTTTTTGCTTCATTGTAGATCTTTACAGCTAGAGAGGGTGCAGAGGTTGTCATATCAATAAGATAACTGCCAGGTTTACTGTATTGTAGCAATCCACCTTCACCTAAAAACACTTCCTCAACATCTGTTGGGTAGCCGACCATGGTAAAAATAACTGTTGCTTTTTCCGCAACCTCTTTTGGCGTATCAGCCCACAATGCTCCACGCTCCAATAGGTCATTTGCTTTCCCTTTTGTTCGCGAATAGACAACTAATGAATAACCAGCATTTAATAGGTGCAGAGCCATGCTTCTGCCCATGACACCTGTACCAATAAAACCAATTACCGTATTTTCTGGAGTAAGCAATCTAATCCTTCCCTTCATACTACTTTTTCTTTTATTTTAGCACTACTGTTTCCTTTTAGGGAATAGAAAAAGACCGTAACGCCCCAGCTCGTCCGGTCTTTTGTGCTCCATCTCCAAATTTATGCACATACTAATGTTGTCCCTTACAATTTAAAATTAAACCATTTTTATAATTCTGATGAAAAATTAGTTAGGAACGTGCGTCCAAATACTTCTTCATCGTTAAATACTTCAATCGAGACAGCCTGATCCCTCTCAATCATATTCCTTAACTCCTGAATATGTAAATCTTTTTGTAAGGGGAGTGGATCCATGAAGATATATTTCTCACTTTTCCCCTTCACTTCCAAATAATCACCATTAAGCACTTGATCCTCACCGTAGATTATTTCTCTTTTACCGATTGCAGCGGCCAATTTGTCATCATGGATGGTAATTTTCACCTTATATAATTGGTGTCCTTCTAATATTTCATTATTAATCCGAAAACGAAATTGAAGTTCATTATTTTTGGTGAGCAAGGCATCCGCATAGCGGTTTACAATCAATTCATTCGAAAAAAGCATTCCACACCCACTTAAAAAAGATGATCCCGCTATCACCATAATTAAGACAATGACCCATTGATAATTCTTTCGCATTCGTAACACTCCCTTATATTGTTACCATAGCCAAAATACATTGGTAATAAACACTAAGAAAGGTTAATTAAGGACAAATAAATTTCGATTAAATAGCTTTGATCATCCCGCCATCAACAAGGAACGAGCTGCCAGTCATATAGGAATTAGCATCGGAAAGTAAAAACACCGCCACGTTTGCAAATTCCTCAGGTGTTCCATATCTCTTTAAAGGAATTCCTGCTTTTACTCGTTGTTCGATAGTTTCCCGCTCAATACCAAGCTTGTCCGCATTCACTTGGTCTAAATGCTTAACACGGTCTGTGGCAATCCGTCCTGGAGCAATCGTGTTTATTAGAATATTATAAGCTGCCAGCTCCGATGCAAGTGTTTTTGAGAGTCCTATTATTCCAGTTCGGTATGTATTGGAAAGTATTAATCCTGGAATTGGCTCTTTTATCGAAGAAGAAGCGATATTTAAAATCTTTCCTCCCTGTTGTTTTAGATAGGACAAGGACTCCCTAATCAGACGAACGTAAGATAATAGGTTTAATTCAAAGGAGGCTTGCCAGTCTTCGTCTGTCAGTTCCTCAAATGAAGCAGCTGGTGGCCCCCCTGCGTTATTGACAAGTAATTGGATGCCTCCAAACGTTTCAGCCGTAACAGCTACCAGCTTTTTAATATCATCCGCATTAGTAATATCGGCTTGTTGATAGGCTGCTTTTCCTGAACCAATCGTTTCGAGTTCACTTACTTTTTGTTTTAGTTTCTCTTCTTCCCGGCCGGAAATCATCACATTAGCTCCCTCTTTCACTAGCCGTTCAGCAATTGCAAATCCTAAACCCTGGCTTGAAGCCACAACAAGAGCAGATTTTCCTCTTAAGTTCAATTCCATGTTTTCACTCCTACTTTTTTCAGTGTTAATTCTATTATACAAGATATCGTAAGGTAATACTTGGAAACTTCTCATTTTAAATCAAAAAGACCGGCGCATATGCCGGTCTTTTACTTTAAATTAGTTTTTAGTTGTTGCTGATTGAACAGCTTCAATTACCTGTGAAGTAGTTTGCATATTTAACACTTCTTGCGCCAGCTTCTCCATATCGTCCTTTTTCAAATTCTTGATAAGTGAACGTGCTTTCAAAATGGAGGTAGCACTCATCGAGAATTCGTCCAAGCCAAGGCCAATTAGGACAGGAATAGCTGTTTCATCTCCGGCCATTTCTCCGCACATACCGGCCCACTTTCCTTCTGCATGTGCTGCATCAATCACCATTTTTACTAGTCTTAAAATGGAAGGACTATATGGCTGATACAAATAAGATACACGCTGGTTCATCCGGTCAGCCGCCATTGTATATTGAATTAAATCATTAGTACCAATACTAAAGAAATCTACTTCTTTAGCAAATTGGTCAGCTAAAACTGCTGTAGACGGAATTTCCACCATGATTCCTAGTTCAATTTTATCTGCGACCGCTTGACCCGCTGATACAAGGTTTTGTCTTTCTTCTTCAAGAATAGCTTTAGCCGCACGAAACTCATCCAAAGTAGCAATCATCGGAAACATGATTTTTAAATTTCCAAAGGTGCTTGCGCGTAAAAGAGCACGAAGCTGTGTCCGGAAAATCCCTTGCTCTTCTAAACATAGACGAATGGCACGGAAACCAAGGAATGGATTCATTTCCTTTGGCAAATCCAAATATGGCAGCTCTTTATCGCCACCGATATCTAAAGTGCGAACTACAACAGGCTTACCTGCCATACCTTCTAAAACGGCCTTATAGGATTCGAACTGTTCGTCCTCTGTAGGCAGTTGATCTCTTCCCATATAAAGGAACTCAGTTCGATATAAACCTACACCCTCACCGCCATTCTCAATAACCCCTTTTAAATCTTTTGGAGTACCGATATTGGCAGCTAACTCGACATGATGACCGTCATTTGTTATTGTCGGTTCATTCACAAGTTTAGCCCACTCTGCTTTTTGGACTTCATAATCTTCATGGACTTTACGATACTCTGCAACGAGTTCCGGTGTTGGGTTAATATGTACTTCCCCTTTTAGTCCATCGACAACCACAAGATCACCATTAATAATCTCCTCTGTTGCCGTCTTTGTTCCCACGACAGCCGGAATTTCCATTGAACGGGCCATAATCGCCGAATGGGAGGTACGACCGCCAATATTTGTCGTAAATCCTTTTACAAAGGTACGATTCAATTGCGCTGTGTCAGATGGGGTTAAATCCTCGGCAACAATGATAACTTCCTCAGCAATCATGCTTGGGTTTGGTAATTGAACACCTAGTAAATGTGCGAGAACACGCTTCGTGACATCACGGATGTCTGCCGCACGTTCTTTCATATATTCATTATCCATTTGTTCAAACATCAGAACAAACATATCAGCCGTTTCTTTAAGTGCAGATTCAGCATTCACTTTTTCAGATTGAATTTTATCCTCGATCGGTGCATTTAGTTCTGGGTCGCTTAGGACAAGGAGATGTGCCTCAAAAATCGCTGCTTTATCTGCGCCAAGGTCTACTTTAGCCTTGTCACGAATAGCTTCAAGTTCAGATTTTGATTTCGCCATTGCCTTTCGGAACCGCTCCACTTCAGCAGTTGAATCCCCGATGGTAGTCTTTTCAAACGATAAATCAGGTTCAACAAGACGGTAGCCTTTAGCGATGGCAATTCCGTTTGATGCAGCTATTCCCTGTAAAAAAGTCATTATTCTGCCAAACCTTCTTTTTTCAATGTTTCTTCTAGAGCATTTAGTGCATCGTTAGCATCGCTGCCTTCTGCCGAAATTTTAATATCAGCACCTTGGCCGACACCTAGAGACATAACGCCCATGATGGATTTTAAATTAACTGTTTTACCCTTATATTCTAAATTAATTTCAGAATCAAATCTGCTCGCTGTTTGAACTAATAAAGTTGCTGGTCTTGCATGAATACCTGTTTCCGCGATTACTTTAAATTGTTTTTCTGCCATGCTTAATCAAACTCCTTTAAAATAAAATAAAACTTGCTTTATTAAAAATAAACATTTCCCGTCATTTAGTCAACTAAATCAATACTCGACTAAAGAAAAAAATCAATTCTATTCAGCTTATTTTCCCCAAAAATGAAAACAAACATGTATTGATTTATAATGATGTTTTCAATCATTCAAATGCTAGAATAGCATTTTCATTACATTCAAACAACTAAAAAACATCCATAACGTCATAGTTCACAAAACTGTCAAAAACATTTACTATCATCCAAAAAACGCTAAATAGAAAGAAAGCTGTCGCGACAGCTTTCTGAATTTATATTCCACCTACAACATGCGGAAAATTATTTTGTTCATCAGCAGGGATTACTGTTGCTTTTATAGCATCCTCTAACAATAAGGAATATTTTTTCTTTTCCTTTTCCGTCCAATTTAGCTTATTTGTCATGTAATCAATGACTTCCTCCTTCCATTTATTCACTAAATCAATATTAAATAAAATGGCACCTGTTCGACGATTTAAAAAGTCTATTGGTGTTGCAATCATCTCTTCTTCAATGCCATATACAAGCTTTGCTAACAAGGAGAGCGGCAAACCGTATTTTTCCGCATCGGCAATGTTAATTTTTAGCAGTTTGAAAACCACATCAACATTAGATCCGTACATTCTTGTTAATTCTTCGGCATCCTCACTGGTTAAATTAGCTTCCATTCCCTTTGCAATCTTAGATTTTACAAAAGTATTGAAGTTTTTCGATCCACCCACATCTCCACCTGAAATCGGCAGCCTTATTGTTGCACATGCTTGGTATTGCTTACCTTCTTCTTGCTTAAATTTAGCGGCCAATACATCAACGATTGTTTCAGCCATCTTCCGGTAACCAGTTAATTTACCACCTGCAATTGTTATCAAACCGGACTGCGACTCCCAAATTTCATCTTTTCGGGAAATTTCTGAAGCATTCTTCCCTTCTTCGTAAATAAGTGGTCTTACTCCGGCCCAGCTGGATTCTATATCCTTTTCGCTTATTTTCACTTCAGGGAACATGTAATTAATGGCATTAAGAATGTAACTGCGGTCAGCAACTGTCATATTGGGATTAATCGCATCTTGATCATAAAATGTATCGGTTGTCCCGACATATGTTTTACCCGCGCGCGGGATCGCAAACACCATCCGTCCGTCTGGTGTATCAAAATATACAGCTTGTTTTAACGGGAATCGAGATTGGTCAATGACAAGATGAACCCCTTTTGAAAGCTGCAATGTCTTCCCTTTTTTTGAATGATCCATCTCACGAATCGAATCAACCCAAGGGCCTGCGGCATTAACAACTTTTTTCGCATACACTTCGTATTTTTCTCCCGTCAACTGATCCTCCACAAGAACCCCCACAACCTTACCATCTTGATAGATAAGCTTCATAACTTTTGTATAGTTGCAGGCAACAGCACCTTTTTCAACTGCCGCCTTCATTACTTCAATCGTCAATCGGGCGTCATCTGTTCGATATTCCACATAGTAGCCTCCGCCTTTTAACCCGTTCTTCTTAATAAGCGGCTCCTTGGCTAGGGTTTCATCGGCTGACAACATAGTCCTGCGTTCTGATTTTTTTACTCCTGCCAAGAAGTCATAAACCCGTAAACCGATCGATGTGCTAAATTTGCCGAAGGTTCCTCCCTTATGCAATGGGAGCAGCATCCATTCCGGTGTTGTCACATGCGGGCCGTTCTCATATACGATAGCCCGTTCTTTCCCAACCTCAGCAACCATTTTCACTTCAAATTGTTTTAGGTACCTTAGACCGCCGTGAACTAACTTTGTAGATCTACTTGATGTACCTGCTGCGAAATCCTGCATCTCAACTAGAGCGGTGTTCATTCCTCTTACTGATGCATCAAGAGCAATGCCGGCACCCGTAATGCCTCCGCCAATGACCAGTACATCATATTGTTCGCTTTTTAACTTATTAACAATCTCATTTCGATTTAGATTAGAAAATTTCATCCTTATTCCTCCCAGTTTTCAAGCTGTTATTATTTAATATGCGAAAATATAGTAAGGGGAAATAAGAAAAGACCACAAAGACATTACCGTTTTCGATAATGTTTTTGTGGTCTCTCCGATTTCTCCAGCCAATTTATTAACTTGTAATCAGTATATCATACTTCTATTAAAATGAGAATTGTTATTATTTGAAGGCCATTGCTGCCTTAACTGCCTTTTTCCAGCCATCATATAAATCATTTCGGCTTTCTTCAGTCATTTTTGCGGTAAACTGTTTATCAATTGCCCATTGCTTTGAAATTTCCTCCTGGTTTTCCCAGAAACCAACTGCCAACCCAGCTAGGTAAGCTGCCCCAAGAGCTGTGGTTTCATTGATGATTGGTCTTTCGACCGGTACATCCAAGATATCACTTTGGAAATCCATTAAGAAATTATTTCTAACAGCGCCGCCATCAACGCGAAGCGTTTTAAGTTCAATACCAGAATCAGCTTCCATTGCCGATAAAACGTCTTTTGTTTGATAGGCTAATGATTCAAGTGTTGCGCGGACAAAATGTTCTTTCGAAGTTCCCCGCGTTAAACCGAAAACCGCCCCGCGGACATCACTATCCCAGTAGGGTGTACCCAAACCAACAAAAGCGGGAACAACATAAACACCGTCTGTAGACTCAACCTTTGCTGCATAACCCTCACTGTCCTTGGCATCCTTCAACATTCTTAACCCGTCACGAAGCCATTGAATCGCTGATCCAGCAACAAAAATGCTGCCTTCTAAGGCATATTCTACCTTACCGTTTAATCCCCAGGCAATCGTGGTTAATAGACCATGCTTGGATTGGACTGCTTTTTCACCTGTATTCATAAGCATAAAGCATCCTGTACCGTACGTATTTTTTGCCATCCCTTTTTCGAAACATGCTTGGCCGAATAATGCCGCCTGCTGATCACCGGCAACTCCAGCAATCGGTATTTCTTTGCCAAAGAAGTGATAGTCAACGGTATTCGCATATACCTCAGAGGACTGACGAACTTCTGGAAGCATCGATTTAGGGACATCAAGGATTTCTAATAATTCTTCATCCCATTTAAGTTCATAAATATTAAACATTAATGTGCGGGAAGCATTCGTGTAATCTGTAACATGTGCACGACCGCCAGAGAGTTTCCAAATCAGCCACGTATCAATCGTTCCAAACAACAATTTCCCTTCCTCAGCCTTTTCACGAGCCCCCCCTACATTGTCCAGTATCCACTTCACTTTTGTACCAGAGAAATAGGCATCAATCAGTAAGCCTGTCTTTTCACGGAAAAGGTCATTATAACCTTTCTCCTTTAGCTCATCACAAATTTCGCTTGTTTGTCGTGATTGCCATACAATTGCATTGTAAACAGGATCACCTGTTTCTTTATCCCAGACAACAGCTGTCTCCCGTTGATTGGTAATGCCAATTCCGGCAATTTGTTCTGGTTTGATCCCTGATTCGGATAAAACCTCCGCTATAACAGACAGTATTGAACCCCAGATCTCATTGGCATTATGCTCAACCCAGCCCGGCTTTGGAAAATGCTGTGTAAATTCTTTCTGCGCTGTATGGACGATTTCTCCACTTTTATTAAAAATGATTGCCCTTGAGCTTGTAGTTCCTTGATCTAAAGATAAAATATACTTATCCATGTAAAATTCCCCCATTACTTTATCTTATTATATTTTAAGCCGCTTGGCCTGATTGATTTATGGTAGTAGTCTGCTTCTTACTTGCAGCATATGCAAGTATGAGGACGACAATAGTAGCCGAAATAACTACCCATAGTGAGCCAGTCACTTTCCCAATAAAGACAGCCTTGTAAAATACTGCTCCCAAACATCCTCCCAGAAGCGGACCGACCACAGGAATCCATGAATAGCCCCAGTTGGAGCCACCCTTACCTGGGATCGGTAACAGGAAGTGGGCAATACGTGGACCAAGATCACGTGCAGGATTAATGGCATAACCAGTTGTTCCTCCTAGAGACATACCAATCACAACAATTAATAATCCCACAGCTAATGGATTTAACCCTTCTGTAAATTTATTTGCTCCAATAAATAATAGACCAAGTACTAGAATAAATGTACCAAAAATTTCACTTAATAGATTTGAAAACGTATGCGGTATAGCAGGACTTGTTGCAAATACGCCTAGCTTTGTTCCTGGATCATCAGTTGCCTTCCAATGTGGTAAATAATGTAGATATACAAGAACTGCTCCTATGATTGCTCCAATCATTTGGGCGACAATATAACCTGGTACCTCAGACCATGCAAAATCTCCATTCAATGCTAAAGCTACAGTTACTGCCGGGTTTAAATGGGCACCGCTGATAGATCCTACTGCAAAAACCCCCATTGTTACCGCTAGCCCCCAAGCAATTGTGATGACAATCCATCCTGCGTTATTCGAGTAGGACTTCTTTAAAGAAGAACCAGCTCCAATCCCTGCCCCAAATACGATTAGAATCATTGTTCCAATCATTTCCCCAACAAATGGTGACATATTTTCCCTCTCCCTTTGAAATAATTTACGAAAAAAAAAGGAGATTCACAACAGAAATACCCCGTAATGGGTATCTGTGTGAATCTCCTTATCTCCGTCACAAAAATATTAACTTGTTAACAAGAGTATATAAAGTTATGAAAACGGTGTCAACACTTTTTTAGGGTAAAAATGATTAATACTATTTTAACCTTGTTTTTCGTACGCTTCCCATAATTCTCTCTTAGAAGTAGTAATTGCATCTGCCCCCGCCTCTAATGCAGCTTGAACTTCTCCCTCGGTTCGAATCAACCCTCCGGCAAAAATGGGTGTTTTAACCCGCTCTTTTATCTCAGTAATCATCCATGGCATTGCTCCTGGGAGAACTTCAATATAATCCGGTCGTGTTTTCTCAATCAGCTTGTAGCTTTTTTCAATCGCATGGGTATCGATCAGAAAGATTCTTTGGACAGCGACAACCCCTTTTTGCTTCGCCTTAAGAATAACACTAGCCTTCGTCGATATTAAACCATATGGCTTAAACTCTTGGCAGATGTATTCTGTTGCAAATTCATCATTTTTAATACCATGGATTAAATCAACATGATAAATCATTTTCTTCCCTTTTTGTTTGGCCATCATATTTATATTTTTTAATTGGGCAATGTGCATATCTAAAAATACACCGATTTCATATGAGCTTTGCAAAAATCTCTCGAATTCTTTCATATTAGCTGAAGCAGGCAATATTCTTTGTTCCATTCCCTTCAAACCCTTTCCCAACACTTTTCCCCAAATAAGCCTAATCAGCTTCTTGGTTCTTTAAGATATTGATATAATACATCTCCCCCACGCTGACCAATGCCACGGAAATGTTTAAAATCTTTTCTTTTTACTAAAACCTTACGAAATTCCATAAATTCATCATTCTTTACGTAATATTCCGAAAGATCTCCTGACATTAAACGATTTAATATGTCGTTAATCATTTCCTCCTGCATGCCAATACACCACCTTTTACATGATCTATTGTAACCTATCAACTATCTAAAAAGTCCACTTTCCGTTTTTATCAAATTCAATTATTGTAAACGCTTTTCATTCTTTAACACCTTATTCAATCATATAATAGAATAAATTGAAAAAATTAACCAAATTGTCACACAAAAACCTTTACGAATTAAAAAAAGTAGTGCAAACTGTTATTTAATTGGTTTATTAATAGTTTTTAAGGCAAAGGAGAGAGACTAATGAAAATAGCAGAAGTAGGAAATATCATAGAATTCCGTGGTGGCTTGCAAGGGATTGTTGAAAAGGTAAATGAAAATTCTGTAATAGTCGACTTAACTTATATGGATAATTACCGTGATTTAGAATTAGATCAGCGGACAGTTGTCAACCATAAAAACTATAAAGTCGTAAAAGAAAGCGCTTATATGTAATAGTTTGGGGGAAAAGGCAGACATTGGCTGCCTTTTTTCTTTTTTCCATAGTTTATGTTACTTCCCTTGACCAGTTTCTTTTGACAGCTGCTTTAAGGATTTTACTTTCCCATGAGGATTTTGATCCTGTTTCCTAACAGTCCATTCCCTTTCTTGTTCGCTACGTGATTTACTCATATGTTTTCACTCCCTTCCTACTTATTTTTTTCTTCTTTTCAGATTCTTATCATAAGAATTGGTTAAAATGTTTAATGCAATCATTTCCTTTTCTATCTATTTTTTGATAAAGTATATTTTATTGATTTCTAAAGGGGAAAAACATATTGAAACAAAACATTCTAAACATTCGCCTTATAGCTGGCCTAATTTTGGCACATGCTCTAATATTTTTTTCATTTCATGATCGATTAATCTTTTGGTATATATTTACCGGATCAGTGCTCGTTTTAATCGCTTTTGCCATGTTCCAAGGGGATGTGGATGATGAGGCAGCCTTTTTCCAATATCTTTTCCTAGGTATCGTTTCCGGTCTTTTGTTATATGTTGTTTTTTGGTTAGGATACCAAACCATTCAAATCCTTAATCTTCCGTATGAAAAGCCGATAAAAAAACTGTACCGCTGGTATGCGCCACACGTATTTTGGCAATACATTGCCCTCGTGCTGGTTGCCGCGCCAGGGGAAGAGCTATTCTGGAGGGGCTTTATTCAAAAGAGTTTATTAAAAAACTTTAAACCCTTGTGGAGTATTTTAATAGCTGCATTGCTTTTTGCATCAGTCCATATTTACTCAGGCTCATTTTGGCTAGTCTTCTCGGCGTTTGTTTCAGGTTGCGTCTGGGGTTTCCTTTATTATTGGAAGAAAAGCATGCCGCTTGTGATTGTTTCTCATATCATCTTCGACCTCATGATTTTTATCATCCTTCCATTAAAATAGTGAAGCAGCTGTATTCTTACAGCTGCTTCTCCTTTTAAAGAATAAGAAAGTATAAATTTTGGCTTTGAGAAATGTCCAGCTACAGCGCCCTAGCGGCTAGTGTCCTTCGCTCTCCGCC
>NZ_AJLS01000132.1 GCF_000307875.1 Neobacillus bataviensis LMG 21833
GCTCTTCGTGTTTCCTTTATCTCAGTTGGAGCGCTCCAGGCCATACGCCGCTGACCAGGGCGCTTGCGCTTTTATAAATAATCGACACTGAAAAAAATGCACTGTATACTAAAATATAGGTTTAAAACTGATACCTTTCTCATTAAATAGTTCATTTCAAATAGATAACTTAGAAAAATAGGTGAATGAATATGGCGGATGATAAAATTTCGCGCTTGGTAGATGTGGCTAGAATGTACTACCAATTGGATTACAGCCAGCAGGAAATTGCGGAAAAGTTAGGAATATCCCGCCCCACCGTCTCAAGGCTTCTTGTCCAGGCTGTTCAAGAAGGGATCGTCCAAATAAAAATTTGTGACCCGGCGGAAGATGTTCTCGAATTGGGAAAGCAGATCAAGGAAAGATTTCAATTAAAGCACTGTATGGTCGCCCCGATTCCGGAATATGAGGACGAGCTGATTAAAGAGAAACTTGGAGAGGTCTCCGCTGAATACCTGCACAATATTGTTCAAAGCGGTGATACCATCGCGATTACTTGGGGAACAACTCTTTTTCAACTGGTTAAAAAACTGCAGCCTAAGAATGTAAAGGACGTTACGATTGTCCAGTTAAATGGCGGGGTCAGTTATTCAGAATCAAACACCTATGCATCAGACATCGTCAATGGTCTGGCAAGTGCCTTTCATACGACCCCACATTTTTTACCAGTCCCGGCAGTAGTGGATCATATTCTAGTGAAACAAGCGATAGTTGCCGATAGGCATGTAAAAAGGATTTTGGAACTAGGCAAACGAGCAAATATTGCAATTTTTACAGTTGGGGAACCAGGAGAACAATCGACGCTCATGCACGCAGGTTATTTTTTGGACAATGACATCGAAATATTGAAATCCAATCATACGGTCGGTGATATATGCTCAAGGTTCATCGGCATCGATGGGCGTATTAGTCATCCAGCTTTAAATGAGCGTACAATTGGAATTGAACTCTCTGATTTGGGTGAAAAAGAATATGGCATCCTCATTGCCGGCGGCAACACAAAAATTGATGGAATTTACGGGGCACTTCGGGGGCGCCACGCCAATGTCCTAATTACTGACCAATATACAGCCAAAGCCTTACTTGATATGGGATGAATAAAAATGTTTGATGCGGCTGAATACAGGTAGTACCTTATATCATTAAAGGAAGAGATCCATGACAAGTACAGTAACCTACATAAAAGAATGGCAGCAGGCACTACAAAATGAAATCATCCATTTGAAAAAATACGGAAGTAACAAATTTATTGTCTCAAATGGAAGATTGCTATCGAGTGACAGCTCGTTTACCTATTATTTTGATACCGCCTATTCATTACGGATTCCCGTTGGATCCTCGATTCGTCTGGAATGGGGCGGCATGAAACAAAGTGGACGTGTGCTATCATCAGAAGGCAAAGGTGTGATGATTGACCTCGAGAAGTCCTTCGGAGACTTAATCCCCGAGGCATTTCTTTTTCACGATCCATGGGAGCTGCTTGAACAACTTATCGAACGACTGGATGATATCAAAAAAAATAAACAAAAACGTTTACGGGTAAAAAAATTGATGGATCCCTCGATGCCGGCAAAGCATCCGGATGAAAAAATAAAAAGCAATATCCACGAGTTGGTTTTACGTTCAAAATACAATCCGGTTACTTTTGTTTGGGGGCCTCCTGGAACAGGTAAAACCTATACATTGGCTCGGACGGCAGCTAATAAATACTTTCAGGAAAAGCGGATCCTGATTTTATCGCACAGCAATCAAGCGGTTGATGTTCTAATCGCTGAAATTTCTGCCTTTATTAAAAAGAAAGACCGCTTCCGTGAAGGGGATGTTCTTCGCTATGGATCAAATACTGGAGAGCAGCTCGCAAATCATGAGGCGATTACCACAACCCAGCTGCTACAAAGACAAGATCCGCATCTTGCAGAGGATAAAGAAAAATTAATAGTAGAAAGACATCATCTGAAGCAGGATTTAGCTCGTTCTTTTAGCAAAAGGGACACCGATCATTTGCTGGAGCTGGAGACGAAGATTGCCAGAGTTCTAGACAAAATTCGTCAAAAGGAAATTCAGTTTGTGAAGGATGCGTTTGTTGTCGGATCAACACTGGCAAAAGCAGCGAGCGACCCGGCAATCTATGAAAAGGAATTTGATGTAGTTATTTTGGATGAAGCAAGCATGGCATATGTGCCGCAGGCTGCTTTCGCTGCAACACTAGGGAAACGGGTTATTATTTGCGGCGATTTTAAGCAACTGCCACCGATTGCGTCATCGAGGGATGCTTTGGTTTCGATGTGGCTGAAGGAGGATATTTTTCACCGGGCAGGTGTAGCCGATTGGGTGGAAAACGGTAAACTGCACCCGCATTTATTTTTATTAAAAGAACAACGGAGAATGCATCCGGATATCTCTGCCTTCACGAATCAGTATGTTTACCATTCACTTGTGGGTGATCATGAGAGTGTTCGAAGGAGTAGAAATGAAATTGTTGAAAAAGCTCCCTTTCCTAATCAGGCATCTGTTCTAGTGGATACGAGTTTTACTGGCGCCCACTGTATGAATGAGCGGACATCCCATTCTCGAATGAATGTATGGCAGGCGTTATTATCGTTTCAACTTATTCATGAATCATACTTGAGTGGAATACGTTCGATTGGATATGTTACGCCATATCGTGCCCAGGCCAATTTAATGGAGCTAATTCTCGAGGATTTATACGAAAAGGAACGATCAACAGCTGATATTATTGCAGCGACCGTGCATAGATTTCAGGGTAGTGAGCGTGATGTCATGGTGTTTGATACCGTCGACGGGGAGCCGCAAACCCGTGCAGGCATGCTGTTAACAGGAAAAGATAGCGAACGATTGATTAATGTTGCGATTACGAGAACAAAAGGAAAGTTTATCCATGTTAGTGATAGATCCTTTATCCGCAAGCATGTTTATAACGGAAAGACACTTAGACAGCTTGTGGAGCATCATGAAAGACAGCGGCAAACGGTAGGAACAAGGGAAATTGGAACTTGGATTAAGAATCAACATCCAAGATTACAATGGATGCATGCTAGGAAGCTTGAGAAAGTGTTCCTAGATTTAGCTGAGGCGAGGTCATCTATTATCATCTCTTTACCATCGCAAACAGCACTTTCACTGCAATGGCAGGAGAGGTTAAACAATCGGGACAAACTCGTAAAATTAACCGTGATTTCCACTGAAGAATGGCTTGAGCTTCAGCCACAGTATAGGATGGACGAAAACTTATCCTTCCCATTTATTATCATCGACCAGCGGCTGCTGTGGCTGGGATTACCGATTGAAGGAGCTAAAGGAATTCAACCGCCCTATATCGCAGCAAGGCTTGATTCGGAAAAGGTTTCAGAGCATTTTTTAGGTCAATTTTTAATAAAAGAATAGGAATTACAGGTGTTTTTCCGAAAAGCAAAAAAGGGGAAATTATGAAGGTGAATGGTGAACAAGTTCAAAGAAGAGCAATCATTATTGGCGGTGGGATGGCAGGAAAGTTAATTGCCGCTGCGATTTCGCCCTATTTTCATCGTATAGTAATATTGGAGAAAGATAAAATGCCCGATGATGATAAAACAGTACGGGCAGGTGTTTCCCAAGCACATCATATTCACGCACTTCTCCATGCTGGTGACCATGCATTGGAACGCCTGTTTCCCGGTTTTCAACAGGATATGATTAACCGTGGATCCATTAAAATCGATTCGATTAAGGATTTGGCTTGGTTCCATCACGGGGTCTGGAAGCTGCGCTTTTCAAGTAAGGATACAACGCTTTTACAAACGCGGCCGCTGCTTGAGTCTTACGTAGAGGAAAGGGTAAAGCAAGTTCCGAATATTAGCTATACATATGGTGTAAAGGTGCGATCATACAAACTTTCGTCTGACACTGGTAAGATTTGTGGAGTGGAGATCCAGTATGAAAATGAAATAAAAACCCTTGATGGAGATTTAGTGGTAGATACAAGCGGAGCAGCCTCCTTCACGAAATCGTGGATGGAAAAGCAAGGAAGCACCGTTCCGGAAGAAAAGGTTGAAATTGGCCTTTGCTATGCAACACGGCAATTTACTCTACCTGAACCACCAAAAGATTTTAAGATAAAACTCATTTATCCTGAGCCGCCAAACCAAACACTGGGCGGTACCCTTTCTATGGCCGAGGACGGTAAATATATTGCGACATTAATCGGGTATTTGAATACTTTGAAACCCGCAGAAGTGAATAGTGAAGCAGGATTTATCAAACATGCAGGGAAATTGCCTCTGCCAGATCTTCAGCAAGAATTACTAAAAGCAACATCTATTACCGAAACCGCTATTTATCAAATCCCGCATATTAAGTGGCGGCGTTTTGATAAAGTGGACTTGCCGGAGGGATTACTTGTTGCAGGTGATTCCATCTGCCGCATCGATCCGGTATTTGGCCAAGGAATGAGTATCGCGGCATTAGAGGCATTAGCAATCAGGGAATATTTCGCATCTTCACCGAAATCAAGCAGCTTGAAAAAGTTACAAAAGAAATTGGCAAAGATTGTAGCGCCGGTTTGGTCGATGGTTCTCTGTGAAGATTTTCGTTATGAGCAGGTAAAAGGGAAGAGGCCGTTTGGTTTGAAATTTCAACAATGGTACGTTAAAAACCTTTTTTTACTTTCATCAACAAATGAGTCGATTTATAAAGACTTTATTAAGGTGATGAATTTGGTTAGTCCGGCTGGAATTCTTTTTAAACCTTCTACAATCAAGGAGGTTTTAAAAAGGAAATAATCCTTCGTGTTGGTGGGAATCCTTTAGAGGTTTCCCGCCTTTTTTTATGGAATGAAAACAGTATAAACGGGAATGATAAATTTGTTAGTTGTGGAACAAATGGAACATTTGAAATATAAATGAAAAGGGGACAAAGAAATGACAAACGTTAAATTAGCCGTCATATATTACAGCATGGGCGGAACGAATTATCAGCTCTCACAATGGGCTGCTGAAGGTGCAAAGGAAGTTGGGGCAGAGGTAAAAGTATTAAAAGTGCCGGAACTTGCACCACAATCCGTGATTGAAGGAAATCCAGGCTGGAAAGCGCATGTGGAAGCAACTGCACATGTGCCAGAGGTAAAATTGGAGGATATTGAGTGGGCTGACGCCATTATCTTTAGTGTTCCGACTCGATTTGGCAATATGCCGGCGCAAATGAAGCAATTCATTGATACTTGTGGCGGCCTTTGGTTTAACGGTAAGACCGTGAATAAAGTGGTGAGTGCGATGTCCTCAGCCCAAAATCCTCATGGTGGTCAAGAGGCAACCATTTTATCACTTTACACCTCGATGTACCATTGGGGTGCGATCGTTGCAGCACCTGGTTATACCGATCCAGTTATATATGGTTCTGGGGGAAATCCTTACGGAACTAGTGTAACAGTGGGTCAAGATGGAAAAATGATTGAAGATGTGGAAGCAACGGTTAAGCACCAGGCAAAACGGACGGTAACGGTAGCTGAATGGGTGAAAAAGGCAAATCAATAATGGAATTGGAGCTGGCTAGGAAAACCTAGTTGGCTTTCTTTTTGTTAATTTTCAAACAATTGTATTGACATTTTCTTATTTTCTATGGATAATCAAAGAAAATTATCAAAAGAAAACGGTAAGGGATTAGTAAATCATTGGCATGTGTAAGAGAGTGAAACCCATAGGCTGAAAGGTTTCTCACGGAAAGATGATTGAACCTGCCCTCTGAATACTGCTTATGAAAACATAAGCCGTTTCCCTCGTTACGGGTTAAAGTGGGTGCTAATGCACCAATTAAGGTGGTACCGCGGAAACGATTCTTCCGTCCTTTTTTATAGGACAGAGGAATCGTTTTTTAATTTTGTAAGGAAAGGTTCGGATTGAAATGAAAAAACAGCTTGTGGTGGTGAAAATTGGGAGCAGTTCGCTTACAAATGCTTCGGGGACGATTTCTGAAGAGAAAATCCGTGATCATGTGGAGGCACTTGCTTTTATAAAAAATGAAGGGCATGAGGTCATACTGATTTCGTCCGGTGCAGTTGCGGCAGGTTTTGGCTCGCTGGGATATCCAACGCGGCCAAAAAGTACGGCAGGTAAGCAAGCGGCAGCAGCTGTTGGGCAAGGGCTGTTAATGCAACAGTATATTCAGCTGTTTAAAGAGTTTGATATGGTACCGGCGCAAATCTTATTAACTCGGGAAGATTTTTACAGCCAGACACGGTTTCAAAACCTTTTTTCGACAATCCATGAGCTGCTTCAAAGAGGCGTATTGCCAATTATAAATGAAAATGATTCAGTATCGATTGAGGAATTGACCTTTGGGGACAACGATTTGCTGTCGGCCCTCGTCAGCGGTTTTTTACATGCCAATGCCTTGATTATATTAACAGATATAAACGGGCTTTATGACGGCAATCCACGGGTGTCACGTGAGGCAAAAAAATTTAATTTTATTCCAGAGGTGTCGGAAGAATTGCTTGCTGTTGCTGGTGAAAGTGGTTCTTCCGTTGGTACTGGTGGCATGAAGTCGAAGTTATTGGCGGCAAAAAAAGCGTTGTCGCTCGGTGTCAGTGTCTTTGTTGGAACTGGGGTCGGCAAGGAAAAGCTAACGGATATTTTGGTCGGGAAGGGCGACGGAACCTATATTGGCGGTCCATTCCAAACTCAAATGCAAATGAGAAAGCAATGGATTGCCTATCATTCTCAAGTCGGTGGCGTGATTGAAATCGACGATGGGGCAGAAAGGGCAATCCTGTTTCAAGGCAAAAGTTTATTGCCAGTCGGAGTCACGAATGTCATTGGTGAGTTTAATGCATTAGATGTTGTGGTTGTCAGGAACCAAAAAGGGATGACCGTTGGAAAAGGGCAAATTTATTATTCCTCAAAGGATTTACTAAAGGTAAAAGGGTTACCAAGTGAACAGTCAAAGGTGTATTCCATAAATAAAAAGGCAGAAGTGATCCACCGGGATAATTGGGTAACTATGCCAAAGGAGTGATTGAGGGATGAGTGAGTTAGTAGAAAAAGCCAGAAAGTTAAAAAAAGCTGCCAAACAAATGGGGATGCTTTCGGCAGATGAGAAAAACGAAGCGTTGGCGAAAATGGCTGACCATTTACTGACGGAGAAAGAATGGATTTTAAGCGAAAATTCCAAGGATATTGAAGCCGGTAGAGAAAACGGACTAACTTCGTCTCTATTAGACCGTTTATTGTTAACAGAGGAAAGAATTGAACAGATTGTGGATGGAGTTCGTCAGTTAATTCATCTAGAGGATCCAATTGGTGAAACGATTGAAGCGTGGGAACGACCTAATGGATTGCAAATTGAAACGATTCGGGTACCGCTTGGGGTGATCGGAATGGTATACGAAGCACGCCCAAATGTGACGGTTGATGCGGGCAGTCTATGTTTAAAAGCGGGGAATGCCGTGCTTTTACGAGGAAGTTCTTCGGCGATTCATTCGAATAAAGCACTAGTTTATGTCATGCGGGGTGCGCTGGCGGGAACGGCTATTCCAGAGAATGCCGTGCAGCTTCTTGAGGATACCTCACGCGAAACAGCCGCGCACATGTTTAAATTAAACGAGTATTTAGATGTTCTCATTCCACGCGGCGGTGCAGGCTTAATACAATCAGTTGTCCAAAATGCCACGGTTCCCGTGTTAGAAACAGGTGTTGGCAACTGTCATGTATTTATTGATGAAACAGCTGGGGAAAAAATGGGGATTGAAATTGCGATTAATGCGAAATTGCACCGGCCATCTGTCTGCAATGCGGCAGAGACGTTACTTATTCATGAGAAATGGCCATATGTATCAGAGATGCTGAATGCGCTATATGAAAAAGGGATTGAATTACGGGGAAGTGAAGAATTGGTTTCGGCCTATTCTTTTGTTAAACATGCAGTTGAAGAGGATTGGCACACTGAATTTTTAGCCCCGATTTTAGCTGTAAAACTTGTGAGTGATGTGAAAGGTGCTATTGATCATATCGACCAATACGGAACAAAGCATTCTGAAGCGATCATTAGTGAAGATACAGAAAATGTACGTTTATTTTTCAAAGCTGTGGATGCAGCCGTACTTTATCACAATGCCTCGACACGGTTTACGGATGGCGAGCAGTTTGGCTATGGCGCAGAAATTGGTATCAGTACACAAAAACTCCATGCCCGCGGGCCAATGGGATTGAGGGCATTAACAACTACAAAAGCGATTGTGCAGGGAACTGGACAAATTCGCTCATAACGTGTGATGTAGGCGCTGAAAATGCGCCTATTTTTTTTGTTTTCTGTTATAATTAAAATGCAAACATACATTCTCTAATAGTAAGTTGGTGAGTTAGTGTCAAATGATGTTCATATTTCCGTACGAAATCTGGTTGAATATGTGTACAAAAGCGGCAGTATCGATGCCCGTTTTCGCTCACAATCGACGCTTTCAGATGGGACAAGGATTCATCAAAAAATCCAGAAAACCTATCGTGATGGTGATCAAAAAGAGGTTTATCTGAGCACTGAAATCCCGTACGATGGCCTTATATTTTTCATTGATGGCAGATGCGACGGGCTTTTATTTGATGATGGTAAGGTAACAATAGATGAAATTAAATCTTTCAGCCAACCGCTGGAACAATTGGAGGGAGAGGGTTTCCCAGTCCATTGGGCGCAAGCGAAAATGTATGCCTATACGTATGCAAAAGACAATTCACTGCCGGAAATTCTCGTCCAGCTTACCTATGTCCATGTTGAAACGGAAGAAAAGAGATATTTTAAAAAGAGTTACACTTTCTCAGAATTAGAGGAATTTGTTTTCCAGGTGATTGATGGCTACGCTCCATATGCTAAACTGCAACACAATCATCAATCACGACGGAATGAAAGTTGCAAAGAGCTAGCTTTTCCATTTGAAACATATCGCGCCGGACAACGGAAATTGGCCGGTGGTGTTTATAAAACCATATTAGAAGGAAAAAACCTATTTGCCAAAGCGCCAACCGGGATTGGCAAGACGATATCAACTCTTTTTCCGACTATAAAGGCGATTGGTGAAGGTCAGCTGAATCGAATTTTCTACCTTACCGCTAAAACGATTACACGGACAACGGCTGAGGAGACATTTTCCCGCATGCGTTCTTGCGGTCTTTGTTTAAAAGTCGTGACCATTACGGCTAAGGATAAGGTATGTTTTAAGGAAGAAACGAAATGTCAAAAGGATTATTGCGAGTTTGCAGATGGGTATTATGACCGGATTAATGACGCGGTGCTTGACATTTTATCAAATGATAGCGCCATGACCCGTGAAGTAATCGAATCGTATGCCCGTAAACATACAGTCTGCCCATTTGAATATTCACTTGATCTTGCCTATGCCGTAGATGCGATTATTTGCGATTACAATTATGTTTTTGACCCACGGGTATCGCTAAAGCGACTGTTTGAGGAGCAAAAAAAGTCTACGGCCTTACTCGTGGATGAGGCACACAATCTAGTTGACCGCGGTCGGGAGATGTTCTCAGCCTCATTAAATAAAGAGACATTTCTTCAATTAAAAAAAGACTTTAACGGTGTCAATAAAGTGATATATGGAGCAGCTAGTAAGTTGAATGCTTCATTCATTTCCTTGAAAAAAGATCACGCCACAAAAACCGAATTTATCTTAGAACAGCTGGATGAAGCATTTTTAGATCAACTCACTCAATTTTTAAAGGAGGCAGAACAAGTACTAAAAACAGAGACCTCCCAAAATCTATTGGAAGCTTATTTCATGGTAAATAACTTCTTGAAAATTATTGATCTTTTAGATAAACAATATGTGATTTATGGTGAGAAAAATCAAAACGATGTAACCGTCAAATTGTTTTGCATCGATCCAGCCAAACTCCTAAGGCAAATGGGAAAAGGCTATCGCGCAAAGGTATTCTTTTCCGCAACACTTTCGCCTTTACCCTATTACCAAGATATCCTTGGCGGGGATGAGGAGGATTATGTTCAATCCATCCCTTCTCCATTCAGAGAAGAGCAGGTTGACGCGTTTATTAAACCATTGTCGACTCGCTTCAAGGATCGGGATCGGACGAAGAATTCTATAATAGCAATGGTACAATCTTTAATTAACAACAGGCCAGGTAATTACTTGATATTTTTTCCGTCTTATCAATACCTTCTGTCCGTTTATGAGCAGTTCAAGCAAGTAGATGAGGAAACTCAAACATTAATTCAATCCACTGGGATGACGGAAGAAGAAAGAGAAGAGTTTTTGGCAGCCTTTAAAGCTGATCAAAATAAGACTTTACTTGGATTTGCTGTCCTTGGCGGAATTTTTTCTGAAGGGATCGATTTAATCGGGGATCGTTTAAATGGGGTGGTAGTGGTTGGCGTCGGATTACCGCAGCTTTGTTTCGAACGGAACCTTATTAAGGATCATTTTAACAAGCAGGGAAAAAATGGTTATGATTATGCCTATGTGTATCCAGGCATGAATAAGGTTTTGCAGGCAGGAGGACGATTGATTCGCTCGGAGACTGATCATGGGACGATTGTTCTTGTAGATGATCGTTTTTTACAAAAGCAGTATCAAATGCTCTTGCCGCAAGAATGGAAGCAGTTTACAATCATTTGAAGAGTTAGACTAATGAAGCAAATCAAATCATCATTTGACTATTTAATCTAACTTTATTAAAATTAGACTAAATAATCTAATTAGGGTGAGGAAATGTGCAAAAAAAACATTATCCAATATCGATTTTTATATTAGATGTCAGTAATTCTTCTACGAATAATATGGGGGATGAACTGACTGTCTATCTAGATGAAATGGTGAAAGGGATCAACATTTGGACGAAGGAAATGGTCCCCACACAAGTCAAGCATCGAGCCGGGGATGAAATTATCTTTATTGGCTATGGCTATTCCACGGCGTATATCCTTGCTTTTTTCATCAGCAGGATTTGGAAATATCGTGATCATAAACCCTATTTTGGTTTGGCTTTTGGTGATATTGATCGAAAACTGGAAGAAGTTGATATTGAAAAATGGATTCATCCGTTAATTAAGCAGGCTCGATATGCAAATGATTTGTTAAAACAAGAATCAAACAGACCCCTCTTTAAATTTGAGCTTGACCAATTTTATACTAGTCCATTTTTATATAATCAATTTAGAAATGAATTCGAATCGTTATTTAATACAATACTGTATTTGCAGTACGGCCTCATAAAAGAACAAACAAATATCCAGGAGCTGGTATGTTCCGCTTATTTAATCCTGCAGCAGCAAAAGGCGGTTGGAACATTACTTGGTAAAACACCGCCGACCATTTCAAGTCATTTTAAAAAAGGAAAAAGTGTAGAAATTCTGGGTAGCTTTCATGAAATCATTAACATTCTCAATTCCTTACAGGAAAAGGCATATCAAGGCATTGATATAAAGAGCGAAATAGTAACCAATTCAATCAGAAATCATTTGAAAAAAAATATAAAGACACTGTTGGATCAAAAGCAATAAACCGAATAAAGAGGGGAAACCATGCTGATTTTATGTCTAATACTCGCGCATTTAATTGCCGATTTTTATTTACAAACAAATGAAATGGTGAAGGATAAGCAGAAAAATATCAAGAAGCATATCATACATCATTTTTTCATGTCTGCCCTCATTCTAGGCGGCTTCTTGATATTTCAGTTTAAAGCAGTGAATATCTTGCATTCCTTTATTTTTCCGTTGGTATTTATCGTTGTGTCGCATTTCCTCATCGACGTAGTAAAAATGAAAATGCTTGATACTATAAAAATATCAAATGAGGAGAATCTGAAACGGCTTGGTTTTTTCATATTAGATCAATTACTCCATCTGTTTATGATCATTCTGGCCTGTCATTTATTTATCAATATAAGCTACAACAAAATACTTGAAGTTTTTGCTGAAGGTTCACAGTTAGGTACGGTTAATGCTTGGTTGTTTATTGTGATCATGGTCATTTTAACTACAAGTGTCAGTGGGCATGCGATTAGGATCCTATTAGGATCAATACCGAATCAGCTGTTATCCTTTGAAGGAAGGTATGCATTTAAGGCAGATCGACAGGAAGAAGGCTTTGCAAATAGAGGAAAAATGGGTTTAACCGAGGAATATCACTACACCATTTTCTCCAAGCACGACCTTTCTCGCGGAAAATTAATTGGCTATATTGAAAGACTGCTAGTGTTAGTTTTAACATTTTATAGTGCTTATCCCGCGATTGGGTTTATTGTTGCCGCAAAATCGATTGCCAGGTTCAAACAAATGGATGACCGGAATTGGGCGGAGTATTTCTTGCTTGGTACGTTAACCTCCATGTTCATCGGCATTTCACTTGGGATTATTTTACGTGAGGTTTTGACTTAAGATTCCACCCGTTTCTTGTCGAGACACACCGGCATAAAACGGGTGAGTTTGTTTATTTTGTTTTGCGGGTTTCTTCTGTAATAACAAAAGCAAGGTCATCGTTACCGAACATCGATAGAACGCCTAGCAATGTCTCGTCAGTAATTTCTCCCGCTTCATCTTTAGGGACTGTTAACTCGATTGCTTCTTTTAAGGCAGGATTCGCAGACTGGCTTGGATAGGCACGCAAGTATAATTCTTCCGGATCTAGATCATGATTTACACACCATTGGGCAAAAACAAGAATCATCATTTTCTCTTCAGCCTGATAGTGTTGAATGATTTTATCTTCTATCTCTTTTTGACTCATATTGTTTTCTCCTTACCTATCTTAATAAATTTATTATATCGGACTTTTGTTGAATAGGTAAAATTGTAGGTTAAATTTTATTCATTTTAGAGATACTGTTTGAAGAATGCTTTTTAAATGAAGAAAGGGAGGGTTCTATATGAGTAAAATTGAAGTAGGCGAAATCTTTACAATAAGCGATGAGAATGATGATGAACAGGAAGTAGAAGTGCTGGGAGTTATGACGGTTGAAGGAACAGACTATGTGGCTGTCGGTTTTGCAGAAGATATTAAACAAGAAACAGATGACGATATTGATATTTTCTTTTTAAAGGTTGATGCCGATGGCGATTTCTCTGCCATTGAAAGTGATGAGGAATTCGATAAGGTTTCTGCCGCGTTTGATGAAATGATGGATGAGGAAGAGTAAGCGAGAGGGGAACCTCTCTTTTTTTACTATTACAATTGGAAATATTATGTATTTAGAAATGGTGTTGTGGAACAATAACATTGAGAATACCTAAAAAGGAGATAATCATGTTAATTGAAGAAGGAACCAAATATCAAATTTCGCAGACAGCGAAAGAATTTTTTAATTCTGCTGAAACGATGACGGTGAAAAGCAATAATGGGGTTACGGTACAATTTATTCTCGGTGACAGCAAGGGCTACGGTTCTATGCCTATCGATCACTTACATTATTTATTGAAAAGATCTAATTTAACGCAAATCCCAAATAAACGCTCATTATTAAATACTGATATAACTGAGGAACAAATCGGCTAATTTTGGTGCATTGCTTCTACAGGAGGTAATGCATTTTTATTTTCAGCGATTTACAAATTAATAGGCATAACGCACCTTATTTCAATGAGGTGATGAATGCCTGTTCTTTTGTTTTTACCGATGGTTATTTGTTGAAAACCAGTTAATTAATTCTTATAATATAATTATAGAATGTTTGTTCGGGGTGAAACAGATGGCAAAGGAAACGAAAACTAGATACATTGTTGAATTAGACTTACTATTAGAGACTTTACAATTTAATACTCTTGAAAAGAGATTTGAAATCGCCCGCCATATTTCAAATGCCTGTAAACGTAAAATGATGGATAAAATTCAACTCTTGAGAGCAGATGAGGATTATCAATACTGGTTAAAACAAGATAAGTCTGAAAAACGTTCTGAGCGGCTAAAAGAAATAAGAGAAAAATATGATGTGTCCAAAACTGGTGCGGAACGAATTGTTAAAGAAATGGGGAAACATTTTAAACAAAAAAAGTCAAAAGATAAAAAACATAAGCAAAAGGTCCATCTTGATTCACACATAGTACAAAAAATTGCTCTTCAAGTTTGGAAATCTATCTCTGATTATCTTTTTGGTAATGGAAAAAAGGTGCACTATAAAAAGTACGGACAATTTGATTCAATTGAAGGAAAAAATAATGAATCAGGATTAACTTATGAGAATGGAATTCTTTTTTGGAATGGTCTTGAAATAAAAATTCATATTCCGATAAAAGATGAATATCTTCAAAGAGCTATGCATGACGAAATAGCCTATTGCCGATTGGTTAGAAAAACCATCCGTAGAAAAGTAAAATATTATCTTCAATTAGTATTGAAAGGAATTCCGCCACAAAAACATAAGACAGTAGATGGTGGGGTAGGCATTGATATGGGGATTTCCACTGTTGCTGCTGTTTCGGATAAGGATGTTCAAATAGAGGAGTTTTGCGAAGGATTAGATATGCTTGTGAAAGAGAAACGGCTTATTCTAAGAAAAATGGACCGTTCCAGAAGAGCGACTAATCCGAATAAATTTAACCCTGACAGAACCATAAAAAAAAGAAACACAGGGAAATGGATTCGCTCTAAACGCTATTGGAAACTTTTATTTGAATTAAAAGAAATATGTAGAAAATTAGCGGCTGTCAGAAGAATCATGCACAATAAATCAGCTAATCAAATACTAAAAATGGGCAATGTAGTCTATTGTGAAAAGATGAATTATAAAGGGCTACAAAAGACCAAGTTTGGTAAACGGATTGGTTATAAAGCACCAAGCATGTTTTTATCTATCATAGATAGAAAACTATCGTATCAAGGTAAAAAAATTGATTATGTGAACACTTGGACGGTAAAAGCAAGCCAGTATTGTCATATATCGAACGTTTATACAAAAAAGAAATTATCTCAACGTTTTCATGTCTTACCAGATGGTACAAAAATTCAACGCGACTGTTACTCTGCTTGGTTAATTAAAAATGTTAATAAGGCGAAAAATAAGGTGAATGGGGAAAAATGTAAAGAAAACTTTGATGTGTTTTATGATAATTATAAAAAAACCGAAGAGCATCTTCGGTCATTAAATAAGAAATTCATTTCTAGTATCGGATTTTAAAATATATAAACCTTGCCGTGTTGAATCCCACGGAAGAACAGAAACTTTATGTCGTGAGACATGGATAACTTCTGTTTGGCATGGTGGCTAATGCCAGACGCGAACGCTAAACGACAATTGGAAACCATCAGGTTTCTAACATAATTTAGACTGTTTTTCTTTCTTGTGTCAGAGTTGTTGGTTCGCAAATGTTGCACGGAAAACCATAGAGTTCAAACAACAAAAACCATGTTTTTGTCTAGTAGAGAAAAGGGAAAGTACGTGTACCCTTCATTAAAGAAGGTCTAATTATTTAGAACCTCCCTATTTCAATTGGGAGAGGATTCAGTATTATACTTATGGGTATCCACTATTGTAAGGAGTGATTAATATTATGCAAACAAAAAGTGTTAAATTATCAGATACAAAAATTGGGTATGTTGACCAGGGTGAAGGGGAAGTAATTGTTCTCCTCCATGGTTTCTGTGGAAGTTCCCGTTATTGGGAAAACGTGATTCCAGAACTTTCAAAATCCTATCGCGTAATCGCACCAGACCTTCCAGGTCATGGGGAATCGAGTATAGGAAATGAAGGTTCCTCGATTGAGGATTATGCGGACATAATTAAGGGAATTCTAGAACTGTTAAATGTCCAAAAGGTAACGATGTTTGGCCATTCATTAGGGGGGTACATTACACTCGCCTTTGCAGAAAAATATAGCAATCACTTAAATGGATTCGCACTAGTCCATTCAACTGCCTTTCCTGATTCGGAAGAGGCGAAAAAGGGTAGAGTGGCGAACGTAGAAAAGGTAAACAATGAGGGAATAAAAGTTCTAATCGATGGATTGGTACCAAAGCTGTTTTCGCCAGAAAACGTACAACAAGATTATGTAAGTGCAGCTAAAGAAATAGGATACTTAACTTCTCCAGAAGGTGCTATTAGTGCATTATCTGCAATGAAGAATCGGACTGATCGTAATCATGTATTGAAAACGACTTCGTTGCCCGTGCTTTTAATAGCAGGTGAACAGGATCAAATCATTCCAGCTGAAAAAACATTTTCGGTGAGCAGAGATAATATCCAACAAGAGATAGTAAGGAATTCCGGACATATGAGTATGTATGAAAACCATCAAGACCTTATTACTGTAATGAAGGAATATCTATCACGGATTTAGCAATCGAAGTAGCGAGGAACCAGTTTGGTTCCTCGGTGGTTACCTTGAGGAGCTCTATAACAAGTCATTAAGTTCTTTATCGGAATGAACAGCAATCAGTACGACCGCTTTTTCATTTCCGATATTTGTAACAGTATGCGGTACACAAGCATTCCAGCTAAAAGAATCCCCTTGTTCCAGAATAAAAGAGTCTTCACCCTGCTCCGCAAGAACTTTTCCTTCCAATACTAAATGACACTCTTCTCCTTCATGTGCGTGAGCATCACCAATTGAAGCGCCAGGTGGAAACTCCACACTTGTTAACCGTAACCCGCCTTTAGATGTTATATGCTCGATTTTTAATTTATTTAAAGTAGAGTAAGTTCTTTCCTCTTTTCTAACAACTTGCATATGTTGTTTCTTTTCAAGCAGCAAATAAGGCAGTGGAATATCCAAATAAGTTGCAATGGTTTGCAGTGTGTTAATGGATGGAGAGGTGTTGTTATTCTCAACATTGCTAATAAATCCTTTTGAAAGTCCAGTTCCTTCACACATTTGTGCAATGGTGATTTTTTTTCTATTTCGTATTGCCCGAATCTTTGAGCCAATATCCAATTGAACCACCTCAATAGTTTGCTAATATAGAACATATTTATATATTAGCAAAAAAACAATTGACAATCCACTTTGTAAATTGTTATTCTATATGTAACAAAGATTCATATATAGAAACAATGTTGGTTTATTTTTTTGTTTATATGTTTCCTAATATGAATCTTTTCTCTCTATTAAAATACAAAAAGACAAGCAAGTTCACCTAACTATGCCATTTGTTTTTATGATTTAACAAAATGGATTTCATGAGATTAGCTTTGTCTTAATGAGTCTACATTATGGTTATAAGGAGTGAACTAACAATTTTTGTTTAAAGAAAGGATGATGAAGGTGAATGCACCTATGATATATGAACTTCGCAGGCCGGAACAACTCGACCCGGAAAAAAGGTATCCTGCGTTATTCCTAATGCATGGTATCGGTAGTAATGAACAAAATATGCTGCAAATGGTAAAAGGTTTAGAAGACGAGTTTTTTATTTTTAGTATTCGTGGCCACCTGTCGCAGCCTCCCGGCTATGCCTATTTTACGATTCAAGGGTATGGGAAACCACATCGGGAAGTGTTCGATGAGGGAATAAGTAGGCTAACAAGTTTTATCGACTATGCATTGGAGGAATATCCAGTGGATGCAAGTCGATTATTCCTATTTGGCTTCAGCCAAGGGGCAATCCTTTCTATGACCTTAGGATTGACGTTAGGAGATCGGATAAAGGGTATTGTTGCATTAAGTGGGTACATCCCAGCTTTTGTTAAAGAAGAGTACACCATTAAACCTGTCGATGATTTATCCATTTTCATCTCTCATGGAGAAATGGATCAGGTTCTTCCGTTTGATTGGGGCAAAGCCAATAATGAGTATTTTCGTGAGTTAGGGGCAGATGTTACATTTAAAACCTATCAAGAAGGACATACTGTTTCTTTAAAAAATCATCATGATTTTATTAATTGGATATTTAATCAATTGGAAAACTAATTAAAATTAACTGGAGGAATATAAAATGTTAAAAAAATTCGAGGCTAGTACATTAATTTTGCGAGTAATATTAGGAATTACGTTTTTTGTTCATGGATTCGTTAAATTTCAAGGTGGTATTGAGAATATCGTTGGTTGGTTTGATGCAATCGGCTTACCAGGATTCCTCGCATATGGAGTTGCTTTAGTAGAAGTAATTGGCGGTATTGCCTTGATTCTTGGCTTAGGCAGTAGATTTGTTGCTGGTTTACTTGCTTTATTAATGGTTGGGGCTACTCTGAAAGTGAAATTAGCAGTAGGTTTCTTAGGAAATGGTGAAATGGCTGGTTATGAGTTAGATTTAGCTTTACTGGCGATGGCAGTATTTATTGCAATAAACGGCAGTAAGATGTTCGCACTCGATCAGTTCGTGTTTAAGGGTCAAAAGACAGATACAACCTCATTATAAAATGTCAGGAATTCATCCAATTAGGGGGTAAGTTACATGATACCATCATTATTTATTGCTCATGGAGCACCGTTATTAGCAATTGAGAATAATGAATATACACAATTTTTGAATTCTCTGGGTAAAACCATGCCACGTCCAAAGGCGATTGTATTGTTTTCTGCCCATTGGGAATCCTCGCAGCAAAAAGTAAGTGAAGTCGATTCGTATAGTACTATTTATGATTTCGGCGGTTTCGATCAAGCGCTATATCAGATAAAATATCCGGCTCAAGGAAATCAGCAGATTTCACAAGAAATACAGAATCTCTTTAAGGCAAACGGAATCCCATTTGAAGTGGAAACCGAACGAGGCCTGGACCATGGTGCTTGGATTGTGCTACGTCTACTTTATCCAAACGCGGATATCCCGGTCATTTCCATGTCAGTCAATCCGCAGCTTAAACCTGAAGAGCAGTATAAAATCGGGAAATCCTTATCGGCTTTAAGGGCCAATGATATTTTAATTATCGGTAGTGGTGGGACAGTCCATAATCTTAGAGCAGTGAAATGGGCTGATAACGAAGTTGACCAATGGGCACTGGAATTCGATGATTGGCTTGCACATCATTTGCACAATTGGGACGTGGAGTCATTATTCAAGTATGATTCACTAGCACCATACGCGGAATATGCAGTACCGCCATATGGGAAAGAACACTTTATCCCGCTTTTCTATGCAATGGGCGCAGCCGATAACGGTCAAAAAGCAACCTTACTCCATCGCAGCTTCCGCTATGGAAATCTAAGTCATAGTGTTTGGCAGTTTGGGTGAGTAAATAGGCATTCGCCAAAAATGTTTGGTCTAATAAAATACAAAATTCCCAACCGTTTATTGGTTGGGAATTTTGTTTGATTATTCGGCAGGAGCAGTACCAACGAAAATACCATTAATAAACACATAGATGGTTGGAACTCCGTTTGCATTGAAAAATGGTACGCCAACCATTGTTACACCCTCTGCTGGCAGTACTACCTCGATTGTATTCGCACCATTCCATTTAAAACCAGACTTTAAAAGTTCTGCTTTCTTCGCTTTGAATACGTCACTGCTGATAAACTTTGCAACTATTTTATTTCTCTCAGCACCTGTGATGGGTATTAGGTCGTGACAACCACAATCATCACCCTCAACTGTCGGTGGATCAGTTGGTTCTGCTGCTTTTACCGAATTCCCTGTTGTTACAAAAAGAGTTAATGCAATAATTCCTCCAAGTAGAACTGTTAATAATTTCTTCAAGCAAAATTCCTCCTTTTATTTAAATCTCCTTTATTCATTCTCTTTATTTCGACAAACTCCTTCAAAAATCTTGGAAAAATTTTTGAAAAATACCAAAATTTATTACAGAATTGTGTCGAACTGTGAGTTATTCGCTAAATGGTTGTGATTTTTCTGTGAATACGGTCTAATAATAGTAAGAATTCGAGAAGGATAGTGAGGTTGGTTAATGGGGTTCATATTAGGAGTATTAGTCATATATAATTTACTTTTATTTTATGTTGGCTGGAACGGTTGGAAATGGCTGCAGACATTTACCATTTATAAGAGATCGATCAAGTACATATATTGGATTCTCCTCTTGTTTTTTGCCTATTCATTCATGCTCGGGCGCTGGTTAGAGGAATTTCAGATTATTACATGGGTTGGTGCCATCTGGCTGGGAATCTTTTATTTTTCGATTTTATTTTTCCCGCTTGTTAATCTACTTGTCTTTTTATCGAGATTTACCCGCTTTTCGAAAAAAAATGTAATCAAATGGTCTGGATTTATCACCGGAATTGCTATAGGTTGTTTAATTGCTATTGGTATATACAATGCGTACAGCCCAGTTGTTCGGACGTATACAATCAACATTCCGAAGCAGGTTGAAGGCAAGCAAACGTTGAACATGGTTATGGCTTCTGATATGCATTTCGGTGTCCTGTCGGGTGCACATCATGCCAAAAACCTTGTGAAGCAAATCAATTCATTACACCCTGATCTTGTATTGTTCCCAGGGGACATAATAGACGATGATGTGAAACCCTATCTCGATAAAGGGATACCGCAAATCTTAAACCAAATACATGCACCAGTTTATGCATCATTTGGTAATCATGATCGAGATGAAAGTGCTGATCTTGTAAAGCTTTTTACGGATAGTGGCATGAATGTTCTGGACGATAAAACAGTAAGATTGGAGAATGGCATTAACCTTATTGGCAGGAAAGACAGGGGATATCAAGACGTGGTTCGTGCTAAACTTGCCGATTTAATGGAGCAAGCAGATGGTACAAAACCGGTCATTCTCCTTGATCACCAGCCATATGATTTTGCCATAGCTGAAAAAAATGGCGTAGACCTGATGTTGTCGGGACACACCCATCGCGGCCAAATTGCTCCGATGAACTTGATTACAAATAAAATCTATGAAAATGACTGGGGTTACCTAAAGCTTGGTCAATTTCAATCGATAGTCTCTTCAGGATATGGTTTTTGGGGGACACCGATTCGAATCGGCAGCCGTTCCGAAATTGTCCAACTAAAGGTAACCTTTAAACAAAATCAATAATGAATCAAAATAGCTGTACCCCACTCAATAAGGGAGTACAGCATTTTTTTACTCATTTTTCTTCACTGTATAATATTTTGTCGGCTCAGAATTTGAATCTTTGATTATATTAAAAATAGTTCCCGTTAAACTATGTGATCCTTGAGAATCAAGCCCAACCTCCCAAATCATCATTCCGCCGAAGCCAGACCTAAGTGCCAAGGTTGTTTTCTTTTTCATCGTGGCATCGCCGTTGTAATAATAGGTTGTGCCGTTCATGCTAACTGTGTCTTTTCCGGCATTTGCGGGATCTTGGTTAATAATCGCTCCATAAGAAACCTGTTTCACTTTAGGATCTTCCGGCTGAGCATAAAAAGGAACACCTAGCACTAATTTTTCTTTTGATAGATTATTCTTGTCAAACAAATCTGCCCAATAGTTTACGATTTTCTCAGTAAACGGATAGGGTGAAAGATTAGCAGCATGATAGCCATCATCCCATTGGCCGTCATAGGCCATAATATTGACATGGTCAACATCCTGGAACATCGACGGTTCATACACGACAAAGCCAATTTCGGTTAACGTAACGGCATGAATTTTTGAATAAACCGCAATCGATAATTCTTTATTTTTTGGATGAAGCTGTGCACTTAATTCTATTGCAAAGGCTGCAAGATTTTCAGCATCGGCTTTCGAACGGGGATGTTCAAAATCGATATCGATTCCGTCAAGATGCTCGCGATCTGCGATACTAGTAAGCTCATTAACTAGTTTTGTCCTAGAAACAGGATTAGAAATAGCCGTTTTAAAATACTCATAGGATTCGCCGCCATTCATGTGAAACCAGCCGCCAACAGCCAGCATCACTTTAGTGTCAGACTTTTTTGCATTTGCAACGACAGTTCTTAGGTTTTTTAAGGCGGCATCGCCATTTAGCAAAATTCCCCCATCCTTAGTTGGATGAGCGAAAGAGAAAATAACATGTGTTAATTTCGAATAATCCACGACGTTGGGGTCGCGAAAATCCTGTACATATCCGATGAGAACTTTTGATGGTGCCTTGTCCATTTTTGGTAATTTTTTTGTCCGTGGATTAATGAATGATTTAGCTGTTTTTTCTATATGAATCGTTTTTTCAGATGTTTTATTGGGTAAAAGTGTAGCTCCAGTGATTATTCCTCCAACGAAGGTAATCGCAATTACCAGGGCAAGGAGGAGTGTTCGTTTTTTCATTGATGTGATCCTCCTTATTTTGATCAATTATAAAAATTGTACCAGAAAAATAGAGGGAATTGGCTGGTAATATCCACCTACACTATTACAGGAAGTAAATAAATTTGAAAACCGATACTAATTTTTGATATAGTAAATAAGTTAATGTTAAAAATAAGGATATTTTTATATAGAGTAAGGTGGTAAATATGAATCAAGAATTTAGAGTGTTATTGTATTACAAATATGTACCAATTGAGAATCCTGAGGAATGTGCGAATGAGCATCGTCAATTTTGTACTGATTTAGGCCTAAAGGGACGAATCATCATCGCCGCCGAAGGAATAAATGGAACGGTGTCAGGCACCATTGAACAAACTGATGCCTATATGAAATACATGGAGGAACATCCATTATTTGCAGGAACTATTTTTAAAATAGATGAAGCAACCGAGCATGCGTTTAAGAAAATGAAGGTGCGTTATCGAACGGAACTTGTTACCTTACGATTGGAAGATGATGTGGATCCGAATGTGGTAACCGGTAAACATTTGAAACCAAAGGAATTTTTCGAGGAAATGCAAAAAGAAGATACCGTTGTGATCGACGCCCGAAATGATTATGAATTTGACTTGGGGCATTTTAGAGGTGCGGTTAGACCAGATATTTTGAATTTCCGCGATTTACCGGAATGGATCCGAGAAAATAAACAGGAATTTGAGGGCAAAAAAATTCTCACGTATTGTACCGGTGGAATCCGCTGTGAAAAATTTTCCGGCTGGCTCTTAAAAGAAGGATTTGAAGATGTGTCACAGCTTGAAGGCGGAATTGTCACCTATGGAAAAGACCCTGAAGTTCAAGGTGAATTATGGGATGGGCAGCTTTATGTGTTTGATGAGCGGATTAGTGTCCCAGTGAATCGAAAAGAGCATGTAGTGGTAGGAAAAGATTATTACACAGGTGAGCCATGTGAACGTTATGTGAACTGTGCTAACCCTGAATGTAATAAAAAGATTCTCTGCTCAGAGGAAAATGAACATAAACATTTACGCAGCTGTTCTCACGAGTGCAGGGTTCACCCGCGCAACCGCTACGTTGCCCAGCACGGCTTGAGTGAACAAGAAGTAAATGAAAGATTAATGGCAATTGACAAAGAGGTAACCATGTAACAAGGGCAGGTCAGATTTGACCTGCCTTTTGTTATATCTAAAATACATAAAAAAGGGAAAATAATGATACACATGGAATATAGTTTTGATTGCAATTTATTTTATTAATCCGGAGGAGAATACACATGCCGACATATACGAGCAGAAACGAAGTACCTGTTCAGGAAAAATGGAATTTATCTGATATCTATGCAGATGTAAGTAAATGGGAGGAAGATTATCAGTTAATAGAGCAAATGGCAAAGGAATTAAAAAAGTTTGATGGCGAAATTAATGATGGCAATTCCTTGTATTTATATCTGAAACAAGGAGAAGAGTTATCCTTTCATTTTAATAAGCTGTATGCCTATGCCATGTTGCAGGTAGATGAAAACACAAGGGCAACTGCTGCACAAGCACTGCAGGATCGGGCCAAACAGCTTAGTGTGAAAGTAAGTGCTGCCACTTCCTTTTTCATGCCCTATTTATTAAGCCTAGATGAAGAAATATTAAAAGGGTACATTAAGGCCGAAGAAAAATTAGCATATTTTGCCGAGGATTTATGGGAATCCTTCCGTTATAAGACGCACGTGCTAAGTAAGGAACAAGAAGAACTCCTTTCGCAGCTAGGGGAGGCCCTGTCTGCTCCCAGCAATACCTTTGGGATGATCAATAATGCGGACATTAGGTTTGGCGAGGTTACTGGTGAATACGGTGAACCGGTCGAACTGACCCGGGGGATGTATGCGAAGTTAATTGAGGATGAAGATCGTGAAAAACGCCGGGAAGCGTATAAAGCATACTATCAGCCTTACGTACAATTAAAAAATTCAATCGCTTCAACACTTTCAGCAGCGATTAAAAATAATGTGACGATAGCAAAGATCCGTCACTATCCCTCCGCACTGGAAAAAGCCTTATTTGGGGATAAAGTACCAAAAGAAGTTTATGAAAATCTCATTCAAACAACAAGAAACAATATTGCGCCGCTACATCAATATACTCGAATCCGTAAAGAAAAGCTGAATCTTGATGAACTTCGGCAATATGATATGAGTGTCCCGCTCGTTAGCGGTGTCAAACAAGTGATTTCCTATGAGGAAGCCTATGAAACGATGTGTAAAGCATTAGCACCTTTAGGAGAGGATTATGTCGGTATTCTTAAAGAGTTTAAGGACGCCAGGTATATTGATGTCCGGGAAACTCCTGGTAAGCGGTCAGGTGCCTACAATCTAGGTGTTTACGGCGTCCATCCGTTTATTCTTTTAAATCACCAAGACGATTTGGATAGTTTATTCACCCTTGTACATGAATGCGGTCACGGTGTTCACAGCCGGTTGAGTTCAGCGCATCAGCCGCAAATTACAGCCCGTTACAGTATCTTTGTAGCGGAGGTCGCTTCAACCGTCAATGAAGTGCTGTTGATTAACTATTTATTAAAAAATGAAAAGGACGCTGACGTTCGCAGCCATTTATTGAACCATTTTATCGATCAATTTAAAGGCACATTTTTCACGCAAGTCATGTTTGCCGAGTTTGAGATGAAAACGCATGAAATGGCGGAAAAGGGCCAGCCGCTAAATGTAGAAGTATTTAATCAAACCTATGAACAACTATTCAGGGATTACAATGGCGATGAAATGGTCTTCGATGAGGAAGTGAAATATGGCTGGTCAAGAATTCCTCATTTCTATCGTCCATTTTATGTGTATAAGTATGCGACAGGTTTTGCCTCTGCGATTCACTTGGCAACCAACATACTTGAAGGTGATAAGGAAACATTACATTCCTATTTGGAGTTTTTAAAAAGCGGGAGCTCGGATTATCCGCTCGAATTGTTAAAAAAGACTGGTGTTGACTTAACAACACCATATCCGATTGAAAATTCCCTCAAACGATTTGGTGAGCTTGTGGAAGAATTTTCAAATATATAAGAATTTCTCAAAAGCCTACCGCCCATTTTTAATAAGAAACATGGGTGTTAGGCTCTATTTATGCGTTATTTTACAACTTTCCGCCCACATATCTCAGAATAATGATAAAATAAGCGGTAATAATAACCATTTTTTACACAAGGGGGAACTACACATTGAATGAAAAATTTAAAAAGCCTAAGGGATTTGGTGAAATACTGGATCATACATTCAGTTTAACAAAAAATCATTTTAAAGAATTTTTTATGATTTTAATCATTTTTATGGGGCCGATTTATTTGCTTCAGGCAATCATCCAATTAGCCTCAGGAACCAGCTTTTTTAGACAGGTTGGATCTGGTGATACTTGGTTTGAACAAATTCTCTCAGGATTTGAGGGAACAGGTTCATTTGACTCTAGCAGTTTAGGTGTGGATATCAGCTTAATCGTAGTTGGATTATTTAGTGTCCTTTTATTTCCGGTTGCTGAGGCGGCAATCCTGTTTGCGTTGAATCGTATTCGGCAAACTGAAGAATATACCGTGGGGGGCGTCATCAAACAAGCCTTTTCTCGTTTTTGGCCCATGCTTGGCAGTAGTATTTTGTTTGGCTTAATCATGTTTGCCATCATTATTATTCCGATTTTAATTGTAGCATTCACTTTCGGAGTGTTAGCGTCATCGGTTAACACCGTTGTCTTAGTTTTATTAGGGATTTTATTATTTTTTGGTGGCGCAATCGGGATTGGCCTGCTATTAACGCGCTGGAGTTTTTATTTTGGTTCGGTTGTGCTTGACAAGACATCACCTGGATTTTTAAGAAGTTGGAGGCTTTCGAAAAATAGAACTTGGGTATTGATGGGACTATATATTGTCTTTTATATAATCGTTTCCATTATCGGTGCTGTTGTCCAAATGACATTTGGTGCCCTATTAGGAAATAGCGTCTTATTAACAATGATTTCGAATATGGCCTCACTGTTTACGACGATGATTTTTTCAGTGGGTTATGGGGTTATGTATCTAGATTTGAAAACAAGACATGATGCGGATGATTTAAAAGAATTAATTGAAGATTACAAGACTATTTAAAAAAACCTAAAATGTTAGGTGATGATTATGATAGATGCAAACAAGGCACGTGATGACATCGAAGATATTTTAAATGCTAAAGAATATTCAGTCTACAATGAGTCTAAGGGATTTATCCAGACTTGGTGGGAAAATGCTAAGAAATGGCTGGCTGAACAGCTGGAAAAGTTGTTTCCAGCCATTAAATCGGCCAGCAGTGCTTCCGAGCCAATCTTAATCGCGATTATTGTGATTGTTGTTATTCTATTAGGCTTTTTGACCTTTTTCCTTATTCGAAATACGAAGCGGAATGTAAAGCTCTGTAAGCAAAAGCCGCTGCAATCACTGAAGGAGATCAATTGGACATATGGGCGGCATCTTGATGAGGCTAAGGAATATGAGTCTTCCGCGGAATATTCGCATTCAACCCGCCATTTATTTTTAGCATTGCTCCTTTACCTTCATGATAAGGGATGGCTTGAGGCAAGAATTTGGAAAACCAATTGGGATTACTTCGATGAACTTCGGAAGGTGGATCAACAACATGCGGAGCAATTTTACCGTCTCGCCCACTTTTTTGATGAAGTGACGTATGGGGAACGAACGGTAAGTAAAGAGGAATATGTTCAATTTAAACAGGAAGCAATGGTCTGGCTCGGTGAAAGGGGAGAAGAAAGTAGTTGATGAACTCACAATCAAAGGGTAAGACATGGATGTGGCTGATTGTACTACTCGTCCTCTTTTTAACAATTAGTTACTTTTCCTTTTCACCGAAGCCTAAAGTTTACCCAGGGTATGTATCTGACTCACCCTCTCCTTCAGGTGTAAAGGCATTTTATACATATTTAAAGAAAGAAACAGATGTAAAGACGTGGAACCATTCACCTGACATGCTGCCTAAAAGTGAAGAAAACCAATTACTTGTTATGGTCGAATCCTCCTTTATTCCAGGGAAGGATGTCATGAAGAAATATGTGGATTTTATGAAGGCAGGGAATACCATCCTTTTATTTCAAACCAATCCAAAAGGGATGTTTGATGTAAACACGGAATTTACAGAACAAAAGTCCTCTCAAAATATTTATGACAAGTCACGTACACTTTATCGGGCAGAGGTTCGTTCACAGATTGGGTTGCAAAAGACCAAGCAGGATGAGGTCTTATTAAGTAATCGAAAAGAAACCATTGCACTTAAACGTCCTTATGGTAAAGGCCATTTGATTGTTTCGATTGCGCCAGAATGGATGACAAATGGCAACATATTAAAAAAGGATCATTTACCCCTTCTTCTTTATCTCTTAAATCAGGGGGAGACAAAAACCATCTTGTTTGATGAATATATACATGGCGGGGAAAATTCCTCCTCGATATTGACAGTCTACCCGATGTGGTTTTTATTGCTCAATTTGCAGGGACTCCTATTGATGCTTTTGTGGCTATGGTTCAAAGGGAAGCGATTCGGACCCATTTTCACCCCGAGGGAAGAATCAGTCCGTTTCAGTGATGAAGGAATTCAAGCAATTGCTGCATGGTACATGCGTGGCAAGCGATACCATGATTCATTGGTGATCCAGGCTGATTATGTCAAACTCTTGCTACAAGAACGCTGGCAAATTCCCTACAGCCGAGAATGGCAGGATTTGACAAGTTATTTTGAGAAAAAATGGACGCGAATGCCCGCCTGTGAGATAAAGTCTTTTCTAAGTGGACTGTTTACTATCCTTGAAAAAGAAAAAATTAGTAAACAGGAATACCTATTTTGGTCGAGAAAACTGGAGCAATTACGAAAAGAGGTTGAAGCATGAAAACAGAATTAACATCCTTTCTAGAAAAATATGAAGAGCGGATTATTGGTCAGAGTTTAAATCTAAGACTTTTGTTATCTGCCATTTTAGCAGGGGGACATGTCCTTTTAGAAGGAGTACCTGGCACTGGAAAAACGCAAATGGTGCGCACGCTGGCAAGTCTCTTAGGAGGCAGCTTTAACCGCATTCAATTTACACCTGATTTACTGCCAAGTGATATCACGGGCAGCATGATCTACAATATGAAAGAAGGCAGTTTTCAAACATTGAAGGGGCCAATTTTTACGAATATCCTCCTTGCCGATGAAATTAACCGGACGCCAGCAAAGACGCAGGCTGCATTATTAGAAGCGATGGAAGAAAAGCAAGTCACCATCCAAGGGGAAACCTATCCATTGCCAGAGATCTTCTTTGTTGTTGCCACGCAAAACCCGATTGAATTTGAAGGTACTTATCCGCTGCCGGAAGCACAGCAGGATCGATTCTTATTCAAGTTAAAAATCGATTTTCCAACCTTTGAAGAAGAGAAAAACGTACTCAAGCAAGTAATTGAAAACAGCTTTGACACAAAGCAAGTTACTTCAATCCTAGACATGGATACTTTTTTAAGGATTAGAAAAGAAATTGAACAAGTGACGGTTAGTGATAGTGTATTGGACTATATGATGCAGATTGTCAGGAAAACACGTGATACCGAAGCGATTCGCTATGGTGCCAGTACAAGGGCAGGGATCTCCATCGGAAAAGCCGCACAATCATGGGCATACCTGGCTGGCCGGGATTATGTGACACCGGATGATATCAAAATGGTCTCAAGGCCTGCATTACGACATCGAATTCAGCTATCCCCACATGTAGAATTGGAGGGAGCAACCGTTGACCAAATCATTGAAGAGCTTGTGGGCTCGGTTCCTGTTCCAAGATAGGGGAATATTGCCGACAAAACGGCTATTACTGCTTTTTCTCGTTCTCACCGTTGCATTGTTGATTGGAGCGGGTTGGGGGATTTCATGGGGTTATGTAATTACGATTAATATCGTGGTATTGATTGTAAGCTTACTAGACTTACTTTTTTCCCCGAAAAAAAGCCAGCTTTCATTTCTAAGAACAATGGCAGATGAGTTTGAAAGGGGTATTGCCGATCCGGTGAAGATTGAAGTAAAAAATACCTCCACCTATCCATTTTCATATCGGTTGATTGATGGGTTACCACAGTCTTTCAATCGTCCATTTCCACTCATTGGAAAAATACCAAGTGAAACAGAAATGGAGATTTCGTATGATACCATTGCTTATGAAAGAGGCAAGTTCGAATTTAGTAAGCTTTATTTTCGTTATACCAGTCTTATCGGGTTATGGGAGAAGCAAACAACGGTTGTGATGAAGGAATCAGTCAAAGTTATTCCGGATTTAACGGAGACCAAGCAGTATTTGGAGAATGCACAGCAATTTTTAACATACGAAGGGTTAAAAATTCGCAGGCAGCGAAGTGGTGTTGGTGATTTTTCCAAGATTCGCAGTTATGTGGTCGGGGATGATCCCCGTAAAATCAACTGGCGTCAAACGGCAAAGCTACGCGAAGTGATGACGAATGAGTACGAACCGGAGCATGGGAAATATATAACGATATTACTTGATTGCGGCAGAATGATGGGGGCCGAATTGAAGAAGGGGAACCGGTTAGAGAGGTCTTTAGAAGCAGCACTGACGGTTGCGGCGGCGGCCCTTCAAAAAGGCGATTATGTTTCTGTTCTTGCTTTTTCAAAAGAAATTAAGGTATATGTGCCGCCGGCCAAAGGATTGGCACACTTGCAGACAATCCTTCAGGCAATCTATGATGTGAAAGTGGATGCGGCAGAGTCCAATTATGCCGCGGTATTGCAATACTTAGAATTGGTGCAAAAGAAACGGAGTTTGCTTTTATTATTTAGTGACGTTCGAACGTTTCTTCACGAGGAGAGTGCCCTGGTTTTATTGAGGCGCCTTCGGCAGCGGCATTTATTTTTCATGATTGGCATCGAGGATCAAACGCTCGGCAAGAGAGTCAATGAGGAGCCGAATACAGTACAAGCAGCAATGGTTAAAAGTATTGCTCAGCAGCAGCTATTGTTTAAGAAGCGAGAAAAAAGCAAATGGGAAAAGCAAGGCCTCCAAATGATCGAGGCCCGTGAGGAAAAGCTCGCGATTGCCGCAGTTTCCCATTATATCGATATTATGAATCAAAACCTCCTGTAGATGTAGATTTGTTAAGCTTTAATTTACCAATTATGACATATAGAATTAGGCCAATCACCGTTAGGAAAGCTATTATATATTTTGCTTCTAAAGAAATCGCCGCCGGTGTGATAAATCCTTCTATGACTCCGGCGATGACAAACAGTGGAATGGTTCCAAGCAGGAGCTGTACTGATCTCTTCGCATGTTGTTTTAATTGGTAGCCTCTTGTGTATTGTCCTGGAACAAAGAGCTTATAGCCCATTAACAGGCCGGCACCGCCGGCGATAAAAATGGCTGTGAGCTCGATCATTCCGTGGGGGACGATATAGGCCCAAAAATCATAGGATTTCCCGTGATGCCAGAAAAGGGCTGCGAGTGCGCCAATGATGATACCATTATAGATAAGTAAATAAACCGTCACAAGGCCAAAGGTGATTCCGCCGGCAAAGGCGAGGAAGGCTACCTTGATATTGTTCGTCATAATGCTGGCCGACATCAGCGGGGAGTCGACGGCGCCATTCCCTTTCCCAAGCTGGTCGGGGTTTACCCCTTGCGCGATTTCAGCCGGAAGGATGGCATAAATATGCAGTGGGTCATTCACGACAGCGATAAAACTACCCACTGCACCAATGATAAATAAAATCATTGCTGCCAAGACAAATTTCCATTGTTCTAATAATAACCCAATAAATTGGGTGCTGAAAAAATGGCGAATTTGTTTAAAGCTTGATACTTGATCCTTATACAACAGGTTATGTGACTTTGATACAAGACCATTTAAGTACCCCGTTACTTCGTCATTTGGAAAGTAGGTTTGACTGTACGAAAGATTCTGGGCTGTCTTTTGATAGAGTCGGTGATAATCGGTGATCGTATCACCTGTAATTGCGTTTTTGCGTTTACTCATCGATCCGACCAATTGTTCAAGATGTTTCCAGTCTTCACGATGCATTTTTATGAATTGCTTTACATTCATTTTTTCACCTTCTTTTTTGAGAGGTATGTAAACTCTTTCTCCTTATTATAGGAAATTAGTAGAAAAATAGAAACAACAATAGAAGAAATCAACCGTGTGCTGGGGGAATTTTTATGAATGAAGATCATTTAGATGTTAAAACACCTGAATACGTGTCGATTCAATTTCAGCTTGCCGGGTTAGGAAGCAGGGCAGCAGCTTTTATCATCGATCAAGTACTTTTAATGATTATTAATATTTTGACAATCGCTGTCCTTTATTTTGTGATGGATGGGATGTCATCGATGCCGTTTTTTCTCGTGGACAGTTCAATCCCGATAGCAATAGCCATAATTATTCTATTTATTGTGAACGGGGGCTACTTTTTCGCTTTTGAATTTTTTTCAGGTGGAAGAACGCTTGGGAAAAAATTAGTCGGGATTCGGGTGATACAGGAAAACGGGCACAGCATCACCTTGTTATCAAGCTTCATCCGGAATCTTATCCGCATTATTGATTCCTTGCCGACAGCTTATTTCCTTGGAATTGTTATGATATTTTTTCATTCGAAACATAAACGTCTGGGGGATCTTGTCGCCGGAACCATTGTCGTCCATGAGCGTAAGCCAAAGCGGAAAAAGAAACTTTCATCCATTGAAAAAGAAATCGAAAATCGCGGTCTCTCCAAAAATGATTTGACCCTCGATGAATGGACCTTGAAATCGTTGGGGATGAAGGAGTGGAAGCTACTTAGCACCTATGCAAGCCGATTCCATCAAATCCCATTAGATGAAAGAAATCATCTAACAAAACAAATTGCTGAAATCCTCCTTCCTAAGATTGGGATGGATGTACAAGGGAAATTGGAAAGTGAAAAGGAAGATACACTCCTTATTCTTTATTTGCTACTGCGCGAAGAATGGGAATTTGAACTATAAAAACTCGGCACTTCCTATGGAGGTGCCGAGTTTTTTTAAAGTATGGGTGATAAGAGGCGTGTTATGGCCTCCTTAAACTTGGTTATGATGGACCGATCCTTATATCTTTTTTGTGTATATTCAGAGCTGTCTTGGCAATCCTGCAAGAATAGTCCGTGAAGTTTTGTGGCTGCATTTTCATCGTACAAAACAGCATTTACTTCAAAATTTAACCGAAAGCTGCGTGTGTCGATATTTGCAGTCCCAACAGAAGCCACTTCCTGATCCACTACAATCGTTTTCGCATGGATAAAGCCCTTCTCATACAGATATATTTTTGCTCCGTAATCGATTAGTTCCCCTGCGTACGACAAGGTGGCCCAATAAACAAAGGGGGAATCGCCCTTACTAGGTATCATTATACTCACATCAACACCTGAGAGCAGGGCAATTTTACAAGCATCCATAAAACTTGCATCCGGAACAAAATACGGAGTTTGGATGTATACAGTTCTTTTTGCTGACATAATCAATTTAATATAAGCATTTTTGATATGTTCTGTTTGAGAGTTTGGCCCGCTAGCAATAATCTGAACAGGTGTGTTTCCTTCAGGTTTTTCCACAGGAACAGAATAGGGCTCAAGATTCAACTTGTTCTGCGTAGCATAATTCCAGTCTAATAAGAATCTTCCTTGTAGTTGATTAACCGATTCACCTTGAACTCGTAGATGGGTATCGCGCCAGTAGCCGAATTTTTTATCCAACCCTAAGTATTCATTTCCAATATTGAAGCCGCCAATATAAGCAATCTTTCTGTCTATGATGCAAAGTTTACGGTGATTTCGGGTATTAATACGGAAATTGATTAATTTAAGGAATGATGGGAAAAAGGCCTCGACTTCGCCCCCGTTATGAATAAGTTCTTTAAAAAAACCGAGGGAAATCCTTTTGGAACCAAAATCGTCATAAAGAACCCGGACTTTTACACCTTCCATCGCCTTTTTTGTCAGTACATCCCGCAGCCTTTTTCCAAGGGAATCGCCTTGAATGATATAATATTGAAGATGAATTTCCTCTTGCGCTCTTCTAATGTCTTCAAACAATGAGTGAAATTTTTCATGGCCATCACTGAAAATCTGAATTTCATTGTACATGGTTAGTAATGAATTGGAGGATTTCAAGTTCATCAGGAGCAAATCAGAATGTTTCGTAAGTAAATTCCTCTGATAAAAACTACTATTTTTCAGCTGATGGATCTGTTCGTCAACAGTGGATTGAAGATAGTTTCTTTCTTCAGATGATAATTGGTAAAAGTTTTTCTGCTTTAATTGTCTTCCAAGAAATAAATAGACTAAAAATCCTGCAATTGGAATAAAGAAAAGGACCATTAGCCAGGCCCAGGTGGAACCAATGTCTCTTCGTTCGATAAACACAACCACACCCGCAAGTACAATATTACCTATGAGAACAATGGCTACAAGCAGTGTCGTTAAAGTTGTCACTTCCATCCGATAATACTCCTTCGTCTATCAACAAATTCTTTTAGTAAATCTTACCTGAATTGGCTGGACTTTAAAAGCAATATGACAGTTACTAAATCGTCATGTTATTGAAAAATTCACTTAAGACCTTTTCTAAAGAGGAATCAACGGGGAATGATATAATGGAGATGAGTTTTTTTAAAATGGGCTTGCAAGAAAAAGTTCAAGTATTAATAACTCGTAACGTGGAGGAACCTATATGAAACAAATGAAACCACCGAAAAAACCATTGATATTCTACTATGGAATAATATTAGTTATTATTTTGCTGCTAAATTCGTTTATTTTTCCCGCCATTTTTAATCACTCTGTCAAAGAAGTGGATTATGGAACATTTTTAACTATGGTGGAAGACGGTAAGGTAAAACAAGTAGAAATTGAAAATAACACGATAATGTTTAAACCTAAAGATACAAGTGAAGCTAAGCTCTATAAAACGGGGTCAATCGACGATCCTAAATTAGTTGACCGTTTGCATGAAGCGAATGTTAAGTTTGCTAAGGTGATTCCGAAAGAAACATCTCCGCTATTAAATTTCATTCTATCTTGGATTCTTCCGCTGCTGATCTTTATTGCGATTGGTCAATGGCTGATGAAGAAGATGCAAAATAAGATGATGGGCGGCGGCGGTGCCTTATCGTTTGGTAAAAGTAACGCCAAGGTCTATGTGGAAGCCCAAACTGGAATAACGTTTAAAGATGTCGCTGGTCAGGATGAAGCAAAGGAAGCACTTCAAGAAATTGTTGACTTCCTGCATAATCCCAAAAAATATAAAGAAATCGGTGCAAGTATTCCAAAGGGTGCCTTATTAGTCGGCCCTCCAGGAACAGGGAAAACCCTTCTAGCTAAGGCAGTTGCCGGGGAATCAAAGGTTCCGTTCTTCTCGATGTCAGGTTCTGAATTTGTTGAGATGTTTGTGGGGATGGGTGCTGCTAGGGTCAGGGATTTATTTAAACAAGCGCAGGAAAAAGCCCCATGTATTGTTTTTATTGATGAAATTGATGCTATCGGGAAAAGCAGGAATTCTGGTATGCCTGGAGGAAATGATGAAAGGGAACAAACATTAAATCAACTTTTAACAGAGATGGATGGTTTTGATGCCGATAAAGGTGTAGTCATCCTCGCCGCCACTAACCGGCCAGAAACACTTGATAAAGCGCTATTAAGACCCGGACGATTCGACCGGCGAGTTCCCGTTGAATTACCTGATTTAGCTGGACGCGAATCTATATTGCATGTTCATGCGGGAAAAGTAAAGTTAGCTGATGATGTCGATTTTAATATGATTGCAAGAGCAACATCAGGGGCATCAGGCGCGGATTTAGCGAACATAATCAATGAGGCGGCACTAAGAGCGGTAAGACTTGGCCGAAATAAAGTGATGCAAAATGATTTGGAAGAGTCTGTTGAGGTCGTCATTGCCGGTTATCAACGAAAAAATGCTGTCATTTCAATGAAAGATAAATTAACGATTTCCTATCATGAAATTGGCCATGCATTGGTGGCTGCAAAGCAAAGCCACTCGGCACCGGTTCATAAAATCACAATTATTCCTAGGACCTCTGGGGCATTGGGTTACACGATGCAGGTGGATGAACATGAAACGATCCTAATGACAAAAGAACAAGCCTTGGATAAAATCACGACCTATATGGGTGGACGTGCTGCAGAAGAAGTCATTTTTAAAACGATCACATCAGGTGCCTCCAATGATATTGAACAAGCTACAAAGATTGCCAGATCCATGGTAACTCGGTTTGGGATGAGCGACGAATTCGATATGATGGCACTTGAAACGGTCAATAACCCGTATTTAGGGGGAGATACTTCGCTTATGGTGTCTGCTGAAACAGCTGCAAAGGTAGATGCGGAGATTCTCAAAATCATCAAAACCTGTCATCAAAAAGCGATTCGAATTTTGGAGGATAATAAAGATAAACTACACGAGCTGACGAAGTACTTGTTAGAAAAAGAAACCATCAGCGGAGAAGAATTTATGGCGATTTTAGCAGGGAAACAAGAGTCGAGTGTTATCCTTGAGAAATAAAGTTTATAGAATTTTACATTAGTAGGTGAAGCTCATCTTATAATTACATAAGATGAGCTTTTTTATATTTTATGCGTCACATTTTACGTTTTTACACGACTGATAGGTAAGAGAGAAAAAAGGGGGGGAGAAGATTTGAACAATGGTAAAGAAGAACTGGTGATGAATTGGTACGAACAGTATTATGATGATATTTACCGGTTTATTTTATATATGATTGGTGATAAGCAATGTTGTGAGGATTTAGTCCATGACACATTTCTTCGGGCATACACGGCAGTTGATGGTTTTGAAAATCGATCGGCCGTGAAAACCTGGCTGTTTAGTATTGCGAAGTTTTTGGTGATTGATGAAATTCGAAAAAGGAAACGCAAAAGGCTGTTTTCGACAGTGGGGCTTAATCAGGAGATTCCATCTTCTTTTAACCTAGAATTGCATCTTGAAAACAAGGAGTTCGTCCTTCAGCAAATGGAAAAGATTCAAAACTTAAAACCAAATTATCGTTTGGTTTTAACATTGAAAAAGATTGAAGACTGTACCACGAAGGAAATTGCGGAAATTCTTAATTGGTCAGAAACGAAAGTTCGTAAAACATTATCAAGAGCGCTGCATTCTCTTAAGAAAATGAACGAGGTAGGAGGGGAAATCCATGGAGAATAAACATTTCGAAGTTCAATGGGAGCTGCTTAAGCAAGTCGGTTCTACAGACACTCAAAAAGAGGCGATTAGAAAAAGAATCCAAGCAACCATTCATAATCGAGCTTCCAAAACTCGTGGTTTTCAATTCCACCCGTGGAAAAGCATAATCGCGGCTTCATTGCTTATTGTGATCCTAGGAGGCTCTCTATTCATGTTAATAGAGGGTAATCCGATACAAAATTCTTCTCCAATTTATACGATTGACAATGATACATTCAGCTGGAAACTGGATGATGTTACTGGTAAAAAAGCTGGGGAAAAATTAGAACTTTACCATAAAAATAATCCCATTCCGTTTGGTACAGTCACTGAAGTAACGGAAAAAGAAATGAACACAACCATTAAATCAAAGTCGATGTTTGTAGAAAGAGAACTTGAAAATTTCCCATATAAGACAAACATGTATATTGAGCATGTAAAAATGCAGGACGTTGTCATCCGGTACTACTTTTTTGTTCCGATGAAAGCTGAAAAATGGATTCAGTTTACATTTGATTATCCAAAGCTTGAGTATGCTGAGATTTTTCGAGCAATGTCAACACTGGAGCTAAAGGAAAAAAAACCATACCACAGTACTGAACAGCTTTATGTGAACCATGGGTACGGGAGTATGATTTACCCGGTTGAAATAGAATCAATTTCCATTACCGCAAATAATTTCGAAGTGTATCGATGGGAAGAAGCATCCACAAAGGAATATAATCAATATGTGATGAAATTACTCCAGAATCGATACTGGAAGCAAGAATCTAGGGAGGGATTGTCTAGTACGTTCGCGTCAGTAGATGGGAATGAAGTCATCACGATCACTTTAAATGGAAATGAACTAACGTATGAATATTTCTACCCAAACCATGAAGAATAAGGAAAACAATAACCAAAACTCACTTCCGAATCAGCCAATGTTGATTCGGATTTTTCAATATTAATAAATAATATTATGCAGTTAGTGTAGCGGAAAATTAACAAAACACGTCTATTAAAGTGGATGTGGTCAAATCATTATGATATGTGGGGGAATCTCCTCTGAAGAAGCTGTAAAAAAGCGAAATCATTCAAATAGAAGCTGGGGGAAGACAAAATGAAACTTAAAATGCTTATAGCGATTATAATAGGGCTTTGCGTTCCATTTATGACAGCCTTAACAACCTTTGCCGATTCTAAACCAATTGATGCCATGATCGAAAAACAAAAAGAGGTTGATAAGATGATATTTGAAGAGAAACAGGCTGAATTAGCGGAAAAAGGAATCACAGTTACTTACACTGCACCGCTAGAGACCTCCATTGAAATTGGTATTCAACCCTATAACGAAGAAACAATCAACTATTTTAATGAGATTTTCGGAGTAAATAATGTATCGATTGTAGATGGTGGACAGCAAGCAGTGATCATGAGCAGCAATGTTAATGAACTTTTACGAGACGAAGAGACTTCAGAAGAAAATGGGTCTGTTATTAAGACATTCACTATTTTAGCAGCCATTATTGTTCTTTGCGGCGGGATTTCAGCTTTCATCCTAAGAAAAAAGAGGATAAAAAACTAAATATAACCCAGCATGGCAGCCCATTTCATCAAGGGAATCAGTATTAATTATGAAAATTAACACATACTTCCATTATGAAATTCACCATGAAATAAAGGAGTATGTTTATGCATTGGTATGAAAAGTTGAATCAATATTTTCCGGTTGAAGAGATGAAATCAAGAGAGCATATGGAAACCTTACTAAAAGAGCGTTCTGAAATTTATCATAAAGATGAAGGGCCTAACCATGTTTTAATGTACGTGGAGCTCGACAATTTTGTCTTTATCGATTACCTCTTCGTTTCGAAAAATGCCCGCGGACAAGGTCTAGGTCATAAATTAATGGAAAAAATGAAAAGCAAGGGAAAGCCAATCATCCTAGAAGTAGAACCTGTTAACTATGAAGATAGTGATACAGAAAAAAGGCTCCGTTATTACAAACGTGAAGGCTTCGAGCATGCGGAGTCCATTGGGTATGAGAGAAGGTCCCTTGCGACAAATGAGATTAATAAAATGGAAATCCTTTATTGGGCACCACATAATGAATCGGAAGAAATGATATTTGCAGCCATGAAAAAAACGTATGATTTGATTCACACCTATAAGGATCAACACTTTTATGGCGAGTCCTACCAGCCGGTTGATGAGGTTCTAACCTTTAACGAGGAACCGGAGAATAAGAATATTTTAGATAATCTATAACATTCACTCAAAAAGGTTAACCAGTTATTTGGTTAACCTTTTTAATAGCCTTTCTTTACTTCATGAAGAGCTTAATTTTTTTCAGTCCATTCTTCACATTTGGGTATCGAAACGGAATATCAAATAGGGTCGTTTGTTTCAAAACACTTTTTTGATGAGAAAAAGTATCAAAGTTTCCTTTTCCATGATAGGCGCCGATCCCACTGTTTCCAACACCGCCAAAAGGCAGGTAAGGGGAGACAAAGTGATAAACTGTGTCATTTACACAACCGCCCCCAAAAGAAACGCTATTTAGGACTTCATGTTGTACAGCATTATTTTCTGTGAAAATGTAGAGGGCAAGCGGTTTCGGGTGACGATGAATGCCATCCAATACCTCTGAAAGCTCATTGTATTCAAGAACAGGAAGAATCGGCCCAAAGATCTCATCCTGCATAATCGGATCATTCCATGTGACATTTGTAAGGGCTGTCGGCTCGATTGTTAGTTTTTCTTGATTTGTACCGCCGCCCATAAATTTTTCTCCATTGTCAAGGAAGGAACACAACCGCTGAAAGTGCCGCTCACTCACGATTCTGGTGAAATTCGGATTATTTAACGGCTGCTGACCATACAATTCAAATGTTGCTTCCTTAAATTGTTGGAGGAATTGATCCTTAATGCTTTTATGAAGATACAAATAATCCGGGGCAATACAGGTTTGTCCGGCATTAGTGAATTTCCCCCAAGCAATCCGTTTTGCCGCCAGCTTTATATTGGCATCTTTATGAACGATACAAGGACTTTTCCCGCCCAATTCTAATGTCAATGGGGTTAATTGTTTTGCTGCCACCTCCATAATGACTTTTCCAACAGGGGCACTCCCTGTAAAAAAGATATAATCAAATGTTTCGTTAAGTAATGCTTGGCTTGTTTCCACGCCACCTTGCACAACCGCAATGTACTCCTCCGGGAATAAATCACGTATGAGTTTCCCTAAAACTTCAGAAGTTTTAGGTGTCAATTCAGAAGGCTTGATGACCGCGCAGTTACCAGCGGCAATGGCACCATTTAATGGAACGATTGCCAATTGGAAGGGATAATTCCAAGGGGCGATGATCAGAGTCACACCATATGGTTCCGAGAGAATGATGCTGCTCGAGCCAATATGTGTAATGGGTGTTTTAACTCTTTTTGGCTTTATCCATGACCGCAAATGTTTGATTGTGAATCGTAATTCTTCTAGAACAAAGCCGATTTCAGAGGTATAGGCATCAAATTCCGATTTATTTAAATCCGCTCTTAAAGCATCCATTAATACTTTTTCGTTATTTTAAATGGCATTTCTTAACTTTTGAAGTGCATCAAGACGGTAAAGTACATCTTTTGTTGTTTCCGTTCGGAAACATGATTTTTGCTTCGTAATTAAGGAATTGTAATTTTTCATTTAATTTACCACCTTATTTCTTTTGACATCCCCGTTATTCCTTTATTAATTGGTAAAGAGTAAATAGGTCATCTTTATTTAATATCCTTGGTACAGGATACAAAGGGTTAGCTTCTTTTAATGCACGTGCAACCATAACAGGAATATCACTTTCGACAATCCCGCTTACTTTTTTCGGAATCGCCATACTCTCATTAAGCTTTTTGATCGCTTCAATAAACTTAACTGCCTTTTGCTCAGTCGTATCTGCACCTTCACCAATCCCTACTAATTCCGCCAGTTCAGCTAAAGACTTGTGGACGGATTCGCCGTAGTATTCCAAGACATAGGGGAGGATAATAGCATTCGCAAGGCCATGAGGGACAGAATAAAATCCACCTAGAGTATGGGCGATTGCATGTACATAACCAACATATGCACGTGTAAATGCCTTCCCAGCCAAATAGGCCGCTTTTTGCATGTTCGTCCGCGCCTGGATATTGGTTCCATTTATATAAGACTCATAGAGATTTTTTTACGATGAAAAATATAAAAAAATTCTTTGTTAATCATACATTTCTAAAATAAAAAACCACCCAAAATAAAATAGGGTGGGAGAGAGGGTGCAATAAAATTACCTTTGTTTAATGAACTCGATTAATAAGTCTAGCTCTGCAGTATTTAGTTGATTAACATTGTCGAAAAATTGTTGTACTAACGAGATCATTTCAGGACTTAATTCCTCACCAACAGATTGGATAATCATTCCGACAACTGCACCAACAAAAACGGTAAGCTGCACCTTTGCCTCCTCTGATGCATTTACCATATTGACAGTTAAATGTTTAATAGAATCACCGAGGCTATTCAAAAATAAAATGAGCACACAAAGGAAGTAAACACAGAACTCCAGCTTAACTTCGACATGCTTCATTAACTCTAAGATATAATTGATTGCATCCATCAAAGGCAGATTTTGCTGGTTTTCCATTAATTCTGATACTTTGTTGAGGACCTCTTCCCATTCATCCTGATTCGAAATTTCTCTTCTTTCTTTTTTAAATAGATGATCTGCAATTTCAGTTGGGGAGAAGACGACAACTGAACGTCCTGTTTCATTTTCGTTGACAGCATACGTTCTTTTTAATAATCCCTGGCTTTCTAGGGTCTTCAAAACATCATACGCAGTCCATTTGCTCACACCAATCGCTTCGGCCACGTCCGAATAATGTACAGGAAGATTGGTAGTCTGATACTGACGCCAAATCTGGTCTAAAAATTCCCGTCTTCTTTTCGTTAAGGATATCGTAGCGGCCACCACCATTTATTGTTGTTTTGTTAGTGATTTTACGTAATCTTGAACCATTTCACCCGTAACGAATTTCATTGTTGGCACAAATCGTAAGTTTATTTTATTCATTCTATTTGTTACCTCATTAATTTTATCAGTTGAAAAAGGAAGGCCTTGCTTACACAACTCAACGGCTTCTTCAATATAGCGTTCCCGCTGTTGATCTAGCTCTTGAAATACTTGATATGTTTTATTTTGATTTGCAGCATGTTTGATTAAATCTTTATGTACACTCATGATTTCACCCCTAAAAATGATTGACTGGTTTTATCATACCATAATCAGGAAAGATAGGAATTCAAAAATTTCATATCTATATTCCTCATATATTAGTTGGAAATAGTTTTTCTTTTTTAAAGAATGGGTATTTGTTTTTATTCCTAGAGGAATAAATTATTTTTTATAGAATAATGGTAGTTTGAGTAGTTTTTTAATAAAAATTAGTATGGATTCAACCTTACAAAGAATAAAGCTAAATTGAAGTATGTAGCATATACGTTTAAGTATTAATCATGTGGAGTGTGAAGGATGGATTATCATGAAGGAATCATACAAGTAATGAATTTAGTGAAAAAGTATGGCGATTTTACCGCGGTAAAGGGAATTGAGTTTCAGGTTCAAAAAGGAGAAGTTTTCGGTTTGCTCGGCCCAAATGGTGCCGGGAAAACAACAGCATTAGAAATGTTAGTCGGTCTTAGAAAACCCGATCAAGGTACAGCTATGGTTGGTGGATTTGATATCACACGAGAAATAAAAAAGGTAAAAGAGGTCATAGGTGTCCAATTACAGTCGACCTCTATCTTCGATTTGCTGACGGTAGAAGAAATCTTACACTTATATGCAAGCTTTTATCCAAAACAGGTTTCGATTTCTTACTTAATTGAGGAAATGCTGCTAGCTGATAAAAGAAAAAGTCGCATAAAAAGTCTTTCAGGAGGGCAGAAGCAACGACTGGCGATTGCCTTAGCTCTTGTACATGATCCATGGATTATTTTCTTAGATGAACCGACAACAGGACTTGACCCACAGGCACGAAGAACGCTTTGGGATATAATCCTTCTCTTAAAAAAGAAAGGAAAAACCATTGTCCTTACGACCCATTATATGGATGAGGCCCATGTGTTATGTGATCGAATTGCGATTATGAATCAAGGTGAACTAATTGCTCTGGACACACCGTCCCGGCTTGTTAAAAACTTGCAGTCAGATAGTGCAGTTGAGTTTCGTTTTGAGAATGAATCCACTGAAGTGAATTTACATGAAATCGAAGGGGTTAAGCAGGTAAGGATGCATAAAGATGTTTATGTTTTATATACTGACGATCTGCAAATCACCTTAACTAGCTTGATTCAGATGGCTGCGGATCATCAGCTCAAATTAGTAGATTTGCAAACTCGTACTGCTACATTGGAAGATGTATTTATACATATGACCGGGAGGAGATTAAGAGAGGAATGAGAGCTTACTGGCAGCTAACGTTATCGCAGTTACGGATATTCCTTCGAAATCGTCAGGTCTTGTTTTGGACGCTGGCATTTCCGATTTTCCTTATGGTTATCATGGGTTCATTTTTAGGAAATGGAAATGGAATTTCTTTATCGATTGGTGTTGTTGATCAAGACCAATCCATTCAATCAAAAGAATTTTCAACCACGCTTATAAAAAATAAAGCAATTGAAGTACAAATGGAAAAGAGTACAAATGAGGCTTTAAGCAAATTGAAAAAAGATGATTTACAACTAGTCGTTATCATACCAAAAGGATACAATGCAGGCTTAAGCGGCACATCAGCAAAAACGGCACCTTACTTACTCCCCGTCTACTTTAATGAAACGAACATTACTGCTTCACAGGTTGGTCTTCAGATCGTAAATAATATCATCGATGGAATTAGTAAAAATAAGGTGGATTATCAACCGGTAGTTGCCATGGATATGAAAGGGATCGAATCATTAAATTTAAAGTATATTGATTTCTTAGTCCCAGGAATTGTGGCGATGATGATTATGAGTAACAATATGAATGGCGTTGCCGGTCAAATTGCCGCATGGAGGGAGCGGGGAATATTAAGAAGGATGCAAGGAACCACTTTAAAAGCTTCCACGTTTATTGCAGCGCAAATTACCGCCAGACTTGTATTGAACGGCATCCAAGCGCTAATTGTTCTAGGGGTGGCCAATCTGATTTTTGATGTTGAAGTTCGCGGATCGTGGTTTACCTTAATCAGTTTTGTAATAGTAGGAACGCTCGCTTTTATGGCGATTGGTTTTATTATTGCCGGCATAGCTAAAACCCCGGAAAGTGCAGCCCCCATTGCCGGTTTTCTATCGTTTCCGATGCTATTTTTGGGAGGTGTGTTTTTCCCGATTAAAAACATGCCTGAATTTCTGCAACCAATTGTTGAGATTTTGCCCATTGCCCATCTAAGCCACGCATTAAGAGAAACAATGAATGTGGGAGCATCATTTATGAGTCTAGGGACAGAAGCGCTTATTTTGGGCGGTTGGCTTGTAGGAGCATTTATTATTGCCAGCTACACGTTTAAATGGGAATAGGTGCACGGTTAATATGAATAAGAATGAATAAAGGAAAAGGAAAGGGAGGAAACAAATGCGGAAACAAGATTATCGAACACACATTCGAATTCACCCGATTGATACTTATTGTGCTGATCTAAGCGGTAGTTGAAAAAAGAAATTTATACTAGGTTTGTGGAAATAGTAAAATTGAACTCAGTTTTGTTTAATACTCAAAAAGTTTTATATGGGTTGACTATGCTTGTTCAATACTTGCTTTTGCGAGATGAATAGGAATTGAACTCTAAAAAACTCGGCACTTCCTATGGAGGTGCTGAGTTTTTTTAGACGGGTATTAATGCGGAAGTTGACCAATTTAATGAATGATGGGAAGAAGGCTATCACTTCGCCGCCGTAATGAATAAGTTGTTTAATCCCGAATCTAATTTGGTCACTTCATGAAGAGCTTAATTTTTTTCAGTCCGTTCTTCACATTTGGGTATCGAAACGGGATATCAAATAAGGTTGTTTGTTTCAAAACGCTTTTCTGATGTGAGAAAGTTTCGAAGTTTCCTTTTCCATGATAGGCGCCAATCCCGCTGTTTCCCACACCGCCAAAAGGCAGGTAAGGGGAGACAAAGTGGTACACTGTGTCATTTACACAGCCGCCGCCAAAAGAGACGCTGTGTAAGACTTCCTGTTGTACAGCCTCATTTTCTGTGAAAATATAAAGGGCGAGCGGTTTCGGGTGACGATGAATGCCGACCAATACCTCTGAAAGTACATTAAATTCGAGAACTGGTAGAATCGGGCCAAAGATCTCATCCATCATGATCGGATCTTCCCAGGTAATATTTGTTAAGACTGTTGGCTCAATCGTTAATTTATCTTGATTGACACCGCCACCCATATAAATTTTCCCATTATCGAGAAAAGAACATAGCCGCCGAAAGTGCCGATCACTTACGATTTTGGTGAAATCCGAATTTTTTAATGGCTGCTTCCCATACAATGCAATCGTCGCTTCTTTAAATTGCTGAAGGAATTGATCCTTAATACTCTGATGAACATACAAATAATCAGGTGCAATACAGGTTTGCCCGGCATTGGTGAATTTCCCCCAAGCAATCCGTTTAGCTGCTAGTTTTAAATTGGCATCTTTATGAACGATACAAGGGCTTTTTCCGCCCAATTCTAATGTTAATGGGGTTAAATTTTTCGCTGCCGCCTCCATAATGACTTTTCCAACAGGGACGCTTCCCGTAAAAAAGATATAATCAAATTTTTCGTTAAGCAGTGCTTGGCTTGTTTCCACTCCCCCTTGAACAACAGAAATGTACTCCTCTGGGAATAAATCGTGTATGAGTTTCCCTAGTAGTTCTGATGTTTTCGGCGTCAATTCTGAAGGTTTGATGACCGCGCAGTTTCCCGCGGCAATGGCACCGATTAATGGAGCGATTGCCAATTGAAAGGGATAATTCCAAGGGGCAATAATGAGTGCTACACCATATGGTTCTGAATAAATGTAGCTGCGGGAGCCGATATGCGTTACGGGTGTTTTAACCTTTTTTGGCCTCGCCCATGAACGTAATTGTTTGATGGTGAAACGTAACTCTTCAAGAACAAAACCGATTTCAGATGTATACGCATCAAATTCTGATTTATTTAAATCCGCCCTTAAGGCTTCCATCAAAACTTTCTCGTTAGTTTTAATTGCTGACCTTAATTTTTGAAGTGCTTCAAGTCGAAAAGCTATATTTTTTGTTTTTTCTTTCCGAAAAAAGGATTGTTGCTTCGTAAGGAGGGAGTTGTAACTTTCCATTTGATCAGCCGCCTTTTTACTAAATCAATTTCTTATTCTTTAATAAGTTGATAAAGATTGAATAAATCTTCTTTATAAAGAATTCTTGGTACAGGATAGAGGGGATTGGCTTCCTTTAACGCTCGTTCAACCATTACTGGAATATCACTATCGACAATACCACTGACCTTTTTAGGAATCTCCATTTTTTCGTTGAGCTCCTTAATTGCCTCAATAAATTTTACTGCCTTTTGTTCAACAGTATCAGTTCGTTCGCCAATTCCAACTAATTCAGCTAGCTCGGCTAAAGGCTTATGAACGGATTCACCGTAATACCCCAGGACATAAGGGAGGATGACCGCATTCGCAAGTCCATGGGGAACAGAATAAAACCCGCCTAAGGTATGAGCTATTGCATGGACATACCCGACATATGCACGTGTGAACGCCATCCCGGCCCAATAGGCAGCTTTTTGCATATTCTTACGTGCTTGTATGTTGGTTCCATTTGTATAGGACTCATAGAGATTTTCAAAGATTAATTTTACCGAATCTAAACTATTTTTTCTGGTTTCTTTTGTGTTACTTTTGCCAATGTAGGCTTCCACGGCATGTGTTAAAGCGTCAATTCCGGTTGCTGCTGTAATATGTTTTGGAAGATTAATTATTAGTAAGGGATCAAGGACAGCGTAATGCGGAATGAGTGCTGTATCCATTATGGCATATTTTTCGTGAGTCTCGCTATTGGAAACAACCGCGGCTAAAGTTGCTTCACTGCCAGTACCAGCTGTGGTGGGAATAGCGAAAAGGGGAGGCATCTTTTTAAGCACCTTTAATACACCTTTCATTTGCGGAATACTTCTATTGGGTCTTGCTGCCCGTGCACCTACACCTTTGGCACAATCCATTGGCGATCCGCCGCCAAACGCAACAATTCCTTTACAATGGTTAGTGGAATACATTTGAGAGGCTTCCTCAATATTCTCGATTGTTGGGTTTGGGACCGTTTTGTCGTAAATGAAAAAGTCGATTCCTTCACCTTGTAAGTCATTCAGGAATTCATTCATTATCCCAACTGATACAATTCCTTGGTCGGTGACGATTAAAACGCTTTCAATTTTATTCTGTTTTATTAGTTTCGGTAATTCTTTTAAACTATTTTCTCCCTCTAACAATTCCGGTTCCCGCCACGGCATGAAGGAAGAAGCAATTTTCATTACTCCTTGAAAAGACCTGCAATAAACTTTATACATACCATTACCTCACTTTCTATGAAAAGTTGAATTTAGCTAACTAGATACCCAAAAGACCCAAAAAGGGGTGAAAAAAAACAAAATACGTATATTATTTATTTAACGTACTAATTTTAGAATTGTCAAGAATAATATTGCGAATATAGTTAATATTCCGAAAACACTAGTTATATTATGTCAAAAATTACGAAAATATGCTTTAGTGATGAAACTCTCGTAAAATAAAAAGTCAACCCATAAATTGAGCTAGCCAAAGAATAAGAGAAGGGGTGAAAGGAAAACAAAATTATCTTTGCTTAATAAACTCGATTAATAAGTCCAATTCTACTGTATGAAGCTGATTGGCATTATCAAAAAATTGCTGCACCAATGTGATCATTTCAGGGCTTATTTCGTCACCGACGGACTGGATGATCATTCCGACAACTGCTCCGACAAAAACAGTAAGTTGAACTTGGGATTCCTGTGATGCATTCACCAAATTTACCGTTAGGTCTTTAATAGGATTACCAAGGCTATTCAGGAATAATAAAAGGACACAAAGGAAGTAAGCACAGAATTCCAGTTTTACCTCGACACTTTTCATTAGCTCCAAGATATTTTGGATTCCCTCCATCAAAGAGAGATTTTGTTGTTGTTCAATGAGAACGTTAACTTGGTTAAGAATTATTTCCCATTCATCTGGATTGGAAATTTCTCTTCTCTCTTTTTGGAATAGGAGGTCTGCCATGACTGTAGGGGAAAAGACCACAACGGATCTTCCAGTTTCATTTTCGTTAGTAGCATAAGTTCTTTTTAAAAGCCCCTGGCTTTCCAAGGTCTTTAAAACATCATAAGCAGTCCACTTACTAACACCAATCGCCTCAGCCACGTCAGAATAATGAACCGGAAGATTGGTAGACTGATATTGACGATAAATTTGGTCTAAAAATTCCCGTCTTCTTTTCGTTAAGGAAATCGTAGCAGCCACCACCATTTATTGTTGATTTGTTAGTGATTTTACGTATTCTCGAACCATTTCAATTGTAACGTTTTTCCTTGTTGGAACAAATCGTAAGTTTATTTTATTCATCCTATTTGTTACTTCATTAATTTTATCAGTAGAGAAGGGTAGGCCTTGTTTACATAACTCAACGGCTTCTTCAATGTAGTTTTCACGTTGTTGGTCAAGTTCCTGAAACACTTGATATGTTTTGTTCTGATTCGCTGCGTGATTGATTAAATCTTTATGTACACTCATGATTTCACTCCTAAAAATAGTTGACTGTATTAATCATACCATATTCAGAAAAGTTAGGATTTCATAAATTTTTTAAATATATAATTAATAGCTTTTTCCCAAAATTCTGGAGCTGTCGTCTTAAGGAGATGAACAATTCTTTTTATACACAAACCCAGTGCCGCGAGCATAATCTAAATTATTAAATCGAAGGGGCGGTTTCAAATGCCAGCAATTATTGGTCCAGTAGAAATTGTTACTGTAACTGGGGAAGGTATACTTAATTTCGGGGATTCTGGGTTTGTAACCCCTAAGATTGTTTCAAAAACATTTGGTGGGTCAGGAGGATTCAACACAGGCGGATTGGTTGTTTCAAATACAATAGCAAGTGGGACAAATGTTGCAGATACGGAATTAATAGACCAACCAATTGTAGGGAATAAATAGACGAGATTACAGCGCCTAAGTAATTGGCAACAACGGGGGATTGTTGTTGCCAATTACTTTCTAAAAATATATAATTACGTAAAATATAAATTTGACGTAATTATGTAAGTGGGATAAAATAGAAGTGAGGTGTTATCATGGTAAATCAGGAAAAACAAGCTAATTTTAAAAAGTTGCAGGCCTTACTCCAGGAATTGCCTTGGTATGTGGATGAATATATCAATCATAAACTACGGAAACTTTCTACGGCATCGCTATTTAACTACTGTCATGATTATAAGATCTTTTTCAATTGGATGATTACTGAACAGTTATGGAACGGCAGCATTAAGGATATTCCATTAGATCGCTTGGAAAATATGACGGTTTTAGAGGTTGAAAATTTTTTAAACTATCTTCATTACCAATTAAATAATAAAGAACTTACCGTGAATCGGAAGTTATCTGCCTTAAAATCGCTGTTTAATTATCTGCAAAATATTGCTGAAACCCCTGATTTAAAGCCGTATATGAATCGGAATGTGATGGCAAAAATTGAATTTAATGAAGTGAAAGATAGCATGGAAACGAAAGCAAATAAAATGGAAGGCAAAATCCTTCTTGGTGATGAATACGAGAAATTCCGTTTATTTGTAGCTAATGATTTCGGCGAATTGAACAAAGAGAATAAAAAGCTTTTTAACTTTTATCAGCTAAATAAAGAACGTGATACAGCGATTGTATCGTTAATACTTGGTTCTGGACTGCGTCTTTCGGAGTTAGTTGGCATTGAGTTAGACGATATTGATTTTAGCAAGTATTGTGTCAGAGTGATTAGAAAAGGAAACAAAGAACAATTCGTTTATTTTAGCATGACGGCCATGGCAGATCTGCAAGAATATCTTTCTATTAGAAAAACAAAATACCAGGTTGATAAGTCCAATAAAGCATTATTCATTTCCGCTCAAATTGGCCCGAAAGGAAAATCGCGGAGACTTACCGCTAGATCTGTAGAGAAACTAATTGAAAAATATGCAACAGCATTTGGCAAACCCTCACTATCCGTACATAAGCTGAGACACTCGTTTGCTACCAGATACCATGCGGAAATTAATGATGTACCAAAATTACGCCGGCAATTAGGCCATTCCTCGATACAAACGACAATGATTTATACGCATATTAAGAATGACGATCTAAAAATTGCGGTTGATAAGATGGATATGCCGAAAGAACAAATGGAATAAATAATCATGGCTGTCACTCAAAGGCAGCCTTAAAATTTTCTTTTTATCAGTTTACATAATATTATTATGGTAACAAAATTAATATCGTCTCAATTACTGAGTATACTTAAGAAAATGAGACGGAATAAAATTTAAAGATTTATGTCAATTTTTGAATTAATTTTCCTTAAATTCTCACAAAATTCATCCTCGTTTTTTGGTGAAATCAAAATCGTACTCCACTTTCCATATTGTAATTCTAAACGGTTTAATGACAATGCTGGGCTCGATAACGGATTTCGTGTTTTTCTGATACTAATTATCGTCATAATGTCAATTTTCCAGCGAAACGGCCCTCCGACAATCTTTAATTGTTTCCCATTTATTTCATAATACGTTCCAAACCAGCACCAAAGAATAAACGCACAAGTAAAGCCACATACCAAAACCGCGGTGATGACCTCCCCCTTCCCTTCTGGCCCGCCTGGTAGGAATAGAAAAGAACCAATTAAAAAGGCAATTGCCCCCCACAAGAGGACACCTGTGATTATTCCTTTTTTTGAGTAATATTTCATATTCATCATCTCCAAATACCAAAAAGATAAAAGACTACTATTCCTAATCATATATTTATATACGAACAACATACTTAAATGTTACAAAAAAAGCAATTAGGAGGCTTTTAAGCCCTCTAATTGCTTTCTATTAACCTGCCTGATTAGCAGTAAACTGACTATTATACAAATCTGCATAAAAGCCGTCTTTTTCTAGTAATTCCTCGTGCGTTCCTTTTTCAATCACTTTTCCATGATTCATTACTAGAATTAGATCTGCGTCACGAATTGTTGATAACCGGTGGGCAATGACGAAACTTGTGCGCCCTTTCATTAAATGATCCATTGCTTTTTGAATCTGAACTTCGGTACGGGTATCGACGCTGCTTGTTGCTTCATCAAGAATTAAGATGGCTGGATTAGCAAGGATCGCCCGTGCAATCGTTAATAATTGCTTTTGACCTTGTGAGATATTGGAGGCTTCTTCATTTAATATCGTGTCATAGCCATCAGGAAGTGTACGAATAAAGTGATCAGCGTTTGCGGCCTGTGCTGCAGCCACAACTTCTGTTTCTGTAGCACCCTCTTTACCATAAGCAATATTATCACGAATGGTGCTATTGAACAGCCACGTATCTTGAAGAACCATACCAAACAAACCGCGGAGATGCTCTCTTTTTAGAGCCCGAGTATCAATTCCATCAATAAGGATCTTCCCGGAATTTAGCTCATAGAAACGCATTAATAAGTTGATGAGTGTGGTTTTACCAGCACCGGTTGGTCCGACAATGGCAACCCGTTGCCCCGGTTTCACCTCAATATTCATATCCTCAATTAACGGTTCATTTTCCTTATAACTAAAGGAAACATGTTCAAACGAAACGTCCCCTTTAGGAGCGGTAATTTCCTTAGCCTCAACCGCTTCAGGTACTTCTTCAGTTTCATCTAAAATTTCAAACACCCGCTCAGCACTTGCGATCGTAGACTGGATGATGTTCGCAATATTAGCAGTTTGGGTTATTGGTTGGCTAAATTGTCTAGCATATTGAATAAAGGCTTGAATATCCCCTATTTCAATCGCTTTTTTCGTTACCAAAAGGCCGCCCACTACCGATACAAGTACATAACCGATATTATTGATAAATGACATTAACGGCATAATCATGCCAGACATAAATTGCGCTTTCCAACCTGATTGATACAGGTCTTCATTGGTTTTTTCAAATTTTTCGATGGATTGCTGCTCGCGGCCAAATACTTTGATTACTTTATGTCCGGTATACATCTCTTCTACATGGCCATTAAGCTGACCAAGCGATTTTTGCTGCCCTTTAAAGTAGGTCTGTGATTTTTTAGCAATTTTCATAATCGCCACAAAACTAAGTGGGATTGTCAGGACTACGATCAATGTCATTAAGGGGCTAATCGAAAGCATCATCACAATAACACCGAGTAATGTAACGATGGAAGTGATCAGCTGGGTTAAGCTTTGCTGCAAGGTGGTACTGATATTATCAACATCATTAACCGCCCGGCTAAGAATTTCACCATGGGTCCGTGAATCGAAGTACTTTAATGGAAGCCTGTTAAGCTTCTGTTCTACCTCTTTACGAAGATTATAAACTGTTTTTTGTGCAACCCCGGCCATAATATATTGTTGAATATAGGCAAATATGGCACTCACGATATAAAGTCCTATTAGCAGAAGAATTATTTGGCCGATATAATCAAAATCTATTTTTGCTCCTGGAACTCCCCGTAATTTCGCCATCAAACCTTCAAATAATTTGGTAGTTGCCTTCCCCATTATTTTTGGACTGACAATCGAAAAAACGGTACTGATAATCGCCGTAATTAACACAGCTATCAACTGTAGTTTATAGGGCTTCAAGTAACCTACTAGCCGCTTCAACGTTCCTTTAAAGTTCTTTGCCTTCTGGGGAGCCATACCCATGCCCATTGGGCCGAATCCACCGCCCCCTGGTCCTCTTCCCCCGGGCACTTGACGCTTGGAATCGTTACTCATGCGATTTCCTCCTCTGACAACTGAGACATGACAATTTCACGATAAACTTTACTAGTTTCCATTAACTCCTTGTGTTTTCCAATTCCGGCTATTTCACCATTTTCTAAAACGATAATTTGATCGGCGTCCATAATCGTACTTACTCGCTGAGCAACAATAAGCATGGTTGCAAAAGCAGTTTCTGCTTTTAATGCAGCACGCAGCTTGGCATCAGTTTTAAAATCCAGTGCTGAAAAACTATCATCAAAAATATAGATTTCCGGTTTTCTAATTAGAGCTCGAGCAATCGACAAACGCTGTTTTTGCCCACCGGAAACATTTGTTCCCCCTTGAGCAATAACGGAATGAAATCCATCAGGCATTTCTGAGATAAACTCCGTTGCTTGCGCAATTTCAGCTGCATGATCAACTTCTTCATCGGTAGCATCCTCTTTACCATAGCGAATGTTTTCAGAAATCGTGCCGGTAAAAAGAACCGCTTGCTGCGGCACAAAACCTACTTTTTGACGAAGGCTTTCCTGGGTTATCTCGCGAACATCTATTCCATCAACTAGTACTTTTCCGCTATCTACATCATAAAAGCGCGGTATCAAATTAATCAGGGTTGATTTACCTGAACCGGTTCCGCCTATAATGGCCGTCACTTCACCTGGGTTCATTTTAAAAGAAATATCCGAAATCGCTGGCATTTCAGCACCGGGATAGCTGAAGGTAACATTACTAAATTCCACTTGACCCTTTTGCATCTTTGCAGGGACAGGTGCAGCCGGATCTTGAATATCAGCATTTGTTTCAAATACTTCGTTAATCCTAACTGCGGAAACCGATGCTCTAGGAATCATCACAAACATCATCGATAACATCACGAATGAGAACATGATTTGCATTGCATATTGGATAAATGCCATCATGTCGCCGACTTCCATATGTCCATTACTGATCCGAATGCCGCCAAACCAAACAATTGCCACAGTGGTAAGGTTGAGGACAATCATCATAATCGGCATCATCGCAGCCATAAGTTTATTTACCTTTATCGCTGTTTGCGTTAGATCCCAGTTTGCTTCATCAAACCGTTTTTTCTCATGGGTCACTCTGTTAAAGGAACGGATGACGCGAATACCAGTAAGGTTTTCTCTTAATACCCGGTTGAGATTATCGAGCTTTACCTGCATGGCCTTAAATAAAGGCATTCCCTTTCTCGCAATCACCACAATCGTGATGACTAGAACAGGCAATGACACCGCCAAAACCAAGGTCAACTTTGTATCTTTTGATAAGGCCATAATGATTCCGCCAATACACATCATCGGCGCCATCACCATCATCCGGAGCATCATAATGAGTACTTGTTGGACTTGGGTAATATCGTTCGTTGTTCTAGTAATCAATGAGGCTGTTCCAAGTTTATCGAACTCATGAAGGGAGAAATTCCCGACATGTGAAAAGATCTTGCTTCGCAGTAATTTACCGAAACCGGCTCCTGCCTTTGCTGAATAGAAGCTGGCAACGATGGAACAAATCATTCCTCCAGCCGCCACAAGCAGCATAAGGCCGCCGATTTTCCAAATATAATTAGTATCACCTGTTACCACGCCCTTATCGACAATATCGGCCATTAAGGTGGGTAAATACAGTTCAGCCATTGACTGAAGAAGAACAAGAACCAAAACAAAGTAAATAGGTATTTTAAATGGTTTTAGAAATCTGAACAATTTTATCAAGGTGCTTCAACTCCGTTTTTTTATTGTTTATGAGCAAACAATACACTACGTTTATGAACTGAATATGAACAGTAATGGTTCTACTTGCATAATACTTTCTTTATTGGTGGCTTTCCTGATTAAAATAATCATGTACTTTCGATAGTAAAACAGCCAACTGTTCACTTTCCTCTACACCTAAATAATCAATTAATCCTAAAAAGGTTTCGCCAAATGCTTTTCTTGCACTTTGTGTTGCTTCCATCCCTGCTGGAGTCAGCTTAATTTTTACTGCTCTTCTGTCTTCTTGATCAACCGTCCGTTCGACTAGGCAATCTTTTTCAAGGATATTAACGATTTGTGTAATTGTCGGGGGAGTAACTTCTAGAATCTGACTAATTTCAGAAACTTTCATTTCGGTATTTTTGTCATTTGCACAACGTTGGATTGTTGCAAGTACCCTGAATTCACTTGGATTAAAACCGGCAATTTTCTTATTATGCCACCCCTTTTTTTTGAATTGCATAAAGGATTGCAAGAGCTTTTGAGCTGTGCCACTTTCAAAATCGGCCATTTTTATCACCTCGATTTCATTTCACATCATAATACTTAGGTAACTTAATTATTTACAAACCTAAGTATATTCCTCTCTCTTTACATCGTCAATTTATAGATAAAGAAAAACACAGAAAATATTTTCTGTGTTTAATTTGCTGTATTCTCTTGCTTAACAGTTACAGTTAATATCTTCCATCGGCCATTTTCATATGTCCATGTGGATTCAATTAGTGCAATGGTGTCGGCATTAGCGACTCCAGTCACTCTCTGCAGACCCTTTAATCCCATACGTCCATCCTTTAATTGAATCGGCTTTAGGCTGCTATAGGGATTTACCGATAATTCAGTCGGTTCATTTAGCTTCCCTTTATAGTAAAAACCAAGTTTTTTGTAATATTTCTTCCGATCCTTTAAATCAAATAAGTAGGTTTTCCCTGTTTGAACTAGCTTTATTTCTGCCTTATAGCCATTAAGGAATTTTGCGTCCATTTCAAGGGGTTCCGGAATGGTGAGGTCGGTGTGGACAAAGTTTTTTATAGAATATAAATAATTGTTTACAATTCCACCGCTGCCCCCCGTTAATACACTCGCAAATAAATCCTTTATTCCATCATGATTTAGGTCTATAAGCTGCAGTGAGGCTTTCGATCCACTTTCTAATGGAAAGGTTATTACTTTACCGTTTGAGCCCGCGACCTCTATATAAACCTCTTTCAAATACGAATCATCATCTTGATAAGGGATCCCCTTTAAAAGGATAACTTCATCTATTTCGTCTCCTGAAAGATCCGCTTTTTCTTCTGAAATAGTAATAATTTTCGTTTTCTCTTCAATGGCATAAACTCCCGTAATTGCCGTAATTGATAGTAGAAAAAATGAAACGATAACAAGCAGCATTTCCTTTTTCACTCTTTTCCCCTCCATACTCGCTATTGTTAGTTAGTATGTCCAATTTTGGAAAAAAGATGAAGAAAAGACTCCCTTATTTTTAGAGAGTCCCTTCAAAATTATTCACTAGTGGTTTCCGGTGTTTCCACCTTCCAAACAGTATTTACTTTCCCATTTTCCCCTTCATCAAGGATGAATGAGCCATTGGAGTAACGGTCACTAAATCGGATATCGGCTACTTTTAATGTTTCTATGAAACCTTTTTCCGTCTGAATATAAATCGTGTCTTGTTCATTTGCAATAACAAAGCCCATGATCCTGTGCGGATTTGATTTGAGTTCTCTTAGGATGACGACACCGCGCTTGGCGCGAGTTGCCTTTTCGAATTCTTTCAATTTCATCCGCTTTACTGAGCCGCGTTGCGTGGCAATCACGATTGATTCCTTACTGTCGGAAGTAATCAGTTTCCCACCGACAACAAAATCGTTATCTTTTAGGTTTATACCTTTTACACCTGCTGCTCGAATGCCGACAATGCTAATTTCTTCCTCATGGAACCAAAGGGCATAGCCTTGGTTTGTAATAAGGAAAATTTCTTTTGTCCCGTCAGTAAGATGAACATCAATTACTTGATCATCATCTTTAAGATTGACTGCAACGAGGGGCTTAGAATAGCGATGTGCTTTATAGGCTTTCAGCTCTGTTTTCTTGACCATGCCGTTTTTCGTAACAAAAACGAAGAAGGCATCTGATTCAAAATCCTTCACCGGCACCGCTTTGATAATTTCTTCATCGCGCTCAATTGGAATGATATTCGCCACATGCTGTCCTAAGTCCTTCCAGCGGATATCAGGCAGTTCATGGACAGGGCAGAATAGATAATTGCCCTTGTTGGTGAAAAGGAGCAGAACATCCTTTGTATTCATGTCGAGTTGATCTAATAGACGGTCAGATTCCTTCATGGCGAGATCCTGACCACCTGAAGCAGCAAATGAACGCTGGCTTGTCCGCTTTACATAACCATGTTTCGTAATGGTTACAATCACGTCCTCGCTAGGAACGGTTACTTCAAGATTGATTTTTAATTCTTCAATCTCTGCTTCAATTTTTGAACGGCGTTCATCAGCAAATCGTTTTTTCACATCTTTTAATTCTTTTTTAATCACGGAGATCAGCTTTATGTCACTTGCTAAAATGCTAGTCCACTCTTCGATCTTCTTTGCTAATTCTTCTGCTTCCTGCCTTAATGCGGTGATATCCGTATTCGTTAGGCGATAAAGCTGTAAAGACACAATAGCTTCGGCCTGCAGCTCTGTAAACGCAAATTTAGCAATCAAATTGTCTTTTGCATCTCGCTTGTCCTTTGACGCGCGGATGGTGGTGATCACTTCATCGAGGATCGATAAAGCTTTCATTAAGCCTTCAACAATATGCTGACGTTCTTTCGCTTTATTAAGTTCAAACTGAGTTCTTCGTGTCACCACTTCTTTTTGATGCTCAATATAGGCATCAAGTAATTCTCGTAGCCCCATTAACACTGGACGCTTTTTATAAATGGCGACCATGTTAAAGTTATATGTTACTTGCAAATCACTATTTTTATATAAATAATTCAAGACACCTTCTGCATCGGCATCTTTTTTTAACTCAATCACGATTCTGAGACCGGTACGGTCGGTTTCATCGCGAACCTCAGATATTCCCTCTACTTTTCGATCCAGACGAAACTCATCCATTTTTTTGACTAGGTTTGCTTTGTTCACTTCATAAGGAATTTCCGTGATGACAATTTGCTGTTTACCGCCGCGAACCTCTTCAATGTCTGCTTTACTGCGGATAATAATTTTGCCTTTACCAGTTTCATAGGCTTTTTTTATTCCATCTATCCCTTGAATAATCCCTCCAGTTGGGAAATCCGGCCCCTTGATAACCGTCATTAGTTTATCAATAGAAACATCGGGCTGATCCATTCTCATGATGACACCGTCAATGACCTCGCCAAGATGGTGTGGTGGGATATCCGTTGCATAGCCAGCAGAAATCCCTGTCGAACCATTTACTAGAAGATTAGGAAACATCGCTGGGAAAACAGTTGGTTCCTTCGAGGTATCATCAAAATTTGGAATAAATTCGACTGTGTTTTTTTCAATATCACGTAAAAGTTCAGCGGATATGGCTGACAGCCTTGCTTCCGTATAACGCATCGCTGCAGCCGGGTCACCATCGACACTCCCGTTGTTTCCATGCATTTGCACGAGCACGTTTCTTACTTTCCAATCCTGACTCATCCGCACCATCGCTTCGTATACGGAGGAATCACCATGTGGATGATAGTTACCGATTACGTTACCAACCGTTTTTGCTGACTTACGAAAGCCTTTATCAAAAGTATTGCCCTCGAAATGCATCGCGTAGAGAATTCTTCGCTGTACCGGCTTTAACCCATCTCTGGCATCAGGCAGGGCACGTTCTTGTATAATATATTTACTATATCTTCCAAACCGATCACCAATTACATCTTCTAGGGGTAAGTCACGGAATTTTTCATTTGCACTCATCCTTCAGACTCCTCCTCAGCGACGGTAATATTTTCATTTTCCAAAATAGTGTCATCTTCTTCCAAACCAAATGCGACATTGCTTTCAATCCATTTACGGCGCGGTTCCACTTTATCGCCCATAAGGGTTGTCACACGGCGTTCCGCTCGTGACGCATCATCGATTTTTACACGAATTAGCGTACGTGTTTCTGGATCCATTGTTGTATCCCACAGCTGGTCGGCATTCATTTCACCAAGCCCTTTATAGCGCTGGATAATATAGCCTCTGCCAACCTTTTTCAATGCTCCCTGCAGATCATCATCACTCCAGGCATATTCAATAATTTCTTTCTTGCCGGTTCCTTTACTCACCTTATAAAGCGGCGGCAAGGCAATAAATACTTTTCCCGCCTCAAGGAGCGGCTTCATATAACGGTAAAAGAAGGTTAGTAATAATACTTGAATATGTGCACCATCTGTATCGGCATCAGTCATAATAACGACCTTATCGTAGTTGATGTCTTCCACATTAAAGTCAGCACCAACTCCGCCGCCGATGGCATAAATAATCGTATTGATTTCTTCATTTTTAAAAATGTCCGCAAGTTTTGCTTTTTCAGTATTAATGACTTTACCCCTTAAAGGAAGAACAGCTTGAAAACGGCGGTCACGTCCTTGTTTCGCTGACCCTCCCGCAGAATCACCCTCGACAAGGTATAATTCATTCCTTTGCGGGTTTCGAGATTGAGCCGGGGTTAGTTTACCGGATAAAACGGCCTCACCGCGCTTACGTTTCTTTCCGCTACGCGCATCTTCACGTGCTTTTCTTGCAGCTTCGCGGGCTTGGTAAGCCTTAATCGACTTTTTAATCAAAAGTGAGCTTATATCAGGGTTTTCCTCAAGAAAATAGGATAAATGCTCTGAGACAACCGCATCAACGGCGGATCTTGCTTCACTTGTTCCCAGTTTCCCCTTCGTTTGTCCTTCAAATTGAAGGAGTTCTTCAGGGATTCTTACGGAAATAATCGCTGATAACCCTTCTCTAATATCCGTCCCATCAAGGTTCTTATCTTTTTCTTTTAATAATGAAATCTTGCGGGCATAGTCGTTGAATACTCTTGTTAACGCTGTTTTCGAACCGGCTTCGTGTGTACCGCCATCCCGTGTCCGTACATTGTTAACAAACGAAAGCATATTTTCTGAATAGCCATCATTGAATTGAAATGCAAAATCTACTTCAATGCCATGATTTGCCCCTTCAAAGCTGACAACGGGATGGAGGACATCCTTCTCTTCGTTTAAATATTCAACAAAGGCCTCGATCCCATTTTCATAATGAAACACTTCATGAAGGTCATTGCGGTCATCATGGATTTCAATCTTTAACCCTTTCAGTAAAAAGGCTGATTCTCTTAACCTCTCACATAAGGTTTCGAAGTTATAGGTGGTTGTCGAAAAAATAGAGGGATCAGGCTTAAAATGAATCGTCGTCCCCGATTGATTGGTTTTACCGATTTTTTCGAGTGTTGTGGCCGGCTTACCGCCATTCTCAAACCGTTGTTCATAAACGAAACCATCCCGCTTAATCGTGACGGTTAACCATTCTGATAATGCATTGACGACAGATGCCCCAACACCGTGCAGTCCGCCGCTTGTCTTATAGCCGCCCTGACCGAATTTCCCGCCGGCATGGAGAACCGTTAAAATGACTTCCGGTGTGGGTTTCCCCATTTTATGCATGCCTGTAGGCATTCCGCGTCCTTTATCCATAACGCTGATTGAATTGTCTTTGTGTATTTTTACGATGATTTGATCACCAAAGCCGCCAAGCGCCTCATCAACTGAATTGTCCACAATCTCATAGACGAGGTGATGGAGTCCGCGTGAATCAGTGCTGCCAATGTACATACCTGGACGTTTTCGAACCGCCTCAAGACCTTCTAGTACCTGTATGGCATCATCATTATAATCAAAAGCTTGCTGATTTCTTGCCACGAAAATACCCCTTTCATACCTTACAAAAAAACTAAACTGATAAGGTGAAACTTCAATCTTTATCTATATAATTAAATTAAATAGAACTAATGTTTGCCACTTTGATTTTAACACATATGCTCGTGGCGTCTAGACTAATTGTAGCGATTTATTTCGATTTGGCAAATAAGTATTTTTAAATAACCCCATATTGCTATCGATTTTTGACACAATTTAGGGAGAAAAAAGGAAAAAACTGCCGATGATCAGCAGTTTTTTTGAAAGAAAAAGCCATCTTTTATTATTGAATATTTTTGGTTAATGCATGTTCCACCTTAATACAACGATCCATGACGATTGTATAGCCTTTTTCTTTTAAAAACTCATAGGCTTCTTCATTTGCGAGGCCGAGCTGTGCCCAAAAAACATCAGCATCGATTTCGTCAAATTCCTTTGCCACATCAAACAACTGTTCCGAGCGGCGGAATACGTTTACGATGTCAATATGGCCGTCAATGTCTTTTAAGGAGGCCACTGCCTTAACACCAAGAATCTCGCCATCAAATGTTGGATTTACCGGAATAATTTCATATCCAGCTTTTTGCATTACCTCAGAAACTTGATATGAAGTGCGATCAGGTTTATTACTTAAACCAACTACCGCAATTCTTTTTGCTTTTTTTAAAATAGCCCCAATTTCCTCTCGACTAGGATTCTCCATTCATTACCACCCCTGTATATTGTTTTCTATATTTTACCTCTTTCCAGTAAAAAAACAAAATAAAAAACTCCCTGTTTGTGGGAGCAATTTGTTACTATGAATTAAACCGAAACGAGTTCCTGTTTAATAGCTGCCGTAGCCTTAGGGATGGACAAGCAGAATTTGGCTCCATCATTCGTATTTTCAACCGTTACAGTTCCATTCATCTTTTCGAGGATCAGCTTAGTGATATAGAGGCCGAGACCTGTTCCATTTTGCCTTGTGGTAAAGTAGGGATCAAATATTTTCTTCAGCAATACAGGCTCAATCCCACCTGCATTATCAATAAACTCTGCTGTAACATAATCCGTTGACTCGCCTATTTTTATCGATAATTTTCGATTTCTGCTATCTTTTTGAACAAAGGCGTCACGTGCGTTTGTTAAAATATTCAGGACAACCTGGCTATATTCATTCGGGTATCCATATGCCATCTGTTGGCCCCTGTATTCAAATTCCACTTTAACCCCATGTTTTTTTAGACTCAGTGAAAAAATGGACAATGCCTCTTCGATTGAATCGCCAACGGAAAAAGGTAATCTTTCCTTATTCGGTTTATAGAATTTCCGAAAATCATTGATCGTTCGGGACATATGATTGATCTGGAGCATACTCTCCCTAGTAAACCGGTCAATGTATTGATCGTCAATTTCGCCAAACTCCAGTGCTTCTCTCACATCATGCATTAATAGCGATAAATTATTTAAAGGTTGTCGCCATTGGTGCCCAATACTAGCAACCATTCCTCCCATTGCAGCAAGTCTGGATTGCTCAATTAAAAGAGTATCTTTCTGTTTGTTCTTTACCACCTCTTCCTGGATTAGCTTTTCTAAATATCGATTTTGTTGTACCACTAACTCATACTTTTTTACTAATTCTAGGTAGTTCTTTTCACTTTCCGATTGCTCAATCATACAGCTCAACTCCCTAAAACAGATTGGGAAAATTATAAGTCAAACCGATCATAGTCTTGTCGATACGGCCGGTTTTTTGCTTGTTTAGTTGATTTTATCTAAATTATAGTGGCTCCATACACCGCTTTCAACGAATAAACAAATGGTTTGAAAATTCTCCATACTTTTGTAATAAAATCGACTTTAAATGTTCTTACTTTTGACGATTTATTAAAAAACAAAAAGGAAATAATAAAGGCTCTTTTAACGATCCTTTATTATTTCCATTATTTTTGTGTTACTGCATTGTCAGCAGGTAAACTCAAGGCCGTCCAGGCGGTTACGTCGCTGAAGACCCTAGACCATGTTCCAATTCCAGCAAGCTGATATTTAGTAGCTAAATCGGCTCGTTTCTTCAAAGACAATTCATCTTCTATCCAAATTTTATATGTTGCGTTTTCGTCTGCAGAAGCATATTCTGCATAGTTTTGACCACTTTCCTCATCATACGTTGGCTGTAATCCCTTTTCAGCAAGCCATATTTTAACCTTATCCATAGATAAAGCCTGTGCAGTTACCTCAGTGGTGCCATCTGCATTGGTTTGTTCCTTCCAAAGTCTTGCATACAACGGGACACCAAGGATTAATTTCTCATTTGGTACCTCTTTCAGCAAGTTTTCAAGGTTTCTTTGAACCCATGGCAAACTTGCCACACTTCCTGCACCCGACGCGGCACCTGTATGTTCATCATACGCCATTACAATTAGGTAATCGGTGATTTGGGCAAGCTTTTTACGTTCGTAGAATGAAGACCAGTTATTGTTATTACCAGCTGAAAATGTAATATCCATTGAAACTATTAAACCAGCTTCATGCATGTACGGGGCTGCCTCTCTCATGAATTGAGTAACAAGCGGCCCATCTGCCTGATTTACGTTTTCAATATCAAAATTAATTCCTTGCAGCTGATACATCTGACTGAAATGGAGCAATTGCCGGATGATCGCTTGCCGAGTTTCAAAATCCTTCATGGCATCATGCGTTAGCTCTGGGTCGAATGAGTTTGAGAACAAGCCCCATACTTGATATCCTTTTGTGTGTGCCCACTTGCTGTATTCAAGGGAAGCTAAATTTTTTATGGATCCGTCACCAGCAGCAAGGGAGAACCATGTGGGAGAAACGACATTCACACCTGCCATGTCTGGGATTTTAGAAGCATCAGGATTTTTAGTATAAACAGCCTCCCAGGTCAACTGCACCGGGCCATTGATCTTGGGCATTGAAAAGGGCTTACTTTGCCGTTTAATCTCGATATTTACTGTTTCTTTCGAATAAATATAATCCTTTTTTAAATAACCGCTGATCCCATTCGCTTTTCTGACAAGATAAAAATTGTCCTTTTCGCCTTCTATGGTAAGGGATTCGTTCTTTGCTATTTCTGCTACATATGGTGAGCGTAATGAAGGTTCAGTACGCAGTCTAAGTTTTTCTTTCGTAATATCCTTATCTGCCAATCTTCCATTTTTGTATTTCTCCCCATCCTGTTGAATCCAAATGGCCTCAGTTTCAGACAACTTTTTATATTGAATCGGGTAAAAGGGAATGATCGCATCTAGGGCAACAAATGTTTCACCCTCCCTGGTAATAGCAGGTGAGAGTTGTAAACGAACCTCCTTTTGATTGACAAAATAGGTTAGAGAATCGGTCGGCAATTGTACCACTTTATCTCTGGTTGTAAGGATGACCGAGTTTGATTTTTCATCATACATAATGGTGCTGTCGATGTTATTTTTCAAAAATGAAAGAGGGACAAACCAGGTGTTTTCTTCAAGTAAAGCATTTCCCCGCTGCTTCCCATGGTACAAGATAGGATGTTCACCTTGAAAATACGTTTTTTGATCCGTTGAGGCAAAGGGGTATAAGAATAGAAAAATGGAAGTGAAAATGAGCAGGAATGCGCAAATTAACCCTCCAATTATCCATTTCATAGATAGGTTTTTAGTGTGATGATATTCAATACGCGCCATGTTTCAAAGTCCTCCTTACTTCTATCCTAAGGTATCTTTTGGGAAATGAGAAGGTATTTTTCCAAACTAAAATGTTTAATCTTTTAAGTTATTGATGAAAGCAATAGTGTTTTTTCGTAATTACATGGTAAAATAGAAGGACTCGAACTTTTACTGAAGGAGAAATTGTTTATGGTTCAAATTATTTTAATTTTGATCCTTGCTTATTTGCTTGGTTCGATTCCGTCCGGTTTAATTATCGGAAAGGTTTTTTACAAAACGGATATTCGTGAGCACGGAAGCGGAAATTTAGGCGGTACTAATACCTTTCGCACGCTTGGAGTGAAGGCTGGTTTGGTTGTTACGCTTGCTGATATCCTAAAAGGAACATTAGCAGCATCCTTACCTGTTCTCTTTTCGATTGATATAAATCCATTATTGGCCGGTGTGTTTGCAGTCGTTGGTCATACCTATCCTATTTTTGCCGGATTCCGTGGCGGAAAGGCCGTTGCCACTTCTGGCGGTGTCTTATTATTCTGTGCTCCCTATTTGTTTGTAACCGTCTTGGTGGCTTTCTTTATAAGCTTGTACATAACAAAATATGTTTCCTTATCATCGATGATTGCCGGAATCACAGCTATATTATTTGCTGTCATAGAAGGGTTTGTGCAAAAATGGGACATCCCCTTGTTGATCGTCGTGTTTTTACTTGTATCCTTTGTCATTTACAGGCATCGGGCAAATATTAAAAGAATCATGAATAAAACAGAGCCGAAAATAAAATGGCTATAATGGAACCGAAACTGGGTTCTTTTATAGCCTTTTTTTTTTCATAAAAAATTCAGAATCCCTTCGGTCATTCATCTATAACTTCTGTAGTATATAAGTATGGATGGAAACTTCAAGAGTGGAGGTATTTTGATGCAAAAGGTGAAACAGGATCTTATTTTTTCAACCGTTGTTTCGAATAACTCAGATGTAAATGAATTTATTGTTGAGTTTACCAGTAACGGAGAAACAACGGACAGTAATCCAATAAAGATAACAAATAATTTCGAGGAATTAATTAAATTTTTATCGGAGTTGGAAGAATAAAAAGTGTCCCAGGAAGACAGCAAAAAGGAGCACCCTTTAAAGAGGAGGCTCCTTTAATTTACATTTTTAACAATGTGAATGTTTTATTTCCCATTACATCTTCAGTATAATCGAGCTTGGTATGGTCAAAATAGACAAAATCCTTTTCATGGATAAGGATGGTAAGATCATCAAACTCAAAGGTAGTATCTCCATGTATCTTCCGCTCTTCCAGAGACAGATTTAATTTTGGCCCGCCTCAGCCAATCCCCATACTTAAACGTAAGAATAGTGTTTCATCCGGTGTTTGTTTCTCACGATTAATGGTGTTTAGCAATTTTTCGTATGCACTCCGCGTAATCCGAAACATTTTTTCACCATCCTATCAATTTTTTAGGTAACCAAAAATAGATTTTATATTATTCTTAAATATAATATAGTATAAACAACGAGCACAAAAATAATTTGCTTGATGACTTGATTGGATAAGGTGATTTTATGAAGAAAAAGGCTATTATTCCCTCAATATTCATTATTTTGGGATGTATTGTTGTTACGACAGTCGTCATGTTTATTCAGCAAAACCAAGTTTCCAAAAAGGATGATAAAATCTATTCTTCTAAAGAGCATAAGCAGAGGCCATCCGTTAATATCAATCGTAAGTTAACCGAAAAAATAACGATTGGTGCGATTGGTGATATTCTAATTCATAGTCCTGTTTATTTGGACGCCTTTAATGGAGCAGGCTATACTTTTGATCCTATGTTTGAGCCAGTGAAACCATTATTAGAGGGGCCAGATGTTCTAACGGCAAATCAAGAAAGCATGCTAGGTGGTCTAGAATTGGGATTATCGGGGTATCCGATGTTTAATAGTCCGCATGAGGTCGCCAATGCCCTCGTCAATTCTGGAGTCGATATTGTTTCCACTGCCAATAACCATTCGTTAGATAAAGGTGAAAAAGGAATACAGGCAGAAAGCGCTTTTTTAGATGGTATTGGCTTACCCCATGTGGGGAGTTTTATTGATGAGAAAGATCGAGAGAATTTGCGAATTATTAATAAAAATGGTATCAAAATTTCCTTTCTCTCTTATACATACGGAACAAATGGAATTCCTGTTCCAACTGGAAAAGACTTTCTAGTTAACCTGATAGATCGCGAAGTCATGAAGAATGAGATTCATCGTGCCAAAAAGGCAGCAGATGTGGTGGTCATGAGTATTCATTGGGGGAATGAGTATCAGCGAATCCCTACCGATGATCAAAAGGATTTAGCAAATTTCTTGGCTAATGAGGGTGTTGATATTATTTTTGGCTCCCATCCGCATGTTTTACAGCCAATGGAATGGATTCAGACAACGGAAGGCCGCAAATCATTTGTGATTTATTCTTTAGGGAATTTTATATCCGCTCAGTATGATAATTATAAGGATATTGGCGGTTTAGCTACAATCGATATCACCAAGCATGTTTCAGAAAAAGGAAGAACGATTGAGCTTTCAAACCCTATGTTTTCTCCAACCTTCGTGACAAGTCATAGATATCATCAATTCCGTGTCGTACCTTTGGAAAATGCGGGAGCATATGGACTTTCTAATGCGGACGCAAAATATAAGGAAATTCAAGAGCATATGAACCAATGGCTCCGTTGATGTGGGGTAAAATCAATAGAAAAAACAGTCTCACTTGATAAGTTTACTTCTCAAGTGAGACTGTTTTGTTTTCCCAAATATGTTCTTGTAGACCTTCTTTTATCAAAATTTCTTTTTGTCTATCACCGATCAAGTCAAAATGGGAATAACCATCGATTCTGTGATGAATCCATTCCTTTTTTAAACCATGTTTTTTACCCCAAGATGCTAATTTTTCAAGGTCGCAGCATCCAACCTTCGTTACGGTCTTACTGCCTGGAAAGCGATCATCAAGCCAATAATGGGTTAAAAAGGCAATTTCGCCTCGATCAATTCTTCTTTTCCATTCCTTTATTTCATGTCGTTTTATGCCAAAGGCCATCCTGTTCACCTCACCATTGCATGATTATGGAGGCATTCCGAGAGATTATTTTTTCTTGATTTCTTCGTACTTCAAGTACCATTCTGGAAAAGTCTTTTTAAATGAAGTCGGTCTGAAATTATCTTTCTTCACGATAATGTGTGTCGAAGTCCCCACGGCACACACCTCATCAGCCCCGTTTACAATCGTGTAGCCATAAATGGTTTTAATTCCGTCATTTAATTCGACCCAAGTCTTTACAAATGCTTGATCGCCATATCGTAAAGGTTTTTTGTATGTAATTTGAATGTCGTAGACTGGAGCATAATATCCAGACTCTTCCATCGATAGATAGCTGTAGCCGATATCTTCAATAAACCCAGTTCTGCCAAGCTCGAAAAATTTTAAATAATTTGCATGATAAATGACACCCATCATATCTGTATCTGCATAATAAAGCTGAATTTCTCTTGTTGAAACAAAATATTGTTCCATAACCACGTTCCTCCACCTTGCCTTTTAGATTACATTTTAGTTAAAGCTCTTTTCACATCTTCTACTTCAAGGAACAAGGATTTTTCAAAAAGGCTCTCTTCCTCTTCTACATCCATTAAGCGTAACGCTTGCGCTTGAATCATCTCATCGATCATGTTTGTCGCAAAGCGTCCATTTCCCTTGAACACTTCTGCTTCCATGGTTTGGATTAATAGATTCTTCGCCATTTCAGTTAGTTGGTATTGGAAGCTTTCCGCGTAGGTTAACATGATATCAAGTAGTTCAGGTGTTGAATAATCCGGGAAGAGAAAGAACTTTTTAAACCTTGAGCGAAGACCTGGATTACTTTCAAGCAATTGATCCATTTCATTAGGATAACCCGCAAGAACGACCACCAGATTTTCATTTTGCTTGGTCATTTCATCCACTAATGTATCAATGACCTCTTTGCCAAAATCCCCGGCTGTCTGGCTCAGCAGTGAATAAGCCTCATCAATAAATAGGACCCCGCCAAGCGCTTCCTTAATCTTTTTTCTAGTTTTTGCCGCAGTTTGACCGACATAACCTGCAACAAAATCAGCCCGGCTCGCCACAATGAGGTGGCCCCTTTTTAACATTCCGCATTCTTTTAAAAACTCCGCGTAGATTTTAGCCACCGTTGTTTTTCCCGTACCCGGATTTCCGGTAAATACTGAATGGAGTTGAATTGGTACGGTTGGCAATCCTTTTTTTCTCCTAAACTGCTGTATTTTCACGAAGGAAACAAGTGTTCTCATTTCTTCTTTTAACGATTCGAGACCAATTAAACGGTTCAGTTTCTCTTGTGGTGATTCAGTACTATTCTCTGTTTCGATTTGAAAATCCTCTTTATTCAGCAGCATATAGTTTAAAATATCTACTTCCGTCGCTTGGTTGTCTGCTCCCTTTTTAAAAATCGCATCTAACACGATATTGCGAACGGTTCTTGCATTTCCAAATGTGTCATCAACTCGTTCCTGCTCAAGTCGATGGTTGATTTCAATTTTGGCGTCATCCGTTAAGAAATAATCATTCCCTGCTGCGACCAGTTCAGCAATCTGGATTAACTCTTCATTCGAATAATTGGGCAAGTGAATCAAGTTTGACTGAGGGAAACGACTTCGTAAACCAGGGTTAGCATCTAAAAAGGAGCGCATTTCTTCCGGATAGCCGGCTAAAAAAACCGCGAATTTCCCGCCAAACTCATTACCAGTCATTAAAGATACAAGTGTATCGATCGCTGTCTGCCCATAATCATTCCCAGTTTGGCCTTCTCGTTTTAAACTATAGGCCTCATCAATAAACAGCACCCCGCCGATGGAGCGTTCTACGATACTTCGAACATTTTCTTCCGTTTGACCTACAAAGGAACCAACTAATTGAGAACGGTCTGTTTCAATGACTTCCTCACGCGGCAAGACCCCAAGCTCATGATAAATTTTTGCCATCAGCCTGGCGAGTGTCGTTTTTCCTGTACCTGGATTCCCTGTTAAGATCATGTTAAGACTTAGTTCATCTTTAATTTGAAAACCTAGTTCCTTCCGCTGCTTTTGGTATTTTAAAAATTGGTAAAAATCATTAACCCGCTTTTTCACCAACTCCATGCCAATCATATTATTTAATTGATCCAAGGGATTTTCTGCAGCAGGAACTGCCTTCTCCACGTCAAGGAATTGCTGTAGCCATGTCTGTTTGATTTCTTCTACATTTGCCATATATAATTTCAGATCATCATAATAGGTGGAGGTATGAAAAACTCCTGTAATCGATTGGTCGTATTCTTCTGCTGCTTTTAACAGGCTGGTTGTTTCCTCAATTGCCAAAGAAAGTAAATCAGCCAGCTTTTGGAACCTTTTGAAAAGATCATTATTTACCATAGATGAAGTAATTTCTATATTGGCATGTAAATCCCTCAGCTGTAATTCTGCATGTGCTAAAAATGTTTGGCAAACCTCAATGAACTGCTCCGCTGTTTTCTTTTTCGCTGTGCGATTATCCGTTTCTCGGATTGGCGGAAATGTGAGCGGAGAAAGTAAGTTTTCCATCTTCCTCCAATCAGCCAGAATTCTAAATTCCTTGGCTTTTTGGTTTTCTGGATAAAGCTTTACTGCTTTTTCAAGCCAAACCGCTGCCAATGAATCCTCTTTATTTCTTCCGAGCCGTGAAAAAGCGGCAAGTGTTAGCAGTTTAGATAATATAATGGGATTTGACTCTTGTCTTATTGCGGTAATTAACTTGCTTTCATTTAGTATAATTCCGGTTTCGTTAAGTTCTTTTTCCCACTTTTTTATTTGCTCAGTGTTTCTTAAACGCTGGTTTCCTTGTTGTATCAAAATCATCACTTCTTTTCGAAAATTCCTTTTTATATTACCACAATGGCTATCGTTAACGAAATAATTGCTGTTAAAACAAAAAAAGACCCTCTTTGGGCCCTTTTTTGATTTAGCTTATTGCTCAGGTTTCATCTTGAAGCTCTGCTTGGAAGGATTCAATGCTTTCTCTTCGTCGTTGATTCTTTGCTTCAATTTGCTCGCGCTGCTGCTCACTGTCGGTAAATTGCATCGATTCTTCCGCTTTTTGAATATTTTCAGTTGTATCCTGGATCATGGATTGAATCTTTTCAGCATTATCACTGCGATCGTCCGGTTTCGGTTTGTTATTAAACGCCATGGTAAAATTCCTCCTCAAGTGAATTTGATACAAGTATAGTTTGTAACGATGGCGAAAAAATATCACAACAATTTTTTATGAAAAATAACAAAAAGACCCAAAGGCTAAGCCAGTGGGTCTTAAATTCAAAATTATTCACCTTTAGTTTGCATAACCTGGGCATGTTTGCCTGAAGTATCTTGCATCTTTTTGCCCTTATTTCCACCGAAACCACGGGGTTGCGTTCCAATATGATCTGGTTTAAATTGTTTTGTTTTATAACCTGATTCATTACTCATGTCCTAATCCCTCCTTATGTACATTTTGCCCAAAGGAGAGGTAAACGATGATTGGAAATCTTTTGGATTACTCCGCTTTGCCAAGGCGTTTTTCTTCTAAACGCTGTTCTATTTTTTCCATCGCAGCACGATCTTTTAAAAGTTGTGATTTATTTTCAGAAACAAGTTCTGCGAAGGAACGTTTTCTAGGTTTTCTCATTAGTATCACCTTCCTTATCAACTATTGTAACAGTTATTATGCCCGGAAACGGTTGCAATTATTACAACTTTTTGAAAATTTAATATTAAATTTTTTATAAAAAAAAACATTGGATGGAACCAATGTCTCAGGGTTTTTCAAAGTTGAATGAAGCAAAAGAACCGTCCCCTGCTTCTTATTTAATAAGGTCTTTCATGTTATCAAGTTTCATGGTGCCGATAAATTTATTTTTAATGATCCCATTGCTATCAATAAAGTAGGTTGTTGGGATTGATATGATTTGATAGGTTCCATTAACCTTATCTTCCGTGTCAAGAAGGATGGGAAAGGTGATTTTATATTCGTCAACAAATCCTTGGACATCCAATTGCGGGTCAATGTTTACGGCTAATATAACGGTTTCATCACCGATTTCTTTGGAGAATTGCTCCATTTCCGGCATTTCTGCTTTACATGGTCCACACCAAGTTGCCCAAAAATTTAACATCACTTTTTTTCCTTGATAATCGGAAAGCTTGACCGTTTCTCCTGTTAATGTTTTTAGTTCAAAATCAGGTGCCTTCGCCCCGATAGAAAGACCTTCTTTATGAGCTGTTCCCTGACCTGATGTTTCGGGTGTATCTGTCTTTTTATCCATTGCTTGAACAATCGCCACAGTGAGCAAGGTAACTAAAACTACGGCAGCAATTACTTTTTTAATCATCCCCGAAAATCCTCCTTTACTTCGTATCTGCTACATTGATTTTACACTATAAACTTAGGTGAAACAAAACTTGTATATGCCGAAACTGTGACAATTTGGAGAATCTTTATGTTAAAAAAATTCAACTGGAAAAAGCAAGCCTATATCCGCTTGCTTTCTAAAGATGTTTTTTCAATTCGTTTAATACTTTTTTGGAAACACCTTCAATGATCACATTCAAATCATGTTCAGACAATCCTTGGCCTATTGAAGGAGTTACTTTTTTTGAGTGGATGCCCTCTGGAGTATCCACTCCAAGCGGTGACTTCCCCGCGATTCCCATTTTTGTTTTCATTTCCACTAGTGTTTGAACATGCGTTTTTGAAAGTTCCCTGTCTCCATTAAGCTGCTTGGCAATCCAATTAATTTTCGCCGTAAATTCAATGGATTCCAATAAATAGTAAGCGTGTTCCAAATCCTTGCCCCAAGTTAACGTACCGTGGTTTTCTAATAACACCCCTTGGTGCTCGTGAACGTACTTCTTTACGGCATTTGGTATTTCTTCCGTTGAAGGAGTGCCATATTCTGCAATCGGTATCGTTCCAAGGAAGACAACTGACTCTGGCATGATCGCCTGATCCAAGGGGATGCCTGCAATGGCAAAGGCCGTAGCAAATGGGGGATGAACATGAACAACAGCTTGGATGTCAGGCCGCTCCTGATAGACCAGAAGATGCATTTTCATTTCGGAGGTAGGACGGTAATCCCCATCAAGAACATTGCCTTCCTTATCCACCTTGATAATCATTTCTGGTGTCAAAGAGCCTTTACTGACACCCGTTGGCGTAATCAGAAATTCATTGTCACTAATTCGAATGGAAATATTCCCATCATTGGCCGCCACAAAGCCTTTATCGTAAATCCTTTTTCCGATATCACAAATTTGTTTCTTATATTTAATTTCTGTAATCATATGGTACCCTCTTTCACATGTTCATTGAAAAAGTTTTGGCAGCTCTTCCTGATAATTTCCTGTTAGTATACCCTTTTCGGTAATAATAGCCGTAACCAGTTTATGTGGTGTAACATCAAACGCCGGATTAAATACCTTTACACCTTCAGGAGCGGTTCTTTTTCCAAAACCTTCAGTGATCTCTGACGCATCTCTTTCCTCAATTGGAATATTTGCACCGGTTTTGGTTTCAAGGTCGATGGTAGAGATTGGTGCGGCCACATAGAAAGGAATTTGATGGGCTTTTGCCATTAAAGCCACACCATAGGTGCCAATTTTATTTGCTACATCTCCGTTTGCCGCGACACGGTCACAGCCAACAATCACGGCTTGCACCCAGCCTTTTTGCATCACCATTGCCGCCATGTTGTCAGTAATAAGGGTAACATCAATCCCTGCCTGCATAAGCTCCCAGGCAGTCAAGCGGGCACCTTGCAAAAGGGGTCTCGTTTCATCAGCAAAAACCTTGATATCCCAGCCTTTTTCCTTTGCTAAATAAAGCGGTGCAAGGGCTGTCCCATATCTTGCAGTAGCGATTCCGCCCGCATTACAATGTGTTAGAATCCCCATTCCATCTTGTAAAAGTGTTAACGCATGCTCACCGATCGTGCGGCACACTTCTTCATCTTCATTGCGGATCAAATGTGCTTCATTTTCTAATGCTGCTATAATTGCTGCAACTGACTGGTTCTTTTCTTTACGTGCTCTTTCATCCATTCGTTTCAAAGCCCAGAATAAATTAACAGCCGTTGGACGAGAGGTTGCAAGATAGTCTGATTGTTTTTTAAATTCTTGATAAAAATCATCAAATGAACTTTCGGGGACATCCTTTATTCCTAGTAATAGTCCATAGGCTGCTGCGATGCCGATTGCTGGTGCACCACGGACTTTTAATTGCTTAATGGCATCCCAGGCATCTTCAATTTTGGTGATTTCAAGAAATTCCGTCACGTTTGGAATTTTCGTTTGATCGAGTATGTGTAAGACACCATTTTCATAGTAAACAGATTGTAAAAACGCTTCTGCCACTAAAATCATCTCCTCTACTATATATATAAGCCTCTACAAAAGCGCATTTTTCTACCTTTGTTCATTTTAACAATATTCGTGATGGATGCAATACATATGTTGTTATGATTCTGCTATCGGAAAGGGATAAATGACGTTTCGCAAATAATTTAGATGGTTTCGCAAATAAACTAGATAGTTTCGCAAACAAAATTAATTTTGATGGTTTTATACGGAAAAAGAGCAGGAAATCCCGCCCTTTTCCTATTTATTCTATTAACGAGCGTTTTTGCTTAAGGAGTTCATTAAATTCTTGGTCTAATTGTTGATATTTTGGGTCTTTTTGATCAATAATCGACAATTCACCTAATATAGCCGCAATTTTATTTTCAATAACTAAAAGTTTTTCATACTTGTCATCGGTTTTCTTTGTATTAAAATAGTCCTCCGGTTTCATTTCAACCCGCTTAATTTGTTGATTGTCAAACACCAGTAGCTGAACACAAAGTTTATTCAAAAAATAGAAATCATGGGAAACGGTGATAATAGTGCCCGTAAACTCACTTAAGGTTTTCTCAAGCTGTTCCCTGCTTGGTAAATCCAGATGATTTGTTGGCTCATCCAAAATGAGAACGTCATATTCCTTCATGAGGATGTCGACAAGCTTTACTCTTGTTCTTTGTCCGAGGCTTAACATTCCAATGGGCTTGATTATATGGTCTTCCTTTAAACCCAAATTGGCTAGTAATGTTCGTGCCTTTAGAATGTTCTCCCTATCGGTATACCCCAATGCCTCCAGTGTCGATTGATCTACCGGTAAATCAGCAACATCCTGGCTTAGATAGGCAATTTTACTGGACTCACTCTTCCACAATTCACCTTTAGATGATGCTTCCATACCAAGAATCATTTTTATTAATGTAGTTTTCCCGCAACCATTTTCCCCTAACAGGCCAATACATTCACCTTGATTAATATAGAAATGGGAATCATGAAAAAGGATCCTGTCATCAAAGACTTTCGTAAGCATTTTTGCTTCAATAATCCGTTTACCTCTCTTCCCGTGATGATCAAACTCAAATCGAATTTTTGCTTCATCAAGAGGTTTCTCTTTCCTTTGTTTTTCAAGCTCATTTTCCAGCCGTTTCATTTTCGATTTTACCTGATTGTCTCGCTTTTTTGCCTTTACCCGATGATATTCCTTAGTGCCCTCTTGTTTTGTCGAACTCCGATGAGCTTTTTCGGACCATGTTTTTAACTGTTCCATTTGACCTTCAACCAATTCTATTTGGCGCTGCTGTACATTGTATTGGTGCCGCTGATTTTCTAGTTGCAGCTGTTTTACCTTTCGATAATCGCTGTAATTCCCATTGTATAAATGTATCTTGCCATTTTCTATTTCGAAAATTCGATTGACTGTCTGATCTAAGAAATGGCGGTCGTGCGAGATGATCATAACAGGGCCATGAAACTTTGTTAATTCGGCAATAAGCCAATCAATTCCGGTAAAATCCAAATGATTGGTTGGTTCATCCAAGATTAATACATCCGGCTTTGATGCCCAAACCATTGATAGCGCTAGCTTTAGCTTTTCCCCGCCACTTAAGTGTGATAGCCTAGTATCTTTCCAATCATATAACTTTCGTAGACCCAGTTGGCTTGCATGCTGAAAAAGGTCATTATCGACAGCGCCTGCCAAAGATTCATGGAAATCATTCACTTCATAGTCAATCGATTGTGTAAGGTATCCTATTTTTAAGTCGTTTGGTTTCTCAATAACACCTTTGTCCGGTATAAGCTTGCCGATTAGGAGATTGGCTAGCGTGGTTTTACCAGTACCATTTAGTCCGACGAGACCTATCCTCTCACCATTTTTAATCTCAAATTGAATATTGTCTAATACTTTTTGTAAATGAAAGCTTTTTTCTACCCCTTTTACATTTATCAAAACTGAATTTTGTTTTTTAAACATAAAAAAACCTCCTTCTTGTGAACCTGAAGAAAGTTTATGCCGTATATGGTATCGTTCACCGCCTTGAAATAAGGACAGCAAATAAACCTAAAAAGGGTTGGAATGATACGATAAGGACATAAAAAGGACATACTAATCCTATTCTTCAAGTTCTTCATTTTCGTTTATTCGAATAATGAACTGAAAAAATAAGATTATAACTTCATGCCTCTTTACCATTCCTTTTCGTTTGATACTTTTATTTTATTCAAGAATCATGGATCTTGTCAATCGAAAAAACACCATGCCAACCTCGGCATGGTGTTTTTTGTTCATTACGCTTGTAATTTTTCACGTAGAACCATTTGCAGGATTCCTCCGTGACGGTAGTAATCAATTTCAACTTCAGAATCAAAGCGAACAAGAACTTCGAATTCTTTCTTGTTACCAGCTTCGTCAGTTGCAGTTACTTTTAGAAGATCACGTGGTTTAACGTTTTCGTCCACTTGAACGTCAATCGTTTCTTTACCAGTTAGACCAAGTGTTTCTGCGTTTTCGCCATCTTTAAATTGAAGTGGAAGCACACCCATTAACACAAGGTTTGAACGGTGAATACGTTCAAAGCTTTCAGCAAGAACTGTTTTGATGCCTAGAAGGTTCGTACCTTTCGCAGCCCAGTCACGTGAAGAACCCATTCCGTAATCTTTACCAGCAAGAACAATCAAGCCAGTGCCATTTTCTTTGTACTTCATACAAGCATCGTAAATCGATGTCACTTCGCCAGTTGGCCAGTAAGTTGTTACTCCGCCTTCTGTACCAGGTGCGATTTGGTTACGGATACGAATGTTTGCGAATGTTCCGCGCATCATGACTTCATGGTTACCACGGCGTGAACCGTAAGAGTTAAAGTCGCGAGGCTGTACGCCTTTTTCAGTCAAGTATTTACCGGCTGGAGTATTTTTGCCAATAGCTCCTGCAGGTGAAATATGGTCAGTTGTTACAGAGTCACCGAATTTACCAACCACGCGAAGCCCTGTTAGTGGCTCAACAGTACCTGGTTCTGGTGATAACCCTTCAAAGAATGGCGGGTTTGCAATGTAAGTTGAATCTTCATCCCAAGTATATAATGGCTCATTGCTTGTTTGAATTTGGTTCCATCGCTCGTTGTCACCGAACACGTTCTCGTATTCTCTACGGAATAATTCAGGTGTCACCGTGCGTTTAACCACATCATTTACCTCTGCAGTAGATGGCCAGATATCTTTGAAGAAGACATCGTTGCCGTCTTTATCTTTCCCGACTGCTTCTGTAGCAAAATCGATGTTCACAGTACCAGCAAGTGCGTAAGCAACAACAAGTGGTGGTGAAGCAAGGTAGTTTGCTTTTACAAGCGGATGAATCCGTCCTTCAAAGTTACGGTTACCTGAAAGGACAGATGTCACTAATAGGTCGTTTTCCGCAATGGTTTTTTCAATTTCTTCTTTTAATGGACCAGAGTTACCGATACATGTTGTACAGCCGTACCCAACTAGGTTGAAACCGATTTGCTCAAGGTATGGAAGTAAGCCGGAATCACGAAGGTATCCTGTTACAACTTTAGATCCTGGTGCCAAAGAAGTTTTTACAAACTTAGGAACTTCCATTCCTAATTCAACAGCTTTCTTTGCAACAAGTCCCGCACCCACTAAAACATATGGGTTAGAAGTGTTTGTACAGCTAGTGATGGAAGCAATCGCTACTGCTCCTGTTTTAATATCCGTTTCGTCACCATTGTTGAATTTAACCGTTGCTGATTTATCAAGCTCATCAGTTTGTAGTCCGAAGCCTTGGTTTCCTTGTGGTGCAGAAACAGCTTTTACGAATTCTTGTTTCATTTTTGAAAGTGGAATTAAATCTTGTGGACGCTTAGGGCCAGAAAGATTTGCTTCAATTTCAGTAAGGTCAATTTCGATTACATCCGTATAAACTGGTTCAAATGATGGATCGAAGAATAGTCCGTTTGCTTTGCAATATTCTTCAACAACCTTCACTTGTTCTTCTTCACGGCCTGTTAAGCGCATATATGCAAGTGATTCATCATCAATAGGGAAGAATCCGCATGTTGCACCGTATTCAGGAGCCATGTTGGCGATCGTAGCACGGTCTGCAAGTGGTAATGATGATACACCAGCACCGAAGTATTCAACGAATTTACCGACCACACCGTGTTTACGAAGTACTTGTGTGACTTTAAGGGCTAGGTCAGTTGCTGTAGCACCGTTTGGAAGCTCGCCATTTAATTTAACCCCAACTACTTCTGGAACTGGGAAATAAGAAGGCTGACCAAGCATACCTGCTTCTGCTTCAATACCGCCTACGCCCCAGCCAAGAACACCAAGACCGTTGATCATGGTAGTGTGGGAATCTGTACCAACTAATGTATCTGGATATGCTTCTAGTTCTCCGTTTGATTCAGCAACATGGACAACATCTGCTAAATACTCAAGGTTAACTTGGTGAACAATCCCTGTTGCTGGTGGAACAGCACGATAGTTGTTGAATGATTTTTGTGCCCAGCTTAAAAATTGGTAACGCTCAGCATTACGTTCGAATTCATAATCCATGTTAATTCTTAAAGCATCCGCAGACCCATAAGCATCCACTTGTACGGAGTGGTCAATAACTAAATCAACCGTTTTTTCTGGATTGATTTTGTCTGGGTCGCCGCCTAGGTCTGCCATTGCTTTTCTTAAAGAAGCAAGGTCAACAACCGCTGGAACACCTGTAAAGTCTTGTAGGATAACACGAGCTGGTTTGAATGGAACATCCACTTCTTTCAACTCATCTGTTCCCCATTTTGCTAAGTTTTCAACATGCTCTTTTGTGATTACACGGCCATCATATTGGCGAAGTACAGACTCAAGTAAGACTTTCACGGAATATGGCAATTTAGATACTTTGCCAATCCCTGCTTCTTCTAGTGCATTTAAGCGGTAATAGTGGTAGCGTTTACCGTTGGCTTCAAAGGAAGCACGTGCGTTAAATACATCGTTTTTACCCATGTGTAAAAACCCCCTCATTCGTCATAATAGAACAAAATTAACGAAAAGTTGAAAAGTTTGAATTTTCCCATCCATCTTCACTTTTCTCACAATTCTAATCTTAATACAACCTTTTACATAAGTAAATAACAAGAAAGTTATTGTGTTTGATAAGTTTTTCTTATGCTTTTTATGTAATTTGTTCGGAATATTTTGAAAATCGCATTAATAATAGTGTGATCTTGGATTTAGGGAGAATTCTTATTTTCTTTATTATTATCTCAAAAAACTTTTTTCTTGTCATTTTTCAAGTCATAAAGGAAATAGTAACAATATACAGGAGGTGAAGGAAATGGTAAAACGAAAGTCTAATCATGTCATTCCGGGAATGAATGCCGCTAGCGGTCAAGGAAAAGGGGCAGGTTTCAATGAGGAATTTGCTAGTGAACCTGAAAAAACAGTTAAAGAGAGAATGAACAATAAAAAGCGAAAAAAGAATCAATAAGAAATGCGGAAGCGCCTTGGTCAGCCCCGACAGGCATAAGACGAACCGCGAGGAGGCGTTTCCCAGCCACCACAGCGGGGCGGCTTATGACCCGAGGGGCTAGGCGCTGGAGCTGGACAATAAAAACCATGCGAGCCCCCTTCCCTTCGGTCTGGGGACTCATCTGGTTTTTTATTCTGTCTGATTTACTTCGTGAACCATATTTTGTAAATCTTGCTGGAATTGTTCTAGTTGGGCTCTTTGGTGCTCTGAAGCAACTTCTAGTGCACTTTCTATTTGTTGGTACGCTTCATTGACTTCATTCTTTAAATGCTTCAGTTGATGACCATAACTGGCATTATCACTGACAATTGTTTCAAAAAGCCCTTGGGCCTCCTCATATCCTTGTTGTGCTGCTTGAAAAGCCTGTTGTTTGTCCTTGTTGTAAGGATATTTCTGCATGATTCATCTCACTCCTTCATTTTATTTACCCATTAAATTGCACAGAATAGAGAAAAATATTCGGGATAAAAAGATTTAATGATTGCATCCTAAATGGTGAGGAGGGATAAAAAATGAACAAAAACGATGGAAAAGATATGCGTAAAAATGCACCAAAGCAATCCGGGCAGCCAGAACCATTGAGCGGTTCTCACAAGGTAAAGAATCGCAACCATACCCGGGCAAAACATAACTCAAGTCATGATATGTGATTGAAAAAGAGCTCCAGCCATAAACCTGGCTGGAGCTGATAGAATTAAACTTCGCTTATACTCAGTAATGTTTCAAGCAGGAACTCCTCTTCTTCAGGTGTAACGGTTCTAAGGTCAAAGAGCACTTCTTCTTTTTGGATACGGGCAATAATGGCCGGCTTCGACTCTGTACGAAGCTTTCTACCAATCTGTTCCGCAGAAAGTGACTCGTGTTTTAAAGCTATGACCATCGTGGGTAGTACGACATCTGGCATCGTTCCCCCGCCCACTTGACTTTCATCTCTAAAAATTTTTGCTTGAAAAGCGTTAGATCTTTGTAACAATTTTGTAACAAAAACATGTGACCTTTCGTCTATTTCATTAATAGAAACTAATAAATCACGAATGACCGGTATATTTTGCATTGTGCTTTCGCCGCGGGCATAGTCAATTAATGTTCCTTCGAGTGCCGCTAATGTCATTTTATCAACGCGAACCACTCTTGCTAACTGATGTTTTTTTAAGCGGTCTATAATTTTCTTTTTTCCAGCAATAATTCCTGCCTGTGGACCGCCAAGGAGTTTATCTCCACTAAAGGTAACTACATCTGCTCCTAATTCAATGACCTCTTTCACAACCGGTTCTTCACCAATTCCATGCTTTTTGAAATCATATAGTGCACCGCTGCCTAAATCCTCATAAAAAATGACGTCAACCAAATTTTTTGTAAAATCAATGAGCTCTTCCGATTCAACCGATTCTGTAAACCCAACTACCTTAAAATTACTCGTATGTACCTTCATCACAATAGCGGTATCGGGTGTAACAGCATTTTCGTAATCGTAAAGATGGGTTTTATTGGTTGTTCCCACTTCTTTTAGGGAGGCGCCACTTTCCTCCATAATAGAAGAAATGCGGAAGGATCCGCCAATTTCGACAAGCTGTCCCCTTGAAACAATCACCTCTTTATTTTTTGCCAATGCCCTTAAAACAAGATAAACAGCAGAAGCATTATTATTGACGACCATTGCTGCTTCGGCACCGGTAATTTCTTTGAGTAGTGATTCCACATGACTATGGCGTGAGCCGCGTTCCCCTTCCAACAGTTTATACTCTAGATTGGAATAATTTCGTGCTGTTTCCACAACATGACTGATTGCGTTCTCACTTAATCTTGCCCTGCCAAGATTGGTATGTAAAATGGTACCAGTAGCATTGATCACTTTTTCGAGCGTATAGGAAAATTGTTTGTTTACATTTGTATTCATGGTGATATACAAATCATCAATGAATTGGTTTGTTCCTGGTATGGCTCCTTGCCATTCATCATGGAGGATAGAATCCCGAATTTGCTCAAGTGTATGTTTTAATTGCTTAGTAAGCTGAGTAGAATCAAGCCGACTCTCATTAAGAAGTGTTAAAAATTTATCATGATTTTGTAGTTCATGTACTGGTGGGATTGACCGTAACCATTCTTTCACGAAAAAAACTCCTTCATCCATCGTTCTTTTGCCCTATTATACCACATGGATTTCACGTTTTACCTTACACTGAATAAAATGAAACGAGCAAGGGGGATTAGATATGAAGAAAAAGAAACAGCCTCAAAATCAGACCTTAAATTTTGATTTAGTTGAAAAGTGGCTTGAGAATTTTTTTCTAGATCCGCTTACATCGTACTTTGATCAGACTCAATTCCAAATCGATCTTTATGAGACAGAAAAGCAATGGATTGTTGAGGCTATTTTAAGCGAATTTGAAGCATCAGAAATAAAGGTATTTATAGAAGAAAAAAAATTAACCATTTCTGCCTTGCAATACCCCCCAACTGCTGACCAGAACAAAAAGATGCGCTCGATTGAATTCCCTTTTCTCGTTACAACACAAGAAGTATCGGCTGCTTTTTCGAATGGAATTTTAGAAATCTTTATTTCAAAAACAGAAAAAGGATCAGGAAAAAACAGATTTATTACCCTGCCCTAAATATAAGGAAAAGGGATTTATTTTTTTACGTCGGTTAACATAATACTATTACTGACAAGAAAAGACCCTCATATAAAACGTATGAGGGTCTTTTCTATTTTGACTCGATGATTTCAATCATTTCTTTTGTATCCGGGAAAATACCTGTATCAAGCTTTGAATAGATCTTTTCCCCATTGACCGTGACCTCGAATGCGCCGCCTGAACTAGGAATAAGTTCTAACTTTTGAATGTTTCGATAAAAATGGTTAAACAGTTCTTCCGCGAAACTCGCAGCTTTAGGTGAATAGTTTCATTGCATGCAAAATTCAACAACAATATGATAATTCTTCAAAATTTCACCCTCCAAAACCGACGTTCCAACTCAAAGATTGTAAAAATAGTTTATCCTATTCCCTCTTGTTCCGCAAATGTTCTGCGCTAGTAGTGCGGAATGAAAGCGAAAGGGTTATACTAGTAAAATGGAGGTGGACATGTTGAGTGAACAAGAAAAAATTCGCCTAACCTCATTATCTACAAAGGCTGGTTGAGGCTGCAAAATTGGTCCTGAGGACCTGGCGCAAGTGTTGCGTCTATTACCTAAACAAGAACCTGTTCCCGAACTATTAGTGGGACTTGATACATCTGATGATGCTGGGGTTTATCAATTAACCGATTCCATTGCATTGATCCAGACGGTTGACTACTTTACCCCAATTGTTGATGATCCCTATATGTTCGGGCAAATAACGGCTGCGAACGCATTAAGCGATGTTTATGCAATGGGTGGTGAACCGAAAACAGTTTTGAATATTGTTGGCTATCCCATTAAAAAACTTGGTGCTGAAATGCTTTCCGATATCCTGCGCGGTGCCGCTGATAAAGTAAAAGAAGCTGGTGCAATCACCGTCGGTGGTCATTCGATTGATGATCAGGAACCTAAGTTTGGCCTATCAGTTACAGGCATCGTTCATCCTGATAAGGTATGGAAAAATGTCGGAGCAAAACCTGGCGATGCCCTAGTATTAACAAAACCAATTGGTGTCGGCATTCTGACTACTGGGATTAAAAGAAGTGTGGTAACCAGTGAGCAGGAGCAAATCGTAACCGAAACGATGGCGATGCTCAATAAAACGGCTGCTGAGGCGTTAATGAATTATCAACCACATTCCGTTACCGATGTAACTGGATTTGGCTTACTTGGACATGGCAGCGAAATGGCGCGGGGCAGTGATGTGAGCTTTGAGATTTCATTGAGTCAAGTCCCTGTACTTGAAGGTGCACTTGAATTAGCGCGAGATGGTGTCGTTCCAGGAGGATCCAAGTCCAATCATAAATGGTTAAGTGATGACGTCATTTATGAAGATATTCTTCCCGAAGAACAGCTCGTTCTCTGCGATGCAATTACCTCTGGTGGTCTTCTTGTTTCAATTCGTGAAGAGGATGCAGCGGAATATGTTGAAAAACTTAAATCTGCTGGGTTAGCTTGGGCGTCCATTATTGGGCGGGTTACGGAGAAAAAAGAGAAACTTATTTATGCAAAACGATGACAGCGAGGCCTTTTTGGGCTTTGCTGTTTTTTTATAGAAAAATCCTGAACCAATATGGTCCAGGATCTCAAATTATAATTTTTGACGTAATTTTTCAATCATTTCCTTCGTCATTCTGTCTAAATCATACTCAGTTTTAAAGCCCCACTCAGCTTTGGCGACACTGCAATCAATCGAATTTGGCCAGCTATCGGCAATACTTTGCCGAGCAGGATCCACATCATAAGACATTTCAAATCCTGGGATATACTTGGCGATACTTGCAGCAATTTCTTCCGGCGCAAAACTCATCGCTGTCACATTAAAGGAATTGCGATGGATCAATTTCGAAGCATCTGCTTCCATTAAATCGATAATGGCATGTAAGGCATCCGGCATATACATCATATCCATGTATGTGCCCTTATCGATGTAGGAAGTAAATTTCCCTTTTTTAACTGCTTCATAATAGATTTCCACAGCATAATCTGTTGTCCCGCCGCCTGGTAGTGCCACATAGGAAATTAAACCGGGGAAACGTAAACCGCGAGTGTCGACTCCAAATTTATGGTGGTAATAATCAGCAAGCAACTCTCCAGCAACCTTGTTTACTCCGTACATGGTAGTTGGACGCATAATGGTATCCTGTGGTGTATGATCCTTTGGCGTAGTTGGTCCAAAGGCACCAATAGAGCTCGGAGTGAAAAATTGGGCATTTAGTTCTCGTGCTGTTTCAAGGCCATTCATCAGCCCGCCCATGTTTAAATTCCAAGCAAAAACAGGCTTTGCTTCTGCTGTTGCCGATAAGAGTGCTGCTAAATGCATCACCGTATCAACATTATACTTTTTGGCAGTTTCAACCATTTTGTTCAAATCGGTAACATCTACCGTTTCAAAAGGGCCACTTTGGGCAGCCTCGCTGTCATTCTTTTTAATATCTGTCGCAATAACATTATCCGCACCATATATTTCACGAAGCTTTAACGTTAGTTCTGACCCAATTTGTCCTAATGCACCTGTGATTAAAATACGCTTCATCGTTGTTTCTCCGTCCTCTTCACTTATGCTGTCTAAATCTGTCTACTTAAAGGTACGTTACCCACTTGTCTATAGTGCCATAAACTATATTAAATAACGCCCATTTCTTTCCCGACTTTTTCATATATTGCAATGGCTTGATCAAGCATTTCCTTCGTATGAGCAGCAGTTGGCATATTACGGACACGACCGGTCCCTTTTGGAACAGTTGGGAACACAATTGCCTTCGCGTAAACACCTTCCTCATTTAGACGTTTACTAAATTGCTGTGTTAGGGATTCATCACCGATAATGCATGGGGTAATCGGAGTTTCACTGTTTCCAATGTTAAAGCCCAATTCTTTTAAGCCCTTTTTCAAGTAGTTGCCATTTTCCCATAACTTTTTGTTCAATTCGGTACTCTCCATTAAAATTTCAATGGACTTCTTACTAGCTGCCACATCTGCAGGAGTTAATGAAGTCGAGAAAAGGAATGGACGGCTGCGAACCTTTAGCCAATCAATTAAATTTTTCTTACCGGCCACATAGCCGCCAACGACACCGATTGCTTTTGATAGCGTGCCGATTTGGAAATCAATTTTATCAGATAGCCCGAAATGCTTGACTGTACCGGCACCATCACCAAGGACACCTGAACCATGTGCATCGTCAACATAAGTGATAAGGTCAAATTCTTCGGCGATTTTGACGATTTCAGGTAATAACGCAATATCTCCATCCATCGAAAATACACCGTCGGTAATAACCATGATTTTATTATAAAGGCCACACTCCTTTGCCTCTTTTGCTTTTGCACGTAAGTCTTCCATATCAGAGTGATTGACACGAATAATTTTAGCTTTGGAAAGGCGGCAGCCATCAATGATAGAGGCATGGTTCAATTCATCAGATAAAATCGCATCATTTTTGTCCATGACAGCGGAAATTGCCGCCATATTACAATTAAAACCAGATTGGTAAGCGATTGCTGATTCTGTGTGTTTGAATTCAGCTAATTTTTCCTCTAATTCAACGTGAAGCTTTAACGTCCCGTTGATGGTACGCACCGCACCAGCCCCAACGCCATATTTTTCAATCGCACCAGCAGCTGCTTTTTTTAACCGTTCATCTGTTGCCAATCCTAAATAGTTATTGGAAGATAGATTAATTAGTTCTTTGCCGTTAATTGTAATGACGGGTCCATTTGGGCTTTCAAGCGGATCAATGACATTGTATAATCCTTTGCCTTTTAAATCTTCAAGATTTTCATTTAAAAATTGTTCTAACGTGTGACTGGACACATTTCATTCCCCCTTCGTTATTAAAACACATTTGTCCATCTCCAGAGGACATTGTGTTGTTTATTAAACTGTGGTATGTACGGATTTACATTATATACTTTATCATATTTTTTTGTATTTGTTCACTACTGGAGGACAAATTTTTTATCTTTATTAGTGTGCCCAGGTTAAATTTAGGTTATTTCATTATTTTTCTAATGTGACGGTTAAACTTTTTCATGCCTGACCTTTTTGGTTATAAACAAGAACTAATCACATGTAACACAAAAACGCTTGGTCACTTCATGTCCAAGCGTTTTTGTTATATTCAAATCCATTTAACGTTTAGGTTTCTAGCAATTTTTTTGCTTTTTTTTCAACGATTGGTTTCACTTCGGTTGGATCTTCAGCTTGTTTTGCCCGTTTAATGAAGAAGGCAAGAACAAGAGCAATACAGGCAATTCCAACTGAAACGATAAATGAATCGTTGATTCCTTCCAACATCGCTTTCATGGACACCTGTTGTTTCATTTCAGCTAAAACAGATGGAGTTGGTTTCTCTGTTAAGTGTTTCATGGCAGATGTCATTAAATCGGCTGCATGGGTTTTCGTACGGTTAGTCATGATGGTGACAAGGAGCGCGGAACCTATTGCGCCCGAAACCTGTTGCAATGTACTGTTCATCGCGGTACCGTGTGGATAGAAACGTGCTGGCAATTGGTTTAAGCCATTTGTCATTACTGGCATCATTACCATTGACATCCCAAACATCCTTGCTGAATATAAAAGGATAAGATGTGTATAAGATGTATCAAGCGTTAATTTACTGAAAAAATAACTGGTTAGTACTGTTATGGTTAAGCCAATCACAGCTAAAATACGACCGCCAAATTTATCAAATAATTTACCGGTGATTGGAGACATGATTCCCATCAAAATTGCACCCGGGAGCATCATCAAGCCCGATTTCATCGGCGAAATCCCGCGAATCGTTTGGACATAAATGGGTAAAAGCAACATCGCTGAAAACATCGCCATCGAGATTACCACAGAAATGGCTGATGATAGAGCAAACATTGGGTATTTATAGATTCTAAATTCAAGCATTGGTTTTTCCAGTTTAAATTGACGGAAAATAAACAAGATCAATGCAATGGCACCAATGAAAATAGTTCCATAAACCTGTGGGCTATCCCAGCCCTTATTTCCGGCTGAACTAAATCCGTACAACAATCCACCAAAGCCAACGCTTGATAACACAAGCGATAGTAAATCAAGACGGATATCCACTTTAGCTTTTTTATCCTTAAGCAAAAATACCCCAATTAAAAGAACAACAACTGCTATCGGTGAGACAAAATGAAATAACATTCTCCAGTCATAATGTTCAATCATCCAACCGGATAATGTTGGGCCAACCGCTGGCGCAAAAATGAAAATGAGCCCGAAAAGCCCCATTGCCCCGCCTCTTTTTTCAGGTGGAAAGCTAGTTAACATCACGTTCATTAGCAGTGGCATCATGATTGCCGATCCAGAAGCTTGGATTAGTCGTGCAACTAACAACACAGGAAAAGCGGTAGAGAATCCTGCAAGAAAAGTACCAACCGTAAATAAGCCAATCGCGGTTAAGAACAAACCTCTTACGGAATATTTTTGAATCAGAAAGGCAGTTGCCGGTATCATAACCCCATTCACTAGCATATACCCTGTTGAAAGCCATTGTACGGTCGATGCTTCGACATTTAGGTCTTTCATAATCGATGGAAGTGCAACATTTAAAAGTGTTTCGTTTAACATAGCAATAAATGCACCAATCATAAGAATGGCAAGAATCCCATATGGTGGACGTTGATCATTTACATTAGTTGTTCCCATTATTAACCCCCTTGAACCATTAGTTCATATTTTTATACCATCATTACAAGAGAGTTATATAATAGCATCAACAGTCCATATTGCGCAACAAAAACTTTCCAATTAGGTCCTCCGGATATACTTTGTGTTTTTTTGTAAATAATAAAAGTGTTAAACATTAAATTGAGGGGGACTTGTATGCAACAGAATCAACAAGCTAAAGAGAATTTGGGTTCTATTATGAATCCAGAATTTGCCGGAACTAATCCTCAAAAAGTAAAACAAGAAATTCAAAAAGATGTAAGCGAAGGACAAGGTTCAATGACTTCCCGAGAGGCAGGCGCAATAAGAGATTAAAAATATAGGAAAAAAACAGACCAAATCACTTTGCGATTTGGTCTGCTAATTATTAAGAATGGTTTCTTTAAAACCTTCATATTCCCGTTGGCCATGCTGCTAAAAGTCGCTCGCTTTTTTCTCGTTTTGAGGTGAGTAGAAATTCCAATGATTGACAGAGGAATTTCCGTGTTTCATTTGGCTGAATGACATCATCGATTAGATGCTTTGCAGCCGCTTTGTAGGGTGAACTATCAAATGACCATAACTCTAGAAGTTTCTTTCTTTCCTCACTAGGATTTTCAGCCCGTGCAAGTTCACGTCCAAACACAACATTAATACCAACCTCAGGACCCGTAAAATTAATCTCTGCCGTCGGCCAGGCTACTACCAAATCGCCTCCCATTCCGGGTCCGCACATATTCCCATAGGCGGCACCGATGCTTTTTCGAATAACGACTGAAATTTTTGGTACCGTTGCTAGGGCTAATGCCTGATTCCACACCATGATTTTCGTTGGCATTTTTGCCCGCTCGGCTTCACTGCTGATCCGAAATCCCGGAGTATCGTGAAGAAAAATCAGCGGGATATGATAGGAATCGCACAGGCAAATAAATTCAGTTGCCTTTTGACATTCCTGAGATCCCGGTGCTCCTGCGAATTGGTTTGGCTGATTAGCAACAATACCTACTACATGCCCATTTAAACGAGCAAAGGTAGTAATAATTCCTTTGGCGAATTTCCGCTGAAACTCGAAAAATACACCATCATCCACCAGTGATTCAATGATTCTTTTCATATCATAGACACGATTTTTCTGCTGCGGCAAAATTGTTAATACCTCATCCACTAACCGATAGGGATCGTCGTTTGTTTTTCTAAAATTTGGTCGTTCCCCGGCGTGTTGCGGCATATAGGTAAAAAATGTCTTCAATTGTTCGATGCATTCCTCTTCTGAACCACCATCATCATCAATTTGCCCCGTGAATTTATTGTGGATATCTACTCCACCCAATTCTTCAGGTGATAATTTTTGTCCATTTGCCAGTTCAAGCATTCTCGGGCCGGCGATAGCCATACAGGTTCCCTGCAGCTGTGTGACAAAATCAGAGGAAACTGCCGTCCAAGTGGGTCCGCCAAAACTATCCCCAAGAATCGCTGTCATCGTCGGAACTTGCCGGTGTAGCGTGAGCATTTCACGTGGGAACAATTTATCGCTGATCCCGTCAGATCCCATTCCATCAGGCATCCGTAAGCCGCCGCCTTCATGGAGGGAGAAGATGGGCAGGCCGTTTTTTACAGCAAACTCGTGAATACTTTTTGATTTTCGGATATGGACATTTCCTTCAGTCCCGGCAAAAACAGTTTTGTCCCCTGCTTGAATAACAGCGGAGCGGCCATTTACTTTCCCAATACCGGCTAGGAGACCATCACCATAGCTCTTTCCCTCTGCCCCGCTGACATCTGACGTATTTAGCATCCCAAGCTCCATAAAGGTGCCGCTGTCGGCTAATTTTTCAATTCGTTCCCTTGCCGTTAACAGCCCTCGCTTATGCTGAGCGTTTATTTTTTCAGAGCCGCCACCCAAAAGGGCAACCTCTTTCTTTGCCCGCAACTCATTTGTTAGATTTTGTAACGATTCCATCTCTCTCTCCTATTCTTCTTTTAATAGTTTACGCAGTACTTTTCCAGATGGGGTGGCTGGAAGCTGATAAATGATTTCAATATATCTCGGATATTTATAAGCCGCCATCGTTTCTTTCGCCCATTGGATTAAATCTGCGGCTGTTAAAGTGTCCTTTTGCAATTCATGCAAGACGACAAATGCTTTCACCACTTCCCCTTTGACCGGGTCTGGAACGCCAATCACTGCAGATTGCCGAATCGCCGGGTGAAGATTTAAAAGCGCCTCAACATCTTCAGGAAAAATACTATAACCGGAGCTTTTAATCATTTCTTTAACCCGGCCAAGGAAAAATAAATAACCATCCTCGTCAAGGTACCCGATATCGCCGGTGTGAACCCAGCCATCCTTTAAGGTCGCAGCGGTGGCATCCGGTCGGTTTAGATAGCCTTTAAAAACGCCAGGGCTTTTAACAACAATTTCACCTTGTTTCCCGGCCGGCTGCTCCTTTCCTGTTTCATGATCAATGATCCGGATAGTAGTTTCAAAAATGGGGATACCGCAGGAGCCAAATTTAATTTTGTCCTTGGGCATAAAGGTATCACAGGTGTGGGTTTCACTTAACCCGTATGAAGCTTCATAAAGGGCGCACCCTTTCGTAACGGCCCGCCAGTTTTCTGCCAGTTCTTTTGTTATCTGAACACCAAAGCTTGTAGCCAAATTAGTTTTCAGGCTGGATAAATTTCTCTCCGAAATCCCTGGCAGTTGTAAAATCGCCCAATTCATTGGGGCAATGCTGTACCAAAAACTAACTGCGTACTTCTCAATTGCTTCAACAGTACCAAGTGGATCAAAGCGGGTGAACAGCACACAGGGTCTGCCCGTATAGACAGGCGTGTTTAAGCCCATGACCATTCCAGCTATATGACATAAAGGAGCACTGGCCATAAGGATTTCTTGGTCACTCATTCCGTTTGCCTGAACTGTCGCAGCTGTTTTAAATAGGGCATTGCCGTAAGTCAGCAGCGCCCCTTTCGGACGACCAGTAGTTCCTGATGTAAAAACCATCAATCCAACATCGTTCCATATATTCACATCTTCATTTTTTTCGTAAGGTAATTCGGTTTGGAGTATCTCGTAGAAATCATCGGTGTCAGTAAACGTTTGTTTTGGTAAAATAAGTTCCTCAGGAAACTTCCATTCACTTTTTTGGGGGAGAAAATCTTCGAAGTTGGTTGTTACATTAAACGCTAAAGTGCGGGTTTTCTCAATTGCCTTTTTTACCTGTGGATATCCTTCGGAACCAGCAATGATTCCTTCAATAGGTGCTTCTTCTAAATAGTAGGCTAACTCATTTTCTTTAAACATCGGGTTTAATGGAACCACGATCCCGCCCAGCTTCTGAATCGCAAAGTGAGCGATAATATACTGAGGGCAGTTTTGTAAATATAGGGCTACACAGCTGCCCTTCTTTACTCCCTTTCCTGCTAAATAATTGGAAAAACGGTTTACATAGTTGAGGAGTGCCCCCCATGTAATTTCAGCACCGTAAAAAATATAGGCAGTAGCAGATGGTTTTGTTTTCCCATGTTGTTCAAGGTAGGCAAAAAGCGGCTTTTCGCCCTGCAAATAAGCTAGTTCGGCTGGCAGCTGAGCCGGCCAATAAGGTCGAGTTTTTTCTACCATTTTCATTCCTCCGAATAAAGTAATAGTGGAAATTGTAATATAGTTTTGAATTTTCAAAAAAGGGGAACCCTGCTTTAATAGTAACGGAAAATGAATATGTATTCAATCCTTGTTTTAAGATAGGAACTATTTAATGAAAGTGCTCTTAAAAGGCGAACAATCCCCCTATTAACCCAATGATTGTTCGCATATTTTGAAATTTAGGGTTGAATTACACTTTCACCGTGTTATAATGTGTACATAAATTTATAAGGCTTCGCTCATATAATAGCAGGGATATGGCCTGCAAGTTTCTACCGGATTACCGTAAATAATCTGACTATGAGTGGGTAATGAGAAAAATGCACAGGTTAATCGTGCGCTTTTTCTGTTCCCTTTTGGACGCATAGCCCAAGGGTCATTGCCTCACTCGATTATTGAAGTGAGCGATGATCCTTGGGCTTTTTAATTTTCATTAGGGGGAACCTGCACATGTTGAACTTTTTAGAAGAAAGAATAAAAAAGGACGGAAAAGTCCTCTCAGAACACGTTTTAAAGGTTGATTCATTTTTAAATCACCAAATTGATCCCAATTTAATGCTCGAAATTGGAAAAGAGTTTGCGGCACGATTCGCAAATGAAGGCATTACGAAAATCGTGACGATTGAATCTTCAGGGATTGCCCCTGCTGTCATGACTGGATTAATTTTAAAGGTACCAGTTGTATTTGCTAGAAAAAGAAAATCCTTAACACTCAATGGAGATTTACTGACAGCAAGTGTTCATTCCTTTACTAAAAATGAAACAAACGAAATCTCAATTTCAAAAAAATATGTAAATAAAGAGGATCGGGTTCTCATTATTGATGACTTTCTTGCAAATGGACAAGCCGCCCTTGGCTTAGTGGAAATCGTTCAACAAAGCGGTGCCGAGGTTAGCGGGATTGGCATTGTGATTGAAAAGTCCTTCCAACAAGGGGCTCAAATAGTAACAAAACAAGGGCATAGGGTTGAATCCATAGCAAGAATTGCATCTCTAAAAAATGGGGAAGTCACCTTTATCAATGAAAAAGTGGAGGAATTAGTCTAATGAAACAGCATCCTTTTAAAACCGCCTCTTTAGGGATTCAGCATGTATTAGCGATGTATGCAGGGGCCGTCATCGTCCCTCTCATCATCGGCGGAGCACTTGGTCTTTCTAGTAAACAATTAGCCTATTTAGTCTCACTTGATATTCTGACAAGTGGAATCGCGACCTTACTTCAAGTATGGCAAAATCGTTATTTCGGTATTGGACTGCCGATCGTGCTGGGATGTACGTTTACCGCTGTAGGACCAATTATTGCGATTGGCGGACAGTATGGTCTTTTCGCTATCTACGGATCGATACTGGTATCTGGAATAATTGTTATGCTAATTGCAACCTTCTTTGGAAAGCTGATCCGCTTCTTTCCGCCCGTTGTTACCGGCTCTGTTGTAACCATCATTGGAACTACACTGATTCCTGTCGCTATGAATAACGTTGCTGGCGGTCAAGGCAGTCCTGACTTCGGATCCATCTCCAATATTGCGCTTGCGTTTGGTACGTTGCTTTTCATTATTATCCTTTACCGATTTTTTAAAGGCTTTATTCGCGCGATATCCATCCTATTAGGATTGATGGCTGGAACAGGTGTAGCTTTCTTTATGGGAAAAGTTAACTTTTCTTCAGTCGGTGAGGCTTCCTGGTTCCATATGGTAACCCCTTTCCATTTTGCCACTCCATCATTTGAGCTGGCACCAATCATTACCATGACCCTTGTAGCGATTGTGAGTCTCGTAGAATCAACAGGTGTTTATTTTGCTTTAAGTGATATTACTGGTAGAAAGCTTACGGAAAAAGATTTGGTAAAAGGCTACCGTTCCGAAGGTCTTGCTAGTGTCATTGGAGCCGTATTTAATTCATTCCCATATACCACCTACTCACAAAATGTCGGACTTGTCCAGTTTTCTGGTGTGAAAGATAAAAAGGTCATTTATACAGCGGCAGGTATCTTGATCCTTCTTGGCTTTGTTCCCAAAATTGCTGCTTTAACAACCGTGATCCCTACCTCCGTTCTTGGCGGTGCGATGGTGGCCATGTTTGGGATGGTGATCGCTTCTGGAATAAAAATGCTCAGCAAGGTTGATTTTTCATCGCAAGAAAATCTCTTGATTATCGCTTGTTCTGTTGGCGTCGGTTTAGGTGTCACAACGGTGCCAAATCTATTTGCACAGTTGCCTGAAAGCATCAAAATTCTAACAAATAGCGGGATTGTAGCCGGAAGTTTTACAGCAATTTTTCTAAACATTGTCTTCAATGTCGCAAAGCCGATTAAGAAAAGTCAAGCGGCGCAAACCTTAAAGGCATCGTAATCGTTACCAAAAGTCAGCCGGTCTAATTATTAGCTCCGGCTGATTAAGTCAATCAAACTAGATTCCTCTGGTTGATTCGAAGTAATTGTCTTAGTAACTGCCCCTTGATTTCCCTCCCCTCCACGGATAACCGTTTTCGTAATTGATATCGGAGCAATAATGTCGGCTCCCCCAAAGTTGACAATACCACCGGAAACCGATCCAATCCTGACACCATCTCGATTGATTGCCATCCCTCCACCCCTTCCATTTTTCTTATATTATATGTACATGCATATAAGCTTGTCTAAACTACTATGAAAAATATGCTTTAATCATGCTTTTTACAAGCGACCTTCTCCTCTAGCTTACAAATCCACTTATAATAACCTAATAAGATCAACAATAAGATTGGATTAATGATGACGGCGTGCCAAATTCTCCACCAGCCATAATGAAAGTATCCCCAAGGTTCCGGTAATAAGGTGACCAATTCGTAAAGTAAAATAATGATGACGAAAACAACGAGATACAAAATTTGTTTTACCAAGTTTGTTTTAAAAGGAAACCATTTTAAAAAGATGATATTAGCCGCTGGTACTAGAAATAAGTGCGGTAAAAGACCTACCCAATCAATTTCTTTATCAAAATACCAATATCCGTGGTATTTGAACTCAATAAACACATCGAAGATAATCTGAAAAGCAGTCGTAAATGTCCAAATATGTACAATTTGATTGCCCGAAAGTCGTTTATTTTTCATAAAGGCAATGGTATTAAAGATGAGAATAGCAAGGATTAGTCCGATCATAAGTTATTTCCTTTTTTCATTACAATACCCAAATGAATAGACATGTTATACAAAATGGCACTGAAATTTCCAATTAATTTACAAAAAAAATCTTGTCAAAAATCTAGTCGAATCTTTAAAAATCTAGTATGATGGTATAATGTAATAATTCCTGAACAAAGCGAGGATTACGAATTAAAATGAGCTTATTAAATGTTGAAAATTTATCACATACATTCGGGGATCGTACCTTATTTAAGGATGTTTCCTTTCGATTATTAGCTGAAGACCATGTGGGGCTTGTCGGCGCAAACGGCGTCGGTAAATCCACGTTAATGAATATCATTACCGGACAATTAATTCACGATAGCGGCCGGGTGGAATGGACACCAAGTGTTCATTACGGCTATTTGGATCAGCATACCGTCCTAACTCCTGGAAAAACAATGCGCGATGTGTTGCGCGATGCCTTCCTTCCACTTTTTGAACAAGAAAAGGAATTAAATGAAGTAATAGCGCAAATGGCTGATGCATCTCCGGAGGAACTCGAGGTTCTATTAGAAAAAATGGGTGAAATCCAAGATACGTTAGATGCTGGTGGGTTTTATTCACTAGATATTAAAATTGAAGAGGCTGCTCGCGGATTGGGTCTTGATGCCATTGGCTTAGATCGTGATGTTGCAGCACTAAGCGGTGGGCAGCGGACAAAAGTCCTCCTAGCAAAGCTTCTTTTGGAACAACCTAAGGTTCTATTACTTGATGAGCCGACTAACTATCTGGATGTCGAACATATTCGCTGGTTAACGTCGTATTTAAAAGACTACCCATATGCGTTTATTCTAATCTCCCATGATACCGAATTTATGAATCCTGTTTCGAATGTTATTTTTCAATTGGAATTTTCTAAGCTGACCCGTTATACAGCAAGCTACGAGAAATTCCTGGAACTTGCAGAAATCAATAAGAATCAGCATATTAATGCCTACGAAAAGCAAAAGGAATTTATCAAAAAACAAGAAGATTTTATCGCGAAAAATAAGGCGCGCTACTCCACCACTGGCCGGGCGAAGAGCCGTCAAAAGCAGTTAGACCGGATGGAACGGATTGACCGGCCTGAAACAGCCATAAAGCCCACTTTCGGTTTCAAAGAGTCACGCAGCAGCAGCCGTTATGTGTTCGAAGCAATGGATTTAGAAATTGGCTATTCTAACCCCTTATTGCCAAAAATGAATATGACACTTGAACGCGGTGAAAAAGTGGCGATTACCGGCTGTAACGGAGTTGGAAAATCTACCCTTTTAAAAACGATGTTAGGTAAAATTGAGCCGTTGAATGGCAGGGTTGAACGGGGGGATTTCCTCTTCCCGTCGTATTTTGAGCAAGAAGTTAAAGCGGGAAACATGACGCCAATTGATGATGTTTGGAACGCCTTCCCATCCATGGATCAGCACCAAGTACGTGCAGCACTAGCCCGCTGCGGATTAAAAAATGAACACATCTCCCGCCCAATGAACCAGTTGAGCGGTGGCGAGCAAGCAAAGGTTCGCCTGTGTAAATTGATGATGAATGAAAGCAACTGGATTTTATTCGATGAGCCGACTAATCACTTGGATATTGATGCAAAAGCAGAATTAAAACGTGCCCTTAAAGAATATAAAGGCACTGTTGTTCTTGTGTGCCACGAACCAGACTTTTATGAGGATTGGGTAACAAAAGTATGGAATGTCGAAGAATGGTCACAACAGACAGTTTAATATAGGTAAGGTTCTCCCCTGCTAAAAATAGGCAGGGGATTTTTTGTATTCAAGGTATCTTTTAAAAATAAAATATTTTTATGTCTAGTATTTAAAAAAATTATGGAAATACGGTGAAATCCATTGCAAAATATGTCGAATCCTGTAAAATAACCATGTACTTAATACTTATATGAGGTGAATATGGTGAAAAAGTGGTTTTCGATTCTAATTCTTACAATTCTTGTTTTTTCATTAGCTGCATGTGGCAGCCAAAAAGATGAGAAAGCGAATGAAGGAAAAAAAGAAACAAAGACAAATGAAGTATTTAAAATTGGGGCGATTCCTGACCAGAACGCTGCTGATTTAGATAAAGGGATGACAGCAGTTGCAAAATACCTTAGTGAAAAAACTGGGTTAAAGGTTGAATTTGTACCTTCTGTTGATTATGCAGCTCTTGTAACGGGATTCCAACGCGGTGAAATACATATGGCTTGGTTTGGCGGTTTAACGAGTGTTCAGGCTAGAAATCTAGTGCCAGATGCAGAATCCATTGTTCAGCGCCCGCGTGATGCAGAGTTTCACTCTGTTTTTATTACCCAGACATCCGAAAACTTCACAAAGCTTGAAGATATTAAAGGTAAATCGTTTACGTTTGGCAGTGAAAGCTCCACTTCCGGCCATTTAATGCCGCGCTATTTTCTAACGGAAGCAGGAATTAATCCGGATCAAGACTTGGACGGCAAACCGAATTACTCCGGTTCCCATGACGCAACCTATAAATTAGTGGAATCTGGCGCCTTCAAAGCTGGTGCGTTAAACGAAGCCGTTTGGGAATCCGCGGTTAAAGAAGGAAAAGTCGATACTAATAAAGTAAAAGTCTTTTACACAACTCCGTCCTATTTCGATTATAACTGGACGATAAATAGCAATGTCGAGGACGTATTTGGGAAAGGCACAAAGAATAAGGTAAAAGATGCACTTCTTTCCATTACCGGTGAGCAGAAAGATATTGCTGATTTATTCCAAACGGACAGCTTTGTCGAAACAAAAAATGATAATTACAAAAAGATAGAGAAAGTGGCAAAAGAATTAAAGATTATTAAGTAGAAGGTGTAGACATAGATGTCTTCAAAAATTATGATTGAAGCCAATAATTTAACAAAGAACTTTGAGCGGAAGATAGCCCTATCTTCCCTTTCTTTTACGATTAAACAAGGGGAATTAGTGGCCTTGATTGGACCAAGCGGCGCCGGTAAAACGACGCTGCTTAATTCGATTGGAGGGCTTGTTCCCATTTCTAGCGGGGAACTTTTACTAGATGGCAAGTCCCTTTCTGCCCATAAAAAAGGGAAATCTTTCGCAAAAAAAGTCGGTGTCATCCGTCAGCAATTTGATTTAATTGGACCGCTTGCCGTCATCCACAATGTGTTAGCTGGGAAACTTTCCGAGTGGGGTACGATGAAGTCACTTTTTTCCTTACTTGTCCCTCAGGAAAAAGATCTTGCCATAAAGGCATTAGAGCGGGTCGGGCTCCATGGTAAAGCGTTCGAAATTACCTCTACCCTATCCGGTGGCGAGCAGCAGCGTGTTGCGATGGCAAGATTAATGGTGCAAAGACCTGAAATCATTTTAGCAGACGAACCGGTAGCCTCACTTGATCCAGCACGTGCAGATGATATTCTAGCGATGCTAACAAAAATCGTTACCGAAGAAAAGCAAACGTTGATCACAAGCTTGCATTCTGTTGAATATGCCAAAAAGTACTTTACGCGGATCATCTCAATGAGAAATGGAGAAATATTCTTTGACCTGCCAACAGAAAAAGTAACAGATGATCTATTAGCTGAGCTGTATCAGCTTAAAAGTGGTGTGATGGCATGAAATCGATCTTTCGCTTGCATAATCGATTCATACTTACTTTAGTTTTACTTGCTGTTTTTGTCTGGAGTCTCTTTTCAATCCAATGGAATGCCGATTTAATTCATTCCGGCGGAATCCCGACCTTACTGCAAATAGTGGAAGGACTTATTCATCCGGATTTGTCGCCCGAAGTCTTAATACTTGGATTCGAATCAGCGTGGATTACACTTGCTTACGCGGTTGCAGGGATGTCTTTAGCCATTATTTATGCTTTAATCATTGGAATCCTTGCCTCAGGTGTATTGACTTCCAATAGAACCTCGAGAATTGTCTCAAAGGTGTTTTTTAGAGGAATATTAGGGTTTACCCGTTCGATTCACGAACTAATATGGGCTTGGCTGTTTGTTGCGGCCATCGGGCTTTCTCCCTTCGCGGCTATTTTTGCATTGGCCATTCCCTACGGCGGCATCCTTGGACGTATTTTTGCAGATATGCTTAACGATGTGTCTGGAGAACCAATCAAGGCATTAAAATCAGCCGGTGCCTCTAAACTGCAAACCCTTATTTACGGTTATCTTCCCCTCATTTGGGCCGATATGATTAGCTATACCATGTACCGTTTCGAATGCGCGATTCGTTCCTCAGCGATTATGAGCTTTATTGGTCTTGGCGGTCTTGGTTACCAAATTCAACTTTCGCTTCAGGATCTTAAATATGACCGCGTATGGGCGTTTGTCTTTTTCCTCATCGGTCTTGTCATATTCGTGGATGTTTGGAGTAATTTTGTCCGAAAAGCCTTGACGGATCGCAAGAAACGGCAGGGATTCAGTTCTGGTTGGAGATCCGTGTTTTTCACTCTGTTACTGACAATAGGATCATGGGTCTTTATCCATATTGCTGAGAATGCGCAGTTTTTTGAATTACTATCAGAGAAAAATATCGAAGCAGCAAAAAGATTTTTTGGCGGACTGATTGGTTTAAATAATGACGAACCGGCATTTCTTGATAGGAACAACTGGGCTGCAGCTTTAAAACTTACCCTTGAGACGCTTGAAATGAGTATTATGGCGATTGGATTTGCAACCATTGCAGCCTTCTTAACGGTAGTTCCCGCAGCTCGAAATATCGCTAATGGCCATTTAACAGGATCGAAGAAATGGTACAACTGGCTCCTATATGGTATTGTCAGGCTCTCCTATATCTTTTCAAGGTCAGTTCCTGAACTGGTTTGGGCAATGATGATTATTTTTATTTTCAAACCAGGCCTATTACCCGGAGCCATTGCACTCGCCCTTCATAATTTCGGGATACTCGGTAAACTTTGGGCTGAGGTCATTGAAGATATGGACTCCCGCCCAATTCAGAATTTAGCTGCCTCAGGTGCTTCCAAAATAGAAACCTTGTTCTATGGGATCCTCCCTACTGTATTGCCGCGATTTCTCACTTATATCCTCTATCGCTGGGAAGTGATTATGCGGACAACCATTGTTGTGGGGTTTGTCGGTGCTGGCGGTCTGGGTATGGAATTTAAGCTCGCGATGAGCTTTTTCAATTACACCCAAATTACTCTGCTCCTCTTATGTTACATGATCCTCGTCATCATCGCCGACTTTGCATCAGAAAGCACGAGAAAAGCAGTACGATAATTAAAAAAAGAACTATAGCATAATCAATGTTATAGTTCTTTTTTATTTTTACTCCCCTATTAAACTCCATTTTTTGTATAATAATTTTTATATAAACAAATATTTTGGCGGTGATAAAAATGTACAAAGTAATGATTGTTGAAGACGATCCAAAAATTAGCCATATAATTTACGAGCATCTTAAAAAGTGGAAATATGAGCCTTTTGAAACGAAAAATTTTGAAAATCTCGAACGTCAATTTTTAAAATTGCGGCCTGACCTAGTTTTACTAGATATTAACCTCCCAGTCTATGATGGCTTCTATTGGTGCAACAAATTCCGCCAGCTCTCAAAGCTTCCGATCATCTTCATCTCTTCCCGAACGGAAAATATGGATATTGTCATGGCGATGAATATGGGAGGAGATGATTTTATTCAAAAGCCATTTTCCCTTGAAGTACTATTGGCCAAGTGTAATGCTATTCTAAGGAGAACGTATACTTATCAACAACAGGATAATGATTATCTTGAACATAATGGACTCATCCTACATGTGAATAAAGGCAGAATCTCGTATCTTGATGATGAAATAGATTTAACAAAGAATGAATCTCAAATCTTATTTATGCTAATGAAAAAGAAAGAAACGATTGTAAGCAGGGATGAAATTATGCAGGAACTGTGGGAAAGTGGAGATTTTATCGATGATAATACGTTAACAGTGAATATTGCCCGTCTTCGTAAGAAATTATCAGAAATGGGTCTCGCTGAATTCATCGAAACTAGAAAACGGCAAGGATACATCATTCCATGACATTTAAGCAGTTTATTTCCGACCAAAAATGGCTTATCTTTACCTTCTCTTTAATCCTGCTAATTATTTCTATAGTAATTAGCGTAGATCCTGCCTTACACGTTACGCTTGACAATCTCCTTTACTTGGTAAGTTTATCTACGATTATGTTTTGTGTCTATTTTATAGGTTCTTATTTTCATAAAGAACAACAGCTGCAAAAATGGAAGCAATTTGTAATAGATGACATAGGTAGCTACCCTGAGGCGAAAACGTTTGAGCAGCAAGTATATGTTCAATCCTTTAACCATGTGGGCGAAATCTATTTGAAGCAGATTCAGACAAGTAACGAAGCTGCAAAGGAACAACTTGAATTCATGACTCAATGGTTCCATGAAATAAAAACACCGATTGCCGTTAGTAGGCTGTTATTAGAAACGGAAGTAGAATCCCCTAGTCTACAAGAGGAAATGAACCGTATTGAGGGGTATGTTGAGCAGGCGCTCTATTTCTCTCGTCTGCATGAATTTAATAAAGATTATCTCCTTCAAGAGATTGACCTCGAAAAACTAATCAAAGAAATCGTCATGGCTGAATCAAAAACGTTTATTTCTAAAAAAATAAAGGTGGAAATGCCGAAAATAAATGTAACTGTTTTAAGTGATAAAAAAGCATTAACCTATATCATTCGCCAGCTTTTGCTTAATTCACTTAAATATACGGGTGAACATGGGCAGATTTCGCTTTCTCTTCATCCTGAGTCAAAACAGTTTGTCCTTCATGATAATGGAAGTGGAATCCCGGCTGAGGATCTCCCACGTGTATTCGAAAAAGGTTTTACTGGAAAAAACGGACGTACCCATCAGCGTTCAACCGGAATGGGTCTTTACCTGGCAAAGAAAACGGCCGAGAAATTGGGACATGAGCTATCCATTTCTTCCAAAGTAGGTGTTTACACAACGGCGATAATAACTTTTCCGGAACGGGATGATTCTTATTTTAAAATGTAAAAACAAGCTCAATGGTGACAAGATTGAAGCGGGACTTTAGGACAAAACCCTTCTATTGGACATTTCCATTGAGATTTCTAGAGTTTTGTCCTTTAGAGCCCTTCTATTGGACATTTCCATTGAGATTTCTAGAGTTTTGTCCTTTAGAGCC
>NZ_AJLS01000133.1 GCF_000307875.1 Neobacillus bataviensis LMG 21833
CGTATATGCTCGTGTCTCCACTGAGATGGATTCACAAAAAACTTCTATTGAAAACCAGATAGATCTATTTCAAAATTACGCAGCCCAGAACAACTGGGAGGTTGTAGAGATTTACACAGATAAGCAATCGGGAACAAAGGGTAACAGACCAGGTTTAAAGGCATTAATTGAAGACGGGAAAGCTGGTAAGTTTGATGTGATACTAGCTAAAGAACTATCAAGACTAGCTCGTAATGGAAGATTATCGTATGAACTTCGAGATATCTGCCTGCAAAACAGTATTCATATTGTATGCCTTGATAATTCGATAAATACGATTACCGGAGATGTACAAAACTTTGGTCTTTTTGCTTGGCTGTACGAAAATGAGTCAGCAACTAGCAGCCGGAGAAATAAGGCCGCCAAAAGTACAAAAGCTAAAAGAGGATTATTTGTAGGTTCTAATCCACCTTACGGATATTATTCAGACAACGGTAAGCTTAAAATTCGTGAAGACAACACTCCTGAAATCGTAAGACGAATTTTTAGAGAGTACTTGGATGGAAAAGGGATGGACTCAATAGCAAAAAATTTCATAGCAGAAAAGATTCCAACCCCTTCACAAATTGCTAATAAGTCTAACGCATCACCTTTATGGCACGCTACCACGATTAAAAATATCTTAAATAATCAACATTACTGTGGTGATCTGGTTCAAAACAGAACCGAAACAATTTCAGTAACAACAACAAAACGAAGAACTCTTGATGTAGGCAAAGCTACGATACGAGAAAATACTCACGAGCCTATTATCTCAAAGGAGATTTTTCAGTCCGTAAAAAAAATGCTTCAAACCCGAACACGTACAACTACTGCTCCAAAAAGTCATTTATTTACGAATGTATTGTTCTGTGAAAATTGCCAAAAAGGAATGTGGTACAAGGCTAATCAAAAAGGGTATAGATGTGGAGGAAATATTAAATACGGTGATACTTACTGTCTAAATAGAGCCGTTATCCGTGAGAAGGAACTAAAACACATTATTATTGAGGATTTACACGAGTTATTCCACTCCATTCAAGATGATGAATTTGTTCAAAGCTTGCAAATAAGATTGGACCAAAAGAAGGCTTCGATAACAAACGAAATAACAAAAATCGAAAATAAGGCAAAAAGAATACGTTCAAGAAAGAAAGATTATCTTGATATGTATGCTGATGAGATTATAACTCGAGAAGAGCTGGTAGAATATCGAAAACAGATAGACCAAGAAGTAGCTGGGCTCGAAACCGCCAAAATTGAATTTCAAGCAAAGCTTGAAGAGTGCGAAAGTGAGAACTATGCAATTAATTTAGGAAAGAAGCTCAAAGAAGTTTCAATACTAAATGATCTAACCCCTCAAGTCTTGCACTCATTGGTGAATAAAATAACCTGTAGCATTGAAGGTAATCTACGTATACATTACAACTTTTTAAATCCTTTCGATGATCAAGAATAGGCAACAACCTCAAGGGTTAGTTGCCTTTCTTTAAAATGAGTTGCGAGATACACTCGACGTGTGCCGTCTGAGGAAACATGTCCACCGGCTGAATGTACTTCACATCATACTTCGCACTTAAGGTTTGAATGTCTTTTGCCAATGTCGATGGATTACATGAAACGTAGATTAGCTTCTCTGGTTTTACTTGTAAAATAGTTTGAATCAGCTGGTTGTCAAGGCCGGTTCTTGGTGGATCTACTACAACGACATCTGGTTTCCAACCTTTTTTAACCCATTTAGGCAATACTTCTTCTGCTTTCCCAGGAACATATTTCGTATTGGTGAATCCGTGGCGCTTGGCGTTTTTTTTCGCATCCTCAATGGATTCAGGGATGATATCCATGCCACGGACTTCCGCTGCTCGGTCAGCAAGCCATAACCCAATCGTTCCTACACCGCAATAGGCATCGACTACTTTTTCTTTGCCCGTTAGTCCAGCCGCTTTTTTCACTTCATTATAAAGCTTGATTGTTTGAGAAGGATTTAATTGAAAAAATGTTCTCGCTGATAGTTCAAATTGCAGGTCACCAAGGGTTTCCTGAATAAATTCTTCCCCGGCAAGCGGCACAGTTTCCTCGCCAAAAATAAGCGAGGTTTTTTGCCCGTTTATGTTTTGAACCACTGATTTCACATTTGGAAGCTGTTTTTGTATTTCCTCAATGATAAGCTCTTTTTTCGGTAGCTCTTTTTGCGACGTAATCAGAACGACCTGCAATTCGCAGGTCTGCACACCGACACGAGTAACAATGGTTCGGACGATTCCTTTTCTAGTTTTTTCATTATAAATAGGAATGTGTAACTCCTCGAGAATCCGCTTCACCTTGGCGGTAGCTTCATTTGTTTGCGAGTGTTGGACAGCACATTGGTCAATGTTAATCAACTGGTGTGAATTAAGCCCGTATAATCCAGCAAGTACTTTTCCGTCTTTTTGTCCGACTTGAAAGCTGCTTTTATTGCGGTAACCCCATGGATCCTCCATGCCAATCGTTTCACGGATATCGAGCTTATTAATTGCAAGCTTTGTATGGCGTTCTAGTGATTGGACAATAATATCGCGTTTTTCCTTTAGCTGCTGGCCGTATTGCAAATGTTGAAGCTGGCAGCCGCCGCATTGGTCATAAACCGGACAAAGCGGGAGGACACGATGTGGTGATTTGATGCGAATCTTCTTTATTTTGGCTTCGGCAAATTTGGGGTTAATTTTTGTTGCCTCAACGACAACTTCCTCACCTGGAAGGGCTCCCGGCACAAAGACAACCTGTTTTTTAAAATAGCCGACACCTTCTCCATTAATGCCTAGTCTTTTTATCGTTAAGGGAAATGTTTGATTTACTTGAATTTTGATACCTTGTTCGGTTTTCATTATGTTCACTCCAAATTTCATCAAGCTTAAGTCCTCGTATTATAGCACGATTTAAGGAGAAAAGCCGAATCCTTAGCGGAATCCGGCTTTTGGTAAATTTATTTAAACTGATCAAGGCTTTTAAATTTGTAGCCTTTTTTCTTCAATTCCGGTATGACTCTTTCTAATGCATCAGCATTGTCTTTTGAAACTGAATGCAGCAGTAGCACGCAGCCGGGATGGATTTGCCTCATGATATTAGCGTATGAGTATTCCCAGCCTTTTTGCTGATTGATATTCCAGTCGACGAATGCGAGCGACCAGAAAACATGTGTGTAACCCTCTTCCCTTGCGATTTGCATAGTTCTTTCGCTAAAAACACCTCGTGGCGGGCGTAGGTATTGCATTTTCTTTTGACCTGTTATTTCTTTTGTTTTGATTTTAACCTTTTTGAGCTCTTCCCGAATTTTTGCATCATTTATGGCTGTGAAATCAGGATGGCTCCAAGAATGGTTGCCAATGATATGCCCTTCTTTTACTATTTGCTTTGCCAGTTCCGGTTGTGAATTTAAAAAATGCCCTGTTACAAAAAAAGTCGCAGGTACTTTTTCCTTTTTTAAAACCTCCAGGATTTTCGGGGTATAACCATTTTCGTAACCACTATCGAAGGTTAGGTATAAGATCTTGGAATTGGGATCCCCTTTGTAAAAAGCACCATATTTTGCAAGAATCTCATCATATAGGGCGCCTGCTTCCGGTGGCTGTTCATTGACTGCTTTTTTAAATCCCCAGTTAATTGGTTTATTGGGCATCGCTGCGTATGTAACATGTGGAATCAGTAAGAGCAGCATACTAAGGATGCTGAGTAATCTTTTCATGCATGTTCCCCCTATTTTTGTTTATTATAGTGTTTGTTTTATGGGGGAAAACATAAATAGCAGATTAAGGAAATCGGCGATGTTGATGGTAGACGCATCCTCTTTTAGAACCGGATGATGGTAAATTTAATAATGCTAATACATAGGTAGAAGACCTTCTAGTCGGAAGATGGAGATATTCGCGTAATTCTGAGTTTGTAATGGAGGTTTTTATTAGAAGAAAATAATCTTCAATTGCTGCTAGGTGTGCATCTTTTAAAATATGATGACAATCTGGGCACTTCCATTTATTCCTTTCGTAATTCATTGGAATAAACGAACAGTCTGGACACCTAACTCCGGATAATATGCTACTTTTATGTATGCCCATTTTTTGTAAAAAGTCTATTCTTAATGGAGTGTGCTTATTTAAAACACACCTCTTTATTTTCCCAATTGTTTTTTGCTCGACACTATCTTTAGTATAAAGTTTCTCTAGTTCTTCAATTTTCTTTAAAAGATTACTGACCCTGCAATCTTCTTTTCTGCCTCCGCATAACCTGGGGCAATATTAATTTCTGCAGAAGATTTAGTAAACACAACTAGAGTTTCAATAGGGATTGGAGGAATTTGATACTTTTTAAAAAAATATTGCAAAAGTAATTTATGCCGATTCACTTGTACTATTGGATTATCGTAGATCGCAGTTGAATTATTAATTTCTTGAGTCAACTGAAGTTTACCTATAGAGATTTTTCCAGAGTAATTTTTTGATTCAATGAGGATAATTAACTTTGCGGAAAGAAGATGAGCGTCCATCTGAAAGAAAGAATTTTCGGCGGGTAAACGAAGACCATGAAAGATATGATACCTTTTTTCAGGAATTAGGCCTAGAAAGTATCGTAATTTTTTCTCTCCTTGATATCCGGATGCAAAATTTCTTACTTTAATCTCAATATCATGCCTCATTTCATGAAAAATTGGTAATCGTCTTTGGGCTGCTTCCGCTTGCTCTAAGGCTATTGGTCTATTTAATTCTAAATCAAACAAGATTTTCCCTCCTTTTCTAATTTAATGTATAATTCGACATCATAATTTTCCAATCCTGCACGAAATGATAGTCTATATTTATTCTTTATTTAGCTGTCAAAATTTGTTAACAAATTTTCGGATATAATGAACAAATTTTCTCGTATTATGAACAAATCGAGGAAGGTTATGAACAAATTAGCCTTAGTTATGAACAAATCCCCCAGACAATTGAACAAATCCCTCCTGCAAGCCATCCAAACCCAAAAAAGCAGACGCCATCACCCCCAGCGTCTGCTTTACGCAACCAATCCTATTTAAAAACCGGTTCCTTAAACTGTGCTAATTTCTCCAATGAAGATTTGTCGACGTCGGCGTGCAGGCTGTTTCCGTGTGAGTCCATTGTCACTACGGCCGTGAAGCCCTCAACACGTAAATGCCACATCGCTTCAGGAATACCGAATTGCATCAAATCAACGCCTTCAACGCCTTTAATGCAATCAGCATAATATTGCGCCGCACCACCAATAGCGTTCAAATATACGCCGCCGTGCTCATGTAAAGCAGCCAGCGTCTTAGGGCCCATACCGCCTTTTCCAATAACAGCGCGAATACCAAATTTCTTCATGATATCACCTTGGTAAGGTTCCTCGCGAATACTTGTTGTTGGACCGGCAGCTTTAACATGCCATTCCCCTGCTTCGTCCTTCAACATAACCGGACCACAGTGGTAAATAACTTGACCATTGAGATCAACTGGTGCATCGTGGTCACTTAAATACTTATGAATCGCGTCGCGGCCTGTGTACATTAAGCCGTTTATTTGAACGACGTCGCCGACCTTTAACGAGCGAATCTTCTCTTCAGTAATCGGTGCCTCTAAAGTAATCACTTCTTCAGAAGAAGCCGCAGCTGTTTCTTTTTCAGCCTCCGTCTGAGCAAAATCAATGAACTCACCATCTTGGTACATCCATTCATTAATTTCCCCGCTAACAGTATCAACGCTGACACCTAAACGGCGGAATGCCCAGCAGTTATAGGCAACGGAAACGTAGAAGCTAGCAGGGATCCGGTTCATGACACCAACTTTACATCCGAGTAACGTTGCTTCGCCGCCAAAGCCCATGGTGCCAATGCCAAGTTTGTTTGCATTTTCCATCACATATTCTTCTAACCGACGAAGATCCTCATTCGGGTTCATATCTTCAACAGAACGGAATAATTGTTCTTTTGCTAAATCGTAACCTGATGAACGGTCACCGCCAATGCCGACGCCGATAAAGCCCGCGCTGCAGCCTTGACCCTGTGCCTGGTAAACAGAATGCATGACACATTTGCGGATACCGTCAAGGTCGCGGCCCGCGCGGCCCAGTCCTTCTAGTTCACATGGAAGACTATATTGAATGTTTTTATTTTCACAGCCGCCGCCTTTTAGAATCAGGCGGACATCAATGTACTCTTTTTCCCATTGGTCAAACTTAATAACCGGTACACCAGCACCAAGGTTATCACCGCTATTTTCACCTGTTAACGAGTCAACAGAGTTTGGACGTAATTTACCTTCTTTTGTTGCCAGGACAATCGCTTGACGAATCGCTTCTTTTAATTCTAATTGATTCACACCAACTGGGGTTTTAATTTTAAAAGTTGGTAATCCCGTATCTTGGCAGATTGGTGAAACTTGATCATCCGCCATTTTTATGTTGTTAGTGATTGTGGCAAGACTCATCGCTGCGCTAGTTCCGGCATTTTCCTTTTCTTTCGCAGCCAAAACAGCTCGACGAACATCTTTTGGAAGTTTAGTGGAAGTTTCAACAATAAGCTTGTACATACTTTCCTGGAATTTTTCAATATTCAATTCGAGTACCCCTTTCCCTTTGCCCCAAATTACTCTTTTTATAATATTACAACTTTTTACACGTCTACATTATACTCCTATCACCACTAGATTTAAAGAATAAGCTTGCAAGCGAATACATGGGATTTTACTCCATTTTCCCCACAAAAAAGAGTCTGCTATTTAACAGACTCACTTACTTCTCGATTATTAAATTCTCTGCATTTTGATTCCATGTCATCAAGCATGGAAATTAAACGGTCAATATCTTCAAGATCCGCATCTTCCGGATCAATGGCATCAAGCACATCAATAAACATATTTAAGCGCTGCTTTAAAAAGTCGACCTGTGTATTTTTTTCTTGAATTGGACTGCCCAAGCTGTATCGCTCCTTTCTTTACCGTTTTCATCCTATCGAAAAATTGAAGCTTTGACAAATAGTATGTCCTAATTATTTTAAAAGAAAAAGACCCCTGCTGCCAGGAGTCCTTCCGCCCAAAAATCATCGTGGCCGTTCTGAAGCAGCGAAACCAAAGGAAACATAATCCTGGACAGGAATCCAGGCACCAATCCCTTGGGAAGTAACGTTTTTCACGACAATAAACTTTTTACTGCCTTTTAACATCAAATACACTTCACCGTAGGTTACTTTCCCTTTTTCATTGACACCTGGTGCATAGGCATATAAGTAGCCTAGACGGTTTGCAGGGATATTATAAATATGGTCATTTTTTGTGCCGGCTCCGATAATTGTTTCAAACGAGAGCGGCAGACGAGTTTTTTCCATCGCCTTTAGCAGCATCATCTTTTTCACATCTTCGGGATTGGCAATTTTGGCTGTCAGTCCGCCGCGGATAATCTTTTGTGATTCTTGCACATATTTAATTTGATAAGGCACTTTTCCACCACGATTATCAAAGTAATTCGTATTAATCTTTTGGTACTCCCAATTCGGAGAGGTTTCTGATGATTCGTAATTCAACGGCCACTGGCCTAGGTAGATAATCGCACGATAACCAACCGCAAATGGGGTGCTGTTAATACTTGACTCATTGAGCATGCGGATTAAATCAGGGTTTTCAATTTTTTCTTTTGAAGAATTTATTAACTTTTTGGTTAAATCGCTTGGCTTCAGTAAAGGCAAGTCCTGCGTCGAATTCGGATACGTATTTTCCTTCGAAATGTTCCGAACTGAGGCAGGGACTTGATATTTTACTGGAGCAGGGGCTTTTTTCACCGCTGCTTTTTCGGCGAAAGCAGAGGGAATAAAGGAAAGCATTAATAGCATTGTCAAAAGTAAAGAAATATGTTTCTTCACAAGGTAAACTCCTTTCACTAGTAGCATTAATAATGTCTCTACGTAGTTTTTTCGGAGTTCATTCATATTATCCATTCCAGAAATTTTTTTCTAAAATTCCCCTAAATAAGCATTTTTCACTCAATATTTTGCCTGAAGGCGTTGCATTAATTTTTCAAAGTATGGAAAAAACAATTGAATTGCAGGGCCTACCGTAAAGGTAATAATGATGGTCCCGTACGATATGGGTCCTTTAAGTAAAAAAGCAGGGACTAAGGCTGTAACTTCGCCAATTGTTTTGGCCATCATCAAATTCACCCGAAAACGTTCCTTTATAGCTAGCATAAAATTATCAATTGGACTTTGAGGGAACTTTGCCTGCAAATAGATGGCCGCTCCAAATCCGATAATTAAGATACCGACGAGCAGCATTCCCAATTTGGCGATAAATTGGTTCATAGTAAACAAATTAAAAACAGTCATGAGCCAAAAGTCGACTAAAGAACCGATGACAATGATCGTTAAAAACGACAGAAAATCGGGTCTCCTCTTTACTAACAGTGCATTGACAAAAATTAAAATGGCTCCATCGATCATCACCCATTTTCCAACGGATAATCCTACCTTCTCAGTAAGCACAACATTAAGGGCATCCCAGGCACCTACACCAATATCCGAAACTTTAATTGTCATACATACACCAAAAGTCATAACGGATAGCCCAATAATAAAAAATAATAATCTAATAAAAAATTTCATCTGTCTCTCCTTTAAAATTAGTAAAAAGTAACGAAAATGTAATAATCAGATTATTTACAAAATTCCAATTTAGTTTTATAATATACTTAACCTTTCAAAAAAGGAGGGCTGTAATCAATCGGCTAACTTGTTACTTTATTTCCATCTTAAGGAGGTTGGGATTCCCGTCTTATATGAAATTCAACACTCGTGTTTTTCGCAATCTTACCTAACATGAAGGTTGGTGATTGATGGACCCAAAGAAAGCGATTGATTTTTAAACCCAAATAACTGTTACATTATAGCACAGGAATAAAGATTTACCCCGTACATTTCAAACATAAGAATAATTTGGAACAAATAAAGACTCTGGACCATTTGGTCTAGAGTCTTTTGGTGCCTGACACCATTAATAGTATTGTGAAGGTACTTATAGTAAGAAGAAGCCGATTCCCATTATTACGTAGGCTGCCAGCAGGGTAAGTCCTTCAAACCAGTTGGATTCCCCGTCGTTTGAGATGACAACCATTAGTAAGACTGATGATACCATTGCGATTAATTCCTGCCAGCTGAATAACAGCGGCATTGACTGGTCAAATAGCAGGGAAATCAGGACAAGCACTGGTAAGACGAACATTGCAACTTGCAAGGTGGAACCGATGGCAATTTCAACAGCTACATCCATTTTATTTTTAAATGCCATCAAGACGGCTGATGCATGTTCCGCGGCATTACCGACTATTGCGACAATAATTACCCCAATAAAGAGCTCCGTCCATCCAAAAGCTTCACCAACATACTCAAAGGTATGAACAAGATGTTCAGAAATATAAGCAACAGCTAACGTTGCGATCAATAGAACTCCGATTGCCTTACCCTTCCCCCATTCCGGTTCTTCCTCGTCGTGAACCTCTTTTTCCGTGGCAGACTGATAAACTCCTCGATGGGTAACAAGCTTAAAAAATAATGCCGCAAGATAAAGGAGAATAAGAATAATCGAGATCCCAATACTTAAGGATAAAGTTTTCGTTTCATTCATATTCATCGAAAATACCTCTGGAATAACAAACGCAATTATAACTGCAAACATCAGCAGGCCGGAATTGTGCCGGGCGTCAAATACATTAAATTCCTGCCGCTTGAATTTTAATCCGCCAATAAAAAAGGAAAGTCCGGCAACCAATAGCAAGTTTCCCAGTACAGAACCGGTTAATGAGGCAAGAACAATCCCAATAAGTCCTGCTTTCAGCGAAAAAACTGAAATAATCAGCTCCACGGCATTTCCAAAGGTTGCATTTAACAGCCCTCCTATGCGCGGGCCCGCAACAATGGCGAGACTCTCAGTTGCCCGCCCCATATAGCTTGATAACGCAATAATGGTTAAACAGTAAAGAATAAATAGAACAATACTTGGCCAATGCATCAGTGTTCCAATGACCGAAAGCGGAACCCCAATAAATGTCAGCAGCATAAAGATTTTATTAGTCAAAGCCAGCCCTCCATGATCAAAATTTTTCTTTTCTATTTTTCTACCCTATATTTGTTTCTTCAATGTCCTAAAATTATCTTAATGATAAATAAGAGAAATGATTCATTTTTAACCGAAAGAGCCATTATCTTGTTATAATAAATAGTTGATTCTCAACCAATTTATTTTTTTAAGAGGTAAAAAATGATAAATGTAAATACAAATTTTAGATTTTGGATATTAGTCAGTATTGTGGCGGTCTCAGGTTTCAGTCAAGGGATGCTCCTCCCACTTATAGCGGTAATTTTTGAACATAGCGGAGTTTCTTCATCATTAAACGGATTAAATGCAACAGCACTATATATAGGAATACTTTTAGTATCCCCATTTATGGAGCAACCCCTTCGAAAATTTGGATATAAGCCCATTATCATTTTCGGCGGTCTGATGGTAATTGTTTCATTGGCATTGTTTCCGTTGTGGAAAACATTTTGGTTTTGGTTTATTCTAAGGCTTTTCATCGGGATCGGTGATCATGCCTTGCACTTTGCTACTCAGACATGGATTACTTCTTTTTCATCCGAAAAGAAGCGTGGAAGAAATCTATCTCTTTACGGATTATTTTTTGGGATAGGATTTGCTGCAGGGCCATTGATGACACCACTGGTCAATGTTAACGAGGCGCTTCCTTTCATGCTATCTTCTGCTTTATGTCTGGTGGGATGGGTCTTCCTATTTGCACTTAAAAACGAACTTCCGGATCAAGAAATTCGAGTTCATTCATTCACCGCCACGATAAAACGGTTTTCACAAGCGTGGAAATACGGATGGGCTGCCTTTTTACCTCCACTTGCGTATGGAGTTTTGGAGTCATCTCTAAATGGGAGTTTTCCAGTTTATGCATTAAGAATTGGCATCGATGTAAACAGCGTTTCCATTCTCTTGGCCTCCTTTGCCATTGGTGCAATTGTATTTCAGCTTCCATTAGGTATTTTGAGTGACAAATACGGACGCAGAACTATTCTAATTACTATCCTATTCCTTGGCTCCATTTGCTTTACAGCGGCAAGTTTCTTTGAACAATCCTTCTTTTGGCTTGCTATCTGTTTATTTGTTGCAGGAATGTGTGTGGGCTCCACGTTCTCGCTTGGTATTTCCTATATGGCAGACTTAATGCCGAAAAATTTATTTCCAACAGGAAATCTAATGTGTGGCATCTTTTTAAGTCTGGGCAGTTTAATCGGCCCAACCTTTGGTGGATTTTTTATTCAGTATTTTAAAAATATCAGCTTCTTTCATATAATAAGTTCCTTATTTTTTATTATCTTCTTAATCATCTCGTTAAATAAAGAAAAGTCATTGGTAACGGTAAATGATTAAGTACAGAACTGAAGCAAAATCATATCTTAACGCATAGAATGTGTGGTAAGATTAAGTTAAATAAACTATATGATTTTAGGGATTTCTGCTGTCATCACTTCGATGACAGCTTTCGTGTTTTTTAGGGGTAATGACATTGATTATTTTTCTCAATAAGAATAAAGAGGGGGAGAAACTATGAGTTCCGAAGCAAAGGGCATTCAGAAGGTTGGCATGATAGAAAAAATTAAACCACATGCCGAATTGATTGCTGCCGGGTTAAGTGGTGTGTTGATTTTAGCCGGTTGGCTGTTTGATAAATACGGGAGCGGTGCCGATTCTATCATCGCCTACCTGCTGGCATTTCTAATTGGCGGTTTTGCCAAAGCAAAAGAAGGTATTGAGGCTACCTATGAAAATAAAGAACTGAACGTCGAAATGCTGATGATCTTTGCAGCAGTTGGTTCAGCCATAATCGGATACTGGACAGAAGGGGCTATCTTAATCTTCATATTTGCCCTCAGCGGTGCCCTGGAAACCTACACCATGAATAAAAGCCACAAGGAAATTTCTTCATTAATGGAGTTACAGCCGGAAGAAGCATTGCTGATCGCTAACGGGTATGAAAAAAGGGTTCCTGTTTCCGAGCTGCTTGTCGGAGATCAAATACTCATTAAACCGGGGGAACGTGTCCCTTCAGACGGGATGATTATCAAAGGACAAACCAATATTGATGAGGCAGCCATAACAGGTGAATCGATGCCTGTTTCTAAAGGGGAAGAAGCAGAAGTCTTTGCGGGAACCGTTAATATGACAGGTTCGATTACCGTTCGAGTAACAAAGTCGAGTCAAGATACTCTTTTTCAAAAAATCATTCAGCTTGTTCAATCGGCTCAAAGCGAAAAGTCACCGTCACAGTTGTTCATTGAACGGTTTGAAGGAACTTACGTCAAGGTTGTCCTGCTTGTCGTGTTTGCAATGTTTTTCCTGCCACACTACTTACTCGGCTGGAGCTGGCATGAGTCCTTTTACCGTGCAATGATTTTATTAGTGGTCGCATCCCCATGTGCTCTAGTCGCTTCCATCATGCCCGCTACGTTGTCGGCCATTTCAAATGGAGCGAGACATGGAATATTGGTAAAGGGCGGTGTGCATCTTGAAAATTTAAGTCATTTAGAAGCCATCGCTTTTGATAAAACCGGCACACTCACAAAGGGGAAACCAGAAGTCACCGAAGTGTTTGTCAAAGAAGGACTTGAAAAAGAGGATCTCATCTGGAAGGCAGCTTCGATTGAAAGTCATTCGAATCATCCACTGGCACAGGCCATTGTCAAATATGCAAAGAAGAATATTAAAAAAGAGCTATTCCATCCAGACAGCCTTGAAGATGTTCCCGGGTGGGGTGTTAAAGCCGAAGTGAATGGAGAGCGCTGGAAGATCGGAAAAGCGGCATTTGTCGGGAAGGAAAATGTCGAGCGGTTTGCCGATGGAAGGGCTAAAGACCTTTCAAGCCTAGGCAATACGCTTGTATTTATTGAAATAGATGGAGAGCTTTGTGCAATGGTCGCGATGAAGGATGTCGTTCGTGACGAAACCAAGCTTGCAATCGACCATTTAAAGAAACAAGGGATTCGTACTGTCATGCTAACAGGCGATAGTGAAAAAACAGCCCGGGCGATTGCCGCCGAAAGTCACGTCGATGAATTTTTTGCAGAATGCCTCCCAGAAGAGAAAGTGGAGCAGCTTAAACAACTAAAGGAAAAATATAAAACAGTTGCTATGGTCGGTGATGGGATCAACGATGCACCTGCATTAGCAATTGCCAATGTGGGGATTGCGATGGGTGGAGGGACAGACGTAGCTCTTGAGACAGCTGATATTGTCCTCATGAAAAATGATTTACCGAGAATTTCTGAAGCCATCCGCCTCTCACAGCGTATGAACAAAATTATCAAACAGAATGTCATTTTTTCCATTACTGTCATCATGCTGTTAATTTCGTCGAATTTCTTTCAAATGTTGGATTTGCCCTATGGGGTCATTGGCCATGAAGGAAGTACGATTCTTGTCATCTTAAATAGCCTGCGATTATTAAAGTCATAGTGGGGATTCATACAAAAGGCCGGGTGAAAGCATTCACCCAGCCTTTTCTTAAGATATAAATTTCGACTTTGAGAAATGTCCAGCTCCAGCGCCCTAGCGGCTAGTGTCCTTCGCTCTCCGCC
>NZ_AJLS01000134.1 GCF_000307875.1 Neobacillus bataviensis LMG 21833
ATGACCCCGAGCCCCTAGGCTGCTTGCGCTAGACAGTAATTTCACAGGAAAAATCTCCGAAAAAAGAAAAGGGGAGTTATATATGTCACTCAACGAATTTATAGGTCAAGCTACCACGTTAACTGTTGCGCGGAAAGCGGAATTTGGCTATTTTTTATCAGATGGAACTGAAGATGTTTTACTGCATAGTAATCAAGCACATCAGGAATTGGCAGAAGGGGACGAAGTCGAAGTCTTTTTGTTTGTTGATTCACAAGGGAGAATCTCGGCTTCGATGACGATTCCGGAAATCTCAGTTGGAGAATACGCCTGGGTAAAAGTAACAGATACGAATCCAAAAATCGGCGTCTTTTTGAATATTGGCCTGCCAAAAGATATTCTGTTAGGGGCGGATGATCTTCCTGCCCATCAATCGGTCTGGCCGAACATCGGTGATATGGTCTATGTTACCTTAAGAGTAAATCGCAATCATCTGATTTATGCGAAACAAGCCAGTGATCAAGTGATTCAATCCATTTCAGTCCACGCAACTGAGAAAGATTTTAATAAAAATGTTCAAGGGCATATATACCGTACAGCCAAGGTAGGCAGCTGGGTCTACACAATAGAAGGCTTTAAAGGTTTTATTCATGAATCACAACGCGGTAACGAGCCCCGGTTAGGTGAAAAAGTGGAAGGACGGGTTATTGACGTCAAGGAAGATGGAACCATAAATGTTTCTTTGCTTGCAAGAAAAGAGGAATCACAAGATCTGGATGCAGCCAAAATTTACGAATATTTAATGAGTAGAAACGGGGCCATGCCATATAGCGATAAAAGCGCGCCGGAAGATATACAAGAACGGTTTGACCTAAGCAAAGGGGCATTTAAACGCGCACTGGGGAAACTGATGAAAGAGGGCAAGGTCTACCAAGAAGGCAGCTGGACATATGTAAAAAACTAACTTACATACTCACTTTCTTATTGCTTACACTAAGGTTGCAAGGAATTTTGAAAGGAGCATGTAAATGCCGCACACTTCTGATAATGATAAAAAAGCAAAAGACAATAATGCCCTTCACCACGAAAAGAATATGATGCGTGAAAAAAACCGTCAGGCAGGGAAAAACCAATATTCAAAGAAAACAGACCATAAATAAAAGGAATGAGGTGCTAAGCACCTCATTCCTTTCTCTTTAAGAAATCGTTAAAACCTCATATTTTGCTGCCAAATCAATAAAGTCGCCCATTCCACTAATTTTTCCAACTTCTAATTTGTCGGATACTTCATAGTGGTCGGCACATGTCTTACATGCTAAAATATCGACACCTTTTGCTTCTAATTCCTTTAAATGAACTGAGACAAGAGAATCCTCGGTCATGGTCAGCACTCCACTATTCATACAAAAAACGGCTGCTGGGAGCTCTTCCTTTTGCTTTAGTATCGTAAAAAAAGTTTCAAGGATACTCTCACCGAGTAGTTGATCGCCCTTGCCAAGTTGGTTTGAGCTCACTAAAATCACTTTGTTTTTCATTTGCTTTATATCTCCTTAACGGATACCTAAGGCAATTTTTGCATAACGGGACATCATTTCTTTATTCCAAGGCGGATTCCAAACAATATTTACTTCCGTTTCCTTTATCTCAGGGATATCAGTTAGTGCTCTTTTCACTTGGTCGACAATGGTTCCGGCAAGTGGGCAGCCCATAGCTGTTAACGTCATCGTAACCGTAGCCATCCCCTCTTCATCCATTTCAACATCATATACTAAGCCTAAATTGACGATGTCAACACCTAACTCAGGGTCGATAACTAACTCTAAAGCACCCATAATATTTTCTTTTAATTCTTCATTCATATGGTTTCACTCCTTATCATATTTTTATTTACTTCAGGGCATGTTTTTATTACAATTTCCAAAAGGCGGTAATTAAATCCACTTTTGTTGAACATATAAAAGTATATAGCTTTTTTATCGCTATTGGTGTGAATTTTTTTACAGTATAGATATAAAATTGTTAACATAGTAAATATAGAAATAATATTAATCATTCCTACAAGTAGTGTATCATGTTATCTGATTTTTTTCTAAAGCAATGCATTCACTAGTGAAAATTTGAAATAAGAAGGAGTTTATATGGCAGAAAAGCATTTAATCGCATTAGATTTAGATGGAACATTATTAAAAGATGATAAAACCATTTCTCAAAAAAATAAGGAAATCATTCAAAAAGCAAAAGCTGAGGGTCATATTGTCATGATTGCAACCGGCAGGCCTTATCGTTCAAGCGAAATGTATTATCGTGAGTTAGAACTGAACACACCAATTGTTAATTTTAACGGGGCTTTTATGCATCACCCGCTTGATTCAAGCTGGGGATTCTATCATGAACCGCTTGATGTTAAGGTAGCAAAGGACATTGTAGAAGCCTGCAGAAGCTTTCAGTTCCACAATATTATTGCCGAAGTGATGGACGATATTTATTTCCATTACCATGATGAAAAGCTTCTAGATATTTTTAGCTTTGGCAATCCCAAAATCACTACAGGCGATTTACAAAACTTTTTAAACGATTCACCTACAAGTTTGTTAATTCATACAGAAGAAGATCAGCTTAAACAAATTCGTGATCATCTATCTGAAATCCATGCGGAAGTGATTGACCAACGAAGCTGGGCTGCCCCGTGGCATGTAATCGAAATCATTAAGGTTGGCTTAAATAAAGCTGTAGGCTTGAAAAAAGCAGCAGATTACTTTGGGATCCCAGCTGAAAGAATTATTGCTTTTGGTGATGAGGACAATGATCTGGAGATGCTTGAATATGCCGGTCATGGAATTGCCATGGGAAATGGGATTGACCAAGTAAAAAATATCGCTAATGAAGTAACCTTAAGTAATGAAGAAGATGGTGTGGGGGTATATTTGGCTGATTTGTTAAATATTAAATTTTAACCCCATTAAGCCAAGCTTTTCCTAAATGAACCGCCCATATTTGGAGCATACTATTTCCTGAGGCAGCGTTGCTGTTTCAATATGAGCTTTTTAGCATATTGGAGGGATTCGCATGGGTAGATCAAACAAATCAAAACGCTTTGTCCAGCAAGGAAAGGATACTGTTAACAAGCATGCCGAACGTATTCCTTATCACATGACCTACGCTGAAGCGGAAGCTCAGAAGATGGCCAATGTGCACGAATCCTCGCTTGGAGGAATTTAACATGGGAAACCAATTGTTCCAGGAAGCACGGAGATTTGTGGAGATGGCGAAATCCGCTAACCCTAATGACCTTGATTCTGCAGTTGTAAAAGCAAAGAACGCTCTAAGTTCTGCATTTGCAAACTCGACAGTTGCAGAACAAGCCCAGCTCCAACAAATGCAACAAGAGCTTGATCAGATCCAATAGCTGTACAAAGAAAAGCGGAAGTGCCCATATATGGCTCTTCCGCTTTTCTATCTAATCCCTTCGAAAAAATCCATAGACCCCTGTTGTCTGTACGATGTTCGTAAACGCATGGGGATCCACTTCCTTAATGATTCTTTCTAAATCATAAAGTTCATAGCGGGTGATGACAATCATCAGCATGTCCCTTGTTTCATTGGAAAATGCCCCTTTAGCAGGAATCATCGTGATGCCTCTAACAAGAGTTCCATGTATCGCTTTTTTCAAGTCTTCCGCCTTTTTCGTAATAATCATCGCTGTCAGCTTGGCATGCCTTGTATGGATCGCATCAACCACTCTCGTAGAGGCATATAAGACCACGAGTGTATAAAGGGCTTTTTCCCATCCAAATAAGAAGCCGGCGGTCACAACGATAATCCCGTTTAACACGAACATATAAGGCCCTACTGGTTTATCTTTCAGTCTAGATAAAACCATCGCAATGATATCGACGCCGCCTGTTGATGCTCCCCATTTTAAGGTTATACCAACTCCAATTGCTTGAATGACGCCGCCAAATACCGCATTCAGTAAGATATCATGTGAAAATTTATGGATTGGAATTAATGTTAGAAACAAGGAGGAGAGTAACACACTCAAAAAACTATAAATGGTAAATGATTTACCTACCTTCTTCCATCCGAGAATCGCTACCGGAATATTAAGTACAAGCAATAAGAACCCCATTGAGACATGAATGGGTGTATAATCACTTAGGACTTTCGAGAGTAATTGGGCAATTCCGGTAAAACCGCTGGAATATACATTTGCTGGAATTAGAAATAAGTTCATGGCAAGTGCATTTAACAATGCACCGACTGCAACAATAAAAGCTTTTTTCGTCTGAAGCCAAATCAATAGTATACCCCCTAATTTAAATTGTATTTTTAGGCTGAAACCGATAAACTGAAACTAAAATATATGTTATGAATGAGGTGAGCTTCATGCCGGTAAAAATACTTGCTGACAGCGCATGCGATTTACCCAAAAGTTTTTATGAAGAAAATCACGTTACGTTATTTCCTTTAAAAGTTGAAATCAAAGGACAAGAATTTGAAGATGTTAAAACCATTGATCCTAAAACGGTTTATGATGCTATCCGCAGTGGTGTAGTACCAAAAACATCTCAGGTGTCACCGCTTTTGTTTGAAGAAATTTTTACGGAAATGGCGGAAAAGAATGAAGAAGGAATTTACATAGCCTTTTCCTCCGCATTATCCGGTACATATTCAACCGCTGTTATGATTCTTGACCAAGTGAAGGAAAAATATCCAGACTTTTCTTTAACGATTGTTGATACGAAATGTGCATCCCTTGGATTTGGTCTGATTGTTCAAGAAGCAGCAAAGCTCGCGGCAAATAATGTTTCGAAAGAAAAGATTTTAGAAGATGTCCTATTTAGAAGCCAGCATATGGAGCATATTTTTACGGTAGACGATTTAGATTATTTGGCAAAAGGCGGCAGGGTTTCGAAGGCTTCTGCGTTTTTGGGTGGATTATTAAATATTAAGCCGATTTTAAATATGGAAGATGGGAAACTTGTACCCATTGAAAAAATCAGAGGAAAAAAGAAAGTATATCGCCGGATTATCGAAATCATGCACGAGCGAGGGTCTAATTTGCAGGAGCAGGTCATTGGGATTAGCCACGCAGATAATCTCGAAACGGCATTGGAGGTTAAAGCGATGTTCGAGGATGAATTTAATCCAAAAGAGGTGTATATCTCTTCGATTGGCTCAGCCGTTGGTGCACATACAGGGCCGGGTACCATTTCGATTTTCTTTTTAAACCAGCTGCCATCCTAAATTTTTATTTTTACAGCTTTCACAATTCGGACATATATGCCTCCTAGTCTGTGAGATAGTTCACTTTTTTCAAACATAGACACGTTTATAATACAAAGTATTAAAGCTGTTTGCGTTTGAAATAGCTGTTTTTAGGAGGCGTTTCATATGTCTTTTAACCGAGACTTTAATAAAGATCCATTTATCGTTATTTGGGAGCTGACACGTGCTTGCCAATTAAAATGCCTGCATTGTCGTGCAGATGCACAATACGCAAGAGATCCTCGCGAATTATCATTTGAAGAAGGCAAAAAGCTAATTGATCAAATACATGATATGAATAACCCAATCCTTGTCTTTACAGGCGGCGATCCCCTTATGAGGGAAGATGTTTTTGATATTGCTAAATATGCAGTGGAAAAAGGTGTAAGGGTTTCGATAACGCCAAGCGCTACACCGAATGTAACGATGGAGGCAATGCAGAAAGCAAAGGAAGTCGGCCTATCGCGCTGGGCTTTTAGTCTTGATGGACCAACCGCCGAGATTCATGACCATTTCCGCGGTACAGCAGGTTCGTTTGACCTGACAATGGAGAGAATTAAATATTTGCATGAACTGGAAATGCCAATCCAAATTAATACTGTTGTTTCTAGATACAATTATGAACATCTTGAAGAGATGGCTAAACTGGTTGGGGAATTAAAATGCGTGCTGTGGAGTGTCTTTTTCCTTGTTCCAACTGGAAGAGGCCAGGTAACTGACATGATTTCACCGGTGGAAACTGAAAGGGTACTCAGATGGCTGTACGACCTAAGCAAGCAGGTGTCATTCGATATTAAGACAACTGAAGCGATGCATTACCGTCGGGTTGTCATTCAGCAAAAAATGCGTGAAGCAAAGTCACAGACAGATGAAATTGATTATTTAAGTGCCTTAACGGAAAAAGGGTTAACAGGTTCCATTGATGGACTTGGACGCGCCCCTAAAGGTGTGAATGACGGAAATGGCTTTGTGTTTATTTCTCATATTGGTGATGTTTACCCAAGCGGACTGCTGCCAGTTAAAGCGGGGAATGTCCGTGAAACACCATTAGCGGAGATCTACCGGGAATCGCCAATCTTTAAGGCATTAAGAAATCCTGACGAATTCAAGGGTAAATGTGGTGTCTGTGAATTCCGTTATGTTTGCGGCGGTTCAAGATCAAGAGCCTATGCAATGACAGGTGATTATCTTGAGAGCGAACCATTCTGTGTATATATTCCTAAATCATTAAGAGAGAAACAAGCACAAAACTAGAAAAACAAGGCTGCCTCAATTAATTGAGACAGCCTTGTCAATAATGATGTTATTCTATATTACAATAAACAGCTGAGCAATTTTCACAGCCAATTTCATCTTTTAAATATTGTAAGTCTAATATTGTGATTTTCCCTTTTTTAATGGAAATAATCTTATCGCGCTTTAACTCACTAAGGATCCGATTGGTACTTTCTCGGGAGGTACCGCAGAAATTTGCCAGTTCCTGGTTGGTTAAGGGCAGGTCAATTAAGATTTCGCCCGCTTTGGGGATTCCATAGCTGTTAGACATCCGTATAAGTGTAGAAAATAAGGCACCCCGTTTTCCATTTAAGACAAGGTCGCGAAATTTAGTCTGCGTTTTGCGAAAATGATCACTCATCCATTTCATGAACTCGAAGGCAAGCTTACTATTTTGAAAAATTTCACTTTCAATTACTTCTTTTTTGATTGCAACAATTTCTCCTTCTTCTAGCACCTTAGCGCTTAAGAGATATCGTGGATTGTCAGTGAAAAGTGTTAACTCACCGCAAATATCATTGGCACTGCAAATTCGGAGCGAAAGTTCACGGCCGTCAGAAGTAATTTTACTGATTTGAATCTTGCCAGAAATAATAATGAAAAGCTCTTCTGCTATCATTCCTTCCTGAAACAGGAAACTTCCTCGTTCACTTTTAAATTTCCGGTCTGCAAATGTAAGTAATTCTTTTATCTCAATGGAATGAGTTGGCTTCATTGTTGCTGTCATCCTAAATCACCTCGTACTGATTTTTCTATACTAATCTATTTTCATTTGAATTAAGTTCGTTAGTAACATTTTATCTCATGATTAGTCGATAAAATCCAGTAAACAATGACAATATAGTGAAAACTTCGATGGATTTTGAAAAAATAAGCTAACCCATGTAGTATAAATTGATTGTAGAGAAAAGAAATAGTGGATAATGATTTCCAAAATCAATCGTTTAATCATTTACAATCATCTGTTAAGATAAGAATAATAGTAAAAAGGATTTTAATAGTGAATAAAGTAACAGCATTTTAAGTTAGTTCTTGTTACACTAAGTTATATAAAAGCTTCTTTGAAAATAATGGAGTTGAGACGAATGGAAAAAACCATTATTAAAGATAAATTAAATAGACCGTTACGCGATTTAAGAATTTCTGTCATTGATCGCTGTAATTTCCGCTGTCAATACTGTATGCCCGCTGATCAATTCGGCCCGGATTTTGAATTTCTACCTAGAAGTGCCTTGTTAACCTATGAAGAGATTGAACGTTTAGGAAAAATATTTGTCAGTTTGGGTGTAGAAAAAATCCGCTTAACCGGCGGTGAGCCACTCATGCGTAAGGATATGCCGATTCTTGTCAAAAAACTTTCTGCAATTGAAGGTTTAAGTGACATCGGCTTAACAACAAACGGTGTCCTTCTTCCGAAAGTAGCCAGTGAGTTAAAAGCAGCGGGCCTTAAAAGAGTAAATGTCAGCCTTGATACGTTAAATGATGAATTGTTTGGTCAAATTAACGGTCGCGGGGTAGGCACTGGACCTGTATTGGAAGGCATTGAAGCAGCTAAACAAGCAGGCCTTGGGGTTAAAATCAACATGGTTGTCAAAAAAGGGTTAAATGATACAGAAATCATCCCAATGGCTGAATACTGTAAAAAGCAAGGTTTAGAGCTCCGGTATATCGAGTTCATGGATGTTGGCGCAACAAACGGCTGGAAGATGGATGATGTCGTTACTAAAAAACAGATCTATCATTTATTAAAAGAGCATTTCGAAATGGAACCGGTTGACCCGGCTTATTATGGGGAAGTGGCAAAGCTCTATCGTTATAAAGATGCTGACGTGAATGTTGGGTTTATTACATCTGTTTCTGAATCTTTCTGCTCAAGCTGCACGCGTTCACGCCTGTCGGCAAATGGCCAGATTTTTACCTGTTTATTTAATGGCAATGGCCACGATATCCGGAACTTCATGAGAAATGGGGCAACCGATGAGCAAATTGCTGAGCGGATTACAGCCATTTGGAATGGCCGTGATGACAGATATTCAGATGAAAGAACTGCCGAGACACACAAAACACGTAAAAAGATTGAAATGTCCTATATTGGCGGCTAACCCCTCTCGCGAGAGGGGTTTTTATGTGCGCAAAAAAGCCCGCTTGTGATTAGCGGGCTACTGATTATTATGCGATATAACGAGGGAATAATATATTGTTTTCAAGATGAACATGCATGAAGGTTAATCCTTCTAATGCTTCCAAGCGTGCATAAACTAAACGGTACGTACCACAAGCATCTAATGGAAGTTCAAAGTCTGATGTTACTTCACGGATTTGTCGTAAAATTTCTCCCGCATGGTCGTGTTCTTTTTCAAGCTCGACTATCATATTAATGGCTTCTTCACGATTTTCAACTGTACCATCGGCAAGCTGTTTAATTAACGGGAATACGATGGCTTCCTCTTTTTCCATATGCTCAATTAATTCTTTTTTGAACTCATAAAACAGTTCATTCACTTTTAATAGTTCTGGATGGTTGTCACCATGTACACGTGATACCTTCGTAACATATGGGCTAAGATTCATTAGCTCTTCTTCCGATACACGATGATAATTTGAAATGACATGATCGATGATGGTGTTTGAATCTGAATCAGTCCAAACTTCAACATCTTTCTCAGTGTTTTCATATTTTTCAAAAACAACTTTTAATTCATCTAAAAGATTATCCATAATAAGGCCGTTTTGAGCAACTGCAAGGGATAACGGAATGTTTCCGCCACAGCAGAAATCGATGCGGTTCTTTTTGAATACGTCACTTGTTTTTGGTAATTCGTTCACAATATCTTTAACTAATGAATTTTCGGTAATAGTGAAAGTCATGGTATTTGCCTCCTAGAATTTTCATGTTAATTAACTTCTGACTCCATCATAATTGAAAATGAATCTTAATTAGGTGACCTACATCACACATCCGCTATGATTTTTTATTTTTTCCTTCAGTTTGTGACATTTGATATGTTTGCAAGGTTTTTATAGGCTTATAATGAATAGTAGTCGATTACTATTTATACATAGTATAAAATTGAATGTTTTAAGGCAGGAGCTGAATGAAATTGATAGAAAGAAGAAAACCGATTCCGATTGGGGAAGCAGTGCAAAAAATTATGGAATATCAATTACAAGGTTTAACGGAATATGTTTCGATAAATGAAAGTTTTGGCCGCTTTTTATCAGAGGATTTAATGGCAACCAGCGATGTGCCACACTTTGATCGGGCACCATATGATGGCTTTGCCGTCAGATCGATTGATACACGAGAGGCATCGCAGTCCAACTCGGTCGAATTTGAAGTGATTGACCATCTTGGAGCCGGAATGGTTTCACCAAAGGTTGTCGGGCAAAATCAAGCTGTCCGTATTATGACAGGGGCGATGATGCCAGAGGGAACAGATGCGGTCGTCATGTTTGAAGTCGCAAAAGACTACGAGAAAAATGAATCGCCGTATATGTCGATTAAACGAAGTTTTAACAAAGGTGACAATGTTTCCTTTGCAGGGGAAGACGCAAAAGAAGGTGAAGTGTTAGTAAAAAAAGGTACATTGATTAATCCGGGCATTCAAGCCATGCTGGCGACTTTTGGCTATAAGGATGTTCCAGTTGCAAAAAAACCGGTTGTCGGGTTATTTGCGACCGGAACAGAGCTATTAGAGGTGGATGAGTCGTTAGTTCCGGGGAAAATTCGCAACAGTAATTCTCATATGATTGCTGCACAAATTGAAAGAGTTGGCGGCATTGTTCAATACTTTGGAAAACTCCCGGATGAGTTCGACACATGCTTTGATGCGGTAAAAGACGCATTAACCAAAGTGGATTTATTAATTACTACCGGAGGAGTATCCGTTGGCGATTTTGATTACCTGCCAGCTATTTATAAAAAGCTGGGTGCAGAGGTTTTCTTTAATAAAGTGGCGATGCGCCCTGGAAGTGTGACGACAGTTGCAGGATACAAAGGGAAAATCCTCTTTGGTCTTTCCGGTAATCCTTCTGCATGCTATGTAGGCTTTGAATTGTTCGCGAGACCAATTATCAGAAGGCAGCTTTTTTCGAAAAAGCCACATTTAAGGAAAGAAAAGGCAGTACTAGAAGTGGACTTTCCGAAAGCCAATCCATTTACAAGGTTTGTCCGCAGCTCTACGTTTATCGAGGATGGCAGGCTAAAAGCAACGCCAAGCGGTCTGGATAAATCAAACATCATAATGAGCCTAGCAGGTGCCAATTCATTGATGATTCTTCCCGGCGGCACAAGAGGTTTTTCAGCGGGTGACGATGTAGATGTTCTATTACTTGAGGACCAGGTTGGCAGTGAGTGGCCTTGGTAAGACCGGTTATTTTTCAGGTGGTGGGTTATCAAAACAGCGGCAAAACAACGATTACATCCAAACTGATTGAAACACTGACCATCCAAGGCTTAAAAACAGTGACTATTAAACATCACGGACATGGCGGCAGGCCGGATGTGGCCGGACAAAAGGATTCAACAAAACATCTGTCAGCAGGTGCGGTTGCATCCCTAGTTGAGGGCGGTGGCAGATTGATTCTACATGCTGAGCAGTGTGAATATGGTCTTAATGAACAAATAGAATTGATGCAATTTTTTCATCCAGATGTCATTTTAGTGGAAGGGTATAAGTGGGAAGGTTATCCAAAGCTTTTATTGATAAGCGACAAACAGGATTTACCCTTAGTAGACCAGGTGAACAATGTTCAAGCTGTGGTGTATTGGAAGGAGGAGATGAACGTTCTCATTTACTCTAAATTGGATGTGCCGTCCTTTCACATATCTGATGAAGCAGCCATTGGCTGGGCTGTTGAATTCATAGAGAAACTTGTTCCTAAAATGGATGAAAAAGAGTGACAAATTGTTGAAAACAGAAGGCGAAAGCCTTCTGTTTTCATGAGTATGTGATACTCTTCACTTTTTTTTTCTAGTTGCTATCTTATAGTAATGGTAAGCAGGATTAAGGAGTGAAAGAGATGAAGTTATTTTTACCGAAACAACATGGTGCTTGGGCAATGTTGATCGTCCCTTTTTGGCTGGGTGTGATGGATGGAGGATTTTTGTGGCAGCATATTCCGTTTTTTCTAGGCTGGCTCTTATTGTATTTGGGAACTTATCCGATGCTCCTTTTATTTAAAAAGAAAAAGATTCCTTTTTATACAAAATGGACGCTCATTTATATGATACCGGCCTTATTTCTCTTACTAATACCCCTCATAGAAAGGCCTTCGATCGTTTTCTTTGGCCTTCTGATGATTCCGTTCTTTATGATAAATGCTTATTACACGTCAAGAAATCAAGACCGTGCATTTATGAATGATATAAGTGCGATTTTTGCCTTTTCGATCGCTGGCTTAGCAAGCAGTTATTTAGGGCAGGGCGTTATTGGGCTTGAAATGATCATCTTTCCCTTTTTAACATCCGTGCTGTTTTTTATTGGCTGTACTTTTTACGTTAAATCGATGATTAGGGAAAAGAAAAATATAACATTCAAATGGATCTCATGGATTTACCACTTACTGCTAGTGATAGCATGGATTGCCTGTGGCCTTTGGATTGTTGCTATTGCTTATATTCCGAGTTTACTTCGAGCCATTTTCTTTTACGGGAAAAAGTTATCTCCAAAACAAATTGGGATTTACGAAATTATTAATTCGGCGATTTTCTTTATTCTCATTGCGATTCAAATAAGTTTGCTAAAATAAAAAATCGGTCGAAATGACCGATTTTTTTATTTCTCTTCTTAGTCAACTTTACAAATTTCAATCGGACATTCCTCGCAATCGATCTCCCGTTTTAAATAATCTAGGTCATGGATAGTAATCGATCCTTTATCGCTGGAAATGATCCCAGCTTTTCTTAAATCGCTAAGCAGTCGATTGACGACTTCACGTGAGGTGCCGCAGAAATTGGCCAGTTCTTGATTTGTCAAAGGTAATTCAATCAAAATTCCTCTATTCGTTTTAACTCCATAACTATTACTGATTCGAATTAAGGTTGAGTACAAAGCACCTTTTTTTCCGTGGAGAACTAAATCACGAAACTTGGTTTGTGTTTTCCGGTATTGCAGACTCATCCATTTTATGAATTCAAAGGATAGAGGAAGATTTTGTGAAAGTTTTTCCTCTAGAGTATCTTTCATGATGACAGCCACTTCTCCACTTTCAATGACACGAGCGCTTAATAAATAACGAGAAGAGGGGGAGAATAAGTTTAATTCGCCAACAAAGTCACCTTTGGAGCACATTCTTAACGTAAGTTCTCTTCCATCTGGAATAATCTTACTAATTTGTAGAATCCCACTTTGCACGATATACAATTCATCGGCTCGCGATCCTTCTTGAAAGAGAAAAGATCCTTTTTCGATTCTTTTTATATGATGAACCGTATCAAAGAGATGGGACAACGTTACGGGCATTTCTTTTACTGACTGCATACTACTAACCACCTTTACAGGTACGAATGTTTTTTGAAAAAATAAATGCCAGTCAAGGTCGGAATTGCAAGATATTACTATAATTATATTGTTAACAAAGAATAATTAGCAATAAATGTAGAATAAGTTCATACAATCGTCAAAAACTCATCAAGTATTACTTTGGGAATTGTCTAGCTTCAGGCACCCTCCGCTTTTCTTATTTCTTAGGAAATAATGTCGATATCTGTTTGAATTTGAAAGAACTTCCTATTATGGACAAAACCAAAATGGAAACAATAAAGATGTAGATAAAGGAGGGAAGAAAGTGGGACAAAATCGTCAGTTTAAATCAGGAAAAAAGGCTCCGAATAATGGTATATATATTGAAATTGGTGAAACCGGAGATAATGTACTCCATCCTAAACAAATAAAGCTTAAAGCAGGAGATGCGTTCCCCGAGACATCCAATCATAACCGAGTTTGGACGTATCAGCGAAAGCCGTAAGAGGTTCAAAGAAGTCATCCAATTCGGATGGCTTTTTCCTTGTCCAAATTTTACTTCTATTTAGCATTTGATTTATAATTAAATTAAATAGGTCAATAATGGTCAAAAAGGAGTGAGAAAAGTGGACTTAAACCGAATGACGGAGCGGTTACAAAAAGGAATTATGGATGCCGAGACCCTGGCTATTCGAGAAAATCATCAGGAAATTGATGAACCACATTTATTTTTAACGCTAATGGATCAAGAGGATAGTCTCATTGCCGCCATTTTTGAAAAGGCAGGGATGCCCTCAGAAAAGGTAAAGAAAAATCTTTTGGATTCATTAGCCAAAAAACCTCAGGTTACCGGTAGCGGGGTTGAACAGGGAAAACTCTATATTACGGCAAAGCTGCAAAAATTATTGGTTAGCGCGGAGGAGTTTGCCTCAAAATTTGCTGATGAATATATATCGGTTGAGCATTTTTTATTAGCGGCAGCCTATGCGAATGATTCAGCAATTAAAAAAATTATCCAGGCATTTGGTAAAACACCGGAAACTATTTTAAAAGCAATAAAAGAAATAAGGGGGAACCAAAGAGTGACATCACAAAATCCCGAAGCAGGATATGATGCTCTTAAAAAATACGGCAGAGACCTCGTTGCCGAAGTAAAAGCAGGGAAAATGGATCCAGTTATCGGCAGGGATACTGAGATCCGGAATGTGATTCGGATTTTATCAAGAAAAACAAAGAATAATCCAGTGTTAATCGGTGAACCGGGGGTAGGAAAAACGGCGATTGTCGAGGGTTTGGCACAAAGGATTGTCAGAAAGGATGTCCCGGAAGGCCTTAAGGATAAAACGATTTTTTCCCTGGACATGAGCTCCTTAATCGCTGGGGCAAAATTTAGAGGCGAATTTGAAGAAAGATTGAAGGCCGTTTTAAACGAAATTAAGAAAAGTGAAGGGCAAATTTTGCTATTCATTGATGAAATTCATACAATCGTTGGCGCAGGAAAAACCGAAGGGGCGATGGATGCCGGCAATATGTTAAAGCCGATGCTTGCACGCGGAGAGCTTCATTGTATCGGTGCCACGACACTTGATGAACATAGAAAATATATTGAAAAGGATCCAGCCCTTGAGCGCAGGTTTCAACAGGTGCTTGTCCAAGAGCCGAATATAGAAGATACGATTTCCATATTAAGAGGATTAAAGGAACGCTTCGAAGTGCACCACGGGGTGAAAATTCATGATCATGCCCTTGTGGCCGCAGCAACGCTATCAGATCGCTATATTACTGACCGTTTTTTGCCTGATAAAGCGATTGACCTTGTCGATGAAGCATGTGCGATGATTCGCACCGAAATTGATTCCATGCCAACTGAACTGGATGAAGTGACACGGAGGGTCATGCAGCTTGAAATTGAGGAGGCAGCATTACGAAAAGAAAGTGATGAGGGAAGCAAATTAAGGCTTGGGGTGCTCGTAAAAGAACTTGCAGACCTAAAAGAACAGGCAAATACCATGAAGGCGAAATGGCTCCAAGAGAAACAAAGCATCCAGAAGGTGCAGGATAAAAGAGAGCAGCTTGAAAAGCTCCGCCGGGAGCTTCAGCAGGCAGAAGATAAATATGATTTAAACCGGGCTGCGGAACTTCGCCATGGGCAAATTCCATTGACAGAAAAGGAACTAAAGGAATTAGAGAGTGGAGCAGCCAAGGATGACCGTTTACTTCGGGAAGAAGTAACAGGTGAGGAAATTTCAAATATCGTCTCAAGATGGACGGGGATTCCTCTTTCTAAACTTGTTGAAGGTGAAAGAGAAAAACTACTGAAATTGGAATCCATATTGCACGAGAGGGTTATTGGGCAAAATGAAGCCGTTAACTTAGTTGCGGATGCTGTTCTTCGGGCACGTGCAGGAATAAAAGATCCAAACCGGCCAATCGGATCATTTTTATTTTTAGGGCCGACAGGTGTAGGGAAAACAGAGCTGGCAAAGGCATTGGCCGAGTCTTTATTTGACAGTGAGGAACAGATTATCCGGATAGATATGTCGGAATATATGGAAAAGCATTCAGTTTCACGTCTAATTGGTGCGCCTCCAGGTTATGTCGGTTATGAAGAAGGTGGGCAGCTGACGGAGGCAGTAAGGAGAAGGCCATATTCGGTTATTTTAATGGATGAAGTTGAAAAGGCACATCCCGAGGTATTTAATATTCTCTTACAAGCACTCGATGATGGGCGAATCACTGATTCACAAGGGCGGGTAGTAGATTTTAAAAACACCGTTATTATTATGACTTCCAATATTGGCTCACACTTCTTACTTGAACGAAGTGAAAATGAAATTGAAATTTCAGATGGAACAAGAGAAAAAGTAATGAGTCAATTGCGAACCCATTTCCGGCCGGAATTTTTAAATCGAATTGATGAGATCATCCTTTTTAAATCATTGTCATTAGCAGAAATAAAAAATATTGTTGTGAAAATGATGAAGGAACTGGAAAATAGGCTTAAACAGCAGCAAATCAATATCTCTATTAGTGAGGATGCGAAGGAGTTTATTGCCGTTAATGGATTTGATCCTATTTATGGGGCAAGGCCACTAAAAAGGTATATCCAACGGAATATTGAAACAAAGCTAGCACGTGAAATCATAGCCGGTCGCGTCTATGACCAATCGACAGTAGATATCATGATAGAAGATGGGGAAGTAGTATTAAACGTACATTAAATAAAAAAAGGTCATCCATAGATATGGAAGACCTTTTCCCCTATTTTTTAGTGTTGCTCAACAGGCTCATTAGGAATCACAGCAGCAGCAATGTAAATTAAAACAGTTACTCCCAAAGAAACAACAACACCTGGCATAAATTCAAATTTTGCACCTGGAGTCATCGAACTAACGACATATGTAAGCATTTGCACTAAAAGAAAAGACCAGAAAAAAGTCCAAAAGAATCGCACTATTTTTCACCTCTACCCTATTTTACATTAGTTATAATAGTACCATACGATAATAAAAAAATATAGAGAAAATGAATTTCTGATTTAACTTTTTGTGTAAAGTCTGAAATATGGGCAAACTCCCTTTCATCTTTTGTGAAATGGCATACAATATGTTGAGGAAATATGTAAAAGGAGATTTATCGATGGAAAATCGCAATTTTCAAATGGATGCCCAATGGAATATCATTCATTACCCCGAAAAGCCAACCGGATTTGGGATCTTAATCATCGGTGATGAACGGCATTTTGTAGATGAGAGCAAATGCTTTTGGACACAAAACGAAGGAAAGCTGGCCATAGTCAATGAACTAAAGGATGCAGGGTACACCATTTTTTCCTCAAATCTTTATGGGCGAAACTGGGGTAGTGAAAGTGCTGTCGAGCATGCTCAAAGATTATATCACCATGTGATAAGGAGCGAAATCCTTAATCATAAGATTCATATTTTGGCCGAAGGTATGGGGGCACTTGTTGCAGTCAGGTTATTGGAAAAAATGAAGGGCAGCATAAGGTCGATGATCTTACTCAACCCAATCCTGTCCTTAAAGTACCACCTTGAACAGGAAAAGGAACACAAATTTTTTTATAAAAAATTAATGAGGGAATTAACTAATGCCCACAACATGGAGCAGGCGCAGATGGAAAGTACCGTTTTTAGCATGGAAGATATTGTTCATCTCGAGTTCAACTGTCCAGTAAAGATTATTCACGTACTAGCCGGTGGAAAGTCATATACGCAATCAAAACTATACCAACAAATTATCAAGTCTCCAGTAATTAATCCTACTTACATTCTTCCAGAAAAAAAACCACAGCTCGGTAAAATATTCATAAAGTTTTTGACCAGTCATGAAACAGTACTTTAAGCTATCTTCCTCCCCAAAAAGAAATATTTCATGAATGAATTGCATAGGATTCAATAAAGCAGGTTTGGGGAGGAATTTTAAATGGACAAGGTTATTATTTTTGGAATATATGAATTTGTTAGTTTTCATACATGCAAAACCCTTTTGAATAAGGGTGTAGAGGTGACAGGGATTCACATTGATGCCCTTGAAAATAGCCCGTTTTTTGAAGAAAAACGACTTGAGGTGGGGAGAAATGCTAATTTTGTGGAACGATCCTTAACCGAGTGGAAATCACTACGAGAAGAAGTCGTGATTCCAACAACTTTCCTATTTTCAATCTATGATTTATATATGCTAAACAAAGAAACAATTTTACAAAAGGAAAAGGTCATAAAGCCGATTATCCAATTTATGGAGGAATATAAAAACAATGCGAGTATAGTGATCATTCTTCCCATCCAAATGCTCAGAGTGAAGCAAGAAAAGTCAATCGAAGCATTTATAGAACGGGTTAAAGGATGCTGCACAAACATCCAGATGGTTTATTTACCAGCCGTTTACGGGCCGTGGCAACCATCATCTTATCTATATCAAAAGGCGATTCTTTCGAAATGGATAAAGCAAGAAATCATAATGGATGAAAGAGAATGGACAGGTGATGTTTTATTTGTTGAGGATGTAACAAGGACACTCATAAAAACAATAGAAACCGGTCACCAAGGGAATTTCATAATAGAAAGTGGGGAGAAGAATTATTGGGAAGTGTGTGCCGATTATCTTCAAATAGATGGTGAATTAATTCGAGCGAACCGCAATGAACCATTGCCAGTTGATCATCAAATTGATGTCATATCTGTAGAAAAAGTAACACCATTTGAAGATTCCATCTCAAAACAAATGGAACTTGTACAACTTTTGTATTCCAAGGAATTGTAGAAAAGTGTTATTTTATGTCGAATTGGATTATAGTATGTAGAAGTATAGGAAAATTGTCTTTTCATTTCCCGAATCAAGGGTTAAAATATAAGGAAAATGAACGTCTTCTTTTCTTTTATAGGTTCAATATTTGCTCCCAGAAACAGAAAAGGACATGTATTGGAGTGTCAGCCGTTTAAAGGAGTTGCATGAAATGTTTAACCGTTTCGGGATCATGCTTTTATGTCTTCTTTTACTTGGGGCTTGCGGGGAAACAAAAACGCCTGGCAAATTACAGAAGGTGGGCTTGTTAGTTCCAGAAACAATTAATGACCAAGTATGGGGAACAAAAGGCTATAAAGGAATGTTAAAAATACAGTCAAAATTTAATGTGGATGTATTTTATAAAGAAGGAATGAATTCACAAGCCGTTGTTGAACGTGCAGTAGAGGAATTTGAGCAAAAAGGGGTTAATCTGATCTTTGGTCATGGGTCGGAGTATGCAGAATACTTTAACAATATTTCTAAAAATCATCCCAAAATACATTTCGTCAGTTTCAATGGTGATGCAAAGACCTCCAACACAACAAGTCTTAACTTTAAAGCACACGCGATGGGTTTTTTTGGCGGAATGATTGCTGCCCATATGTCTAAAACAAATAAAGTAGGAGTTTTAGCCGCATATGAATGGCAGCCGGAAATTGAAGGCTTTTATCAAGGTGCATTAGCTGAGAATAAAAAAACATCTGTCAGTATAGAATACGTTGGTAATTGGGATGATAGCACAAGGGCCACTCAATTGGCTCATCAAATGTTAGAAAACGGTGTTGATGTGGTTTATCCGGCCGGTGATGGGTTTAATGTACCTGTTATTGAGCAAGTGAAGGAAAAAGGTTCATATGTCATTGGCTATGTTTCTGACCAATCAGACTTAGGTGAATCAACTGTATTAACAAGCACACTACAGCAGGTGGACACATTATATGAAAAAGTAGCAGCACAATACAACGATGGCAAGCTAAAATCGGGTAATCTTTCTTTTGATTTTCAGGATAATGTAATTTCTCTCGGGAAGTTTAGTCCATTGGTCCCTAAAGATTTCATTGAAAATATGAACAAACAAATCAATCAATATAAGAAAACAGGAAAACTGCCCAAATAAATTTTTAAAGGAGTACATATGATTAATCAAGATAAGACATTACAATTTATGCAGATAGCGATGAAATACTTACCGGAAGCGAAAGATCAATTAGATCAAGCCGGAGTTGAATTATCAATGGAGTTAATTCAGCCATTTATGGATCTATTTACAAACGTTATGCAAGAAGCCTATGAACTTGGCAGAGCAGATGCCCTTGCTGAAAACGAATGAAGAAATAAGCTGCCCATCAAAAGTGGCAGCTTATTTCTTTTTCCAAAATTGTTCGATGACTGGATATATTTTATCGAATAACGGCTTTAGTCCCCGGACGGATTCATATAGGGTATCAATATTCATCATTAGTTCCTCATAATTGATAGTAGATTGGTTTTGCTCGGGTTCTTGGTGTTGATGATGGGGATGGTTCCGTTGATGAAGTTCTCTCCTAGAACCAAACATAAAACTAGTGAATCGGTCTTGCTCGGTATACTCCTGGGACTCCGCCCTTGTTTCCGAGAAAACCGAGCTTTTCTCCTCTTTCTCCTCTTGCACAATATTTTCCATTGTTTAGACCCTCCATTTTAGAAAGTATACTTAAAATAGAATATGACTAAACGAATAAAAGGAAAGTACATTAGCGGAGTATAGATAGTAAGAAACAGTTGCTTAATGTAGGTTTTATTTGTTAAAATTAGTACCAAGTCATAATAATTGATATTAATTCCTGTAATATAAGAGGATAGCTAGCCAATTAAAAGGAGATGGGACTTATGAGAGCGGGTATTGTCGGAATGGGCAGGTATTTACCTGAAAAAATTGTCACCAATCAGGATTTAGAAAAAATAATGGATACCACTGATGAATGGATCCGAACTCGAACAGGAATTGAAGAACGGAGAATAGCTGCTGACGATGTAAATACTTCAGACATGGCGTTTGCTGCCGCTCAAAAAGCGATTCAGGATGCAGGAATTACTGCGGAAGAGATTGATTTAATTTTAGTTGCTACAGTTACTCCAGATTCACCGTTTCCATCTGTTGCCTGCAGGATTCAAGAAAGATTAGGGGCAAAAAAGGCTGCTGCGATGGATGTTAGTGCGGCTTGCGCTGGCTTTATGTATGGAATTATTACTGCTAAACAATTTATTGAGTCGGAAGACTATAAATATGTACTTGTAGTTGGTGTAGAAAAGCTTTCTAAAATTACTGACTGGAATGATAGAAATACTGCTGTATTATTTGGAGATGCCGCAGGAGCTGCCATCATTGGTCCGGTTTCAGAAAACCGTGGTATTCTTTCCTTTGAACTAGGTGCAGACGGCACGGGTGCGAAACACCTTTACCAAGACGAGTATATCATTATGAATGGACGTGAGGTTTTCAAGTTTGCGGTACGGCAAATGGGGGAAAGCTGTGTTCATGTGTTGGAGAAGGCCGGTTTAACGAAAGAGGATGTCGATTTTCTGATCCCTCATCAAGCAAATATTCGCATTATGGAGGCATCCAGACAAAGATTAGAGCTTCCGGAAGAAAAAATGTCTAAAACAGTTAATAAATACGGCAATACCTCATCAGCATCAATCCCAATTTCATTAGTCGAAGAGTTGGAAGCAGGGAAAATTAAAGATGATGACCTGATCGTAATGGTTGGCTTTGGCGGCGGTTTAACATGGGGCGCTATTGCCATGCGTTGGGGGAAATAGAAAAGCGGAAGCGCCTTGGCTGCTTGCGCTGAATAGTTATCGAAGTTAAATGATTTTTATAGATAAAAGGAAAAAGTTAGTGTAGAAAAGGAGATGTACAAATGGAAAAGCGTAGGGTGGTAGTGACAGGCATTGGAGCGGTAACACCGTTAGGTCTTGATGCGGAAACAACATGGAAAGGGATCCTAGAAGGCAAGTCGGGCGTTGGACCGCTGACAAGAGTAAATGCCGATGAGTATCCTGCGAAGGTAGCTGCTGAAGTAAAAGATTTTAATCCTGAAGCATTCATGGATAGAAAAGATGCTCGGAAGATGGATCGGTTTACACAATTTGCAGTTGCAAGCGCGGTAATGGCTGTAAAGGATGCAGATTTAACGATTACGGAAGAAAATTCTCCACGTGTTGGAGTATGGATTGGTTCTGGAATTGGCGGAATGGAAACATTTGAACAGCAATTTGAAATCTTTCAAAAGAGAGGGTACAAACGAGTTAGTCCATTCTTTGTTCCAATGCTTATTCCTGATATGGCAACAGGACAGGTTTCAATTACGCTGGGCGCAAGAGGATTTAATTCCTGTACCGTAACGGCATGTGCAACGGGAACGAACTCCATTGGCGATGCCTTTAAAGTCATTCAGCGCGGTGATGCCGATGTAATGGTAACCGGCGGTGCAGAAGCACCAATTACAAGAATGTCTGTTGCCGGCTTCTGTGCCAATACAGCACTTTCCACAAATCCTGACCCGAAAACTGCTAGCAGACCTTTTGATAAAAACCGTGATGGTTTTGTCATTGGCGAGGGTGCAGGAATCGTTATTTTAGAAGAATTAGAGCATGCGTTAGCACGCGGGGCAAAAATTTATGCAGAAATCGTTGGCTACGGAGCAACCGGTGATGCCTATCATATTACAGCACCGGCACCAGGCGGCGAAGGTGGAGCGCGGGCAATGAAAATGGCTATAAACGATGCCGGATTAAAGCCTGATGAGATTGATTATGTAAATGCCCACGGAACAAGTACCGAATATAACGATAAGTTTGAAACACTTGCTGTTAAAGAGGTATTTGGTGAGCATGCATATAAACTTGCCATGAGCTCAACGAAATCGATGACCGGTCATCTTCTTGGCGCTGCTGGCGGTGTTGAAGCTATTTTCACCGTACTGGCGATAAAAGACAGCATGCTGCCGCCAACCATTAATTATGAAACACCAGATGAAGATTGTGACTTAGACTATGTAGTAAATACAGCACGTTCGCAAGAAATTAAGGCAGCCATGAGTAACTCGCTCGGCTTCGGTGGTCACAACGCAACAATCGTGTTCAAAAAGTATGAATAAGAACTTAGTAACGGCCAGACATCTGTCTGGTCGTTTTTTTTCAGTGAAAAGGAATTTTTGATGGGTTTGTAGAAGTACCTATTTATGAAAAAGATGAAATTTAGACAGAATGTCCATCGAAAGGAATGAAACGATGAGAATCGGAAAGTTTGCGGAAACCAATGATTTGAGTATTGATACGATTCGTCATTATATGGATCTGGGGATAATTGTTCCGGAAAAGTCGGGCGGACATTATTTTTTTGATGAGCAATGCCAAAATGAATTAGAACACATTTTGGAATTAAAAGGGATGGGCTTCAGTTTACATGAGATTAAAATGATCTTTTTTTATAAAAACTTTGGAAAATTATTGGATTATGATGAGGATTCCTACTATCGAACACTTTTTTTAGATAAATTTAAGAAGCTTGAAGAGGAAATAAAGAACTTAATCGAAATAAAAGATCGGCTAAAGTTGAAGCTTGAACATATATCAACCAAATCCACAGATTCAACCTTTATGATGGGGGTTGATTTACAGATTCTCGATCTCTTAAAATGCCTGAGATGCGGAGAAACACTGATCCTCCAAGATGGGATTATTAGCAGAAATCAAATTATGGACGGTAAGCTGCACTGTGATTGCGGCACAGAGTATCTGATTGAATCGGGTATTGTAAAAGTAGGTGAATCAAACAGTTCAATTATGGGGCTGACTATTGAACACCAAATTCATGAATACATTCAGGAAACGGATCCGCTCTATTTGGAAAATTTGCAGAAAGGACTGCACTGGTCAAAAAGGAAGCTTGATCAAGTTGATTTACATCATCGTGTGTTACTCGAATTAGGGTCAGGCTTCGGATTTTTCCTGCGAAATATTTTCCAAGATCTGCCGGATGATTGTCTCTATATTGCCGTTGACCATAGCCTGGAAAAACAGCGTATTTTGAAAAGTTTACTTGAAAGAACGGGCTCCAAGAGAAGAATTCTTTTTATTTGTGCGGATTTTCTCGAAATACCGATAAAAGATCATTCTGTCGATATGATCATTGATTCATCAGGTACAAGCAATTATAGCTTTCATCACGATACGTTTTTGCTACATGAAGTGGATTCACTGGTTAAATCTGACGGTTTTTTATTGGGAACTTATATTGCCTTTAAAAACTTCAGTCCTAAAAGTAAAATTTCTGCCAAATTCAGAGACAATTTTACCGTTGATAAAATCAGGAAAAATATTGACAAGTTAAAGTATAAACCTCTAGAGGAGAGGAATTCGGAATATGTCGATAAAGGCGGGAGGTATGAAGATTTCTTTGTTAAAGGAGAAGAGATCTTTTCTTATTCGTTTTTTGGAAAAAGGTAGGGTAAACCCTACCTTTTTCATTTTGCCATCATAAAATTCATGGATTATGCCTATTGCTGTTGGGTTCACCCTACCCATTATGCTATTTATAGAAGAAAAAGTAGGGGGAATGATTCATGGAAACTTTCCATTTAAGTACGGCAAAGGTGAAGGACAGAAAAGAAGCGAAAAATATTTTTCTTTATGCTACTGGAAAAACCATTTCCATATTTGGTACAGCTATTTATAGTTTTGCGTTAGGGTTATACGTGTTAAAGCTGACGGGATCAGCGTTAAGCTTTGCTGTAACCCTCATTTTGGGAATAGTACCAATGATTATTATTAATCCATTAGCTGGAGTAATTGCGGATAAATTCAATAAAAGGATCTTAGTGGTTTCGATGGATCTACTAAGTGGAATCCTATTAGTTACTGTTTATTTGTTAAGTAATCTGTATGGATTAAGTTTAATACTGATCTATGCCACCACCCTCCTTTTGACGGTATTTACCACCTTCTTTGGTGTTGGAGTGGAAGCCGGTAAGCCAAACATGGTCTCTGAAAAAATGCTGATGGATATCAATTCTGTTTCAAAAATTATTGACTCTGTCTCCTCAATATTGGGTCCAATGTTAGGGGGATTTGTGTTTGCAATCTTTGATATTGAAACCTTTATCCTCATTAATGGAATTTCGTTCATCCTTTCCGGGCTATCCATGCTCTTTATTGACTTCAACCTTTTCAATCATCAATCGAATGCGGACCATTCAGGTGGAAAAATTCATTTGATACAGGATTTAAAGGACGGCTTTCAGTATTTGTTTAGTAAAAAGAGTCTGATGAGTATATTTATTTTGTTAATAACGATAAATTTCTTTCTTGGCTTTGCAGTGACGATTCCTTTACCATATTTCATTAATACCATCCTGCAGCTTGGATCGAAGGAGTTCGGTATGATCCAGGGGGCTTTCCCTTTGGGTATGATCCTAGGGGCTGTTTTGGTTAAAAAAGCTACTGAAAAAATTTCTTATTCCAATTTGTTAAAGGGTTTAAGCTTTTCCCTAGCGATCTTTATGATTATTTCAGGAATGCCAGTCATCCCTAATGACCTGCAAATTAATCCTGTTATTGTCACGGGCTTTTACAGTGCGGTAATGTTTAGTTTTGGATTCATCATAGCATTTATTGATATACCTCTTGCCTATTTTATGCAAAAGGAAATTCCAGATGAATATCGGGGAAGAGTCCTCAGCATTAGTATTAGTATTGGGAAAGCGATGCTTCCTGTAGCGATGATTGCTTCAGGAACTTTATTAAACTACATTCCAGCCTATATTATGCCTATAGCAGGTGGAATCCTGTTCCTTCTAATTAATTTGCGTTCATCGAACAAGATAAAGATTGAAATCAATGCGGAAAAAGCAACCTCTTAGCTGTTTAAGTTTTTTATCATCCTATTTTTTCAAAGAACTTCTTCTAAAAAAATTCATAAAATGTCCAGAGGGAGAACTTGAGGTAGATGGGGTGAAAAAGTGGGAATCATTCGAACGGATCAATGGTTAAAGGAAGAGTTTGATCGTCCGACAAAACTCTGTGAAAGGCTTTGCCCATATTTTAAGGGGCAAAAAGCAAAGGAAATTTACAACCAGTTAATGGGTTTTGGAATGTATCGTCCGTCTCGTTCCGCCTACAGCAATCTAAACGACATGGTGGATCAAAACGTATGGGAAAAAGTCGAAGTGATATTCCGTAAATATAAAAATAAATGGAATGGACCAGATGTACCTGTTTTTCTCTTTCCGGTAGACAACCAATCTGGATTTTTTTTTAGGAGAGAAGAAAAACGGAAAGCCGGAGTTTCCTTCCCTGATAAAATGTTTCTTTTTCTCGCGCATTTAGAAGACCCGAAAGAAATGGAGGCAATTTTTATTCATGAATACCACCATGTCTGCCGCTTAAGCATGTTAAATAAAAAAATGGAAGACTATACACTTCTTGATTCCATCGTCATTGAGGGGCTGGCAGAATATGCCGTATTAAAACATTGCGGTAAGGAATATTTAGCCAATTGGTGCCGTATGTATACAGAAAAGGAACTTACAAATTTTTGGGATCGATATTTAAAAAAACAACTGAGCATAAAAAAGAATGAAAGAGGGCACGATGAACTTTTATTTGGAGGGGGGAGAGTTCCTAAATTGCTTGGATATGCAGCAGGGTATAATGTTGTTGGTAAATTTTACGAAAAACATCATTATTCTACAAAACTATCTTTTACTATTCCTGCTGCAAAATATATTAAATAAGCTTTCCAAAAAAAGCCTTGTATTAAGGCTTTTTCTAATTCTGAAAATGCGAAAATTTCCAATTTTGTAAAAGGTCTTGCAATTGTAACAATTCCGTAATATAATTCTATTTAAATATAACGAATAAACAGAATAATCCAAAAAAGGTAAGAAGGTGTACTATGAGCACAAAAAAGGTACAACGCAAAGAGGCACCGCTGCTCGAAGTGAAGAATTTAGAGACAGCCTTTGATATTGATGGTACTGATTACAATGCTGTAGATAATGTTTCCTTTCAGGTAAAGCCACGGCAAATAGTTGGTGTTGTAGGGGAATCAGGCTGCGGAAAATCGGTTATGAGTCTCTCGATTATGCAGCTGCTTCCAAAAGGCATTGGAAAGGTCAAATCTGGTGAAATCATTTTTGATGGAATTAATCTAGAGAAAATGTCCGAATCCCAAATTAATAAGATCCGTGGGAAGGATGTTTCAATGATCTTTCAAGAGCCAATGACCTCACTAAATCCAGTATTTACAATTGGCTATCAATTGCAGGAAGTACTTTTTAACCATTTGAAGATTTCTAAACGCGAAGCACGGCAGAAAGCAATTGCTCTTTTAAAAAGTGTAGGAATTTCTCGGCCTGAGAAAATTGTTGATGAATATCCACATCAATTGTCCGGTGGAATGAGGCAGAGGGTTATGATAGCAATTGCCATAGCCTGTCAGCCTAAATTATTAATTGCAGACGAACCAACAACAGCCCTTGATGTGACAGTTCAGGCACAAATATTGGAGCTTTTAAAAGAAATTCAAGAGGTAAATGATATGTCCGTTATTCTGATCACACATGATTTAGGAGTAGTAGCGGAAATGTGTGATGAAGTCATCGTGATGTATGCAGGAAAGATTGTTGAACGAACAGATGTTGATACATTGTTTCATAACCCTAAACATCCATATACAACATTACTTTTGGGTGCAATCCCGAAAATGGATGGAACAGAAGAGCGCTTGAGCTCCATTCAAGGGATCGTTCCATCACTTACAAATATGCCGAAGGCTGGCTGCCGATTCGCCCATCGATGTCCAAAGGCAATGCCCGAATGCACAACTATTACCCCATTGCTCCGAGATATCGAACAGGGCCATGAGGTTGCTTGTTTACTCTTTGAAACAAGTAAACCGAGAGAAGGGGTGAGGTAATGAGTTCAGTTTCAATACATAATAAAGATAGCGCTTTCACTAATTTCGAAAATCTTTTAGAGATTCATAATCTTAAAACCTATTACCCTGTTAAAGGTGGATTTTTTAAACGTACTATAGGAAATGTAAAAGCGGTTGATAATATCACTTTCGAGATTAAGAAAGGGGAAACACTTGGACTAGTAGGTGAATCGGGCTGCGGTAAATCAACTGCAGGACGGACCATTTTGCGATTATTGAAACCTACAGAGGGCAGCATCCTTTTTGATGGAAAAGATATTACGAGAATTCACGGTAAACACTTGCGAGAGATTCGTAAGGATATGCAAATGGTTTTCCAGGATCCGTACGCTTCCTTAAATCCAATGCAAATGGTAGGAGATATCATTGCTGAACCGATTTATAACTTTACAAAAAAAAGTAAAACAGAATTAAAAAAAGAAGTCATGGATTTACTAGATAAAGTTGGTCTGCCGCCAGATGCATATTATAAGTATGCACATGAATTTTCCGGCGGTCAGCGCCAAAGAATTGGTATTGCCCGTTCTCTTGCACTTAGGCCGAAATTAATCATTGCCGATGAACCGGTATCCGCACTTGACGTTTCCGTACAATCCCAGGTGCTAAATCTATTAAAAGATTTACAGGAAGAATTTGATTTAACCTTCCTGTTTATCGCCCATGATTTAAGTGTGGTAAAACATATGAGTGATCGAATTGGAGTTATGTACTTGGGCAATATGGTAGAGATTGCGGATAAGGGTCTCCTTTATGCAGAACCTCTCCATCCATACACACAGGCTTTAATATCTGCGATCCCATCGCCAGATCCAAGGATTAAGAAGGAAAGAATTATCTTAAGAGGAGATGTGCCGAGTCCTATAAATCCTCCATCCGGATGTCCATTTCATCCGCGCTGTCCAATGGCAATGGAGGAATGTTCAAAACTTAAACCGGTATTAAAGGAAGTTAAGCCCTCTCACCGAGTCGCTTGCCACCTTTATTCATAAAGCGGAAGCGCCTTGTTCAGGCTGCTTGCGCTAGATAGTAATCAAGTTTTACCAAAAATCTTATAGGGGGGAAACAAATGAAGAAACGAAGTATGCTTATGCTAGCGGCATTAATGCTTGTCCTATCGGCATTTTTATCGGCTTGCAGCGGCGGAGAAAAAGCAGGTACAAAGGAAAAGGACAAGGAAGGTACTAACAGTGGTGAAACAGCAGGTAAGCCGCAGGATGGCGGAACATTAGTATATGCATTGGATTCATCTCCGAAAGGTATTTTTAACTTTGCTTTCTATGATGATGCTGTTGATTCTCAAGTGCTCGATCTCTTTGATGAAAACTTAATCGATTATGATGAAAACTTGAAGGCACAGCCACATATTGCCTCATGGAAAACAACAGACAATAAGGTATATGACTTTGAGATTAAAAAAGGCGTAAAATGGCATAATGGCGAAGAATTGTCAGTGAAAGACTGGGAATTCGCATTATACACGCTTGCTGACAAGGATTACGAAAATTCTCGCTTTGAAAATGTAAGAACAATTGAAGGCGCTCAAGATTTCCATGATGGAAAAGCGGATAAAATCTCAGGTATTAAAGTAATTGACGATTACAACATTCAAATTACTTTTGATAAGGCTCGTGTAAACAATTTGGAAAATGTGTGGACATATCCATTGTCCCGTAAGGAATTTGAAGGTATTGCTGTTAAAGATATGCCGGCATCTGCACAAGTTCGTACGAAGCCAGTCGGTTTAGGACCATTTAAGGTAACAAAAGTGGTTCCAGGTGAATCTGTAGAAATGGAACGCTTTGACGATTACTTCGGAGGCAAGCCGCATATTGAGAAGCTTGTCGTTAAAGTTATCGATCCATCTCTATCCGTTGGGGAACTTAAAAATGGCACACTTGATATGACTGCGTTCCATCCAAGTATTATTGATCAAGTAAAAGCACTTGATAATGTTAATGTAATCACATATCCAGGATTAAGCTATTACTATGTTGGTTTCCGCTTAGGTACATGGGATGGCGAGAAAAATATCATGAATGAGCCAAAATATCAAAACCTAAAACTGCGCCAAGCAATGTATTATGCTATTAACCGTGAAGAATGGGTTAAAGCGTTCTTCTTTGGTGTAGGTAAACCAGTAAACCGTCCAATTCCAACAAATCACTGGATTGCTGCAGACAATAAAGACCTAGAGCAATTCAAATATGATCCAGAAAAAGCGAAGAAATTATTAGACGAAGCAGGCTATAAAGATGTTGATGGCGACGGCTTCCGTGAAGATCCAAATGGCAAGAAATTTGTTGTTAACTTTAGTCACTACGCAACGCAAAACCCTACGTTTGAATCGCGAGCGAAAGCAATGACTCAATATTGGGAAGCAGTTGGTTTAAAAACGAAACTTAATATGGTAGATTTTAACCTTTATTATGACATGCTGGATAAGGCTGATAAATCTATGGAAGTATACTTTGCTGGCTGGTCAACTGGTACGGATCCGGATCCTACTGGACTTTGGAGTTCGAAAGCACTTTGGAACCATCCTCGCTGGGTTAATGAAGAGAGCGATAAATTATTAGATCAAGCACTAGATATGAGTGTTGTCGGTACTGATGCCAATAAACGTAAAGATTTATATGTACAGTGGCAGAAGCTATTCATGAAGGAACTTCCTGGATTACCAATTGCTGAACTTGAAGAAACAATGGCCGTTAGCAAGCGGGTTCAAGGCGCTAAATTTGACGTATCAGGGATGAATCGTCCAAATGAATGGTGGATTAAGCAATAATTAAAGCAGACAAATGATTCAATTTTAAACTAAATGATGTTCTTTCGGAGGGACCAGGGACAGTCTGTTCACTAGTCCCTCCTATTTTACAAACGAATATGGGATTACATAAATTTTCCATACTAAACAAGTTAAGACAAGGAGAATGCACATGTTAAAGTATGCATTTCGAAGAATATTGGGCATGATTCCTATGTTATTCCTTATTTCCATTGTGGTCTTTACTTTGGCAAAATTAATGCCTGGAGATTCTCTCGGCGGGGAAATTGATCCAACCAAAACGAATCCACAATATATTGCGGAAATGAGGGAAAAATTGGGCTATAACGACCCGTTGCCACAGCAGTATGCTCGTTGGATTGGTAAATTTGTACAAGGCGATTTTGGGAAATCCACACGTTTTAAAATTCCGGCTGCTGAGGTAATTAGCGAACGCATGCCTAACACCATATTACTAGGATGTACTTCTCTCCTCATTACCTATATCCTTGCTTTCCTAATGGGAACATATGCTGGACGAAAACCATACACACTTTCGGATAATTTAATTGGCGGAATAAATTATTTAGGTTTGTCTATTCCATCGTTTATCGCCGGGGTAGTTGCCATCTTCCTATTTTCCTTTACACTCGGTTGGTTTCCATCGAATGGCTCTGTTGATATTGGTTTAACTGAAGGGACGATTGAATATTGGTTAAGCCGCCTGCATCACGTATTCTTACCAGCTTTAGTTCTTGGATTATTAAGTACTGCAAGTTATACCCAATTTTTACGTAACGATATTATTGAAAATAGCCGGAAAGATTTTGTCCGCACTGCACGTGCGAAAGGGACAGCAGAAAGAAAAATTTATAATGTTCATATATTAAGAAACTCGATTATTCCGCTTATTACATTTTTAGGTTTTGATTTAGTTGCGATTATCAGTGGTGCAATTATCACCGAAACGATTTTTACTTATCCAGGTCTTGGACAACTATTCTTACAATCTGTAGGAACCAGAGATTATTCGGTATTAATGACGTTGACAATGTTATTCTCCTTCTTAACACTAATCGGCAACTTGGTTGCTGATATATTATACGGTGTGGTAGATCCGAGAATTAGGCTAGATTAGGGGGGAAAGAGATGGAAATTATAACTCAGAAAAAAACTAAAATTAGTACAGTACCCCCGCAAAAAAGTTTATCACCATGGGCAATTGCCCGGAAAAAATTTCTGAAAAATAAATTGGCCTTGATAAGTCTCATTTTTTTAATCATTGTAGCAGTTGTTTCTTTCCTTGCACCGTATATTACGACGGCTGACGTTACAAGAATTAATATCGGCCAAATGTCATTAGAGCCATCAAGTAAGCATTGGCTGGGTACAGATAAGGCAGGCCGGGATGTATTTACACGATTATTGTATGGCGGTCGGATTTCATTGCTTGTTGGAATGAGCTGTACATTATTTGTAATTGTTCTTGGTACTTTAATCGGTTCCATTTCAGGTTACTTCGGCGGTGCAGCTGATAGCTTATTAATGAGATTTACTGATTTTATCTTAAACTTTCCTTTTCTAGTATTTGTAATTGTTCTAAATGCCATTCTTTTTGGTAAAGTAAATGGATTATGGGTTTTGATCGGAACCATTAGCATTCTAAGTTGGGGCGGGATTGCTAGGATAGTACGAAGTAAAATCCTGGCCGAGAAAGAAAATGAATACATTACTGCTGCCATTTCTATTGGTTGTTCGCCAGCAAAGATCATTGTAAAACATCTACTGCCAAACATTTTATCTACTATTATTGTTCAGGCGACCATTACATTTGCAACGATGATTGTAGCGGAGACAGGTTTAAGCTTTCTTGGCTTTGGTGTGCCGCAAGAAATTCCAAGCTGGGGGAATATGTTGAATTCGGCAAATGAGCCGGACGTGCTCCAATTTAAACTTTGGATTTGGGTTCCACCTGCGTTAATTATTACCATCACCATCTTATCGATCAACTTTATTGGTGAAGGTTTAAAAGACGCATTTAATCCGAAATCAAGAAGATAAAAATCTACCATCCCGATATGGTAGATTTTTTTGTCACTAAAACCGGACTCGGTTATAAAAAATGGTACACCCCCATATACATTTCGGTAACTGGCTTAAATTTGAATTGGGGCAAAATATATATAAAGGAATAATTTAACTAACCTCTGCCTATACTGATTGACAAACAGTTTCTTGAAGTGAGGGGTTGTATCATGTTGTATCTTCATGATGTATGGGTAAATTGGTTTGAAGGTGAAGAAAACGGCTATAATGTCTGTCACTTTCATGAATGGCGCAAGGATGATGGAGTGGAGCTGTTGGATCAGGCACCACTGATAAAAGTCGAGCCAATTCTTTTTAACTATATTGAAAATGATCTGTCAGAACTGCCGCAGCAGCTGCTTGACGACATTTACCAGAAGGCCTATTTGAGGAAAAACCATGAACGAGTTCAGCTTGACTATTGCTTTGTTGTAACAGATGGGGTGGGGATATTAGCCATTGATACAATTGGCTATACTATTCCGATTCGAAAAAGCAGATTAATACCGAGGCAAGAACAATTAGTTTATGAAATGATCAGTCAGCATGAAGCAAAACAATATCATTTTTATGGAAAGCCTCAAACAAAGGATTTCCATATTTTATCACCTGAACCAGATCTAATGAGGGGCTTAACTAGAAAAGAAAGACAGCTAAAACAGCTATTATTTATGGCTCTTGATCAATTGCTTTCATCCAATAACGAGGCAGAGGTACGCTATTGGTATACGGAATGGTGTCCGGAGCAGTATTCGACCATTCAAGAATTGAATTTTGAAGCTGCCTGGGAACAATTATTTGAAGAAACAAAGTATGGCTGGACAAAACGCCATGAAACGTTTTGTGAAAATCTAATTAAAGGGCAGCCGTTTTTTGAAAAGCTATGGGAAATGGAGCACGGCCCAAAAGTAAACTAAAAAGCCTGGCGCAAAAGGTATGCCTTGCACACCTTTTGCGGACAGGCTTTTAGTTTATCTTCTTTTCCTTCCCAGCCCCATAGCATTTTCCATTTTCTTAAGTGTTCTGCTAGCGACTTGGTTAGCTTTTTCAGCTCCGCGATCCAATATATCGTCCAACTCACTAGACTCCATTAAGTTGTAGTATTTTTCCTGAATCGGAATAAAGAAGTTAGCAACCACTTCAGCGAGATCGCCTTTAAAATCTCCGTAGCCTCTCCCCGTATACAACTCTTCGAGTTCTGTAATTGACTTTCCGCCAAGGATAGAATAAATGGATAACAGGTTAGATACTCCAGGTTTATTGACTGTATCAAATTTCACAACCCCATCTGAATCGGTAACAGCACTTTTAATTTTCTTCACAATTTGAATTGGCTCATCCAATGGAGTGATAAAAGCCTTTTTGTTTGGATCAGATTTACTCATTTTTTTCGTCGGCTCCTGGAGTGACATAATTCTAGCTCCAACCTTAGGCAGACTTATTTCTGGAATTGTAAGAACATCGTTATACTTCTTATTAAAACGTTCTGCCAAATCCCTCGTTAGTTCCATATGTTGCTTTTGATCCTCGCCAACAGGAACAAGATTGGCATTATACAGTAAAATATCGGCAGCCATTAATGGGGGATAAGTCAACAAACTGGCTGAAACTGCTTCTTTTCCCGAAGATTTATCTTTGAATTGTGTCATTCTTTCCAATTCTCCGATATAGGAAATACATTGCATCATCCATCCTGCCTGAGCGTGGGCAGGGACTTCTGATTGAATAAACAAGGTTGCCTTCTCCGGATTGATTCCAACGGCAAGGTATAATGCCGCTAGACTGCGAATATTTTTCCTTAATGTTTGCGGATCCTGGGGAACCGTGATGGCATGTTGGTCAACAATGCAGAAGAAGCAATTGTATTCGTTTTGTAATTCGACGAATTGTTTCAATGCCCCTATATAGTTCCCTAGTGTAATTGTTCCACTTGGTTGAATACCTGAAAAAATTGTTTTCATCTGTGTTTCCTCCTAAAATAAATAAAAAACCATTCGTCCCCAAAATTACTAGGGACGAATGGTTCGCGGGACCACCCTAAATTACTCAAAAGAGTCACTCAGTTCTAAATCACCGTACTCTGACGATTTAGATTCCTTGTAACGTAAGGAAAACGTCTATTCCTACTTGTTTAATCAAGAAAATTAAAGGTTCAGAAAGAAGCTCCAAAGTCCATTCCGTATTGCTTCGTGTTTGTTTCCACCTGCCACAAACTCTCTAAATCGAAGGAAAATACGTACTACTCTTTATCATTGCTTAACAACTGCTATTGGATTACTCACATTATAAGGGATTTACATAATTAATTTCAAGTCTGTCAAAAGTAAAATAGGAGCGTTAACATAATTAGTCCATTAATTGGTAGTGGAGAATAAGAAAAAAGTTATTTTGATATAATCTAATGAAAATTATTTCAAATTGGAAAATTATAAAATAATTATGAGGGACGGTTGTGAGAAGGATAAGGAAATAAAGTAAGGAAATTTACAAAATCTATGCAAAACATTGATTTATAAGGGAATTTTAAGCTTTCCTTTTTTAAAATGTCTTAATAAAATTAAATTATATTACAACTATTTGTAATCATAACGTAAAGAATGTATCTAATCTGTAAATTTAAAATTAAAAAATTATGTACAAATTTATTAAAATATGTATAATAGAAAATGTAGTAATTTTTCAGAATAATAGAAAAGGGAGGTCTACAAGTGAAAAAATCAAAACTTTCACTACTATTAGTATTATCGCTAGTGTTAAGCATGTTCCTTGCAGCTTGTTCTGGGAAAGATAACGCAGACAGCGGCGATAAAGGCAAAGAAGGAGATTCTGGTAAGAAAAATGTGCCTCAAGAACTAAAAATGAATATTAGTACTGAGCCATTTTCATTACACCCTGGTTTAGCAAATGATTCAACATCAGGCGGCGTTATTCGACAAGTATTTGAAGGCTTAACTCGCATCGACAAGGATGGCAAGCCTCAACCTGCAATGGCGGCAGAAATTAAAACTTCTGATGATTTGAAAACGTACACATTCAAACTTCGTGATTCTAAATGGTCAAATGGAGATCCTGTAGTTGCAGAAGACTTTGCATATGCATGGAAATGGGCAGCTGATCCTAAAAATGAATCGCAATATGCTTATCAGCTTTATTACGTTAAAAATGCACAAGCAATTAACGAAGGTACTGCTGATGCAGATACACTTGGTGTAAAAGTTGTAGATGATAAAACTTTAGAAGTTACACTTGAAAACCCAACACCTTATTTCTTGGAGTTAACAGCTTTCTATACTTATTCTCCAATTAATAGCAAAATTGCAAAAGCAAATCCTGACTGGAATAAAGATGCTGGTGATCAATATACTTCCAACGGTCCTTTCAAAATGGTGGAATGGAAGCATAGCGATAAAATTGTTCTTGAAAAGAACGATAACTATTGGGATAAAGACACAGTAAAGCTTACTAAAATTGATATGTCTATGATCAATGATGGAAATACAGAATTGAATATGTTTAAGAATGGTGAATTAGATTGGGCAGGTTCTCCACTTGGAAAACTTCCTATCGACGTTCTTCCACAGTTGAAGTCTGATGGTTCACTTCATACACAAGCAATTGCAGGGGTTTATTGGTATAAATTTAATACTGAAAAGCCACCATTGAATAATGCAAATATCCGTAAAGCACTTGCTTATGCGATTAATCGTAAGGCAATCGTAGAAAATGTAACCCTTGGTGGACAAATTCCTGCAATGGCAGTAGTTCCTCCATCCATGGTTAAAGAAAATCAAAAAGGTTACTATAAAGATGCTGACGTTGCAAAAGCAAAAGAATTCTTAGCTGCTGGCTTAAAAGATCTTGGTTTAGCAGATGCTTCTAAGCTTCCAACGATTACTCTTTCTTATAACACTGATGAAGGTCACCAAAAGATTGCACAAGCGATTCAAGATATGTGGAAAAAAGAACTTGGAATTGACGTAAAACTTGAAAACGAAGAATGGAAAGTTTACATTACTAAACTTCATTCCGGGGATTACCAAGTTGGACGTATGGGCTGGTTGGGTGACTTTAATGACCCAATTAACTTCCTAGAATTGTTCCGCGACAAAAAAGGTGGAAACAATGATACGAACTGGGAAAATGCTGATTTCAAGAAACTATTGAATGATTCTCAAACAGAACCTGATGCAGCAAAGCGTTCACAAATGTTAAAAGATGCAGAAAAGATCTTTATGGATGAAATGCCAGTTGCACCAATTTACTTCTACACTAATTCTTGGGTACAAAATGAAAAATTAAAAGGTGTCGTTGTATCCGGTCTTGGTGATGTACAATTTAAATGGGCTCATTTTGAATAAAACCCAATTAAATTTCTAAAATTAGAACAAAGGTATATGGGATTATTCCCGTATACCTTCGTCTCTTTAAAGGTTCTTTTAGCAAAATATGGAGGTGTGTCCTTTGGTAAAATATTTTAGCAAACGTTTGCTGTATATGGTTTTTTCCTTACTCTTAATTATAACGGCAACGTTTTTCTTAATGAGAATTGCACCAGGAAACCCATTTACATCTGAAAAAAAATTACCTCCTCAAATTGAGGCAAGTCTTAACGAACACTATGGACTAAATCAACCTTGGTATGTTCAATATGGTGATTATTTATATAGAATTGTTCAGTGGGATTTCGGTCCATCATTTAAATATGAATCACGGACTGTCAATGATTTGATTAATGATGGATTTCCGGTTTCATTAGCACTTGGGGTTGAAGCTATTTTATTTGCTGTTGCGGTCGGTGTTTTATTAGGAGTTATCGCTGCATTGAACCACAATAAATGGCAGGATTATTCCGCAATGGTCGTGGCCGTCTTCGGGATATCAGTTCCATCATTTATCATGGCAACGTTTTTACAATATTTCTTTGCCATTAAACTTGGTTTGTTTCCAGTTGCCAGGTGGGAAACTTTTTCACATACCATTTTACCGGCTTTGGCCCTTGGAGCAGGTCCGATGGCATATATCGCACGGTTGACTCGATCAAGCATGCTTGAGGTATTAAGTAACGATTATATTAAAACGGCGAAGGCAAAGGGCTTAAGCAAGGGTACAATGATAATGAAACATACAATTCGTAATGCTATGCTTCCAGTTGTATCTTACATGGGTCCACTATCTGCGGGTATTATTACAGGAAGTTTTGTTATCGAAAAAATATTTGGAATTCCAGGATTAGGTTCACATTTTGTTTTAAGTATTTCGAACCGAGATTATACAGTCATTATGGGTGTTACAGTCTTTTATAGTATTTTATTATTATTCTCGATTCTCCTTGTCGACATTGCATATGGACTGATTGATCCGCGTATTAAATTGGCCAGCGGAAAGAAAGGAGAATAAATCATGCAGCAAATTTCAAAAGAAAAATTTCAAATTGTTGGTGCAAAAGCATCTGATGCCGAAAAAATTTCAAAGCCAAGCCTTTCGTTTTGGAAGGATGTAACTATTCGTTTCCGAAAAAACAAGCTTGCCATGTTTGGAGTTGTCTTATTAGTAATCCTAATTTTCATGGCAATCTTTGGACCATATATGACTAAATATGATTATGCTTCAAACGATTTAATGAATACAAATAAACCGCCATCCGGAACCCATTGGTTTGGGACAGATGACCTAGGTAGGGATATGTTTACCCGGACTTGGCAAGGGGCTAGGATCTCACTATTTATCGGTGTTGCTGCAGCTCTGATTGACTTTGTAATAGGTGTCACTTGGGGTGGAATAGCTGCCTACAAGGGCGGCCGTGTTGATGAAATAATGATGCGAATTGCTGATATTTTATATGGTGTACCGTATTTACTGCTCGTCATTCTTTTAATGGTTGTATTGGGGGCAGATTTAGGGACGATGATTCTTGCGATGACCATTACCGGTTGGATCAATATGTCAAGGATTGTTCGCGGTGAGGTATTGTCTCTTAAAAGTCATGAATATGTTTTGGCTGCAAGGACACTTGGGGCAAGTGTTTCACGAGTAATGGGACGTCATTTAATCCCAAATGCAATGGGGTCAATCCTAGTCACCATGACATTAACCATTCCTTCAGCTATTTTTACTGAATCCTTTTTAAGTTTCCTTGGTCTTGGTTTAACACCACCGTTAGCAAGTTGGGGAACGATGGCAAACGACGGATTAGCATCTATTCAGTATTATCCTTGGCGATTATTTTTCCCAGCAATGCTAATTGCTATGACAATTTTCGCGTTTAACGTTATCGGTGATGGATTGCGTGATGCCTTAGATCCACGCTTACGAAATAAGGGGTGAGAATATGGAAAAGATACTTGAAGTAAAAGACTTAAAAGTCTCATTCCAGGTTTACGGGGGAGAGGTTCAAGCTGTTCGTGGTGTTAGCTTTGATCTTTTTAAAGGTGAGACTCTTGCCGTTGTTGGGGAATCTGGATCCGGTAAATCGGTTTTGACTCAAACAATCATGAAGCTAATTCCAATGCCTCCCGGAAAAATAACCGGTGGACAAATGTTATTTAATGGAGAAGATATTGTCCGTAAAACGGATAAAGAAATGGAAAAAATCCGTGGGAAAGAAATCAGTATGATTTTCCAAGATCCAATGACATCTCTTAACCCAACCATGAGAATCGGACTACAGATTATGGAAGTATTAACTAAACATCAAAATATGAAATCTACTCAAGCAAAAGAAAGAGCAGTTGAATTGCTTCGATTAGTTGGTATTCCAATGCCGGAAAAACGGGTAAATCAGTATCCACATGAATTTTCTGGTGGTATGAGGCAGCGTGCAATGATTGCGATTGCGCTTGCTGCAAACCCAAGGCTGTTAATCGCTGATGAACCAACAACAGCACTGGATGTAACCATCCAAGCTCAAATTTTGGATTTGATGAAGGATTTACAGAAGAAAATGGACACATCTATCATTTTTATTACACATGACTTAGGTGTAGTAGCAAATGTTGCGGATCGTGTCGCCGTTATGTATGCGGGTCAGATTGTTGAGGTCGGAACTGTTGATGAAATCTTTTATGATCCACGCCATCCTTATACTTGGGGTCTGCTAGCTTCGATGCCAAGCTTGGATAGTGATCAAAAAACAGAGTTGACGGCAATTCCGGGGACTCCACCGGACTTAACAAACCCTCCAAAAGGGGATGCATTTGCTGCCAGAAATGAATATGCACTGGCAATTGACTTCGAAGAGGAACCACCAATGTTCCAAATTTCGGAAACGCATTTTGCGAAAACATGGCTTCTGCATCCGGATGCGCCGAAAGTGGAACCACCTGAAGCTGTAAAACGACGGATTCGAAAATTGTCCTCTACCTTTGAAAAACCGATTCTTATAAAGGAGGGGAAATAAATGGCAGAGAAACTTTTAGAAATTTCCCATTTAAAGCAGTATTTTAATATTGGTCGTCCAAACCAAGTAAAAGCTGTTGATGATGTAAGTTTTGATATTTACAAGGGTGAAACGCTTGGTCTTGTGGGTGAATCTGGCTGCGGGAAATCGACTACTGGTCGTTCCATCATTCGATTATACAATGCCACCAGTGGACAAGTTCTCTTCAATGGAGAAAATGTTCATGGAAAAAAATCAAAATCAGAATTAAAGAAATTCAACCGCAAAATGCAAATGATTTTCCAAGACCCTTATGCATCATTAAACCCTAGAATGACGGTAGCTGATATTATTGCTGAGGGAATTGACATTCACGGTTTAGCTAAAACCAAAAAGGAACGGATGGAACGAGTATATCAATTGCTTGAAACAGTTGGACTGAATAAAGAGCACGCAAATCGTTATCCACATGAATTCTCTGGCGGTCAAAGACAAAGAATTGGAATTGCCCGAGCATTAGCAGTAGAGCCAGAGTTTATTATTGCGGATGAACCTATATCTGCTTTAGACGTTTCCATTCAAGCTCAAGTTGTAAATTTAATGAAGCAACTTCAACGTGAAAAAGGGCTTACTTATTTGTTTATCGCACACGATTTATCGATGGTCAAATATATTAGTGATCGGATCGGGGTAATGTACTTTGGAAAATTAGTAGAGTTAGCCTCTGCTGAAGATCTTTATAAAAATCCAATGCACCCATACACGAAATCACTGTTATCAGCCATTCCACTGCCTGATCCAGAATCGGAAAGAACAAGACACCGGATCATGTACGATCCTGGCATGCATAACTACAATGATAATGAAAAAGTAGAAATGCGTGAAATTAGTCCAGGCCATTTTGTTTACTGCTCTGATAAAGAATTTGAACAATACAAAGGCCAATATAAAAAATAAAACGATCTCACTTGAGATCGTTTTATTTTTCAATAAATGTTTTTTAAATATATTGAAAATTATTGACAATATCCATTAAAAAATGGAAAATAATATATAGCACTATAGTTTTACCAGGGGGACGATGATGAGAATACTGCAACAAACGATAATTATTTTTCTTTTAATAGTATTCATTTCCGCCATTCCAGTGATTATGGTAGTGAATCCTGTTGAACAAAAGCTTTATTGGGATTTTAGCAATTTAGGGCATTTGTATGTGGATTTTATTAAAGAACTCGGAAATGGCGGGCTAGGCACCTACACTTTAGGCGATCAAGAAAGATCCATTTCAGATGATATAGGGTCATATTTTATAACAAGTCTGGAATTATTGTTCTTTGGAGTACTAATAGCGGTATTTGTTAGTTTACTTTTTGGGATTTTTTTGAGTCGGTTTAAGTTAACCCGATTGATTAATATACTCCTTAACATACTTTCAACAATTCCTGATTTTATTTTAATTATTTTTTCTTTGGTATTAGCAATTATGGTCTACCAGATCACTGGTTTTAGAATCATTTCATTTAGGCAAGATGCAGGAGTATTAAATATATGGTTTCCGATGTTATTAGTAGGAATATCTCCTACCCTGTATATGTTTAAATTAGTAACCGTAAAATATTATCAATTGAGTGGAGAAGATTATATTCGAACAGCGGTTTCGAAAGGGCTGCGTGTTAATTACATAAACTTTCAACATATTTATAAAAATATTGAACCTTTTATGATAGCGGAACTTACAAAAATAGTTTCCCTGGCAATTGGCAATCTGTTTATTATTGAATATTTATTGAATGTATCAGGGATTACAAAATTTATCTTTCAAAGCTATCAATTTCAACCTGTTACAATTGGCTTGTTTTCAATGCTGCTTATTTCATTAATCGTTTATATTTCTATTAGACTAATACTTTACATATTTAAAAGAGGATTTATTTATGAATAAACTAATATCTTTCAACTATTCTCTGTTTTTTGGGGTAATGTTAACAGTTATTATTATCTTTTTAGTCATATTTGGTCCCGCAATGGCGCCGCATACAATAACTGAAACTCTTAAAACTACCTATACAAATGGGACAATATTAGCTCCTCCATTAGAACCATTTAAATCAATGGACTATCCGCTGGGGACAGATCGCTGGGGTTATGATCTTTTGTCCATGCTTCTTTACGGTGTAAGGTATACTGTAATCATTTCATTTACTGTCACGTTTATTAAAATGGCAGTTGGAACTAGTCTTGGGTTATATGTTGGTACTTGGAAGAAAACTCCACAATGGCTTGAAGCATTTGAAACTTCGTGGAGCTATGTACCTCTCTTTCTTATTCTCTTTTTCTTTCTTCAACCCATTAATTTTGATGGTAAGCTTGACTCATCGACATTAATTTATTACTTTATTTTGATTACTTCTGTTATCAGTATTCCAAGTATTGTATCTTCAGTCCGAAAAAAGTCTATCGAAATATCAAAATTTACTTATCTCGATGCAGCGCACACGTTAGGAGCGAATCGGCATCGAATTGTTTGGAAGCATATTTTTCCACAACTGAAGGAATCGTTGCTGGTTATGTTTATATTAGAAATCGTCCAAGTGATTGCACTGATGGGGCAGCTTGCATTAATGAATTTATTTATTGGCGGGACAATTTACAGACCTGATTCTAAAATTTATTTGTCGGTAACAAAGGAGATAGCGGGATTAGTTGGTTCAGCACGGGGAAATATTTATGGTGGTTCGACTTTCATTTTATATATTCCATTACTTGCTTTATTCATTATGACTGTTTCATTTAGTTTATTGGCAAACGGTTTAAAAAATCGTTATCAAGCTAATTATCAGCGGACCCCATGGATCAAAACCGGCTTTGAGCCAAAGTTAAAGCCTAAGAGAAAACTATATAAAAAAACAGGATAAACTAAATAAAGAAAGACAAAATCTTCTAGAGACTTTGTCTTTCTTCAAAACTCATTTTCTTCCGCCAACAGCTTTCCAACCTGTCCGGTATTTTGCACTCTCATCTGTAAATTCGGTTCGATGTTTACCACCGAATATTTTTTCGCCGATACCGTTGGAGATCACACCCATAAAGGCCGTCAACCCAATGATTAGCAATGCGACCATGGATAAATCAGCTATGTAACCCATCATGATAAAAACCCCTCCATTTTAACTAATCAGAATATTCATCATGCAAAATTAAATATCCTCTTACCCTTATTTTAAAAGAACTTAAGACGTATTGAAAGAGGAAAATAAATAATCAATCAGATAGGTTTCTAAAATAATGAATGCGTTTTCAATTTCCCTTTATAATTGAGAATGAAGTTAATAATATGTTAAGTAATTATTGGTTAAATAATGAAAAGCAATGGTGTACCATATTATTTAAAAAAACACCCTTAAAAAGGGTACCATCAGAAACGAACCTTTTGGAAAAGAAAGAAATGTAATTAAATTATTTACGATAAATGGTAATAATTTATGAAACCTTTTGAGGAATCATTCGTCTAATATAATGTAACAGAAAATAAGGATGTATTTTCAGCCATTCAATAATTTTTGAAAAAAGGATACCTTTTTTAGAAGCTGTGGTGTATAATTAATGATATAAATTACTTATTTATAATAATTTTAATTAAGAATACTTAATCTTTCACAATTACAAGTTTCAAATCCATTATACAGGGTATTATTAATATAAATCGTAAATTAATGAGGAGTGTGAAGAACAGATGGTAACACTATACACTTCACCAAGTTGTACATCATGTAGAAAAGCTAAATCATGGTTGGAAGAGCATGAAATCCCATACAATGAAAGAAATATTTTCTCTGAACCATTATCGATGGAGGAAATTAAAGAGATTCTTCGTATGACGGAAGACGGTACTGATGAAATCATTTCCACCAGATCAAAAACATTCCAAAAACTAGATGTAAATTTAGATTCAATGCCACTTCAAGATTTATTCCGGTTGATAAAAGATAATCCAGGGCTATTACGCCGTCCAATCATCATCGATGAAAAACGATTACAGGTTGGGTATAACGAAGATGAAATTAGACGGTTCCTGCCAAGACGAGTGAGAACGTTCCAATTGCGTGAAGCACAACGCATGGTAAATTAATTAATAAGACCTTCTAAATGGAGGTCTTTTTTTGTACAGAGATAAGAAAGTATAAATTTTGACTTTGAGAATTGTCCAGCTCCAGCGCCCTAGCGGCTAGTGTCCTTCGCTCTCCGCC